>JAFYHG010000019.1 GCA_017539265.1 Alphaproteobacteria bacterium | reverse complement strand
CCACCACCACCGGTTGTCGTTGAAACAAAACCGATTCGGATTGTACCGGAAATCGTAATCCGGCATGAACCTGCGCCGGCACCAGCAACACCACAAAAACCGACTGTAATTAAGACAACAACCATTGAAAAAATGGTCATTACTTCGGACGGCAGTCGCCAAGTTACCCCACCGGAAGTCAGAACCATTATTGATGGAGAGATTCAACAATAATGATAAAAGTTCGGTCTTTAAAAAACGGGATTCGTGTTATCATTGATTCGAACCCGAAGTGTGAAAGTGTTTCTTTGGGTGTATGGGTTGCCGTCGGGGCTCGATTCGAAACACCGGATATAAACGGTATTTCCCATGTATTGGAGCATATGGCTTTCAAAGGGACAAAGACGCGTACAGCCTTTGATATTTCGCGTGAAATCGAAGATGTCGGCGGTCTTGTCAACGCCTATACCGGTAAAGATATGACGGCCTATTATGTAAAAGTTCTGAAAAAAGACTGGCGATTGGGGCTTGATATCATATCAGATATTTTACAAAATTCCATCATGGATAAAGATGAACTTAAAAAAGAACAGGGCGTTATTATTCAAGAAATTAACATGAGTAACGATACCCCTGACGACCTGATTTTCGATTTATATCATCAAACGGCTTACCCCGATCAACCGTTGGGTCGGACAATTTTAGGAACACCGAAAAATGTGCGCGCCGTTACAAGCCAGAAATTATTGAACTATATGCGCCACCAATACACAACGAATCGCTTGGTCATTAGTGTCGCCGGCCACATCAATGCCGACGAATTTGTTGATGCTTGTGAAAAATCATTTACACATATTTCCGGCCCCTTAAATGAAAAGCCGGTGTCTGCCCGCTATGTCGGCGGGGATATTCGTCGCACCAAGGAAAATGAGCAAGTTAATTTAATCCTCGGCTTTGAGGGATGCTCTTATACGGATAAAGATTACTACACCGCGGCGATACTGGCTTCTGTCTTTGGGGGTGGTATGTCTTCCCGTCTGTTCCAAGAAATCCGTGAAAAAAGGGGACTTGTCTATTCAATCTATGCCTTTAACTCACCGGAAACAGATACGGGAACATTCGGCATTTATGCCGGCACCGGCGAAACGGAAGTGGCGGAATTGTTGCCGGTTTTGTGTGAAGAAATCAATAAACTCCCCGAAACCCTGATGGAAAATGAGATCATACGCGCCAAGAACAGGGCCAAAGCCCGTATTCTGATGCGTGCCGAAAATTGGAGCACGCATGCCGAAAGCAATGCAACGGATATGATTATCTATAACCGTGTTGTGCCGGATGCAGAAAGCATTCGTAAAATTGATGCCGTTACATCAAAGCAGATGGCGGATTTAGCCAAACGAATTTTTTCCGGTAGGCCGACCTTGGCTACTTTGGGCCCTGTAAAAAAAGTAATTGCTTACGATAAAGTTCTTTCCTATTTGAATCATGCCTGATTTTTCATTTGAACATCAATGCGGGGCACAAGGCCTTATTTTCGGTTTTGATGAAGCCGGTCGCGGCCCATGGTGTGGACCTGTTGTTGCGGCGTGCGTTTGTTGGCCAAATTTTAAAATATCCGCAGAATTGGCAAGCGCCATCAATGATTCCAAAAAACTGTCCGCTACCAAACGGGAAAAACTTTTTCCCCTGATTATGCAATCAAACGCCATCGTAGGGGTTGGTCAGGCCAGCGCCCAAGAAATCGATGAAATTAATATTTTAAGGGCTTCTTTTCTGGCTATGCACCGTGCCATGGAATCGGTTATTGCCAAAGGCTTTTCACCTGCCTATGCTCTGATCGACGGCAATAAATTACCGAATTGGAAAATGCCGATGCAGGCAATTATCGGCGGGGATGCCAAATCTCTTTCAATTGCGGCGGCCTCCATCATCGCCAAAGTAACACGGGATCACATCATGGCAGATCTTGCCAAAGACTATCCCCAATATGGTTGGGATAAGAACGCAGGCTACGGCACCAAGGATCATCAAGCCGCCCTGGCTCAATATGGTATCACCCCCCATCACCGCCGCACCTACGCCCCAATTAAAAAACTGCTCAACCCATAATAATAGAGGAATAAAAATGAGTGTTTTTTCTTGGAAAGAGTGGCTTAATCTGAAATATTATCCGATGGATCACGGAAGGATAGCCGAAATATCTTTTCGGCAGGTTCATCTAAATGATTTAAAACCCGACCAAGTTCAAGAAATGATTAATCAAGGTGCAGATCCAAAATGGAAAGATGCCGTCGGGCGGCCATTGGTATATCACTTGGTGGATGTTTCTTGCGGATTAAAACCCATACCGGCAGAATCATTGGACGTCTTTTTCAAAAACGGAATGAACCCCAATTTAAATGTAAATGCCATTTTGGAACCCCCTTGCAGTTTGATGGAAAAAATTGCCCAAGATGAAAATTCAAACCGACGGGAAGAGTATTTTAATTGCCTTTTCAAAAACGGTTTGGATTTATCTTGGGAATCTTGCGGAAGAAAGACAATTTTTACCTTAATGGCACTACATAAAGAGAGGGCTTCCTCTGATGTGCGGATGATACTGGACAGTAACCAAATCGATGTCGAACAATCAGACGGATTACAGGGCCGAACTATTTTGGATTGGGCGGACAACGGCTATTTGTGCGACAGTCGTAATCGCGAAGTTATCTATGCATACTACCACAAACAAAATCCCAAAAAGGCTGATAAGCGCGAAAAATTGTCAACCCCTCTATTCTTATCCCAACAAGACGCCCGATGGGCAGAAGAAAAACGCCGTTCCGTTCAGGAGGAAAAAGAACTGATGGAACGAATTTGCCGAAGCCAAACAGAAAAAGAACACCCTCAATCCGCATCATCCGAAATCCCCCTTTTAAAAACAATCATTGAAAATTTAAATGAAGAAATGATTAAACAAGGCCTTCAATTATTGCATCGTGCCGGCAAAATCATGTCTGCCGCGGGGGAACAGGCACAAAAAATAAACACTCAAGATATTAAGATTCCCCCCGTTCAAAAAATGAAGGAAATGTTTGATGCCCTAACCCGATAATTATTGCTTATCGGATGTTAACATCTTCTTTGTTCGCATGATTTTGCGGTAAGCATCATCAATACGCTTAGGTGCAATCTCACCGTTATCCAATGCCTCTAAAATAATTTTAAGGGTTTTATCCGCAATATCCGGATCAAAGGATAAGTTATTTCCGATCACCAACACATCATTACCCGCATTAATGGCTGCCACTACAATGTCATGCCACGAATGTTGCTTCGTCAGGGCTCCCATTTGTAAATCATCGGAGAAAATAACCCCATCAAAATTTAACCCCTCTCTTAGTTTTTTCGTAACATTTTTATACGATAAACTAAGCGGCCAACGATTATCAATATTTCGATTAAATACGTGAGCCACCATCACCCCCACAGCCGGATATTTCGGCAGTAATACCTGATAAGGCTGTAATTCAATTTCCCGATACTCATTTGTAATATCCACAAATCCTTCATGGGTGTCACCGGTTGCGCTTCCGTGTCCGGGGAAGTGCTTTAAAACGGGCAAAATACCTGTCGTCTGATAAGCTTTCACAAACTGTTCGGCATGGGCAACCACCACTTGCGGATTATCATCCGAAAAAGCCCTATCTTTAAATTTAATAATCGATTTCGGGTTTAAAGTAATATCCACACACGGGGCAAAATTGACATTGATGCCCAGATTTTTAAGGACTTTAGCTGTTTTATCGGCCTCACGCCGAGTGAAATCAAGGTCATTCATTTGCCCCAATTCCCCCGCGGTATAGGTTGAAACACCAAATTCCGGTGATAAACGCGCAACTTTCCCCCCTTCTTGATCAATGGCGACAAAAAGGGGAACTTTCGAGATTTCATTTAATTGCCCAATCAAGGTTTTCAATTGTTGTGTATCTTTAATATTTCGGGTTGTGTTAATGTCCCAACCTTTTTGATTAAACAGAATAACTCCCCCGATATGATTATCTTTAATATCCCGATAGATCGGATTATCAGGGGTAAGTGTTAGTCCGTCAAATCCGACCATAATCATCTGTGCTGCCTTGTCGCGATAGGATACGCGTCCCCCGAACAAAACAACTAATCCGACAACAATAACCAAAGAAATAAATAAAACTTTTTTCATAAGCTACCTCTTTCAATATTGCTTCAAGCATAAAATACCCCTCTCCGAAAATCAAGGAATTTTATTAAATCATAAATTGTTGACTTTTAAAACAAAGGGATATAACATATCCTTATCATCAAAAGGAAATAAAACATGAATTCAAAAATTTTCAAAATGTTATTTTGTTTCATCGGAATGGCCATAATTGGCGGTGGGATGGTTATGATTACCCGTCAAGGATGGGCCGACAGCTATCAACACCATGTGGAGTATCAGGGGCGGACATTAAATTACGCCTATTATGTACCGAATAACGTAACAGAAGAACCGGACGCTTTGATACTGGTTCCCGGATTAAACGGGCGGGGTGAACATATGATTAACCCAAAATGGATTGCTCTTTCGAATAAAACGGGGCGCCCGATTATTGCCCCTTCTTTTGTTTTTGAAGGTGATATTGCCTTTCTCAAAAACGAAAGTTATCAATTTCCCAATGCTTGGTCTGGTGGAGCCCTAAATGCCATATTAGATCAATTCGCCGAAAAAGGAATTCGCATTCAACATCTTTATATGGCCGGCTTTTCGGCCGGTGCCCAATTTGTGGGCAGATATTCATTGGCTCATCCCAACAAAGTGGTCAAATGCGCCATCGGGGCCAGTGGCGGAAATGACCCGATTGATTATGCTTCCCCCGTTAAATTCTTTTACGCCATCGGGGAAAAAGATCAAGCAAACCGCCGTTTTTTCGCTGACGAGTTTGCAAAGCAAGCCGCATCCTACGGCGTATCGGTTATCCAAAAGAAATATCCCAATACTGGGCACTCTTTCACCCCCGAAATGGAAAACGATTTTATCAATTTTTTGAAAAAATAAAAGAAAAAAATTAAAATACATATTATTTTTCAATGTATTAGAAGTATTTAATTGACAAAGTGCCCAAAATATGCTATAATGAGCCTGTAATCGGGAATAATAACCCATGCACTTTTAGTAAAAGGAGGTCAGTATGTTCTTTTCAAATATCAAATCGACAACTTCAATGGCAGCTTTGTCGGCCATGTGTGCTTTCTCTGGTGTGATGAAAGCAGAGGCACATCCATATTATGGATATTCTGTTCGGGCAGTTCCTGCCGTGATGGCCGTTCCTGTTGTTATGGCACCGGCTCAGGTTGTTGTGCAAGCCCCTGTGGCCATGGCACCGGCACCTGTTATCGCTCAAGCTCCTGTAGCTGTCGCCCCGGCTCCAGCACCTGTAGTGGCGCCCGCTCCGGTGGTTGAAGCACCAGCTCCTGTCGCTAAAAAGAAGAAAGGCACGACAACCCGATATGTTGGTAGGGGTAACGCCTACACTCGGGCAACAACAACCAGATACGTCGGCCCCGGAAATGATTATACTTATCCGACCACAACCAGATATGTCGGTTGGGGAAATGATTACACTTATCCCGGAACAACCAGATATGTTGGCCCCGGCAACGACTATACGTACGGAACAACTTCCAGATATGTTGGCCCCGGAAATGACTATACACGCGGAACAACTTCCGGATACGCCGGTCCTGGGAATGACTATACACGCGGAACAACTTCCGGATATGCCGGTCCCGGTAATGCCTATACAGCCGGAGGAACCTCCAGATACACCGGCCCCGGTAATGCAGGAACCGGAGTGCCCTCTACTATCAGGTATACAGGTCCGGGGAATCCGACATCGTCTACAACACCCACAACAACCAGATATGTTGGTCCGGGAAACAGCCGTTAAGGTAAACAATATTATAAAAACGCCCCCGGTTTTCGGGGGCGTTTTTGCATGATCATATCGCCTTTGGACTTTACCCGGCCAATCCCATACCGGAAACCATTTGTTCCTGCATGGCAAATGTACCGGCCACAGCCCAAGCCACGGTCGCGGCAATCATCAAAATGGCAAAGTTATTCATCCAGGCAGACTTTTGTTCAATCACACGTACGCCGTTTTCCAACCAATCATCTGCCAACTGTTCCAATGCTTGCGGGAAGTTATCCAATTCCGCATAAATACGCAAATCGCCGATAATTTCTTCATCCGGAAAATTAAGACGTGTTCGAAACAAAGCATCACCTAAGTTATCGCCATTATTCACGAACACAAGCGTTCTGTCAATCCGATAGAGAAGGTATCTGGAAGAATCGGCCCGCAAAAGTCTCAATGCCCGCGAAACCGGTGTTCCTGCCTTAATCAAAGAGGATAATGAAAGTAACCAACCGACACCGACAAAAATTCGATAAATAGACCAAGGCGGTATAGAATCGAATTTGGCCCGCCACAATCCCCGCCATCTGGGGAAAGTCCAAACAATAAACGCACTGGTAATCGGCAAAGGAAAAGCCAACCAATAAGGGTGATCATTCACGAATTTCGACAAATCCACCAATGTCTTGGCCAACCCCTTCCACTGTAAATTCGGAACAGCATCCACCATCGGCGGGACCAAGAATTTACCGACACACCAAATGAGTAAGAAAACCATGACCAACAGGAATATCGGGTAGGATACCGCTTCGATCACCGGCGCCTTCATCCGACGCATCCCTTCCACAACCTTAATTGTGTTGGCTAAAGCTAATTCCAGGTTTGTGATATCCCCTACCGATAACATCAAAATTTCCGTAGGCGGGGCCCATCCGCGCATTGCTACCGATAAGGAGTCCCCGTTTCGAACTGAAGTCATCCAAGATCTGATTGCAATAGCCAGCGTATCATTCGGGCTTTTACCATCTTTGGATGCAATCTGATGCATCCGTTCCAACGCATCCATCAATGAAAATCTGTTATGGATAAGGGATTTTAATTTTCGATAAATAGACAATCTGTCCGAAGTAAACAGGCGCACCGTAAATCGGGCATATCTCATGTTTAACATATCCGAAAAACTTACCGAATGTTTTACTTTTTTATCGTTTTGCCCAATCATTTAAATTCTCCTTACGCTAAGGTCGGCTGATCCAACAACCCCGTCCACCGTTCGACTTCATCCACATCAACAACCCCCTCTAACATACGGGAAATAGCGGCTTCCCGCAGGGTAACCCCGTTCAAATCATTAATCCAATAATTCATGGCCTTATTAAACTCGCCCCTCACGGATAAATCCAGGAACGTTGAGTCAGGTAACAAAAACTCTCCTATAACCGTTCGACCGCTGACCCCTCGCATATCACAGGCCTCGCATCCTGGCCCACGCACATAACACCTCTCCAATGCCTCATCACCCAAAGCACGACGTAAACGCTGCACCACAGGATTATCCAAACAGTTTGCAGCCTTTAACCGACAATGCGGACAAAGTTTCCGGAAGAGTCGTTGTGCCACAAGGGCTTTCATAATACTAGGGTCTTGCAGTTTAAAATCTTCCACACCGATATCTTTAAGACGCATAATCACAGCCGGTGCACTGTTGGTATGCAAAGTTGTCCAAACACTGTGCCCCGATAAAGCGCCCCGAAAGGCCAAGTCCGCCGCCGCCAACGTTCGAATTTCCCCAATCATCAGTGAGTCAGGGTCCGACCGCAATGCCGCCGATAAAGCCTTCGTAAATTCCCGATCTTTAGCCTCCTCAATCATCGCATTGGTCACAGGCATTTGCCGTGCACCGGGAATCGGATATTCCGGCGGATCTTCCACCGTGATCAGGTTAAATTCATAATTACGTTCCTGAAGCATTGCAATCATGTTGCGCTGTAAAGTTGTTGATTTTCCGGATCCCGTCGGTCCCGAAATAATTACCATACCGGTCTGAATAGACCGAATTTGGCGAAAGATATCCATTTCACGTTCAGAAAAGCCCAACGCCGCCAAATTAGTAGCATTCGTATCATCTTCCGCATACAAAAGCCGCATAACCACATAACGTGTTCCGAATGCAATCGGGTTAAACTGCAAACGAATACCCAAAACGTTACGGGGTAGAATTAACTGACCACCTGATCCACGTAAAGGCGTCCGCCCTAATTTTTGAGCAGCCTGATACTCATTCTGTGCATAGTTGGCATCCGAAATATCTGCTGAAGCAAAGGCAGCACGCACAAAACTTTCACCCCATTCTTTGTTGTATTCCATTTCCGTTTGCATCAAACCGTTCACACGGAACATAACGGTTGTATGCTCGGCCACAACAATATGAATATCAGACACATGATTCATGGCAGCCCGTGATACAATCGTCACAAAATCACGCTGCATCCGAACTTGTTCTTGGGTATCTGTTTCGGCGCTGGGGGTTATAAAACCGCGGGTTGTATTTTGGGCGGCATATTCATAAATACCGTTAATCACAACCGACGGCACATATTCGGCTTTTCCGATTTGGAAACGCCGCTTTCTGGCCAAATATTCAAATCCTAAAACTTTACCGTCAAATCGGGCTTCTTCGGCCACAAAAAAGCGACCGTTTGTAAATAAAGCCAATAAAGAACGCGTATCATCTTTAACGGCGAAAGACCCGTTCGGTGCCGTCACACATTCGTTATTATTGGCAAATAAATCCCGTAAAAATGATTCCGAACGATAATCCGTATCTGTTTGAGTTTCTTCCGATCTATTTTCGGATGAATCAGATACTTCTTCTGCGGTTACGCCGAAATTCTTTTCATCGGTCTTGGGAATAACGGGAATAATCGGATCAACCGACGGCGCCGCAGGAGGTATCGGCGGCAAGGGTTGACTTTGTTCTTTAACATCATCCTCGGCACCAGAAATACCCTCCGATGAAGAAAAACTTCCAAAATTTTCTTGCGGCTCTTCTGCCTGTTGAATAATTTCGGGATCCAATTGCGGAATGACAGGCGGCGCCGGAATATTTTCTGTAGACTTCATCGGTTCCGCTTCAACCTGTGGGATAGTAGGTGGTTCCGGAATATCTTCTGTTGTTTGCACCGTTTCCAGCTCAATATGCGGCACAACCGGCGGGGCAGGCGCTTGTGCGAAATCATTGGAGGCCGAACTTTCACTATCCAGCCCACTTTCAATCGGCTCTTTCAGAAAAGAAGGATAAGAAGTCGGCGCATCACTTTCCTCGGCCCTAACGTTTGGCAAAACCGGTGCCGGCACAACCGGCGGCACAACCTTTTCGGCTTCCCCATTCTTGTTCCATAGGTTTTCCCCATTCTGTGTCAGTTCTTCCGACATACCCGCCTCTATAAACTATTTATTTGCCGGCCGGAAAATAAGTTTGTCGATACGATTCCCAAAAGCAACTGTAATGGCATCTTTTTCAATTTTCTTCACCACATGACCGGACGGCAGAATATCATCTTTTTTAACAGTGATAACATCACCACCCTTTTTACTTTTAATGCGTGCCGTCAATTTGCCCGCAACACCCCGAATACTATCCAGCGTATAAAGCTCTTCCATCGGTTCAACCAAGGCAATAACCGGTTTTTCCTGCTTTGCGGCTTTTTTATCTTCCTTACTCTTTTGAGCAGCCTGTGTATTCGCTTCTAGCCGCTTCATAGCTTCTTCCCGAACTTTATTCCGAGTAGCCTCTTGCTCGGCAACTTTGCGGGCTAAAGCCTCTTCCTCTGCCCGTTTTTGGGCAATCGCCAAACGCATTTTTTCCTGTTCTTGCCACCATTGAATACGACTACGAACCACATCTTCACGTTTAGCAATCTCATCCAACCGTTTTTGGCGATAAGTCGCTTTTAATTTTTCCAAATCGTTTTTCAATTTTTCTTTTTCCAGTTGCAGTTTCAAGAATGTATTCCCCCGTTCCAAATCTGCCATTTCTTGGAAAACCTCCGGCGTAATTCGACCCAATAATTGTTCGCTGGGTAAATCTTTACCGGAAACCGAAGCCGCCATTGGTAAGGGCCCCCGTATAGCTGAATCATTCATCCCCGGAAGCGGTGCCAATTCCATACTCCCCAACGAGGGTCTGTTCGGGAAATCAGCAATAGATTTTCCGGAAATCGTTGTGTTTTTCAATTCTTCTTCCAAACGACGCTTATTTTCTGCCTGTACAGCACTCAACGTCAGATTTGTCGGCGCCTGCATTTTTACCGGTTCAGCCAGTTTTACCTGTGCAACAGGCTTTGTCGCCGGTTTAGCCGCTTTTTTTGCCTGTTGAGTTGTTTTCGCAGCCGATTTAACCGATGCCGCTACCGCCGGCTTTGTCGCTTGTTTAACCGGCATATTCTGCGCCTGAACCGTTACTGATCCCAAAGCAATCGTCGTTAAAAGAATAACAGTCAAAGAAGTCAATTTATTTTGCATAGATTCTCCCCTCATATGTCCATTTGTTTTTCGAACCGATGGCCGGCTCATATTCTATTTTCAAAAACTCTAATCCCGAAAACTTATCAAAAAAGACCTTCCACTCCTGTGGTGAATACGGTGAACTGACCGAGAATGAAAAATACCGATAAATCTGTTGATTAGGCGGAACGGAACCATCCTTATTATCGGGCGGATCTTTAACCGTTTTCTCCGAAAATTGGATCGGCAAAGCTGCTGCCTGCTTAATATCCGTCAATTCTTGGCGAATTTGATCTATAGTCAACGTCGGTGCCGATAATACAAGCGGAATATCTGTATAAGACATCTTTCCCGATGCACTTGTCCCCGAGGCGTCCAATTTAACATCCAATCTATTCAGTTTATATCTCTCGAGTGCGGATTTAACCCATGCCAATCGCGCCCCACGGGCACTGGTAATTCGCCAAGAAGTAGACAACCCCTGCGGTGTACAGGTTACCCGTCCCATCTTCCATGTCGGAATGGTAATAGCCTCTAATTGATATGCGTTGTTCCAACACCGATTAATCAAAATATCTGCTTTTGGTACCTTCTCCCAAGGCTTTGGTTTTTCAGGAGCTGGTTCAACAGGTCGAACAACCGTCGGCGGCGGCATCGGAATAACAGGTTTTTGTTCAAACGCGCTGGAAATAACCCGGAATGCCAGGTAGATCAAAAAGCCCAACACCAAAACCACAAGAAGCGCCAATACAACCAAAACCTGCGTTTTCTTGGCAGCACTCAATTCAAACAGACGCGTTTTTCGAACATTTTCAATCAGGGCTTTTAAATCCTGTTGCTCTGCCCCCTCCACATTCCATTCGGCCGGCACAATCCGAACATCCCAATCCGGAACTGCCATCATGGCAAAGAAAGCACGCTTAGCTTCATCTTCCGATTGGAACAACACATCTTCTTCAGCCAAAATTAAATCATTTCGGATAGCAACAAACCACCAACCTTCTTCAACCTTAAAGACACAGCAGGCCGAAGATTTTCCCGATAAGGCTGTTGCCACCGAAGCCGCCAAAGAAGGCTCTCCGCTATGGTGCCCAAAAACTGTTTTTCCGAGTCCGTATTGCGGTGCCATCGAAGCCCGCTGACAATATAAATCTGCGGCCGGTTCAGCCTCCATAGCCTCCCGAATTTCAGGGATAGGATCATCTTGATTTTGAAGCGGAGCCCAAAGCAACCCCACGGCATACTTAGTATTGCCGATTGTAACGCTACCACCGGCACTACGCCGAGCCAGCTTTTCATCAACAATGTTTTGTTCCGCAACCATCAGCTTCTTTTAAAACTCCCTCATTCTCGATTCCGGTGCCATCGGTGATTCCAAAACTTCCGGCGTTAATAAAATCACCATGACATCCCGACGATGCTGATCATGCGCCTTACCGCCAAGCAAATTCATCTTTGCTTCACCGACACCGGCCGTATCTGTTGAATTAGCGACCTGCTCAAATCCGGTCAAAACCAAAGTCGAACCCGACTTCATTGCAATTTCTTGCATGAAGCCTCGCATTTGCATTTTGGGTAATTGAACAGTCGTGGACTCCCCATCATCATTCGTATCCGAATCAGAACCAGTATTTCCCGATGTAAACGTATCTAAAGCGATTAAGTCAGATATCGTCATTGTGAACAATAAGATTAAACGCCCATGATCCAAAATCCTCGGTAAAATCTCCATTGTAAACCCGTAATTAAGTGTATCCGTATCCAAATCAACATCCGAACTGGTGTTAGAACTGTTGTAATTGTTCGTCACACTTACCTCTCTCACATAGTTTTGAGCGGTCGTAATTTGAACAGGAGCCACCTTATTGTTCAAAGTCGTCACACTGGAGCTCGTCACAATGGATGTTTTTCCTTGTGTTGAGAAAGCTTCAATAATTGCCTGAGAATCCTTCCACCTTGAGCTCGGTTTCAACAATGTCATAGACAAAAGCCCCGCCGTCGTTCCCGCAGCACTGGCGGACGAAGTTAAAGAATAAGGACTGGAAAATGATGAAGAAATATTCGTATTCTTAAACACTGCATTTAAATCTAATCCATAATTATCCTCGTTTGTTAACTGTACCTGTAACACCTTAACGGAAATGGCAACCTGACGGGATAACTTTTCATTCCAATTTGCAATATAAGAAGCCACTTTTTGCATTACAAAGGGACTGGCCGTTACGGTAACCGTACCCGTCACACGGCTGATCACCATTTCGCCCTGTTTCCCAACAACCTGTCTTAACCCTTTTTCAATACTATCCCAAAGGGCCAAATTCGCCGAAGTTGACAGTGAAGAACTACCGCTATTTCCTCCACTGTCCTTCCCCGTTCCCATAGAGGACCCCTTTAAATCCGCCGACATTTTCGTTTCATTCGGTAGTGCATAGATTGTAAAGACACGCGTTTCCTTACTGAAAAACGAGATTTGCCCATTTTTATATCGCCACCAGACACCATATCTGTTAGACAGGTAATTCAACAGTCCACTCAATTTTCCAGAATAATTTACCGCTACTGCTTCGTTGGGTATCGCTTTTTCAGCCTTTAAATCATCCAAACGCACCTCAATTCCTGTTAAATCGGTCACCTCATTGGCTATCAATTCCAAAGAAGCATTTTGTGTAATAGCCAACGTGATACTATCATCCTTCTCAAACCGAACTGGCAGGGCATCTCCCTCCATAATTTTAACACTAGTATCGCCAAGCCATATATCATTATTCATCCGAACGGTATCAACCGGTTCCGGCAAATCGGGAATCGTCGCCCTTTCCCGATACATTTCCGTCTTTTCCATAACCGCCTCGATTTTGGCATCCGTTTTATCCACATAGTGATTACAGGCCGACAAAACCAAAGCCCCCATCACAAAAGCCGCACAAACATACTTTTTGATTTGATTAGCGTTCATTTTCATCCTCCTGCGTACTGATGACCAAAACCCGATTTCCCTGATGGAATGTACCGATTGGTGCCGGCGTTGCCCGTGCAAACGAGCGAATTAAGGCACTTGAAATATCAACAAAAGTCCCCTTAAAGACGACACCGGCTTCCAATTGATAATCCCGATCCAGTTTCCAAACAACCGTCCAACCGGATCTATTTCCCCAAAGCATCAGCAATCCCCGCAATGTCTGACCGGAATTTGCCTCCCACTCTTGAATTTCCTCACCATAGGCTACTTTCTCCGCCAAAGTCATTTTCGAAAAATCTTTTGGGGTAGGCTTTTCCTTTTTAACCTTGGTCGTTGTTTCCGTAATGGTTGTCACCGTTTTCTTAAGGGGTATCATTCCCTCTGGAATCTCTGCCGGCTCTACTTCCGTTTCCGGTGCCGGATTTTTAATGATTTTCGTTGTTGTTAAGGTTGTTTCTGTTGTTTTATCTGTCCCAATTTCTTCGGGGATGGCAACCGTTGTGTACAAAACCTTATCTTCGGTTTTTGTTTTTTCCGCTGTCACTTGACTCACTTTCTTTTCCGACAGGGCAACTTCACTTCCCGCCATACCGGCACCAACAACAGCTGCCGGAGCAGGCACAACTTTTGCCGCCTGTTTATCCTTAACGGATACCGCCCTTCTACCGGCCGGCCGCGATACAGAAATAGAAGTATCATCTGCCCAAGTCAAATCTTCTTTAACGGCCTCCGTTTGCGTAAAACTTGGTGTCAAATAGTCATCCGATGCCTCACAATTTTCTCCCTCAGACGAGCAGGGTACCGACAAATCGGCCTCTAGTCCCGTATCTTCAACGATTACATCACTCAATTCGACCGTTTCCGCTGAATTTTCCGGCCCCTCACCCTCAAAATAGACGGGCTCATCCCATGTTAATGAACATGCACTCAATCCCAACAGGAACGGCAAAGTCCCCATTAAAATAATCTTTTGAAATTGTTTTCCCATTTTAATCTCCTTCTTGAGTGATACCATACTCTATTTTATCCCATAATACAAGTCTTTTTTACCATTTTTTCACCCGAGACATACTCTTCGGTAACTTAATATCTTTAGGTGTTAAAAGTGTTTCCGTTGCTTCCGGCCGCGGAACAGCGCGCAACAACATTGTATCCACCGGCCGATTGGTGTAATTAATAACGATTTGATGCGTCGACAATCCGGCCCCCATCAAAACACCCTTGACTAACTTAACACGAGAGTCCTGCAAATCCGCCTCGGCGCAACTGGCCCGAATTTCAACAATAAGACGCGGATCTTGCAAAGCAGCCCAGGCAAAAGCCCGTACCCATTTTAGGGTTTGTCCTGAAAAAGCGCTGTCTTGCGGATAGAACGTGATTCGGATTTCATGCGGCATGTGGAAAGGAATAGATTCCCCTCTTTGTAATCCTGCCGTTACCTGATCGGCATATTCGGAAGGAACAATAACGCGTTCCCGCACCGGCAAGCTCGGTTCGGCTTCAGCAACCCGAGGAACGGGTGCCAACGGAATTAATAATTTCTTCCGACTGCTCGTATCCGATTGCCGTGCACTTTCTAAATCCCGATCATCTGCCGATTCATAGGTTGTCCCCGACGGTTGCGGGAAAGGACGTACCACTTGCTCTGTTCTCTTGATAGGCGTTTGTATTGTTCCCTGAACAGAAACAACCGGCAATTCTACCCGATCTTGGATAACAACCGTAGAATTAGGCACCGGATTTACCGGAAATGATTGCGGCTTAGGAGCCGACACAACCTGCCGTGTTACCTGTGTTTTAGCCGGTGGCGGCAAAGCAGCCTTTGTTTGATTTACCAGCTCTTGAAAAGTTTCCGGTTCAGTCGTTGTCGTTACCGTTTTTTGGGCAATCGTCGTTTGTTCAGCCACCGGAATTGTCACCGTTTTAATTTTACTGGGTTTCTTTTCATAAACTTTTTCAACGGTTGTTGTACGTTCCACCGTTGCCGTTTCCCCCGGCAACAGGTATGTCGGAAGCAAGAAATCCCCGTCGGCGGTTACGGTTGCCACGGCTTCTTCGGGGGCTGCGGCCTGCTCATCCGGTAACAAATTACCTTTCTGATCAGGAGTTGGAACAGCCGCTTTGGCAGCAACTTCCGTACCGACTAACTCGGACGGATCCCCATCGGCGCGTGCCACATCGGCAACAACCACCATACCTAACATACAAATTGTTGAAAAGACAAGATTATAATATTTAAGACGACACATGTTATCATTCCTTCTTTGGCCAAATTTGGAACTGGATAGACTCTTACTTGGGGACAGCATACAGGAAAAATAGTTAATTTTTTATTAACAAATAGTTTTTTTTCAAGAATTATGCGCTTTTTTCTTATAAAAGCAGAAAATCCGTCTTTTAGGGACGGATTTTCTTGCCTTTACGGGGATGTTATACAGCAATCAAATGATGCGTAAATGCATAGACGGCAACAACGGAAATCGCCAAAATCAGCAATGCCACCATTTTTTCCCCGCGGGTAAAACAACACTCATAAGGATTGGCTTCTTTTTTCGCCCAAATATAGACGGGTATCCCCAAAGCGATAAAAATCACTGCCATCAACAGGTATTGAAGCCCCGCCGCATAGAGAAGCCAAACGGCATATCCCGTTCCCAAGACACCCGTCATCAGGGCCTTAAATCGACTAATCCCGATACTGTTTGAAAACGCATGATCTTCACAAATCTTCCACAAATACAGGCATGACATCAAATATGCCGGCAATACCATCACTCCCGTAATCGATAACATCGTATTCCAAGCGTTATTTGCAAAATAAACCAAAATCATGGCTGCCTGCATCAGGCCACTTGTCACCCACAGGGATACTTCAGGCGAACCGGCTTTATTTTCCCGCCTAAAAGCCTTGGGGAAAGTGCCGTTTTGGGCCATGGCATAAGGCATTTCTGCCACAATCATGGTCCAAGAAAGCCAACTGGCCAAAATCGCCACGATCATTCCGATATTCATAAACCAAGCCCCCCATGGCCCCACAACTGCCTTTAAAACACCGGCTGTCGAAGGATTTGCCACACCGGCCAATTGCTCACGCGACATAAATCCGAACGGCAAAACGGAAAGTAAGACATAAATAATCAGACACCCTAAAAAGCCGACTAAAGTCGCTTTTCCAACTGCGGATTGCGTCTTGGCTCGTCCCGACAGAACCACAGCTCCTTCAATCCCGATGAAAGCCCATAATGTTACCAACATACTGTTTTTGATTTGATGGCTCAAATCTCCTAATTTTCCGTTTGAAAGTTTGCCCAAAAAATCAAGATCAAATTTGTCCATACGGAATACAAATGCCATAATCAAGATAAAGATGGCTAGTGGCACAATTTTTGCAATCGTCACAATCAAATTAATTTTTGTGGCCTCTTTTACCCCCCTTAACACAAGGCAGTTAAAAAACCAGATTAGAAGAGATCCTCCGATGACCGAATAAAGGTTATTTCCTCCCGTAAAAAAACCCGGCCAGAAATAATCTAGGGCATCCATCGTAATCACGGCATAGCCGACATTTCCAAAAATTTGGCACAACCAATAACTCCACCCGATATTGAATCCCATATAGGATCCGAAACCTTCTCTGGCATACATATAAATCCCTGATGTCAAATCGGGCTTTGCCATAGCCAAAATTCGAAAAGTATTCGCGATAAAATAGATCCCGATACCGGTCACCAACCAGGCCAAAATCACGGCACCCGCCGCGGCACTTTGCGCCATATTTTGCGGCAAAGAAAAAATACCGCCCCCGATCATGGAACTGACCACAATACCAGCCAAACCAAATACCCCCAATTTGTCCGATACGGCACTTTTTGTTTTTTGTTTCATCTTATCCTCCTTGCAAAAGAAGGCGCCAAAGCGCCCTCTTTCTATTTCTTTTTCAATTCAACGGCCGGCGCATTTTCGAAATTTAAAAAGCCCAAAGCCGTCAATGAGTATCCGAATGCCTGTTCAATGTTCACAAAATTGTGATAGAATTGAAAGTCGCTGTGCTGCTTCATACCCCGTAACTCCAATTCGTGATTCAGCGATTTCGTCAACCACATTTCCGCATGTGCTTTGGCAATATCGTCATCAATATAGGTATCAAAGTATTCCACATACTCGGCCGCCCAACCGCCGACAAATTTGCCGTCTTTCTGGCCCCACACAATACCGACACCGGTGGCGATGGCCTTATGATCCTCACGCCGTGCACCATTACCGGCCATAATCACTTCCAACACCGCCCCGTGTTTAAATTGATCGGCGACCTGATCCACAGGCACAATATTCCCAAACAATTCCGGCGGCAACACCGACGTATAGGGAATAACGTTAAAGTCTTGAATTTTAGCCTCCGTCAAGGCCGAATCATAACAAAAAGTTTCAAACGGTTGCGGGGGAATACCGTCCTCGGCCTGTCCGGCACCACCGGTATGAAAGGCCAAAGTAGGATATCTTGTTCCATATGTCATAAAAATTTCTCCTTATTAAAAAAAGATTGCACCATTGCAAACAAAAATGAATTTAGGCTCTTTTCACCCTCCCCTCAACCCAGACAAAAGACTACTGGCACCCCAAAAAACAAATGCCCATATGATGGATGTTTTAATTTTTTAAAAGGAGGAACACATGAAAAAATTATTGATTTTAGGTATCACCGCCGCGGCATTAAGTATCGGTCTGTCCGCTTGTGCCGAAACAGCTAGCGGCAAAGTCGTTAAAACAGACGGGAATATGGTAACCATTCGGGATGCCAACGGCACAGAACACACCATGAAAACAAATGAAAACACAACTTATCGGAAAAGGATGTCCCTAAAACACCATAAAGACGGACATCATACCATGGGTTCAAAAAACAATACACAACCGATTTTGGTTGAAGACGATTATGTTGAGGTCATCTACTCCCCCACTACCGACAGCGAATGGATTATCGAAGACGTCGTAATTTATACCGACTAATCTAACTTATCAAATATATTAAGAGATTACCCAACACCCCCGCCCCGCGGGGGTGATAAGTACTCACAACCTATCCTGTTTTTAAAGCCATCCCTTTTTCGATTATCAAGATTTAATGCTATCCTTTTTCAAATTATTTTCAAGATAATTTACGATGTTTCGAATGCAATTCCCTTGCTGTTCCCAATAACACTGGGCAACTTTTTCAATATGCTCGGATATATTGCTTTGTAAAAGATGTTCAATAATTTTTGGTAATTCTTGAATTTCCTGGGCATTTAAAGCATGCCCCAATTGCTTCCACACCTGATACTTCCATGTCGGTTTGTCTAAATCCGATACATCATACATTTCAATATTCATTTCTTTTGATAGTGTGATAACGGGTTTTTTATAAATAAATGCATATTCAAAAACAATGCCGGAAAAATCCGAAATCATTATATCAGAATTCGACATAGATTTTAATCCTTCCCGTTCAAAATCCCAAGTGATTTTAGATATATGCATATATTCTTTTTGCAATTGTTCTAATAATCGGGGATTATCTATTTTCATTTGCGGATGCGGTCTAATGATAATGTTATAGGGCATGTCTGAAAGGCTGCTCAATATTTTTTCGCCATATTTATATAGCATAGATTCTTTTCCCCAAGAAGGAGCAATAAGTATTGTTTTATTACCTTTAATTTTCACTTCTTTTTCTCTTTTTTCCTTCTTCATTTTATCCAAAAGAATATTTCCCACAATGACAAGTTCTTTTGGTGGCAAATTTCTTTTTTGCTCTAATTCTCGAACATACGTTCCATTGATGGCATTATCTAACAACAATGCATCATAATAATCCGTTCCAAATAATCGGTAACTGCAACAATCTGCGAAAGCATGATAAAAATGAACATATTTTTTGACATGTTTTGAACGTTTTAATTGATATACATCCAACCCTGGTGTTGTCATTAAAACAATATCTGCCCGAACAAAAGCCATTTTTGCATATGCCTTATTTCCCTTTCCGATAAAGAAAGGATGAACATGATGATAATTTTTTTGGAAACATAAATCATCGGAAGAAGCCGTATAATAGGTAGTATCTATCTGTCGACGTTCCAATTCATCCAAAATAGGTTCAAACCAAGTCCAATATTGATTACCCTCAGAAAATAAAAGTAATTTGATCCGATTATTCTTCTTAAATGAAATTCCCTTTAGCATGAAAAGATGACTGGCAATATACTGTAATCCGAACAAAATTGCAGATATAATGGTAATTGCCAGCGTAAAGAAAGCATTTCCCGTTGCCGGATCAATATAGGCATAAGAAATTTTGGGACACAATAAAAATAGTCCAAACAAGAAGAACAGTTTCATTTTTTATCCTCCTTTGTTTCAATTCCGACAACATCTTTTATTGAATTTTTATCAATATGCCGATAAACAACATCTTCTTCATAAAAAGAAGTTCGGGATTTATTTTTATAATGTCTCGGCGACCATTTTTTTAAATGAGTATCGATAATATCAACCCCTTTATCTTTTTCAGAAACAGACAGAGGCTTTTGTGTAAACGGATTTCGCGGCGCGCGCATAAGACCTTGAGTCGCCAGGAAAGGAACATCGGCTGTCGTCATAAAAGTTGAATTAATTTTCACCGGTCCTGTTGCATTAAAATCCTTAACCAATAAAACGGCATGATTCTGTGTGATATTAGGATTGATATCAGCTAATCCATTAACAATCCAACCGTGATCGGATACCACAATGATTTTTGTTTGGTCATAGACACCTGATGCTTTCATTTTCTGAAATAGTTTTGCCAACTCCAAATAAGATAGCATATTGACATCATAATGCATCCGATCAAGCAATATGCTAAGAGAATGATTCCTTTGAATATTTAAGTGTTCATCATTTATGTCTTCCGGTTTATTAAAATACCCATAATTCTCATCCAATAATGTCGGTTCATGCGGTAATTTTGAGATTAAAATCAAAAGGTTTCCCTGTTTTTGGTCGGTTACTTTTAATTGGTCAATATAGGCATCAAATATTGCCAGTGCCCCTTGTGATGTTGTGTTCTGATAAAACCTCCAAATACTGTCACTAAAATAATCGGCATTATTATAAATGGATTTTTGGAAAATACGTGAAGACAAACGCAATAAATTAAATGAAAACATATTGCGTTTAATCCCTTGAATAAGGAATTCATTTCTGGTAAGTCTATAAGGCTTATTTTCGCTAACAACAATATCCGAATAGAAAACCGGCGGATGGGTTGGGTCATCATAATTAGGACTCGGTACTCCAATCAAAAATACACGATAATCATTTTTTCTGAACAACTCCGGTAAAACTGATATGGATTCATTATGTTTATCAACCATTTGCCTTGTTCGATCATTTTGTAATTTCAATGGCGTATATTCATATCCCCCTAATAAAGACGGAGCACTATAGAGTGTTTGCGTCGCAAAAGAAACAGTATAGGGATAATATACAAAACCGGAAAATTCCTCTTTCAGCTCGGGTTTCTCTTCAAATATCAACGGGAAAAATCCGGAAATAGCCCTATCCATAAACAGGATTAAAACGTTCTTTCCGCTTTTACTTAATTCAATACGCATTTCCTTTGTCTCTTTTGCAATATCTTTTTGTACAGCAATTAAATCTTTTACATTTCCCAAAAATGACGCCAAATAGACAAGATATAAAGAAGCAAGAACAATATGAAAATATTTAATTAAAGATTTTTTAATGATAAAGAAAACAAAAATAATAATACCGCAATCAATATATAAATCCGTTAATTCTTTAGATAAATCATAATCAAAAGTAGTAATCCCCAATCGCATACTTGAATTAATGGTATCATTTTCAATGGTAAACGTCCATAAATGATAAAATCCCATTAACAATACCGTAAGCGTTATAAAACGAATAGCTCTTCTAAACCGGCGCATCAGTAAGAAAATGGTTAAGGGATACACAACAAAAGTCCCAATTCCCATTTCCAGTTCACCCGATATCAGGTCAGATAAGCCAATTACCGCATGGAATAAATCAGGATCCGAATTTATCAGTTTTATGGGTAAATAAAGACTAAAGGTCAAAAGCATTAATCCGATATATCCCACATAACATTTGAATGACGGTTCTGTTTTTTCTCCCTTTGAATAGCAAATACAACCCAATATTATCAGGATTAAAAAATAGACATAGCCGTTAATGGCTACTGCCTCGGGTATTGAAAACCACAATTGACTTGTCATAAATGTCAACAAAAAGACCAAAATCCCCCACGGAAGGATTTCATATTTATGAAGATAGTTTCTCATTCTATACCCCAGATATCCCACGAACACAAAGGACAAAGGATATATAGCCTTCAGGTTAAGCTCTGATACAAATGCCAAGATTATAACACCGATTACAAAAGAGAGAGCATAATATTTAATTTTTTCCCTTGCAAAAAAGAAAACATTCCGCAGCAGAGAAAAATAGTTATTAAATATCCAGTATAAAACTATCGATGCCGGTGCTTCATACAGTAAAACCAAAAACACGGCCGGAAGAATACAGGCATATATTTTGGCAGATGTCGGCTTGTTTTTCAGATAGTATGAGACGGACAATAGATTAATTATCGTCATCAAAATCGGTAAAAGTCGAATAGAAAAATCACCTACCGAGAAAAAGTCATTCAAACCATCCATGAAAATGCTTTTAAACACCTCTTTTTTCGAAATAACCTGATAAGAGGCAATAAAAATGGGAACTTGTAAAAAAATCATCAGCGATTGCTTCAGATGCGCCCAAAAGGGATGATAGTGATTTTGTCGGAAAAATGTCCGCAACAACATCCGCTGTTCATTTCCCTTAAAATTTCGTTTAATAGAAGCTATCCTGGGAAGTAATTTTTGGTAGATATCCCTATCTTTTTGACACAAATTCTCGACCCTAACAAAGACAGGATGTGATAAAAAATTAACAAAAAAACTAACAAAGAAAACCGCCAAGATAGGATTAACTTCCAAAAGGGGCTCCAGTATCCGGATAATAATTTCCAGAAAAAGAACCATCGGAAAAATGAAAATATTATAAAACATACCTGACTCGTTTTAAAAAACACGAACGCGCATATTTTTACAAGAAAATTTTGCAAATTGCAACAATAAATATGTGTGTAAATGAAAATTATTATTCTGACATAACATTAGCATAGGAACAATTCAAAAGTGAAAAAACGATAGAAATTTGATTGTAATTCACTTGAATTTATGCTATTTATCGGATAAGGAATTAAATCATGAATTTTAATGACTTTATACAGGACCCAAAGGCTGACTTATCCGTTGCCACATTGGCGATGATTGGTGATAATCTTTGCTTTGTGATTCAACCACAGGCCAGATGGGGCAAAACTGAATTTGGGCAAATAACCTTACCTTTTGGCGGAATTGGCGGCAAAGTCGAGCTCGGTGAGGATTTATTATCCACTCTCTCGCGGGAATGTCAGGAAGAAATCGGATGTGATTGTCAAATTATCCCGAATGCCAAAGCAATTATTCCGGTTATCGATAACAATAACATTACTTTTACGAAAATTGATGATACTTCCTATCCATTACCAGAGTTTATTTTTAAAAATCTCAAATCCGAACCCGATAGAAAAGATTATACTTATGTTTTTGTTTATCGTTCAAATTTAGTCCGCCCCGAACATATTCAACCGCTGGATAATCCCGCGATTATAATGATGACACAAAGTCTGTTTCAAAAGGTCATGCATACCCCAATGACTTTACGGGAAGCGCAATCACAGGGGGCTATTGTCCGCTCATCCATTCCCCTCCCCGCGGAAGGCATTTTATGGCCAACCCCTACCCCAAGGGGATATTACAGACTTTTGATGTTATAATTGTGATTTTCTTTACACTCCCAAAATTGCAGAAAATAACCTTGTAGTCCAATAAATTTTTTGCTATCCTCAAGAGAAAAAGGAGACAGATATGCAAAATATGGAAACCATCTTAAAAACAACGCTAAAGTGTCTTTTAGCTTTAACTTGTCTGCTGCTTTGGGGATTTTATTATGTAAAAACACATCAACCTGATTTTTACGAAATCGCATACAAAGATACGTCTCTCATGGTAAAATATCTAAATGGAGAAAGTTTAACCTTTTTAAAACAAAATTACCCGCCAAGGACAAAAAAAATAGTTGCGTACTTACCTGATTTAGCCAATACAAATTGTCCTTATATGAAAGATTTTGTAAAAGCTCTTTATATGGCAAAATCTGATCCAAAGTGGTATCAATATTATGATTTTGCACCTCAAGTAAATTCTGTAGAAGCAGAAACTCGTTCTGAAAGTGAAAAGAAAATAAAGCAGCTAAGGAATTTCATTGAAAACATTTGTGGAAATATATGCATTATCAGTACACAAGAGAATTGGGTTTTTTCTGTTCAACAAGGTGACTTATTGGAAACTTCTTTAGAAGAATTCAAATAATAACCCATATGCATTTTGGTAAAAAAGTGCTTCTGAAACTTTTACCGAGAAACTTTCAAAATATGCAGAAGGTGGGAAAAATATGATGAAGGAAAATAGTTCAAAAAATCCTCTTTCTATTAACCAACAACTGACATTAAATGCAAAAAATACAGCATTAAATAAGAGGAAAGTATCAAACTTACCACAATGCTTGTGATTAAAAAGGGAAGACCTTAAAATTGCTTGTCCTAATATGATTAAAATCTTTTGGAATTCGCTTACTTCTTTGTCCCTAAACTAATTGTTACAATCTTAAAAAACTCCCCGCCATGGCAGGGAGTTTTAAAGGTTTTAGAGACTCTAGAACTTCCACTTAAATCCGGATTTTAAGGATGTTCGGACTTCCTTGTCTATGTAGGACATAATCGATCCGTACAGGCTGTAATCCGACCAGTCATAGTCAAACCCTGCCCGGACGACTCCACGGTTATCACTCCGCTTCTCGTCCCTCAGCATAAACGTTCCGTCCATGCCATCCATCCCGACGCGCAGTTTATACGGATCCGCAAACTCGTGATAAGCCGCTACACCTGCCGTCAACTTAATCTTCGACGTCTTCGTCAGCTCCTTATCCTTCGTCAGGTACAACCCTACTCCGCCTTCGACAGAGTATGTATTCTGGCTCTTGATGTTCAAGGCATAGTCTTTATCTTCCTCATGGCCGCGTTGTGTATATCCCAGTATATTGAACTCGGCCGCCGGTTCTAATGTCCAGTCACCAAACGCTAACGGATAGCGGGCTTCGTTCATTAATCCATACACGCGTTTCTCTATCGTTCCATCATAGTTCTTATTATCGAACCCTGTCCGGTCATATTTACCCCGAGCATATCCGATCCGTGGTGATGTCATCAAGTTAAAGCCATGTGTTCTGTATCCCACCGGCACAACCATTTGGTACATCGTATCTCTCCGATCATCATCGTCATGGGCGTTATCACTACGCACGTTTGTAAATGCGATCCCAAGGCCGACCGACCATTTGCCATCTCGTTTATTATAGAGGCTGTATCTCGCATCTGATCCCGTATCCCCGCGGAAAGCCATCGGGCTTACAAATCCCGCCAATGCAAACGACTTCTCTTTATTATGGAAGAGTTTTTCGTTCATATCGAAGTTGAGTTCTCTCATCATCGTCATGTCTTCGAAGTTAAAGCGGCTCAACATCTCTCTACCCGTCAGTTTATCCAAGCTGTTCGTCAAGCTATGGACATCACCGAAGGATTTCAGTTGATTGAAGAATGCTTCATTCTTCCCTGCCGCATAGTT
>JAFYHG010000018.1 GCA_017539265.1 Alphaproteobacteria bacterium | reverse complement strand
CAGAGATGCCTTTTGGATCCCCGGTTTTTGTCGATTCTGTGGCGCGAAGAGCGGCAGATATACCAGTTTCGGCGACGGGAAGATCTTTGGGCGGTTGTTTGCGTTTCATCCATAAAATCATTCGTTTAATGGGGTTCATATACTCGCAAAAATCCCTTGGCTTCTCTTCTAATAATGGGGCATAAAATGTTTTTAGGTAACTTTCATTACAAAAGGTAGAGCCAGTAGTTAAGGTTAATTTAGGAAGAATTAAAGTTTTTAAGGATTCAGCTTCCGCAAGACAATAATCATCTATCTGGGCAACATTGGGAAACGTGGCTGACTCTAAGGCATTGACGCGGACAAAACAACATTCCGGTAATGCGATTAAAGCGGGGGTGTTGATTTTTTTTAAGGCGCTAGCATAGTAGAAACAGCCTTCACCGATTGTTCTTAATTCCGGTGCTTCAAAAGATTCTAAGCGGCGTGTTAAACGGAAACAGTGTTTCCCCATTGTTTTTAAGGATGGAACACTTACTTGTTCTAAGCTATTGGCCGAGTATAAGCACCCCCCCTCCATGGTTGTCAGTAACGGAGCATTAAAAGACCTTAAATTTGTTTTGGAAAGAAAGTTAATTCCTATCTCTGTTGTGGTCGGCAGGTTTAGGGCCGTGATGGCTCCATCTTTGACCGTCAAAATTTCCACGTCTTTGGCGGGATCTTTCTCCCCCTCTTTTCTGATGAATAAATGATGGCCCTCTTTATCTTTTTTAAAGATAACTTTATGGTCGCCTATTTCTTGCAAAAGAACTTTTTTAAGCTCTAGATCTTCTTCCGAAGATGGCTTCTGCCCTGCGGGAGATCCGGGATAAGTCAGCTCTTTGGTACGCATATCAAAGATAAAAGTATCCAACATAATTTCGTGATCTTTTAAATGATGAATCTGCCCGTCTTTTACATAGAAATCAGAACCGAAATAAATGTTATCCTGTTCATAATTATAATGGATTATTTGATTATTAACCATGGTATAACCGCCCGGCAATCTTGCTTCTTGTGCAGAAAAATCCGTATTAAAATGATGTTTCAGAGAGCCGGCAAGGCCCGGAATAATCCGGTCCGGATTACTAAAAAAGGTATTATCGGGGTTTTCAACCGTGTGATTATAGCGGTTTTTGATGGAGATGAATCCGCCCGTTTTTAGGATTTGTATGGAAATAACACTGGTCCCGTATTCATCTTCACGTTGTTCTTTGCCCCGAAAATCTTTTCGGCGGATTTGATCCACATTCTTTTTAACGGCATTAATGATATGGTATCTTTGAAAACGGGTAGGATCCCGAAAAGTACACAATTTTTCCGCCGGGGCATAGTATTTTTGGATTGCGTTTTGCTCTTCCAAATTTGTCACATAATAGGCATCATACCCCGCCGCATCCAAAAGGGTAATTGGGTCTTGATAAACACCCGTTTCCTCGACATGAACTTTTTTTAGGGATTCCAGATAACCCATAATGGGTTCGGCATCATGTCCGGCATATTTGACGATATCCACAATGCCGGGAATATCAAAAATACCGTTATCGAAGCCCCGAATGGCCTTGGCAAACCGTTCCCCGTTTTGTTTTTTAATTTGTTCGAATACACTTTTTGCCATTCAAAAACCCTCCACAGTATTATTGTACACCCGAATGAAAAATCTGTCAAGTTGGAAGGGAGGAAAAACCTCCCTTCCGTTGGGATTATTCCCCCCAATCGGGTTTTTCATTAAGTCGCACACAATTTTCGGAAAAACGATAGCCGGCATAGCGAACTAAACAGTTATCCTCATCGTATTCGCCCCAATATTGTGCATTGTAGGGAACGGCAATGGGATTGCCGGAATCATCCCATTCAATGTGTTTTTGAGGCTCTTGACGGATTAAATCGGCCATTTGCGCCAATGTTAGGGTCTTAAAAGAGCCTTGAAAATCCGAAGGGTCTTCGGAAAATCCATGGGTATTGGTTGATTTTAAGAGTCCATAATAGTAAAATTTTTGTGCTGTATTTGTCATAATAATCTCCTTATAAACTGGGGTAAAAAGAAGCGGCGGTTCCGGATACGTAAAGAATGGTGTTGGCGGCTATGGGAAGCATGACCAAAGCACCACCGGAAATGATTTGTTTTCCATTGGTTGCGTTAAACCGAACAGAACCGCTGGAGGCAATCCAACCGTTGGAGGAAACCGTGTGGATCGTGCTTGAGGCCAGGGAAATAACACCTGCCCAATTCGGAAGACCAATACCGTTGCCGGTTTTACGTTGGTTTTCAATCCATTTTGTGGTTGCGATTTGGGTGGATGCATCCGTTGCCGAAGTAGGGGTCAGGGTTTTAACCGTTGCAGCACCGGTATCATCGACGCTACATTCGATTTCGGCCGAAACGTAATCGTTATTCATATAGCGATTTGTCCCGAATTTGGTGGTTAGAGCCCCATCCGTTTGAAAAGTTTGGGTTACCCCGCCGGTGGAGTGATCTTCGGCGTCTTGGCCTTCGAAACGGAATATATTGACGTTTGCCGAAGGGGCTGTGGCATTTCCAAAATCATATTCGGAATTAAGGCAAAGCATACCGCCTTCGGAGGCTGTACTTGTTTGAACCTGTTGTAAAAAGGTTTTTGTGCCGTCAATGGATTGATTTTCGGTTAGGGTAACGCTGTCAGCTGATGAACCACCACCTTCTATTAAGGCGGCAATTTGGGTGACAGATTCTGCGGCTGCTGTTGCAGAAGCGGCCGCATTTGTCGCAGAAGTGGCCGCATTCGTGGCCAATGTGGAAGCATTTTGCGCATAGGTAGCGGCGGAAGAGGCTGCCGCTTCGGCAGATTGCTTATATCCGTTTAAAGTTGGTCCCCAAGAGTTAATGGAAACAGTTGAGTTTTCAAGGCCGGTGCCGCTGGCATTCCAGACAATGGCTTTGCCGGAAGCAGGCTCGGGAAGGCTTAAATCGATATCGTCACCGTTCGCATGCGGCGGCAGAACAAAAGTCCGATTTAAACTATCCGCAATTTGCTGCTGGCAGGCGATTTGATAGTCTAATTCATCGTTTAAAACATCAGCCCTTAGAACACCGCCTTCTTGAAAATCGGTGGTGCGTTCGATACTCATGTTCCGGACGATGGTAATAACTTTATCAATGGCGGGTGCCTCGGTAAAAGAAACCGTTCCGCCATCTGAATGACGAATGCCGGTTACGGAGTAAGATGTTGTACTTTGTAAAGTATCATCCAGATAAACATCTATGTCATCGGATGAAAAAATGGCAAACGGAAATTCGTAATCCGTTGTGGTTCCGTCCGCCGTGTATTGAATACGGGGAGTGACCCCTTGAATTTTGACGTGATTTGTCATAAGTAGTCCTTTGTTAAAAGATAAAAAAAACCGACCCAAGTGGGTCGGCACATTGCGATTAACGGGATCGGTTTTACCGATAAAAAAAAACGGCAGATACACGACCGCCCGTTAAACAGGATAATTTATAGCACACTCTTTTCAAAAAGTCAAGGATTATTTTCCTATAAAAGGAAATTTATCTTTTAAAGTATTTAAAAAGAGAGCTTTTTCTTGACAAACGGGGGATTTTTTGGTAATATATCCGGCGGTCAGGTAGTCGGATGATCGCGAAAACCAACCGGTTTTTGAGGAAAGTCCGGGCTTCACAGAAACACGATACCGGATAACGTCCGGGCGGGGTGACTCGACGGAAAGTGTCACAGAAAACAAACTACCGCGGTATACCGCGGAACGGGTGAAACGGCGGGGTAAAAGCCCACCGCACTTTTGGTAACAGGAGTGGCAGGACAAACCCTATCGGAAGCAAGACTAAGAAAAGATACTCGGGATTTATTCCCGCTAAACAGGCGTTTCTGGCTGAGTATCAAGAGGTAAGTCGCTAGAGGCGAACAGTAATGCGCGTCCCAGACGAATGATTGTCCACGACAAAACCCGGCTTATAGACTGCCTGACCGATTATATTTTTTTTATCTTCATTTGGGAATAAGACTTGACGAAAGAAAAGTTTCGGTCTATGATGGGGCCGATTATGGAAAATGAGGAACACAAAACCGACAGAATTTCCGTCCGCCAAATCATGAAAGATTTGCGGGCGTTGAGCGTGCGCGATTTCAGCCCTGAGGAACGGCTGGATAAAATCGTGGCGTTGGTGGCGGAAAAATTAAAGGTTGATGCGTGTTCGTGCTACATAGCACGGCCGGGGGATATACTGGAATTGTGCGCGACTTGGGGGCTGGACAAAAAGGCCGTTCATGAGACTTTTTTACGCTTGGGTGAAGGGTTGATCGGGGAAATTGCCCTGCAAAGGAAGCCTTTGATTGTGGAAGATGCTTGGGCACACAGCAGTTTTGTCTATAAGCCGGAAACAAAGGAGAAATCCTTTAAATCGTTGGCGGGTGTGCCGATTATTCGGTCAAATAAATTACTGGGTGTTTTGGCGGTTCAAACAAAAAAAATCCAATCCTTTTCGCAAGATTTAATTGAAGTTTTGGAAACCATCAGCTTGGTGCTGGGGGAAATGCTTTCATGGGGGCTGTTTAAGAAAAAAGAAACGGTGGCAGCACCACCTTCGGGTCGGCAAAAAATTGAAGGAACGGGATTGATTTCTGGCTTTGCTATCGGGCGTGTGATTATCCATAAGCGTTTGGAACAGCCGGCGCAACTGCTGGCGAAGGATTCCCAAAAGGAAATCCAAAAACTGTTAAAAGCCTTGGATCGCGTCGAACAGGAAGTTAATCGAATTTTAGCAACATCGCACATGAGCGGTAGTCAATCAGATATCTTTGAAACTTACCTGATGTTTATCAAAGATAAGGGCTGGATTGCCAAAATGACAAAAGCGATTGAAACAGGTCTTTCGGCAGATGCGGCCGTTCAAAAAATCGGTGATGAAGTAACGGCGCGTATGGAATTGATGACGGATCCCTATATCAAAGAACGGATCCATGATGTGCAGGATTTGGTGGGACGCGTGATGAGGCATCTGCGCCGAGGTGCCAAAGAGGCCAGAGCTAAAAAGAAAATGCCACGACAGACAATTTTGGTGGCAAAAAGCATGGGACCGGCTGAATTATTGGACTATGACCTGAAGAAGATTAAGGGAATCATTTTGGAAGAAGGGTCACAGACCATGCATATGGTTATCGTAACGCGGTCGATGAATATCCCATTGATTTGCGGGATTAAAAATGTGGCTCAAATTTTCTCGGACGGAGACTTGGTAGCTTTGGACGCGACCGGGGGAAATGTTTACTTAAATCCGTCGGACGATACTTTGGATGCTTTAAGTGACCAGACAAATCGGGCGCGTCGGTTAAGGGCTAAATATACCGCTATGCGGGACCTGCCGGCCGTGACGGAAGATGGGATTAAAATATCCCTGAATATGAATGCGGGGTTGTCGCATGATTTGATGGCAGACAGCGGCTTTTCCTATGACGGGATAGGTTTATACAGAACGGAATTGCCGTTTATGTTGACAGAGAACCTGCCGAACGTGAAAACGCAAACGGCTATTTATAAGCGAGCATTGATGCAAGCAAAGGATAAACCCGTTATTTTCAGAACATTGGATATCGGATCGGATAAAGTGCTACCCTATTTTGAGCGGCAAACCGAAGAAAATCCGGCCATGGGGTGGCGTTCTATTCGGATGACTTTGGATCGGCGGGCGCTCCTTAGGAATCAACTATCGGCCTTTTTAAAAGCGGCGGCGGGTCGGGATTTATATGTTATGTTTCCGATGATTTCTTGTGTGCGGGAGTTTCAGGAAGCCAAAAATACCCTGTTGATGGAAATGGAACAAGAAGCGGAACGGGGCGGAAAATTGCCTAAATCCGTTAAAATCGGAACGATGTTGGAAGTGCCGTCATTGGTTTTTCAGTTAGATGAACTGTTAAAAGAAGTGGATTTTGTTTCTATCGGAACGAACGATTTAATGCAGTTTATGTTTGCCGCCGATCGCGGTAATCCTACCATTTGGAACAGATATGACCCCTTGATGCCGGCCTTTTTGAAAGTTTTAAAAACCGTGAATGATAAATGCTTGAAAGCGGGTGTGCCTTGTTCTGTTTGCGGGGAAATGGCCGGCAGGCCGTTGGAAGCTATGACGTTGGTAGGATTGGGATTTCGGTCGCTTTCCATGAATCCGGCTTCTTTGGGGGCGGTTAAGGCCGCTGTGCGAAGTATGCATCGGGCGGAATTGGAAGCATATCTGAAACGGCAACTAAGTACGGTTTCGGAAAATTTAAGAGAATATTTACGGCTGTTCGCTGTGGATCATGGAGTCTTTATCGGGTAAAGGAAAAAATGATGAAGGTAAAAGCAATTATTTTGGGGGCAGGTCAGGGAAAACGAATGGGATCGGATTTACCGAAAGTCCTGCATCCGATTTGCGGTCGGCCCATGATACAAATTTTAATGGACACTGTGCGGTCGGCCGGCGTTCGGGATATAACCGTTGTGGTCGGCCCGAATATGGATAATGTGAAAGAAGCTGTTAAACCCGCGGTAACCGTCGTTCAAAAAGAACGATTGGGAACGGCTCATGCTGTGCTAATGGCAAAAGAAGCATTGAAGCCGTTTAAGGGGTGTATCCTGGTCTTGTTTGGAGATACACCTTTAATTTTACCCGAAACAATTCATAAAATGGTTGCCGATTATGAGGCCGGTTCGGATGTTGTTGTCCTTGGGTTTATGCCGACGGATGCCAGACGATACGGGCGATTGGTTATGGGGCGGGACGGCTTGGATAAAATTGTGGAATATAAAGATGCAACCGATGAACAACGGGCAATCAGGCTATGTAATTCGGGGGTAATGTGCCTGAACGGCGAAAAGGTTTTAGCCCTCTTGAAACAAATTAAAAATGAAAATGCAGCGGATGAATATTACTTGACGGATATTGTAGAAGTTGCACGGCAAAAAGGCCTTAAATGCAGCGTTGTTATCGGAAATGCGGAAGAATTGCATGGTGTTAATACGCCGGAAGAATTGGAAACTGCCCAAGAAATCTTTATGCGGCGAACGGAACGGGGGAAAAAATGAGATCAACATTATTAGCCGATATCGGTGGAACAAATATTCGTTTTGCTTTGTTAAAAAACGGTGTTATTGAAAAATTACTGATGTATCCGCATGAAAAATCGTTCACGGCGGAAAAGGCTATCCGGCAATACTTACGTGCGGTAAAAGTTAAACCGGAAGCTTTTGTGGTGGGCGCTGCAGGTCCCTTGCAACCCAATGGGAAAATCAGTTTGACCAATCGCCGATTTGTTTTGGATTTACCGAAATTGTGTGCAACTTTTGGATTTAAACGAGGGCTTATCGCGAATGATATGGCTTTTCACGGGGTAGGGGTGTCGGATTTGCCGGATACGCAAAAAGCATGTGTAATCTTTGTGGGGACAGGCATGGGGGTATCATTCATTCAAGATGGAGTCGTATTCCCGACAGAAATGGGAAATGAAGCTCTCTTAAGTCCCCGAAAAGAAGAAAAGGCGATTGATGCCAAAATTTGGGAAGATGTAATCAGCGGGCCCGCTTTCTTGAAGATTTACAGAAGCCTGAAAGGCAATTATAAACCCGTAATGCAATCGCGCGAAGTATCTTATTTGGCGCACAATGTGCGGGATCCCTACGCAATTAAAACATACGAAATTATTGCTAAATGTTTGGCAAGGCTTTGCCTGCACATTGTTAAGACACGTAAAGTTTCCGTGTTTTATATAGGGGGACAGTTGGTTGAAATTTTACGCCTGCCGTTTGGGCAAGATGTGTTCTTTGATTCCTTGGGAAAACTGGCCGACGCTTTGGGAATCCGAGTCATTAGACCCAGTGATCAAACGGCGATGAAAGGCCTTAAAATCATAGCGGACGATTTGGCAAATACCGGAACAACGGGACGTATTAACGCCGGCGATTTTTATGTTGTCAGTTAACCTTAATAACGCGGTTTTAGGGTGTGTATTTTACCTTTAATAAAAAAGCAAAAAGATCGCTTTTTATAATTTTTTAAGATTTTGGAAAAAAAGACTTGATTTTTGAAAGGAAATAGAGTATTATAACTTCCACGATGCGCCCGTAGCTCAATTGGATAGAGCATCTGACTACGGATCAGAAGGTTGTAAGTTCGAATCCTGCCGGGCGCGCCACTTTTAGAATAATGCCTTGTTTATCAAGGCTTTTTTTGTGCCTGAAACAGGGTGATTTTGCTTGGCCACAGGGGTTGGCCACAATCCTTGGACACAAAGACTTCTGTGACATGTGCTTTTTACAGCTAGTTTTCAGCATTATCTGGCTATTCAAAAACACTTTCATCAACCCCTTTCATCCTAAACTTTTTGCCACGAACTTTTTGATGACATTGATACCATTTCACCTTTTGGATTTTTTACCGCTTGAACACCCTAATATGATTCCCATGACGGTTGCCTAAAATGTATTTTGAACACCTTTGCCCTTTTATCCATTTGCCCTTAAAGACCTGACAACAAATGAATCCATGAAAGACTTCTTTAGTTCTGACAGTTCACGATTGATTGGATAGTTAATTTTGCTGATTTCTTCTAACATAATGTTCATGTCCTTCTTGTGGGCATAAAGTCTTTGTCCAATGCCTTGTTCTGTCCACCCACAAATTGCATTTTGATATTGTGGGGGAATTCTCTTTTCTGTTGCCATTGTCTCAAAAGTATGCCGGAACGAATGAAAAACTTTGGTTGTTTCCGTTATCCCAATACTATCTAAATATCGTGCAAACCAATGTTGGACCGGACTACCATACATCCCGTTTTTAATCTGTTTTAGGTCAAACAATTTTCGTTTGTGCCCTCGTTTTTGATATTCAACATAATATAAAAATCCCATTTCAATTAGTTTTGGATGTAGTGGTATTATTCGTTCAGATCCTTTATTTTTAACGGATTTATCTGGGGCATTTGCATTAATGCTGATACAAGGTATTCCCTTTTCTTGCACAATATCATTGACATCCAATTGACAGATTTCATTCAAACGACAACCATGGTAAAGGGCTATAATTGGTATCCAGAATTTGGGTAAATCCTTTCTGATACGGGGATCTATATATGTTTCTGAATTAAACATCTTGTGTAAATCTTTCGCTGTAAAGGGTTCTCGCTGAAATGGTTTTACATTGATAGGTACATCTACTGCGCTATTCAAATTATTGGAAATAATCTCCTCTCTTTCAGCATAACGCATGTACTCCTTAAATACTGTTAAGTATCCTTGAATGGTTGTTTTAGATAGTGCCTTTTCAGGGTTATCTGTCAAAATTTGGAAAATATCATCTCCCCTAATTTTTTCTTGCCACCGTTTCGGAACTCGATGTATCAGTTCGCAAAGTTGGCGACAATCCTGTTTGGTTACATCTTCTACATACTCCCGTTTCATAAGTGCAAATGCTAACCAAATACATTTCTCCAATTTACACAACCTTTTATTAGATGTCCCTTTAATATTCTTTTTCATCGTCAGATAGCGTTTGAAAAACTTTTTCCAATGGGTTGCTGCCATAGAACAGTGAATTCGCTCATCCGTTTTCATGGAATCATAAGTGCGCAAAAGGGTTATAACCTTTGGGTTGGTTGGGGCATAATGCTTTTCCTCTTGGATTGCCTTAACAGATTTTTGGGCATAATGGTCTAAATGGTTAATGTGGGTGGAAAATGCTTTTAACCAATCATATTTTTCCCCCTGTTGCACTAACCCCAACTCAATCTCTTTATTTTTGAGTTGAGTGTAAATCATCCGCAAAGTGATATTTGCCTTATTTTTATCCACCAGTCCTTTCAAATAACCCAAAATCATATCCTGCATTAATTTGCGGATATCCGCTTCTTTTTTATCCCTTGAGAGCAAAATAATATCTGCCTCGGACTTATGTCGGGACTTGATTTCATCTACATTATTTTCCAAAAAGGTTTGGATTTGTTCTAACCTGTGGAGCAATAATTTGTCCACATCAGTTTCAGTTAAAGTTAATTGTTTATTCTCATTTACTTTCATAATTATATCCTTAAAAATTGTTAAAAATGCTTGTAAATGAGCAAATTCCACGTGGTACTTTTCAATTGCTTCCTGATAGATTTTTGTTTGTAATGAATATCTTATCTCTTTGCATCTGGCGATCATTCTTAAACAGGCGGGTATTCTAACCCTAATATAAAATTGCCCGTATAATATAATCAGTCCAGGATAGTGGTATGACATTCATTCTCCCTTTTAAGGATCGCGATCTGATCAGATCAGGTCGCAAATGTCAAGCCCTTTATGGAATTTGCTCTGTTTTTTTATAAGGTCTTTAAGATAAGTTCCTTTAGTTCAGGAATTGCCTGACGCTCCTCTATGAACTCTGGTGGTATACCTCTGAAATTAAGTTCATACTTGTGCTTCAATGCCCATCCCACGACATCCTTACGAGGATTTGCCAATAGGTATCTAAAATCTACTAAACCATGTCCCTTGAAGACCTTTTGCAACACATCATCTGTCAATTCTTTTTGAATCTTTTCCAAAGGATAAGTTGCACACTTTTTTTGAAGTGAACACTGACTGGCATTAAAAACCGCGAGCCATGCTTCTGCTGGCGGACCAAAGTCACTTGAATGCCGCCAATCAAAAAAATCTCCAGAGATAATATTGGTGTCTGTTTCATATATCTCATCTCCATCAAGTGGATAAAACTCCACATGTGCTATAAAATCTTTTGTATCAACATCTATATCATCTACTTCTTCTCTAATTTTTTCATATAGTTCCTCAAATCTGTCGTTATCATCATTGTCCGGCAAGTAATCCAAAAGCATTTCTGATAATTCGTCTATTGCCTCTTTTAAGGTCATCTCTTCAATATTTTTCATCTTTTACCTCCTTTCTTATGCCGGCATATAGCCCTTGGTTAAAATTGTGTCCACAACATGTTCTAAAAATCTTTGCTCATCTTCAGAACTATAAAGATATTCCCTGTAGACCTCTTCCGGTTGATGGAGTTGCCGCAATACATCACGCATTTTTATTTGACTTTTAATTTCAGTCATAGTATAATTCCTTTTGTTAGGTTATGAGAGTGAAAAAGTTCCAGTTTTCCACTCTCTGTTAAATAATCAAGCAATGTGGGGCTGATGTGATTGCACTTCAGCCTCTTGCTTTTTTAAGGCTTCACGATCTGCTTTTCTTTGTGCTTTACGCTTTTCCCGTTGGATTTTCTTACGGTCTTCTGCCAAAGCAACCTGTCGTTCACAGAATTCCGTAATCTTTTTATCCAAGAACCCTCTGGAAACGCCTTCATAGAACTTGGTTAAAAATTCAACTTTTCTCGGTGTGTTTAAGGTTTCACAATTGCATTTATAAACCCTTTTGCCGCCTAAACGGACTGTGCAAATGGATTTATTACGCTTTGGATCAAGGTCAACCAGCATCTTCATCATGTAATTTCTCTCGTTCCAAAGATTGTTCTTAAAGTTCTGAATATTTAATTCAATCATTTTCAGAATTCTGTCTTTGCAATTGTCGAATGAAAGCAATCCTTCATCCTTAATGGTTGTCATGGGAACAATCCCAAAGGAACTCATAAAGGATTCCATGGTTTGATTTTCTGTATTTTCTAACATTTTTAATTTCCTTTCTTTTCGTTAGATTGTTGGCACCTTTGCGAGACCACCCCGCATTGGTAAGCAAAAGAATATCCAGAAATAAAATTGCCGCAATAACTTTTTTTTGAAGGGAATCTATATTGATGTAAAAATGGCGATATTGATGGATATTGATGTAAAAAAAATGAAAAAGGGGGGTATTTTTTTGAATGTTTTTTCGGGGAATTTCTTCAAAAATAATCTAAAATCCCCCAAATCGGCTCAAAAAGGATTCGTTTTTTGAAAATGATTCCATTTTGAAATCGCCCCGATAAATATCCTTGAATTAAAATAAAGGAGTCAAAATGATAGCAGAAAGAATATTAAATGCCATGAAAATATGCATGGAGCAGATCATCAGAGATGAAAAGGAGCAATAATGTTGGGAATGTCTTTATTAAAAGCGGTTCAGTTCACTTTAAGGCATACGCCCGAAGATAAATTAAAGGATACTTTGGAGAAATTGCTAGATATATACGAAGAGTTACTAGAACCGGAAAAGGTTGAATATCAAAAGGCAGTTGCTAAATTTTTACTAGATTTCAAAAGAACGGAGGCAAAAAATGGAAAATCAGGAAGATAAAGATGAAGTATTTGTAGATACAATTGAGGATGTTAAGTATGTTGTGTCGCTACTGGATGATATCAATCAACCGATAAACACTCAATTGTCATCAATACTTCAAGTTTGTTGTATGCTATCGGGTGACTTGACGGTTGTTGAATATCTGCTGGAACATGGAGCAAATCCGAATTATATGGATTATAGAGGTTGGACTGCCAGGGATTATGCCGCATTTAACAAGAATCCGTTTGCTTCACTTTTGCTTTACGCTATGCTTGACCGCTATGAAGAAAAGTTCCCGAAAGAGAATGCCTTTGAACGAAGGAAACAGATTCTGGATTGGGCATTGGATCAACAGAAACAAGCAAAAACCCTCAACGAGAGTTGAGGGTGTATTTTTATGAAGTGTGGTTGAAAGCATGCCCACATTTTTATTTATTCAATAAATCCTCCAGTTGTTCCTTTGTCATTCCATTTTTATAAAAGATGTTCTCCAAAGCAGTAACTCTCTTTTCCAGTTCCTGAACACGATGGGTTAGTTCAGCATTGGAAAGGACTAAATCTGTATTTTCGTTTAATAGTTGTTCCTTATATGCTGTTTCCTGTTCTAACTGTTGGTTCAAATATTTGTTATCCCTTTGAAAGTTATCTCTGTCCTCTTTAAGTACTTTCTTATCAAAGTTCCTCAAATCTTCAAACAATGGTTTGTATTCCTTACCGGTTAGGGATAAAATTCTCATGCCTCTCTTATCTATCTCTTTATAAAGGTATCCTTCTCTTATAAGGTCATTAACAAATGTCTTGGCAGTATTCTCGGTTAGATCTAAACCTTTGGCAATATACTCGTTGCTCGCAAAGAATTGATGCCCGTTTTGGGTCTTAAATTTTACAAAGTCCAACAACACACGCTTTGTGAGGGACAAATCTGATTTACTTTTACTCATAAAACCTCCTAAAATTGATTTACAGGGGTATTTATTCGCTCGATGATGGATTTCACCGATTTACAAAAAAATTATTCGCTAGAGGTTGATATGTTCGTTTTTTAGGGGGGCGATGCTTATATGTTCGGTTTGGGCAATTTTGGAGACTGTTATGTTCGCTAGCGATGCTCATATGTTCGCTCCCGGTGCCCATATGTTCGGTAGCGGAGACTGTTATGTTCGGTACAATTTGAGAAACGCCAATAAACACAAGGCCTATCTGGGTGTTTTTTGTTCCTATAATAGAATTATAATAGAAATAAAATAGAACTATTATAGAGGTGAATTTGATAATAGATTCCTTTTATTTGGGATTAAAATAGAGGGCTTTTGTATAATAAGTGGGATTAAACTGCCTGATGCCGTCATACAAGATCAAAAACAAAGTGGTTAGCCGCCTTTTGGCGAGGAACATTCCCATCAGGAACAGGTTGACACATCCACTCGTTTCAAGAACCGGCACATGGTTGTCGGGTGGACGCCAAGGATTTTGGATATTTTGGCCTGACTGACACCTTTTCCTAATAATTCCCTTATTTTCTTGCGGTTTTTGGATAGTTTTAAACATTTTGTCTCCGCCCCGAATGGTCTGCCTAATTTAACATTTTGCTTTTTTAATTTATCCAATGACATTTTAGTGCGGGTTGAGATCAAATCACGCTCAATTTCTGCGGCAAGCCCAAAAGTATATGCCATAATTTTGGACTGGATATCATTTTTGAACTGATAGTTTTCCTTGATACTAATAACAGTAATGTCGTTCTTAATAGCATTTTGCAATATGCCCGCCAATTCGTATAGATTACGGGCAAGACGGCTGATTTCCGTTACAATTAATAAACTGCCTTTATCCATTTTATTTAATAATACGCCTAATTCCCGCTTTTCCAAAGGTTTCTTGCTGGAAATAGTCTCTTCAACCCATTTATCAATGTGGATATTGTGAGATTTTGTGTATTCTTTAATCGTAAAGTGTTGGTTAGAACAGGTTTGTTTATCGCTGCTAACCCTGATATATGCGATAGTTGCCATTTTGTATCCTTTTGTTAAAGTTATTTATTGCCGATAATTTCATATGCAAAAAATAGTTCCTTAAATTGCAAACATTTTTTAACATTTTTTTTAAAAAAATTAAAATTGAATATAACATATTGAAAATACAATAATATATAAGACAAAAGTATGCTATTTTTATCACTTTTCTTCAAATCATTTCATAAAGGAACATTTGTGTAAGATGACGGACGAGGGTTTTGAAAAAGAGAACTCCTCGTAACTTTAATTTTAATATTAAAAAGAAAGGTATAGTTAATGAAATATACAAAAACAACAATCAGAGAACTTTCTGCGAGATACCGTAGTGTTTTGAAGAAATGTTTTCTGCTTAATGCCTTTGCAGTGGGCTTAATCGTTGCCACAGGTGCAAAGGCAGCAGATGAGGCTTATGACCCTACTGCTTCAGTTGCAACAAACTTAACTAATTTTCATACAGCCATCACAACGGGGACAGACACCTACACTACAAATCTTGGTGGAACAGATTACACCATTGATGCAGATTTTGCAGCGGCTCACCCCAAATACACTCGTGATGCTTTAGCACAATTGCTAGCGGGTAGTTCAGATGCTGGTGATTATGCCGTTGTCAATACTGCTGTTGGTGATTTTGTAGAATTAACAGGTGGTGTCATTTCCCAGAAAACATTGGGCGTTGATTTATCCACCGGAACAACTGGGGTAACAAATGCGTATACCGGTACAAATTATCTGACAGGCGCAACAACAATGGCTGGCGCAGATAAGTTATTGGATACACAGGTTAAAGCCAATGCAGATGCTATTGCTACCTTGAATGGTACAGGCGATGGTTCTGTGAGCAAAACAGTTGGTGATGCAATTGATGCTTTAGATTTGGCGAATACATACCAAGCAAAATTGGGAACAGAACAATTAGCTGCCGTCAACTCTGGTATTACTTCTACTCTTGTAGGTAAAATCACAACAAACGAGAGCGCTATTGCTACCTTGAATGGTACAGGCGATGGTTCTGTGAGCAAAACAGTTGGTGATGCAATTGATGCTTTGAATGCAACAGAAACTCAAGCTGCAGCCGCAGGTAATGGTCAATTGGCTTTGAGCATCACTCAAGAAAATGGTGTGATTACTGGTATTTCTGGTAGCATTGCTGCAAATACATATGATGCTTATGGTGCTGCTGCTACTGCTAAATCCGAAGCGATTACAGCCGCTGCTACTGATGCAACAACGAAAGCGAATACAGCTGAAGCAAATGCAAAGACTTATGCGAAAAACTATACAGATACCGCTTTGGGAACATTATGGGATAATGCAGAAGCTATCTTCAACGAAAAGCAAACCTGGGTTGATAACACATTGGGTATTACTTCGGCTAATGCGAATGCAGTTAACGACGAATACACCGGAACAAATTACCTGACAGCTGCAACAACCTTGACGGGTGCTGATACCGCTTTGGACACTGCTTTGAAGACATTGTCTGATAAAGTGTCAAGCATTTCTGCAAACGCTCCTGGTGATGCACCGGATGCCGCGGATTATGGCTTTACAGATCCAGAAGGTAATCCCACAGATTTAGTCGCTGGTGCTTCCTATACATCGGCAGATTACACTGCAACTTCTGCAGCTGCTACTGTAGATGGTATTTCTGCTGTGGCCGACCTGTCCTATGATAGTGGTACTCTGACTGCCGATGATTATACATATGTCACATATGATAAAGATGGTAATTCTACTTCTGTCGCAGGTAGCACAGCGGTTGCAGAATTAACAGATACAGTTCAGACGAGTGATTTAGGTGGTAAACTTGATATCACTGCATCTAGCGCAGGAACTGGAAGTGTTGATATTGCCAATTATGAATTGACGAATACTGCAGGTGACCATTATACCATCGAAGCGTCAGAAGATGGCTATGTCTTAAAGAAAAATGGAACAGCAGTATCAGCAGATGATGCAACTACAGCAGGTATCAAAGCAGACCTAGTTAATGCTTACGAATCTGATGTAACGGCTCTGGCCAATAGACAATCCGAATTAAAAGGTTACTATGATGACAGCGTTGCAAATAAGGATAAGATTGCTACTACCATGGCGACTGACCAAGCAACAGTAACTAACCTGAATAATTGGGAAGGATCATTGCAAACAGCTAATACTAACTTCACAACTGATACAGCTACTCATGAGGCTAGTGTAGCGGCCTATGATGATTCATTGGGCAAAGTTGTTGATGGCAAGATTAATACCGCTGTTACAACGGCTGTTGCCGGTGTCAGAAGCGAAGCAGAAGCTATCTTTGCACAAAAACAACAATGGGTTGATGACACATTGGGTATTACTTCGGCTAATGCGAATGCAGTTAACAACGAATACGCCGACACAAACTACCTGACGGATGCAACAACCTTGACAGGTGCTGACATTGTTTTGGATGCGCAAATCAAAGGCACAAATGACACCATCGGTGATGTTAACTATGCGGATGAAGAAGCTGTAGACGGTTCTGTGTTAAAGCAAGGCGAAGGCTCAACGACAACAGTTCGTGGTGCTTTGGATGCTTTGGATGCTAACAAAGCAAATCTCGCAGATGTCTATACACGGACAGAAGCAGAAGCTATCTTCAACGAGAAACAACAATGGGTTGATAACACATTGGGTATTACTTCGGCCAATTCGAATGCAGTTAACAACGAATACGCCGATACAAACTACCTGACAGCTGCAACAACATTGACAGGTGCTGACATTGTTTTAGATGGACAAATCAAAGGTCTTGATAGCCGTGTCGGTAATCTGGATACAATGCGTACCGCTTTAGAAGTATCAACCGAACAGGTTGGTTCTCTTGCAGAAGCAGTTACTTATGTGAATACTCAAGCAAAAGGTTATGCTAATACAGCAGAAACCAATGCCAAAAATTACGCAGATGGTAAAGTTAATGCTTTGGATGCTAATGTATCACAAGCAGCCGGTGCTGATGGCTTATCATTAAGTATTACACAAACAGATGGTAAGATTACAGCTATCAGCGGTGCTATTGCAGCTAATACATATGATGCATATGGTGCTGCTGCTAATGCTTTGGCTGATGCAAAGACTTACGCAGATGGTAAAGTTAATGCTTTAGATGCTAATGTATCACAAGCAGCAGGTGCTGATGGTTTGTCTTTGAACATCGTTGAAACAGATGGTAAGATTACATCTATCAGTGGTGCTATTGCAGCTAATACATATGATGCATATGGTGCTGCTGATACAGCTGAGGCCAATGCTAATACTTACACAGATAACCAAATTGCATTGTTAGAATCAGCTACAGAATCTGCTTTTGAAGCCGTTGATGAAACTGTTGGCGATTTGTCTTCTTTAGAGAACTTAAAGTTCTTTAAAGGAAAAGAACAAGCTAATGGTGGTGCTGTTGGTGCACAAGCCGTTGGTGATCCGTCAAGCATTTCTGACCTCTTGACCAACTTGAATGATAACTTGGGTGCTGAATTCGCCCGCGTTGATCGCCGTATCAACAAGTTAGAAACCAAGATGGAAAACGGGTTAGCTGCTAACAACGCTTTGGCAGGTCTTGTTCCTCTGGATCATGTCCACAAAACGCAAGTCAGTGCGGCTTTGGGCGGATACAAGAACAACCAAGCCTTGGCTGTTGGTGCATTCCATTATCTCAACGACCGGACATTGTTGAACGCCGGTGCTGCCTATGGTGGCAACGACAGCGTGTCCTACAAAGTCGGTGTGACTTTTGGATTCTAATGCGAAGAACTCCGGGGAGACTGATTTCTCGGTCTCCCTTCCTATTAGTTAATTTAAGTGAGCGGAGTAGAAATACTCCGCTTTTTTTGAAAATCCGCCCATAAATGAACAAAATTGAACTAGATATAGACAAATTAAAAGAACTCTACAAATCTGACCTTTCCTTGGGCGGGATAGCGGATCGTATGAATATAAGTCTTTCTACCCTTCGTAATTATCTAAAAGATTTAGGGTGGAAAAGAGAACCACATACTCGGGAAATAAAACTTAATCCCGAAAAAATAAAACATTTTTATAAATTAGGGCTAACGCGTGAAGATATCTGTAAAAAATTGAAAATATGCCGCAGAACACTCATAAAATTTGAAAAAGAAAGCGGTATTTATGTCGCATCACTTGATCGTATACAGGTCTATAAAAAAGGCAAAAAAACATTAGAAGAACAAAGATTATTGGGGTTAAAACCAGAACCTCGCCATAACTGGACCAGAATAGACCACTATAAAGATGATATACAAGACCTATTATTAAAAGGTGTCTCTAGAAAAGCCATTGCACAAAAATATAATGTTTGCTATTCAACATTGTATAATTTCATTCTTTTACATAATTTAGAAGCACCTAAACTGAAGAAATTAGACCTTAAAAAGGATAAGATAAAAGAGATGTTTGCTGAAGGAAGATCCATTTCCTTTATAGCAGAAAAATTAGGATGCTCTCATAAACTTCTTGAACAAGAAATTAAAAAAATGGGATTAACCCGGACACCTGATCAAATTAAATTGAATAGTCGGTTGGGAAAGCAGGAAGAACTTATAAAAAAATTGTATTTTTCTGGTGTTTCGGGAAAAGAAATTGCAAAAAAGGTAAATGCCCATCCAGCGAGTATCTACAGGGTTATAAAAAAATTTGATTTAGTTAAAAATAAAGGCTGGGAAGACTTTAAAGTGGATAGCAAACAATTGGTACGAATGAAAACAGCTGGAATGAGTTTTAGACAAATTGGCGACTATTTCGGTGTTTCGCCGGCATCTGTATTTTACCAATTTAAGAAATTACAAAAAACACCATAAAAACAAATGCATCAAACACTTGGCGCAATCATTAAATAACATGTAATACCTAAAAGTGTATGAGTTGAAATAGATGGGGACTTTAATGTTCCCTTATTTTTTTAAGAAAGGATATTACTATGAAAAATTCCAATCAAATTTTTAAAGAAAAAATAATTTTGATACAAATACATGCTAAATTTAAAGAACTAAAAAAATTACTAGTTCAAACAAGATTCCTCGGAATCTATAAAATACTCTGTGGATTAGAACATGTTCTAATTCAAGAAGAAGAAAAAGAGATATAACTTAAAATTATATACACTTTTAGGCTACCACACAGCTATAAAACTACATTTTCCACAGCATTTGAGAGCATTTTCTCGTTATAATTAAAATAACGTTGGGTTGTGCCAATGTTGCGATGGTTGGCGAGTTTCTGAACCAAACAGATATTAGTTCCAGCATTGATAAGCCGACTCACGAACAAATGTCGCCCCAAGTGTGATGCTCCTTCAATGTTGAACTTTTTGTAAACGGTTGCGAACATCCGTGAAATTGACACACGGTTGAAAGGTTTTCCCATCTTTTGTGAGGTAAACAAATACATTTCTGGCGTAATCTCTTCATTTTTAGCCTTCAAATACCCTAAATACTCCTTAAACTCTTTCTTCATTTGGCTGTTAAGATAATACGAACACCCGAACTTTCCTTTATTTTTATCCGCATCCAAACAAATGACATCCTTAACCTTAAAGTCGGGAGTATAAACATCACCTACTTGGAGATAGGCGAAATTTATAGACCTCATGCCATTCAGTGAACATAAAAACATCATCCGTATCATTTCAGCATGTCTCATCCCCTGAATGTAAGTTAAGATGTCTTTAATTTTCTTGTCGTCAATAAAAACTTGATTAACCATTTTGTATCCTTTCGTTAAAATTGAACTTTTATTGCGGCCCGGGAGCATACAGCCGATTTTTTGAAAAGCCAAGCCCTAAATGTTAAAAAATATAAGTTTTTTCTTTAAAATTAAACATTTCATAATTTGGGGCATATAGGTTAAAATAAAATAGCCTTATTTTTCAAATCCTTTAAAAGCAATGTTAAAAAAGATGGATTTTTTAACATTTCTTGTTCTTCTGGACTTTTGGGAGATTTTGTGGTATAATCCCCCCAACTTTTTCAACTTATATGAGTTTTTTATGAAACTGGAACGCCCAAACTTTTTTTTAGATGAAGATTACCAAGAAGAACTGGTCTATGGACCAGAAGGTCGGTTCAAATCTTTGAATTTAGATTTTTGGACGGATGTCTATCCAAACATTTTACAAACATACATTAAAACAAAACAACCAGAGAAGGGATATCCTGATGCATTTACGCATCCCGATTATTACCCAATAGGTGTTGACCAAACATTAAGGTTATGTATCCGTACCTTCCAAGATATCTTTTCTGCCTGTTTTGAAATTGATACAGATGATTACAAAAGAGGCAAAATTACAACACAAGATATTGAAGACCTAGCAGATGCCAAAGGAATGGTCGGAGCATTAGCACGAATAAGAACTAAAGTCGGTAATAATGGCAGATATTTTTTAAGAGAACTGCTTTACCTGTTCAAAAAGTTTGGAAATTCACCCGTTCAACTGACAAAACACTTGCCAACCGTTTTGTATCCAGACTTTTTGAAAGAAATCCGTACTCCTTTTTATATGCTGGCGGAACAAACCAAATCTCCTGAAATTAAAAAGGAAATAGATAAGATTGTATTTCTACAACACCCGCAGGCAACCAAGACAATCAAGAAACCTCATCAATATAAAATAGTTCCTTCCGAATATTGTCGCTCTATTATTATAATAGAAAATGTAGAATTTGGTAGAAAAGAGCAGGAATTCTTTTGGAATTTGATATGCTTTCATGGGGCATTTAATCCAATGGAAGGTGTTTTCTTCAAAGATTGTCTATTTTCCGCTAACTATGTCTGTCCCCATGATGCGATAAGAGCAAGAGTCACTTTTAATCATTGCTTCTTTGAGAAAGATTTTGCACCCGCAAGGGAAATTAAGCACGCTATAACATTTGAGCAGTGCACTGTAAATGGTAAGTTTGATTTTAGAAATAGTTTATTTCACACAAGTTTTTATATCCATAACTGTATTTTTAATAGATCTAGTGCCTTTTTATTAAATAATTCAGAATTGAAGTTTAACGCAACGCCAAGAAGTCGGCACTTTATTATAAGGAACACTCTTTTCGGGGGAGATGTTTCCTTTAGTCAGACTTCTTTTGAGGGATGTAACCTTGTTCTGGAGAATATTTCTTTCTTAAAGAGATTTGATTTTGAGGAATGCACTTTAAGTGATAAATCAACAATCGCTAATATTGCGTATACTAATGAAAACACTCCCCAAAGAGAACGAGAAAAAGAAGTATTTAAGGAAATGCTTTTAAGTCATAATTATCAATCCGTTATATCATCTTTGGGATTGGAAGGAAAAGGGAAACCAAGTGGATCACCACATCTCCGTTATGCACTTCATGCAGGATGGATGTCACCTAAAGTTGCTGCAAGTTATCTGGAAAAAAGTATCAGTTGGTTAGCAAAAAAGAGGATGGCGGATAAAAAGAAACGAACCAAGACATCAATCCCCTTTGTTGGACAAAGAAAGCGTATTATGTATCCCCGATCTGCTCTTTATGCATATCGTGTGCAAGACTGGAACAAATTAGAAAATTGCCGAAAAGAATATGGTTTTGGGGAAAAAGACAGGAAAGATTTTCCCCAAGATAATAATACCAAAGAATTAACTATTAAAGATTTGCGGATTAGTTAACACTTCTCCGCAAAAGTGATTACTCTAATTCATCATATAGTATATCAAACGCTGTTTTCCCTTCCTTATTCTTCAGGTTGGTTAAATCTGCCCCGTAATCTATCAGGGCATAAAGCAGTTTCTTGGTATATAATCTGGATTCTAAACAAATCATTAAGGCGGTGTTTCCCAATGCATCCTGTGCATTAATGTCCGCTCCATAATCCACCATAACCCAAGGCGTTATCGGTTCACACCCATTTTCAACTGCTATCATCAAGGCTGTTTTTCCCACCCTGTTTTTATAGGTCACATCTCCACCTAATTTAATCAAGCGTTCAATTTCTTCCGCTTTCTTAAAAATATGCATGGCATATAAAAAGGGTGTATTTCCAAACGGATCGTAAGCGGCATTTAAGTTTCCGCCCAAGTGAACCAGCCTTTTAATTTCTCGCCAATTCCTTTCATTGATTGCTTTTAACAAACCTTTTGTCATTTCACCCAGTCTTTCCATTTAAACTCCTTTTTAAAATCCTCTTTTGATTTATTTATGTAATCAATCTGTTCAAATGTCGGTCGAAACCTATGTTTCTTCATTATTTTTAAGACATACATCACGGTTTCCGGTTTAACTCTGGATAAAAGTTGCAGTAAACTTTCAAAATCGCTTTTCCTGTCCAGATGTAAGGCATGGTATTTGTATTTGAACAAAAGCGTGAGCATTTCATCCCAATTCGGTTCACAGAATTGAAATACCCATGCCATCGGTTGGTGATTAAAAGATTTATTAATATCCGCACCTTTTAATAATATCTCCACCATTTCCATATCCGGATGGAATGTTGAAAATTGACAGAGAGGTGTTTCTTCCCCATGACAATCTTTTTTCCCTAATATTGCTTCTTTAATTTGTTCTTTATTCATATTAATATTCTCCATTCCAGAAAAATACATTGTTTTCAAAATAAAATTTCCATTCTCCTACCGGACAATCCGTATAAGGAATACGCTGCTTATAAAATTGACCTTTTTCATCGGTAAAGGTAATAATGGCAGTATTGTCATCATTTACCATTAGTGTTATAGCAATTAAATCTTTCCGCATTTGAGGATATTTTGTATAAACCCCTTGGATAAGGCTCAATAACCAATAAGCGGATGCCTGTTCACAGAAAGTTTTAATTCCGTCTGTGTAATTGTATTTCAAATAGTTGTTTGTGTAATAATTCTCTGTGCCATAGCAATTTGCCATAATGGTATTCAGGTTATCGCTTTGTATCATTTGTTGTTCCAGCATATTTTTATCCTTTCAGTTACCCCAGTCTTGCCCGGGGCCCGGGACTATATAGCCGATCATTTTAAAAGCCAAGATCTTTTTTAAAAAATTCCATTTTTTAATCATTTTCTTTATAAATACAGATGTCTATTACTAAAAGGAAATTATTCATGATTGTAAGTTTTGAAGATATTGCCGAAAATATGAGGAAAATCAGAAAGCATCTGAATACACCGGAGGAACTTGTGCCACCCGCACCTAAAAACACCAAAAATGTCGATGAAGAGGTTGCAGATGAACTCTCCAATCCCCCTTACTCTGACCAAACAGAAGATGCTCAATTTATAACTAAATGCTATAAGTACCTCCGCAAATTAGGATATATAGACAGCCAGTACCAGTTCAGTGAACAGTTCCTGAACAAGAACAAGTACTATTTTGGAATGCTCCTTTGTGAACACAGAAAACCCTCCATAGACTGTGTCCATAATCTAATAAGGAATATTTCGGACTTAAATGACGGAGTTACGAAACGCTTGTACCTTGACAGACTTTATGAAGAGGGGCAATCCATAATTACAAGGCGTCTTTTGAAATATCTTTGATAAATGCCTTTTTGCCCAACCTGTGCTCCTATGACAGATATCCAAAATATACTTTTATCCTTATGTAAAATTACCCCTGAAATACATCAAGAAGTTTGTCCATTCATCACCCCTTGTCATCCCCTGGGCACTTTCTGAAAACCCTCAAAAATCGCCCAAAAATTTTTTAATTGATCCAGTGGGTTATTTCACTTTTCCACCAAGCTCCTGCCGGGCGCGCCACTTTTAAAATAATGCCTTGTTTATCAAGGCTTTTTTTATGCCTGAAATTGGGAATTTTGCTTGGCAACAAGGGGTGGACACAATCCTTGGACACAAACAAACACTTTTCTTATCCTCATTTTTAAATTGATTTTAGGACAATTTTTATGGAACTTTATGGTGAACTTTTAGTGCATTTTTTGATATCCGGTTTGTAGATCTTTTTGATCATTTTATATAACAATATTAAAAAACGTTCGTAATATATTTAGTTCAGCAGACAATAAAAATGTTCGTTTTTTTACACTTGCATTTAGAAAAAAATTGTTTACAATACAAAAAGTGTTTTATTATGGGGGATGTTATGAAAAAAATAGCCATATTGGGATTATTCATTGCTTTATGCCCCTCCGTATCTTTTGGGCAAGCAGTTTACTCTTTAACAGATATTCTTGATGTTCGGGAAAGTGATATTATCTATGATAAGAACTATAACCCGATCACAGGAACAATATTGTATAATGAGTCAGATCAGTTAAAAAGTGTTTCGACAAGGGTGTTTGCTTTACCCGGGACAAATTCGTGGTCAGTTTGCCATAAGATGGAACTTTCCGTAAAAAACGGTAAAAAAGACGGGAAGATGAAGTGTTATGATAGAGAAGATATTCTTGAAAAAGAGTATGATTTTAAGGATGGATATCTAAATGGTATGGTAATTGAATATGACAAATATCATCCCGGCGAAATTTCCCAAAAAACAGAGTACAAAATGAACAGATGCGTTAAAAGTACGTATTATAGAGATGGAAGGCCTTATTCCGGATACAGGTCGAAAATTGACCCGACACAGAAACGCATTTCAAAAGTAACCGGATTACCAATTACTGAATTGCCAGCACGAAAAGTAGAATCTTGCTATGAAAATAATTCTATAAGGGAACAGTATGATTATAAAGGGAATCTTTCGTTCTCAGAAGATCAGACAACAAATACCAAAACTTACTATGCGAGTAATAATAGAATATATCTTTATATAGAACCAGTACCTGAAGAATTCAAAGAACAAGCAAATTATATCTATACGGTCTACTATGAAAATAATAAACCCATGTTGCGGTTGACTATCAAAGGAGATAAGGCCATTGCTGGAGAATTTTATTCTGAGAACGGGGAAAAAAGCATTTTAGACGAACAAAAAGCAACAGATTATTTGATGGATATAGCACTTAGTATCAGTTTGGGGGCTCGATAATATGAAATATAAATTTATTTTATCATTGTGTTTAATCTTTTCGGCTTCTGTAAATGCCGAAACGATTTATCAGGAAAAAGATATCCGTTTAGATCCAGCTTTAAATATGGTAGTAGATCAGAACAATCAAAGTATTACAGGGATGGTAAAAGTTCCCTTTAAAAATGGGAATATTCAAAAAGAAATACCTTATGAAAATGGTCTAAAAAACGGAACAGAAATTTGGTATTGGCCCAATGGAACGAAACGCTTTATTGTTCATTGGAAAGATGGAAAGTACAATGGTACCTTGGAAGAATATCGTCCGGATGGGACTCCAAGAATGTTAAGAACATACTTAAACGGAGAAAAAGAAGGAAAAGAAATACATTACCATATTAATGGTGAACAAAGATGGAGTATTACTTATAAAAATGGAAAGGAGTACGTAGAAGAACAGCGTTATGCCAGCGGTGAAAAATTCGCTGAATATCCAGAAAATGATGAGGCCGGAGAATTTAAGGTATATTATAAAAATGGAAATTTAAAATATCTTGGATCAGTAGACAAAGAAAAGAAAATAGCCACAGCAACACTCTTTTATAGAACTGGTGGAAAGGCTTTTGAAATAATACAAGATGGAGAAAAAGTTTCTGGAAAAGTTTATGCTCTTTCTGGTAAATCAAGAGATATGTCTGAGGATGAAGTTAAGCTTTTTCAATTTAATTCTGGGTTTGGATTTTTTACAGGTCCTGACAAAGGATGGGATGATAAGTTAATCAGGGGATTTATACAATGAAAAAAACAACCTTATTTTTACTTATATCAATAATGATGCCTTCTTTTGCAATGGCTGAAAAAGAACCTATTGTTTGTCCACCAGATAAACCATTAGCGGAGTACAATAGGGAATGTTTTTCCTGTGATACACTACGCGGGGTTTACAATCAAGAGTGCTCAAGCATATGCTCAAATAGAAAATTGGATGAGTATGGTCACTGTATTCTGAAAGAATGTCCACCAGACAATCCTTTAAGAGGTAGTGGTTATAATGCTTGTTCCAGAGAAGATGCTTATGGTCTTACGGACTGGGAATGTGCCCAAATTCCCGGAACACAATTTTTTGAAGATAACGATGGAGCCACAGGTACCTGCACATTCGGTTGTCCTGAAGAAAAGCCAATTAAAGTGATTGTTGATGAACGAACAAGAGAATTTAAATGTTTTTCATGTGATGATCCTGCTGCATTGGATTTAGGCTTCCGTCAAAGTTATGAACGAAGTAATTGTTTACAATGTGCAAACCGTGAACTAAACGGGAATATTTGTTTTTTAAAGGGGGAATGTCCAAAAGACTTCCCAATTCGCGATAGCAATGGTGGTTGTCGTGCCACTGATGATCCTTTACCTATTACGTTTATGGAACCTAAAAACGAAGAAGAATCTTTGAGGGCCTATGTAGCGAGAGAAAATATAGATTTTCAAAAACAACAATGTGCTTTATATCCTGAGAGAATATACGATTACAAAAATGGATGTATTTTGGAAACTTGCCCATCTGATAAGCCAATGAGAGTAAACGCAGGATGCTATGATTGTGAAACCGATGAAAAATTAAAAACCGATGAGCAAACATGCCAATTATGTTCAAACCGTATTATGTATGGAAATCTCTGTTCTCTCCCGTGTCCACAGGACAAACCTTTGGCCGATAAGGAAGGACGTTGCCATCCTTGTGATGAAAATGAAGCAAACAGATCTATTGACTCACCAAATTGTTCTGTGTGCCCCAACAGGTATTCTGTCCACACAAAATATAGCGATATTTGTATCTTAACATGTCCAAAGGATAAACCCCTTAGGGATGAAGTTGGAGAATGTCATTCATGTGATGAAATTGCTCGTATTCGTGTTGCTGCTGCAGAGGTGTGTCAGATCTGTCCTAATAGAATTGTTTTAGATACGGGGAACAGTTGTGTATTATGTCCAACAGATAAACCCCAAGTAGATATCGATGGTAACTGCTATGCTTGTTCAGCCCCTGTAAAAATTGAAGTAAATGGAAATATCTCTAATGCTTGTGAAACGGAAAGAGAAATTGTTGAAAAATACAGCATCCTAAAGTCATGCCCCCCTGATAAACCTTTAAGAGATAAAAATGGTGAATGTTTTGCATGCAATGATGGAAGTAATTTAGTAGATCTTGAGGGTGTAACGAATAACTGTAAGCTTTGTCCAAATCGAAAATTAATCGGAAGATATTGTATGATTCCGTGTCCGGAAGAAAAACCCATTTTAGAAGTAAGCTATGGTTTTGCACACTGTTATTCTTGTGATTCCAAAGGAGACTATGGTATTGGACTGGCAAGGCTTAATGTAACAGGAGCAGAAGAACAATGTAATATGTGCCAAAATCGTAAAATAAGAAGAGAAAGACATGAATATGGTACAGAATCTTATTGTATCGGAAAGGATTAGAATATGTCTAAAATAAAAATATCCTTAGCTCTGGTCATTACTTTTGTATTGATGACAAGTAAAAGTTACGCCCTTGATATGACAAGTCAACAAATAGAATCCATTTCTAATTTTAGAACAAAATTATTGGAACTCACCCAAGAAATTATTGATGGTACAATGAATGCTGATACGGTAGAAGAAACTCTTGTGGCAATAGATAAAGCTTATGACTCTGCAAAGATCAAAACAAGAGTAGAGCAATGCCTCACAAAGGGGAAAAGGTATCAATCTTGTGTAAATACGGTATTGAACCATGTTCTCTATTATGCCGCCATTGAATCAGCCTTGCACCGTTTTTCTCTAGAAAAGAAAGATTATCCTTTTGAAAGTACGGAAGAATTAGTTAAAATTTTTAGTAAAGGAGAACCATTGATAAAAAATCTGAACACTTTGCTTTCTTTGTACCAGTTTAAAAAAGAGAATCAGGATTTAAAAGAGATTAAAACGCTATTTGAAAATCAGTATAATAGATTATGGGCGAATTATCTAGCAGATACAATACTAAATTATGCTTCCTCGGTTGCCATTAACATCAAATTGGATAAAGCAAAAAGATATGATATTTTCAAACTAAATCTTCCAAAAGATAAGGCGTTAGATTACATTGAGAATATGTTAGGAGATGAGACCGGTCTGGTTACATTTAAAATAAAAGTATTTTACTACCGTTTTCCGATAATAACAGATATAAAAATCAAGAATCTTAATAATATATCAGGCGGTTGTGATCCTGAAGGAAATTGTACTGTCAAATTTAATCTAGATAAATTTGAATTAAGAAATGGTCAATGGACCTATGATGCTGACTAACATATCACAATATAATGTTTTTTAGAGCGTTTAAAAAATAAGATGTATTGGAAAAGGTTTTATAAAGAGGTGCAAGCCATTACCACAAGACGTCTTTTGATGTATCTTTGACAAATGCCCTTTTGCCCAACTTGTTTTTATAAGACAGGTGTCAAAAATACAGTTTTATCCTTATATGAAATTACCCTTGAAATACATCAAGAAATTTGTTCATCTATCACCCCTTGTCATCCCCTGGACACTTTCTGAAAACCCTCAAATATTGCCTGAAAATTTTTCAACTGATCCAGTGGGTTATTTTGCTTTCCCCCCAAGCTCCTGCCGGGCGCGCCAGTTTGTAATAAAGCCCCTTTTGACGGGGCTTTTTTAGCGCCTAAAACAGAAAACTTTACGTATGGAAAAAGGTTGGAGTTAGGTGTAAATAATGCTTGACTTTTGGGGAAAAATAGTGTATAAGAGCAACCGTCGTTTACAAAAACGGCAAAATTCACATGTGGGGAAAGCGCTTATTTCGGGGAGTTCCCGAGAAAACAACGCTTCCGGTGTCGATGAAGGTTCATTGATGCTCTGCCCCACTGAGGTTTAACCGGAAAAAGAAAGGATATTAAAATGACTCTTCCGACTATATCTATGCGTCAACTTATTGAAGCGGGTGTCCATTTCGGGCACAATGCGCGCCGCTGGAACCCGAAAATGGGGCAATATATCTATGGAACACGTGAAGGCGTGCATATCATGGATTTAACACAATCAGTTCCGATGTTGTATCGGGCCTTGGAAGCCATCCGCGATGTCGCGGCCAAAGGTGGCAAGGTTTTGTTTGTGGGAACTAAAGAACAAGCCCAAGAACCGATTGAACAAGCAGCAAAACGTTGCGGCCAATTCTTTGTGAATCACCGTTGGTTGGGTGGTATGCTCACGAACTGGAAAACCATTTCTTCCAGTATTAAACGCTTAAAAGAAATCGATTCTAAAATCGCCAAAGGCGAATTGAACGGTTTTACCAAAAAAGAAAAATTGAACATGGAACGCGAACGCGAAAAATTGTTTGCCTCATTAGGTGGTATTCAAGATATGAACGGTCGTCCGGACATTATCTTTGTAATCGATGTGCCCAAGGAACAATTGGCCATTGCGGAAGCCCAAAAATTAGGGATCCCCGTGGTTGCGATTTGCGATTCTAATGCGAATCCGGACGGGATTGCCTATCCGGTACCGGGGAATGATGATGCCTTGAGAGCAATTAACCTCTATTGCGATTTGGTTTCCGGTGCTGTTTTAGACGGTATTCAAGCCGAATTAAAAGCGGCCGGCGTTGATGTCGGTGCGGCAGCAGAAGTGCCGGCAGAAGCCCCTGCGGAAGCAAAGGCAGAATAAAATAAAAAAAGGGGAAGGGGGCACACCTTCTTCCCCTTTTGAATGAAAGGATACCTTCAAATGACGCCTAATGCCGAGAAAATACTAAACGCTGAAGTTGTCAAAATTGAAAATTTTCAGTCAACGGTTGATCCCCATATTGGTTTATGGTGGGAAGCGGATTTTTATCTGTCAAGCAAACAAAAATTCCGTGTTTTGTGGAATGAAAAAGGATATCAGTTTTCTGCTGATGCAGAGCAGAATCAATTGCCGGAACTCCAGAAAATCCTGTGGAAATCATATAGAATGGGTTTCGGCGGTCGCGGCAGCGGTTTTGATACCGAAGTTGTGTTGAGCAAAAAGGTATCAGAGGTAGATAAAGAAGCTTATGAAAGAATCTTAACACCGCGTGAAGTTGAAGAAAAAGATTGGCGGCCGTATCCGATTTATCGGTATGTGCCGATGCTTCAGACGGCATTTAAGGTTCGACATGCCTATGAGAAAAAAGTTCAAATGGATCTGATTGCCAAGAAGGCGAATCAAAATTTGACCGATATTTTAGCATTGAAACAAGCAACTTATGATCTGAGGCAATATGGCTAGAAAATCAAAAAATGAGTATCTGTTGGATTCGAACATTAAACAGATATTGGAAAGCCCGGTGGTTTCGATGGAAAATCGCCAATGGGATACGACTCAACTGACAGTAGATTTTTACTTGGAGAAGCAACAGGCTTACCGGGGGATTATTTCAAAATCGGGATACCTGTTTATACCGATTGCCGAATACAATCAAGTTCCGGATGTTACAAAAATACACTGGAAAAACAGAAATGCACGGGGATTTTGCGGATATCCGGCGGCTTTGAAGACGGAAATTTCTTTTCAGGCGACTTGCTCGGCGCAAGCGAGAGAAGCCTATCAGCAAGTTTTGACACCATATCCCATTAAGGAAAAACGGTGGGTGCCTTTCCCGGATTATCATTGTGTGCCGCTTTTGAAAACAACCATGGAATTGGTGCATCATTGGGCTAATTTCTTGAAAATGTCGCAGGCAAAAGTGCAGGCAGAACAAAATCTGCAAGATTTTATGGCAATGCGGCGGCAAACATATGACCTGAAACAATATGAGTGATTGTAGGGGGACATAATGGAAGGGCAACAAATCCGAAAAATTTTAAAGACATCACTTTCTTTTGTGCAACCGGCGTCTGCATCGGAAAGAAAATTGTTTTCAACGGGATTGAGTGGCTCATTCTATGTGTTTGGCCTGAGTTCGGGGCAGACTTTTGTCGCCCATATTCCGCCGGATATGGAACATTTTACTTTGCGGACACTGCGGGGACCTCTTCCACAGTTGCGGGAAGTACAATGGAAACGGTTTGACAGTATAGAGGATTTGAATTATCAGACAAATTGCCAGTTCGCGGCGGGATTATCACCGGCCGAACAGCAGGTTTGTGTAAAGGCCTTAAGTCCTAAACGGAACTATGGCAGAACGGAAATGACAAAAATAGCCTTTAAATACTATAACTATCATCCGATATTGGAACGGGCGATTTGTTTACAACAGGCTCATCAGGCTTATCGGGTTGCAGAAATACTGTTGGCCGATCGTAAGACACAAATTCAGGCCCTTCTGATTTCAAGAAAAAAAACAAAAATTAATCAACAACAAACAAAAGGAGAAAAACAACATGTCAGAAATTAAAGCTGGTTTAGTTAAAGAACTGCGCGAAAAAACAGGTGCCGGTATGATGGAGTGCAAGAAAGCCCTGTCGGAAACAAATGGTGATTTGGATGCCGCCATTGACTTTTTGCGCAAAAAAGGTATGTCAGTTGCCGAAAAGAAAGCCGGTCGGGTAGCGAATCAAGGGCTTGTCGGCGTGATTGTGAAAGGTCTGGAAGGGGCTGTGGTGGAACTCAACAGCGAAACAGACTTTGTGGCTAAAAATACAGACTTTCAAAAATTCTTGGGCGATGTGATGACGGTTGCATTGGCGAAAAAAGGCGATGTTGATGCCGTTAAATCAGCCGATTTAAACGGCAAAACGGTTTCGGATACTTTAACGTCTTTGATTGCAACAATCGGTGAAAACATGAACCTGCGTCGGAGCGGTTATGTGTCGGTGAACCAAGGGGTTGTTGTTCCCTATGTTCATACGGCAACGGTATCGGGAATGGGTAAGATTGGTGTTTTAGTGGCTTTGGAAAGCACGGGCGATCAAGCAGCGTTACAAGAAACCGGTAAGAAAATTGCCATGCATATTGCGGCGGCCAATCCGCGCTTTTTGGCGGTGGCAGATGTTGATGCGGCAACGATTGAACATGAAAAAGGAATCTATAGCGAACAGGCTAAAAATTCCGGAAAACCTGCGGCCATCATTGAAAAAATGGTGGAAGGCCGGATGCGGAAATTCTATGAAGAAGTGGTCCTGTTGGAACAGGCCTTTATCATGGATCCGGACAAGAAGGTTAAAGATGTGGTGGCCGATTTGGCAAAATCCGTCGGAACAGATGTGAAATTGACGGCTTTTGTGCGCTTTGGTTTGGGCGAAGGAATCGAAAAGAAAGAAGAAGATTTCGCCGCAGAAGTTGCCAAACAAATGAACGGTTAATCCTAACCGATAAAGAAAAAGGGAGCCCGATGGGTTCCCTTTTTTGTTTGCCCTAAAGTCATATGTGCGGGTGGGGTATTGGTGGATATATTCGGATATAAAATTTTTCGAGTGAATAAAATAGAATAACACTTGACAGCGGGGGAAAAATCTGCAATAGTATCACGAAAGTAATGTGAAAGGATGATTGCTTATGAAATCTAATTTGGCTTTGCGGGTTTTGTCGGCACTTGCGTTGGCGCCGATGGTTCTGGCACCGATTTGGTTTGGGCAGATGGTCTATGAGGAATATAATATTCCTTTGTATCCTCTTTTACTGGCTGTTTTGGGAAAGGGGCTTTCTTGGGAATGGGGAAAAATGTTTCAAAAGAAAGGTGCCGCAGCACAAGTCGTTATGACTTTTTTCGCTATTTCAATCGCGTTCATGGCCAAAGGCAATCCCCTGTTTTGTATTTGGTTAATTTTATTGGGTGTGGCTTCTGTTTTCGGCATTACAAAACATTTTAAATTTGCTTTGGGTGTGCCGTATATTTGTTTGCCGGTGTTGTCATTGGGCTATATCTACTATGTCAATGAAAATGTCAGTCGGGAGATTGTTTTGTGGTTGATTTTTGTGGTATGGGCAACAGATATCGGCGGATTTGTAGTGGGAAAAACCGTTGGCGGACCGAAATTGGCCCCAAAAATTAGTGCCAAAAAGACTTGGTCGGGACTGTTTGGAGCGATTTTGTTTGCTATGGCGGTGGCATATGTATTTGCCTTGTATTTAAAGGCGTATCGATTATTACCGGAAGATGACTATTTGTGGAAATTAGTCGTATCAGCCGGTATTTTGGCGGTTGTGGCACAAGTGGGTGACTTCTTTGAATCGGCAATTAAACGGAAACTGAATTTAAAAGATTCAAGTGATTTAATACCGGGACACGGCGGTCTTTTTGATCGGGTGGACGGGCTTTTGTTTGCTTCTTGTGCGACGGCTTTTGTGTTGGCTTTTATTATTAACGGATGGATGAATTAAAATGGAAAGTTTTGTTTTAGCGTGTTTTTATATTTTTGCGTTTATCCTTGTGTTGTCATTGGTAGTGGTGGTGCATGAGGGCGGGCACTTTATGGTCGCCAGATGGTGCGGTGTACGGGTGGAGGAATTCTCACTCGGGTTCGGAAAAGAATTGTGTGGCAGAACGGATAAAAAAGGAACACGGTGGAAAATTTGTCTGATCCCCTTGGGCGGATATGTTAAAATGTTGGGCGATATGGATGCGGCCAGTGCTAAATCGTCGATGGATAAGGTACCTAAAAAATTGCGGCCTTATACATTTATGGCGCAAAAATTATGGAAGCGGGCGGCAATTATTTTTGCAGGACCGGCGACAAATTATGTGTTCTCTATTATTACATTAGGATTTATAATTTATTTTACAGGCAGTTCCAGTATTCCGGCCATTATTACGGAAGTGGAAAAAGGATCCGTTGCCGAAGAAATCGGTATCTTGGCCGGTGATCAGATTACCCGTATCAATGATGAGGAAGTTGAAGATTGGTCCGATATTTCGAGAAAGATACGTGTTACCGAATTCGGGAAGGAATTGACGATTACGATTGATCGGGACGGAGAAACCGTGATAGTAAAAGGGACACCTCGATACATGGAAGATGGGGAAGCTCCACGGTTAGGTGTTCGGACGGAATTTTTCAAAATTAAAGATAAAATGAAGAAAAAGGATGTCGGATTTTTTGAAGCTTTTGCCAAATCGAGCCAAGAAGCATGGATAATGACACGGGATACTTTGATGTATTTGGGACAAGTCCTGTTTCACCACCGGGCACCCCGAGAAATGCGGGGACCGCTGGGGATTGCAGAGGCTTCCGGTGATGCGTTTCAAGGGGGACCTTTGGCTTTATTGCTCTTTATCGCACAGATATCCATTGCGGTCGGGTTTATGAACTTTTTGCCGATTCCTTTGTTGGACGGAGGGCATTTGGCCTTGTATTTATTGGAGGCCATTCGGAGAAAACCCTTAACGGAGAAAGTTCAAAATGCCGCTATGTGGGTCGGGTTTAGTATTTTGATGGGGCTGGTGGGATATACCTTTATTTTGGATATTCCCCGTATTATACAAAGGATGTTGGAATGAGAAAACAAATTGCTTTATTACTGCTTTGTTCAGCTATGACTTCGCCGGCAATGGCCGAGGTTTTAAAGGATATTTCCATTGAAGGGACGCGTCGGATCGAAGATGCAACCGTGATGAATTATCTGCGCCTGAAGAAAGGACAAAATGTATCGGAATCCGATGTGGATGCCGCAACGAAAACATTGTTTGCAACAGGTCTTTTTTCGGATGTGGACATTCGGTTGGATAAGGGTGTCGCCAAGATTAAAGTAGAGGAAAATCCGATTGTTCATCGGGTATTTTTTGAGGGCAATAGTAAAATGGATGATGATGCCCTGAAAACGGAAATTGTGTTAAAACCCAGAACCGTTTATACACAGCGTAAACTTCAAAGTGATGCGGCAAGGTTGGTAGATGTTTATAAGCGCAACGGTCGGTTTGCGGCAACGGTAACGCCGAAAATTATTCCGCAAGATCAAAATCGGGTGGATGTTGTTTTTGAAATTGATGAAGGTGCGCGGACAGAGGTTCGGAAAATCAATATCACGGGAAACAATGCTTTTTCGGAAAGTGTGCTTCAAGATAAAATGATGACGAAAGAAGCAGCTTGGTATCGGTTCTTAACATCGACGGACACATATGATCCGGACAGGTTGAATTATGATCAGGAATTGCTGCGGCGGTTCTATATGCAAAACGGTTATGTGGACTTTAGAGTCAACAGTGCCGTTGCGGAATTATTGCCGGATAAATCAGGGTTTGTGATTACAATCGATGTAACGGAAGGTGACAGATATCGTTTCGGAAAGCCGGAAGTGAAGGTGTCCTTGCCGGAATATGAAGAAAAAGAAAAATTGTCTGATTTAATTGAATTTGAAGAAAAAGATATCTTTGATATATCAAAGGTGGATTTGACGGTTGATGAATTAACCGAAGCGGTAGAAAATCAAGGATATGCTTTTGCGGAAGTGGAACCGCAGTTCAAAAAAGACGAAAAAACAAAAACGGTTGATGTGAAATTCCAGATTGCGGAAGGGCAAAAGGTCTTTATCGATAAAATCCAAATTAACGGAAATTCCCGAACATTGGATAAGGTGATTCGGCGTGAATTTAGAATTAAAGAGGGTGATGCGTTTAACTCTGCAAAACTCAGACGGTCGAAACAACGTGTAGAGGATTTGGATTACTTCGGTCGTGTGGAATTAAAAACAGAACCCACGCGGGATCCGTCAAAAGTGAATGCCGTTTTGGATGTGGCGGAAAAATCAACCGGTGCATTTAGTGTCGGAATCGGTTGGTCATCCTATGACGGAATGATGTTTGAAACCGGTATTCAGGAACGAAATGTTCTGGGAACGGGGAATATTTTTGGTGTGAATGCGATGTTGTCGCAAAAAGAAACACAGTATACGGTGGGTTTAACAAATCCGTACTTTTTGGATAAGAACCTGACGGCGGGGATTGACTTATTCCATACCACACGGGATAACAGTGATTCCAGTTCATACAGCTATGATTCAACGGGCGGTACCATTCGTTTCGGTTGGGATTATACGGACCACTTCCGTCAAACGGCCAGATATACTTTGCGCCAGGATGATATTAACGATGTGGATAGTGATGCGTCCCTTTATATTAAAGAACAAAAAGGAAAGAATGTTGTGTCTTTGGTGGGACAAGAGCTAATCTATGATCGGCGGGACAGCCGAATCAATCCGACAACCGGATATTATACATCTTTGGGAACCGATATTGCAGGTCTGGGCGGAGATTCAAAATTCTTCCGCGTGAACGTGACGGGAATCAAATATTTTTCAGTTGCAGAGGAAGTTGTTTTATCTCTGCGCGGTGATGCCGGTCGGATTTGGGGCCTTTCGGGGAAGAAAGTGCGGATTAACGACAGGTATTTCTTAGGTGATGTGTCTTTGCGCGGGTTTGAGTACGGTGGCGTTGGCGCACGGGATCGGGCAACGGATGACTCGTTGGGTGGTCTGTGGTATGCGACAACAACCGCGGAATTGGTGTTCCCGGTGGGACTCCCGAAAGAATTGGGCATCAAAGGTAAGGTCTTTTCGGATGCCGGTTGGATCGGTAAACCTGATGACTATAATCCGAATACCATGGTCTATTCGGACAAAACAAGATTGGCGGTCGGTACGGGTATTTTGTGGCAATCGCCGATGGGTATGATTAACTTGGATTTCTCGTATCCGATTTTGAAAACTGACTATGATAAAAAAAGAGTGTTTCGTTTAAATTTTGGGAAAGGATTTTAACATGAAAAACGAAAAAGAATGTGGCTGCGGGTGCAGTTTCGGAAAAAAAGCTTTAATGATGGGTGGGACGGCCATTGTGGCAGCCTTACTGGCGTTTGGGGCTTGTAAATGGGCTTGTTGCGGGAATAAGACAATGGTTATTGATTTTGAACGGGTGCAAAAAGAAGCCCTTGTTTACAAATCCATTATTGACAGTCAACGGGGCTATGAAGAAAAAATTCAAGCTCAACTCAGTTTAGAAGCCGGTAATTTGGAACAGGAAGAAAAAGAATTGGCTGCGGAAAAAGGAAAGTTGAGTGAAACGGACTTTAAGAAAAAAGCCGTTGCCTTGCAGAAGAAAGCTATGGCTATGCAGCAAAAATATCAGGGACAAATTCAGCAAGTCTTAGCGGCTTCACAAGTTGCAGCCAGCAAAGTTCAGGCCGATGTTGAAGATGTATTGGAAGACGTATCCCGTAAAGCCGGTGCCGAGATTGTCTTGAACAAAGAGGTTACGGTGTGGCCGGGTAAAAAAGTTGCCGGTAAGAAAACCGATATGACGGATGCGTTTATCAATGCTTTGAACGAAAAGATTAAACCGGTGGAATATCCTAATCCGGAAACTATTGCTCAACAGATCAAAGCGCTAGCCGAGCAACAGGCGAAAGGAAAATAATATGGCAGATCCCCGCTTTTTTAAAAAAATCGAATCTTTGACGTTGGCACAAATTGAAAGTATCGGTGAAGTTGCCCTGCCGGAGGGGACGGATAAAAACAGGGTATTCACGAATGTCGCCGGTCTTGCGGAAGCAGGCGCAGATGACGTATCGTGGGCCTTTATTCCCAAGGCCAGAGAAGATTTGAAAAATACAAAAGCGGGGGCTGTTATTGTACCGGAAAAGTTTTTGGAATATGTGCCGGCGGGGTGTATTGCCCTGGTGGCTAAAGATGCTCATCGATCCTATGGATTGGTGGCCAGTGCTTTTTATCCCAGAACTTTTGAACCGATGATCTCGGATAAAGCCTATGTGGATCAAACGGCTAAATTAGGGGCCGGATGCCGTGTGGAAGCGGGGGCCTATATCGGACCTAATGCGGAGTTGGGGGACGGATGTCTTGTTGGCCCGAATGCCGTTATTGAAGAAGGGGTTCAAATGGGATCCTTGTGTACGGTGGGGGCGAATGCAACCGTATCACACTGCAAGGCGGGACATAAAGTTTATTTCTATCCGGGATGCCATGTCGGACAGGATGGATTCGGCTTTGCTATGTCACCGGAAAAAGGGCCACAAAAGGTGCCACAGTTGGGGCGTGTTATCATCGGGGATGATGTGGAGATAGGTTCCTCTACCTGTGTAGATCGGGGTGCTATGGGCGATACCGTTATCGGTAGTGGAACACGGATAGACAATCTGGTTCAGGTGGCCCATAATGTAAAGTTAGGGCGGTGCTGTGTGTTGGTGTCGCAAGTCGGTATTGCGGGTAGTTGCGAATTCGGAGATTTTGTTGTGGCCGGCGGACAGGCCGGTTTTGCGGGGCACTTAAAAATCGGGACGGGGGCACAAATTGGGGCCCAGTCCGGTGTGATGAATGAAGTGCCGGCAGGTGTTGTTTTGTTGGGGTCGCCGGCGGTGCCGCACAAAGATTATCTGCGGCAAGTGTTGGCTGTTAAAAAATTAACCCAAACCAAAGAGGGGAAACCTAAGTTTTCATGGAAACTTTGGATGAGAGAGGTCTGGAATAAATGGAAAAAGAAACAATAGCAAAAATACCCGTGATGAATGTTCAGGAAATTATGACGATGTTACCGCATCGGTCCCCTTTTTTATTTGTGGATAAAATGAAAGATGTGGTACCGGGGGTATCGGGAATCGGAGTTAAAAATATAACGGCAGATGAGCCGTTTTTTCAAGGGCACTTTCCGGGTAATCCCATTATGCCGGGGGTATTACAGGTAGAAGCCATGGCTCAAACAGCCGGTGTGGTGGTCGTATCTTCATTTCCGCCGGAAGAACAAAAAGGTATTGGTGTCTATTTCATGACGGTAGATGATGTAAAATTTCGCAAACCTGTCGTACCTGGGGATGTGTTGGAACTTCATGTCAAGAAGGAACAGGCCGTTCGCAATGTCTTTAAATTTAAAGGGGAGGCTTTTGTGGACGGTAAATTAGTGTCGCAGGCTATATTTAGTGCGATGATTTTAAAACGAAAATAAAAGGATACTTAAAATGATTGATATACACCCCTCTGCCATTGTTGATCCGAGTGCCGAATTGGGCGATGATGTTGTTATCGGACCTTATTGTGTTGTGGGGCCGAATGTTAAAATCGGAGATGAGACCCGATTGATGTCGCATGTGGTGGTTGATGGCTATACCACCTTGGGGAAGAGAAATTTGGTGTATCCGTTCGCAACTTTGGGATTGCTCGCACAACACAAACGCAGTAATGCCCCTGATGCGGTTTTGGTTATCGGAGACGATAATACTTTTCGGGAGCATGTGACGGCGCATGTGGGGTCGGATGTGGATCATAAAATTACCATAATCGGTAACAGGAACCTGTTTTTGGTAGCGAGTCATATTGCGCATGATTGTGTATTGGGCGACGATATTGTGATGAGTAATAATGCCACGTTGGCCGGTCATGTGCGTGTCGGAAATAAAGCCATTATCGGCGGATTAGCGGCGGTGCTGCAGTTTACCCGAATCGGAGAAGGGGCTATGATCGGCGGTATGGCCGGTATTACCCGAGACGTGATTCCCTATGGGTTGGTAATGGGAGGTGGACGGTCGGCCCTGTCGGGGTTGAATTTGGTCGGATTACAACGGGCGGGGGTGCCTAAAGAAGAAATTATGGCTTTACAAAAGGCCTATAAGATCCTATTTAATCGTGAAGATAATCGCTTGTTTGCCGAACGCTTGGCCGATTTGGAAGAAAACGAAGAATTAAACCAAAACTCTTTTGTTAAATCGGTTATTGAGTTCGTCAGCAACCCGTCTAAAAACAATATATTGCAACCGGAGTAAAAATTGAAACAAACACAAAACACATTGGGTATCGTTGCAGGTGGAGGGACCTTGCCGGAGGCTGTAATAGAAGTGGCACGGCAACAAAAACGGTCAGTGTTTGTGTTGGCTTTGAAGGGACAGGCAAATCCCGATATTTTATCGAAAGCGGACGGCGCTTGGATCGGATTGGCGCAAATCGGAAAAGCCATAAAATTATGCAGAAATGCCGGTGTTAAAGATGTTGTCTTTATCGGAAATGTACGGCGGCCCTCTGTTGCAGAACTCAGGCCGGATTTAAAAACGCTTTCAATGTTGATTAAGGTGGGTTTTCGCTTGATGGGTGATGACGGCCTTTTAAAAATTATTTTGGGGGAAGCGGAAAAGCAAGGCTTCCATATTGTGGGTGTGCATACCATAATGCCGGAATTGTTGGCAAAAACGGGTGTTTATGGTAAAATAAAGCCGAATTCGCAGGATGAATTGGATATTCAACAAGGTGTGAAGGTTGCTAAATTATTGGGGCAGGCTGATGTCGGGCAGGCCGTGATTGTACAAAAAGGACTTGTCTTGGCGGTGGAAGGTATTGAAGGGACGGCGGCCCTGATTAAACGGACGGGCGCGCTAAAGCGCAAAGGCGGTGGCGGTGTTTTGGTAAAAGTTTCTAAACCCCAGCAGGATCGGCGGGTAGATTTGCCGACGGTAGGCCCCAGAACCGTTCAGGCCGTTGCAGACGCGGGATTTAAAGGAATTGCCGTAGAACAAGGGAGCGCCTTGATGGTTGATGTAGAGGAAATGGTCAAAATAGCAGATAAACTGGGAATTTTTGTGGTGGGGGTTCAATGTTAAAGGTCTACTTAATTGCCGGTGAACCTTCGGGGGATTTATTGGGATCCCGTTTGATGAGAGCCCTTAAGAAACAAACAAAGGGACAAGTCATTTTTTACGGTGTCGGCGGTGAAACAATGACGGAAGAGGGCCTTAAAAGCCTGTTTGATATTCGGGATTTGGCCGTGATGGGATTTATGGAAGTTGTGCCCAGTATTCCGAAAATATTAAAGCATATGAATGAAATAATTGCCGATATCGACCGGAAAAAGCCGGATATCGTAATGACGATCGATAGTTATAGTTTTGCCGCGCGAATCCATAAAAAATTACAGGCGGCCGGATATGAAAAACCGCATGTCCATTGTGTGGCACCACAGGTGTGGGCTTGGAAAAAAGGGCGGGCAAAAAAAATCGGCGGATTTGTGGATCACTTATTTTGCTTGCTGCCGAATGAAGCGCCTTATTTTGAACCCTATGGCATGAAGACGACTTTTATCGGGCATCCGGTAATTGAAGGCGGTGCCGATAAGGGAAACGGTGTGAAATTCCGCAAAAAATACGGGATCGATCCTAAGGCAACCATTTTATGTGTTTTGCCGGGGAGTCGTAAAAATGAGATCAAATATCTGTGGCCGGTGTTTCAAGAATCAGCCGAGCAAATGAGAAAAGAAATTCCGAATTTGTTTGTTGTTATTCCGACCGTGCAAACGGTATCTGAGGCCATTCGGCAAAAAACACAAAATTGGGATGTGCCGCATTTGATTATTCAAGGTGAAAAAGAACGATATGATGCTTTTGCCGCGGCAAATGTGGCCTTGGCGGCTTCGGGAACGGTGAGTTTGGAATTGGCGATGGCGGGTGTGCCGCATTTAATTGCCTATAAGGTCAGTCGGTTAACGGCCATTATCGCCAAAAGGCTTTTAAAGATCAGATTTGTTAATCTGTTGAACATACTGGCCAATCGGGAAATTGTTCCGGAGTTGTTACAAGATCAATGTAATGTGGATAAAATTGTGGATACACTAAAGGAACTTTTGAAAAATCCGAAACAAATGACACAGGAAAGTTTGAAAAAACTGGGGCTGGGGGCGAAACAATCGCCGTCGGATAAGTTGGCGACAGAGTTGACGCATATGACGGAGAAAAGAAAAAAATGACATTGGAACGCAGAACGCTTTATCATTTTCAGCTTTGTCCGTTTTCACGGAAAGTGAGATTGTGCCTGTATGAAAAAGGAATTCCGTTCGGGTTGGTGCATGAAATCCCATGGGTGCGGCGGGAAGGTTTATTGGCCTTAAACCCCGTGGGGGATTTGCCTGTTTTGGTGGAGCCGGACGGTTCTGTTTTAAAACAACACAACGCTATTTGTGAATATTTAAACGAATTGGTGCCGGAGCCTAACCTGATGGGAGAAACGGCTAAGGGACGCGCTGAAATCAGAAGACTTGTGGGATGGTTCGATTCGTCTTTTTATATGGATGTGTTAAAGCCTTTGGTCGGGGAACGGGTCGTGAAGGCCATGAAAACGGGTGATGCGCCAAATTCGTTGATAATCCGGGCGGCGCGGGATAATCTTAAAAATTATTTAACCTATTTGGAATGGGTGGCGGTCAGACGGCCCTATTTAGGGGGCAGAATGCTGTCTATGGCAGATTTGGCGGTGGCTGCGCACCTATCAATTTTGGACTATTTGGGTGAGATTTCTTGGGAAAAATACCCCGAAATAAAACTGTGGTATGCAAAAATTAAGTCAAGACCTTCATTTAGTTCTTTACTTCGGGATAAATTTGCTGGTATAATGCCGACAGATAATTATGCGAATTTGGATTTTTAAGGAGCGCAACATGAAAAACACTTTTAGAATGATAGCACTTTGTGTCGGACTTCTCTTTTTATCGGCCTGCGACAGCGGGGGACAAAAAGTCTTTTATTGGGAACGCCCTAATACCGGTGGTGTTTGGTTCGTCAGGGATCATAACTATTGCTTAAGTCAAGCAGATTATTGGCCGTTCCGGTGGCCGGGTTGGCCTTGGCAATGGGGACGGGAACCCGATTTGGATTTACGCTTTGATAACGAAGCTGACAGCGGTATTTGGGCGCAATTCAGGCCAATGCCGGGGGCTCAACCGCTCTATGTGAACTCGGCCGTGGGAGATTGGTCCATGTCTTATGACGAATATGAAGAATGCATGGAGGCCCGCGATTACGTTCAACGTAAACCGCCGACCCAGAATAGGCAACTTTTCTATCAATAAGGATTAAAATATGGTGAAAAATCCGATTGTCCTGCAGGTCTTACCGACTTTGGAAATGGGCGGGGTGGAACGCGGCACAATTGAAATGGCGGCTGCACTTCAAAAGCAGGGAATCAAAAATTATGTAGTATCGGCCGGTGGTCCCATGGTTCGTGAACTGGAAGAATTGGGTGTTGAGCATATAACCTTGCCGGTGCAAAGTAAAAATCCATTGGTGATTTGGAAAAACAGTCGGAAACTTGTCCAAATTATTCGGGGAAAAGGGATTAATTTGGTGCATGTGCGATCGCGGGCGCCGGCGTGGTCCGTAAAGTGGGCAGCCCATAAGGTGGGGGTTCCTTTTATTGCGACTTTTCATGGGGTCTATGGAATAAAACCGGAACTGTTAAAAAAGCCCTATAATCGTGTTATGACGACGGGAAAATATGTGATTGCCGTATCAAATTTTGTTAAAGAACATATCATGAAAAATTATGGTGTGCCGAGTGAAAAAATTGTGGTTATTCACCGTGGGGCAGATATTCAAGAATTTAACCCTGATCAAGTGACGGAAAAACAACTAGAGGATTTTCAGGGTAAATATGGTATTTCAAAAGATAAGCCCGTTATTACGATGGTGGGGCGGTTAACGTCTTGGAAAGGGCAGGGTGTTTTATTGGCAGCCCTAAAACAAATGCCAGGGCGGGAAATACAATGTCTTATTGTCGGGTCGGATCAGGGGCGTGTAGAATATGCGAATAAATTAAAAGAAATGGCGGAAAAATTACCCGATAACATAGAGGTTAAATTTATTAAATCGTGTGGGGAAATGCCTCTTTTATATGCGGCAAGTACCGTGGTCGTGAATGCTTCGTTGGATCCTGAGGCCTTTGGGCGAGTTGTGGTGGAAGCACAGGCCATGGGTAAAATTGTGGTCGCGAGCGGTCATGGCGGGGCGCAGGAAACTATTCAAGACGGGAAAACAGGATTCTTATTTCCGGTGGGGGATGCCAAGGCTTTGGCGGATGTATTAGAGAAGGCCCTATCTTTGCCGGAAGAAAAACAACGCCAAATCGGGGTAGACAGTATTAAGTCCGTTCAGGAGAATTTTTCAACAAACAGTATGTGTAACAAAACCATTCAACTATATCGGGAGATTTTAAAATGAAATTTAGAAGAAATAAAAAACAAATTAAAACTTTTGCAGAAATGACACCGGAAGAAAGACAAACGCAAATTGAAAAATTGGCGTACTTGTTTGAACGGATGAAGTTGGGGGATTATGTGAATAACTTTAACCGGCCGTGGCGGATATTTTATATGAATGTGTTGGGCGGCGTGGGTAAAGGTGTCGGCCTGACAATCGGGGTGATTTTGTTTATTGCGATTTGCGTAAAGGTATGTATTACGGTGGTGAAGCATGTGCCGGCCTTTAGAAAGCCTTTTGAACAAATCATCGAGTATGCCCAAATGACGGAAATCGGTCAAATCATTATCGAATCCGAAGAAACGGGTAAATCCATTAAGGTGATTATGGAAGAGCGTAAAGCCGAAAAGAAAGGGCAAAGTAATCTTTAAACACCACCGATACAACCGAATGTCGGATAGTAATGGAAGAGTAGGCTTAGAACAAAAACGGTTAACACAGGAACGACCACTTTTTCAAACGGAAAGTGTGCGTGGCCACCGTTGTGGGCCTTCATCCATTCGTAAAATTTCATCCCGCCGATAAAACCGATAGCCCCGACAAGTGTTGCGAACAGGAAAGAATCAATATATAAAAAGCCCAAGAACAGGATGGGGTTATAATTGAGTTCCCCCAGATACACAAATCCGACCGAGGCCAGGGATAAAATCATCAATAAACCGTCGCGGTGGGAAAAACGCCATCCTTTTTTATCAAACCAGCGAATAATCCAATAGCCTAAAATCGCCAACATGGCACCCGTCCAGACGCCGACAACTTCGTCTTTTACGCCCATCTTACGGGCAATGGATAAAGATGCCCCGATAGCCACCGTACATACCGCACAGGCAGGGTTGGCAAGGGCTTTGGCCGACATCAAAACAGCAGATAAAAAAGACAATAATTTAAACATGAAAACTCCTTACTTTAAATATAGGAGTACTATACGGAAAAAATATCCGAATTGCAAGAAAAAATTATGACCGTTGTTTGACGGAGTCGGGTAAGCGAAATTTTCGTGTGGATCTACGGACCCGTTTTGCCTTTTCGGGAATTTCGGCCGGCGGCATAACAAAACCGGGGAGTAAATCCTGTACCACGGGGGTTGGTTTCGGAGGTTGAGGATTTTCTTTTGGGAGTTCTGCCTCAGGCATGTCGGGTACATTATCATCACACCGGTTACCCAGAAGTTGATTGACTTCCTCTTCATTTGAGCGTTGGAACGTCTTCCAATAATTGGGGAAATTGGCGGGGTTAAATGTCGGATGAGGAGGTCGTGTCGTTGGCGCAGGTTGTGGCTGGGCTTGGGGACGCGGTTGAACCAGTACTTGGGTTTGTGTCGGGACAGGATCGGGTTGGCTGCGCCGCAGGGCCATTTCGGCAGCTTGACAGGCACGCCCCATTGTTTCGATATAATCATTGCGTACCCGACGATAGTTATCATTCCATTCGCAAATACCACCTTTGTAAATCGTGCCGGCATTTTCTTCGGCGTGAGCATTTAAAACCGAATTATTTAAAGTATCAAAACGCATATCTTCTCCGTTTAAACGGGCTTGATATCGGCGGGCCATTTCGTGCTTCATCAGGGGAATATACTGCGGATTATCCAAGAAAAATTGAACTGTTTTTTGACCCAATTGTATGTAGATACCAACATCGGCTTTTTGTTTACGCGTTTTGGCTTTTTCTTGAATTTCATGAGTAATGAGTGCAATACGGGGAGCAATTTTTGTCGTATTTATTTCGGGAGTTACTTTCTTTTGAACCGCCTGTAAAGCCGCCAGTTCAAGGTTTAAACGTTCCCAATCCTGACGCGTGTAGCGATAGGTCGAACGAGTAACAGCGGGCTTTTTTTTCGGCGTTTGTGGCATGTTTAATTCTCCTTAACAAGCGCATTATAGCATAATTTTGAAATTTTGTCAAATTGGGGGATTGTAAATTATCGAATGGTATGTTATAAACGAAAGTAATTCTGATGAAAGAAACATAATATGAAAAAAGTTTTTGTTATATTGGCACGGCTATTTTTTATTGCGACATCATCTATTTTGTTGTATCAGGTGGGGGTGATGATATTTGCCCCCGGCCAAGAACAAATTTTCAAGTTCCTTTTACCAATTTCAAAACCGACAATATTGTTCCCTATTTTTTATATAGGCTTTTCTTTGTTATATATTTGCAGTGTTGTGATTTTTCTATGGTCTTTAGGACGAACAAAGATAACTGCACCTTTATTTAGTTTTGTGATGTTTTTGGCAATATCTCATATTCTGTTAAGAGAACGCATTGATATTGATGTAGGTATGATTCTTTATGGTGTTGGTCTTTTGATTTGTATTCCTATCTTAGTTCTAATGATAAAAAAGCGAAAGGAAAAAGAGTCCTTGATATTAAAGATATTTGCTGTATCGACAGGTGTATTTTATGCAGCATACTTATTTTGTATAACCGATATGTTTCATGAATGGCCCATTGAACATGAAAATTGGTATAAACAAGGAGAACTGATTTATGCAAAAAATGGGGAATTATTTACAGGAACCATCAGTTTCCATCAGAATAGATGTTTAACAGGTCGCAATTATGTAAAGGGTCTTTTAGTTGATGTTAATATTTATAATTGTCCCCGTTCTAAGCAAACTAGGTATTATTATCCCAATATGAACCTGTATAATCAAGGAAAGTTAGCCCTGAGAAGACGGGTTGATAGGTCTCCTTTACGGAGTTCTTTTGTTGAAGAGGTTTATTATGAAGATGGGAATATTGCGATTAGAGAAGAAGTGGTTAGGGGACAGGGTGATTTTCACGCTTCCCGCCAATATTTTAATAAAAATGGAGAAAAAACAGTTGAGATTCAGGGAAGCCAAAATGAGTATGTTTGTATCGATTCTAACGGAAATGAGTTTTCCTTTTCAAGAAGTAAGAAAGCGTTTGAAAATAGGTTGAAAAAAATGGCGGAGGAAAACAAAAAAGTTTGGTCTGATTGGGAGTATGAACCGCAGCTTTCCTGTGAGCAGCTAGTGTCTTTATAATACCGTTTAGTCCCAGTAAAGAGGGTGTATGAAACGAGAGATTAATTTACTGAAGAAATATGAGGCATGCTTTGCGCAAAATCAATATTCGGGGGATTTGGCGGAGAAGAAGGTTTTTTCTTTTTTTGAGTACAATACATTTGTTTGCCTGACGGCGCCGCATGCAACTAATTCGACATGTTATAAACGGTTTAAGGGAAGTGATTGGTTTACGGGGGCGATTACAAAATATCTGGGGGAGAAAAATCGTTTTTCATATATTGTTCGGAATAAGTATTGGCGTAAAAAATGTACCATCAGTTCTTTTATTTTAAAAAATAATTTGGATAATCATTATTTCTTGGATATTCATGCTATGAAGGATCGCCCGTTTGATTTAGCGGTTGGTATCGGTTATTGCACGCGGGAAGAATATCAAACAGAATTAAATATTGTCGATAAATTATGCAAAAAATATCGGTTAAAGTATGTTGTAAATCATCCCTCTTATACAGGGCAGCCGGGATTGACGGGCAAGTTACAGCGGAAAGTTTCATCGGCAAATGTGATGCAACTGGAATGGGTAAAAAAATATAGAGATTTTGAGCTCTATCCCGATAATGTGATTAAAGTGACATTACCGTTTATAAAAGAACTCGCACAAGCGTTAGACGGAATATCAAAACAGAAATTAGCCTATAAAATATCGGCAAGGTATACAATCTTTCAAAAATTGAAAAACAAAATCAATTGGTTAAAAATTTCTGTGCGTGAATTTTTAGGAAATTCCCGTTAATCCCGATGGTAAGGATGCCCACTTAAAATGGTTTGAACGCGATAAATTTGTTCGGACAGCACCACGCGAGCCAAAAAGTGGGGGAGCGTCATACGACCGAAAGACAGCAGATAATCGGCCCGTTGGCGGGTGGTATTGGTGTGGCCGTCGGCTCCGCCAATTAAAAAGGCAACACCAGTTGTTCCCATATCCCGCCAGCGTCCCAATTTTTCGGCAAAAGCGCGGGAAGAGGGCTCTTCACCCCGTTCATCAAGAGCCACGATCTTAAAATCGGGGGGGATTTGCTTTAACAAAAGTTCACCTTCGGCCGCCTGTAATTCGGGACCGCGCAGGGCTTTTTTTTCTTCGACTTGAACGACTGTAACGGGCCACTTGGATTTTGAAATATAGTCATCAATTAAGACCTGTTCGGGGCTTTTCTTATTCAGTTTTCCAATGGCGGCAATAATAATTTTCATTTTTTCTTATATTTGTTGGGGAGAAGTTCAGCGGCCGGTATAACCTTGTAGCCTTTTTTGTTATCCGCGGGGACAATGACACGGGCATCGGGACCGTAATCCGTGATGTATTCGCGACACTTACCGCAAGGGGAAATGACATAGGCTTCTTTATCCCGAACCGCACCGATTAAATCAATTTCCATATGCGGATCTTCGGTGTTTGCCATGCCGATGGCGATAATTTCAGCACAGGTTGCGATAGAGGGCTGATTCGTGCCGGCATTAAGGGTTACATATACCTTGCCGGCTTTCGTTAAAAGTGCTGCGGCCACGACCGAGTGATGTTTTTCTTTTTGATAGCGTTCGTGGATAAGGTCCTTTGCTTTCTGAATGAGTTCGTCTGGGGTCATGTTATTCTCCTGCGATTTTATCAATCATGTCATCTAAAGATTTTTTGTCCGTTTCACGATACTCGGCCAGTTCCTCTTTGACGGTTTTTTTGAGTTCTATTCCGATTTTTTTCGTGGGTTTATCTTTTAGTTTACCTTGTTCGTAATCCTTTAGATCTGTCTTTACATTATCCGGAACCACGTGCTCCAACCAGCCCGCCATTGTGCGAATATAGGGAATGGAAATGTTTTGTTCTTCCATTTCATTCAATTTTTTTTCTGACATAAACATAGAACAAGCCAAGTAGCAAATAGCAGCTAAAAGACCGGCGCGTGCCACGCCGAAGGCAAGACCTAAAATGCGATCCAGACCACTGAGGGCACTTTGGCGCAGACGTTTTGTAATCCATGAATTGATGAGGGTCATAATCACTAAAACGGTTAAGGCGACTATCGCAGAGCCGACAATACCGGCGGTGGTTTTGTTTTCAATAATCTTATTCATCAGGGGTTGCAACGGCGCATAGGAATAAAGAGCCGCAAAACCCGCTAAAATCCAAGCGGCAATGCCCAACAGTTCCCGTACCAATCCCCGATACAGGGCAAAGAGGACCGAAATAATAATTACGGCAATTAAAATTACATCAATTAAACCTAAAGTCATTTTCTACCCCCGAAAAATATCTGTTAAAGTTCGTAAATGGCCGACCTCCGTTTTATGGATGGCGGATTCTTTGCATTCTTTTTTAGCACTTCTTTGCGGCGGAATCAAGGCCTTTTTAAAACCTAATTTTTCTGCTTCCTTTAGGCGCAGGTCGGATTGCGGAACGGCGCGCACCTCACCTGACAGCCCCACTTCGCCAAAGACAACCATGTCTGCGGGGACGGGCTTTTGTGTGAGGGCGGAAACAAGTGCCATCGCAACGGCCATATCGCAGGCGGGTTCAGTCAACTTTAGGCCGCCGGCAATGTTTAAATAGATATCTTTTGCGCCGAAAATAATGCCGCAACGCGCTTCTAAAACCGCTAAAATCATGGCAAGTCTGCCGGCATCCCATCCGACAACGGCACGGCGGGGGGATTGACCACTCATCGGTGCGACAAGGGCTTGAATTTCGACAAGGAGAGGTCTGGAACCTTCAACACCGGCGAAAACGCAGCTGCCGGCGATATTGCCGCGGCGGTCCGCCAGAAAGAGAGCCGAGGGATTTTTAACCTCTTGCAGGCCCGATTCGGTCATTTCAAAAACGCCGATTTCATCGGTGGCGCCGAATCGGTTCTTAACCGAGCGTAAAATACGGAAATGATGACCGCGATCGCCTTCAAAATAAAGGACGGTGTCCACCATGTGCTCTAATACGCGGGGACCGGCCAAAGTGCCTTCTTTTGTTACGTGGCCGACCAAAAACAGCGTGAAATTCAGGCGCTTTGCCAAACGAATAAGTTCGTTCCCCGAGGCACGGACTTGGCCCACTGTGCCGGGGGCGGAATCAAGGGTATCGGAATACATCGTTTGAATGGAATCAATAATGACAACATCGGGGGCCGGGCCGCTTTCCAAAGTGGCCACAATGTCGCGCACGTTGGTGGCACTGGCCAAAGCGACATTGGCCGAAGAAAAGCCTAAACGCAGGGCACGCAGGCGGACTTGATCAACCGATTCTTCACCGGAAATATAAACGCATTTAGTGGGGGAGCCTGCTTTATTCACTGTTTCAGAAAGGTGGGCAACCGCCTGTAATAACAGGGTAGATTTACCGATACCGGGGTCGCCGCCAACCAGAATGACCGAACCGGGGACCAATCCACCGCCGCAAACACGATCAAGTTCCCCAATCTGGGATTTGAGGCGAAAGATAATTTCGGGGGCACCGCGAAGGTCTACAAAATCAAACTTTTTACCGCCCTTTCCAGCCGTGATTTGGGAATGGGTTTTTTCGGGTAAATCTTCCTCAACCAGTGTATTCCATTTGCCGCAAGATTCACATTTACCGGTCCACTTGGCAAAGGTGGCGCCGCAATTTTGGCAGACATATTGTGTAGTGCGTTTGGTCATTTATATCTCCCTGATGGATTTTTTGTGGTGGAGTTTGTAGTAAATCAGGCCATAGAGTATCGGTAGGCATATCGTTACCGCCAGTTGAATCTCCCCTGATTGCGCATAAGTCCATTGGTTTAGGAAATAACCGATTACAGATATAAATATAATACCCACTAAATATTTAAATTTAAATGGCATGCGTTTTAATTTTGTAAAGTCAAATAAGGCAAATGGATCCGAAGAATTTGGATCAATGTCATAAGAAAACAAAAAACAAGAAAAAGCAATCGTTAAAAGGAAAATACTGCATTCCAGTATGCTTAAAACAAGATATAAAAAAAGTAAAGGAATAAGGACTAATAAAGATATTATCTTTTTCCCCCAAGGGGATTTTTTTGATTCCTGTTGTTCCTCTTCTTTTGTAACTTCTTTTTTTTCTTTTTTAGGTAATAAGGGATTATTGCCATTTTGAACGGCCTCTAGGCCATCTTGCATCTCCTCATCCCATGTTGCCCAGATATCTAGAACATCCTCTGTTTCACCTTCTGTTTGAATGCGGTGTTTTAGTTCATCGGCTCTTTCTCGCATTTTTTGTTTCCACTCTTCAACCGCAGACCAAGAGCCTTTATAATTTTGTCTTTCGGCATCTATGTCGTGGAAATAATCTTCGACTACATCTTCGAATTCTTCTTCTTCAAACTCGTCCTGCAAATCAGTTTTTTGTTTAAGGGCGTGTAGGAGGTTATGAATGCAACAGAATACACCCAATGAAGCTCCCACTCCTGAAAGGAAAACAGAATTAATCGTCGCTTTCGATTCTGGGAAAAAGAGTCTGGCTAGTGCATACCCGATTCCGAAGACAAGTACTACAACACCCCAAATAAGGTCTTCTATTTTACTCATTTTTCCATAGGGGGTATCGACTTTTTTTTCCATCTATTTTTCCACTTTCACTTCCATTTGGATGGGGCCTTTGGCGGAGCCGGCGACAAATTGGCGGACGTAGGGGTTGGTGGTCTTATCTAACTCGTCCACTGTGCCGACCCAGATGATTTTTCCCTCGTAAAGCATGGCGATTCGGTCGGCTATTTTACGCGCCGAGTTCATATCGTGTGTAATTGTTAAAGCCGTTGCGCCCAGATTTTTCACGGTATCCTTAATCAAATCATTGATGACATCGGACATGATAGGGTCGAGGCCCGTTGTAGGCTCATCAAAGAAAATAACGGCAGGGTTTGTGGCTATGGCGCGGGCGAGGCCGACGCGTTTACGCATGCCGCCGGATAAATCCGCGGGATAAACATCGGCGACATCACTTTTAAGGCCGACTTGAGCCAGTTTTTTTATGGCGATTTTGCGGGCTTCCGCCTTATTCATATGTTGGTTTTGAATTAACGAAAAGGCCACGTTTTCCCAGACGGATAAACTATCGAACAGGGCGGCGTTTTGGAACAGCATGCCGAATTGAGAAAGGACTTTTTCCCTCTCTTTTCCCGACAGTTCCAAGACGTTTTTACCGTCAATTTCAACCCGACCGCTTTCGGGCTCTAATAACCCTAAGATACACTTAATCGTTACGGATTTGCCTGTGCCGGAGCCACCGATGACAACCAGTGATTCACCGGGGTAGACATCTAAATTTAAGTGGTTGAGGACCTTTTTATTCCCGAAGGCCTTACACACATCCGTCATGCGGATTTTGGGACTTACGGTTTCTTTTTGGGTTTTCATATCTGTTCCCCCTATGCGTTGAACAACATTTCCGTTAGGATGTAGTTAAAGATTAAAATTAAAATACTGGACGACACAACCGCGTTCGTTGTGGCGCGGCCGACACCTTGGGCGCCGCCTTGGGATTGAAAGCCGTTATAACACCCCAAAAGTGTGATGATAAATCCGAAAACGCCGGCTTTGGTCATGCTGGAGATGATGTCCATGGGTTTAAGGTATGTCCATGTGTTTGTGAGGTATGTCGTGGCATTAAAGTCCAGTTTATAAACACCAATCATATAACCGCCGCAGATACCGATAACGTCACCGATTAACACCAGAATCGGGAGCATGACTACACCGGCCAAAACACGTGGGGCAATCAGGTACTTAAACGGATTAGTGGATAGAGTGGAGAGGGCATCAATTTGCTCCGTCACACGCATAGTTCCGATTTCGGCCGCCATGGCTGCCCCAATTCGGCCGGCTACCATTAAGCCCGCCATGACGGGTGCCAGTTCCCGAATAACGGCAACACGCACGACCATGGCAACGGCCCCTTCGGCAGAAAATTGCGAAACGGCCTCATACGTTTGAAGGGCGATAACCATCCCTGAAAAGAGGGTGGTAAGAGCCACCACCGGCAGGGAATAAAAGCCGATTTCTATCATTTGGGCCAATACGGCCTTTAAATAAAACGGTGGTGTGACGCAATGATAGACGGTTTGTCCGCAAAAAATTCCTAACTTTCCCGTGGCGCGAAAAAAGTTTAAAACCACGCGACCTAATTTATCCACAAAACTTAAATCCAGTTGCATATGAAATCTCCTTTATGATGGGTTAGTTTAGCCGGATTTTAGGCTAAATGCAAGAAAAAAGTAAGCGAGGAGAAAAGGGAAAGAAAATAAAGAGAGGATATGTTGACATTGATATAGAAATGTGTATAATAATCATTGGATTTAAACTTTTAGATACAATAAAGTGGAGTTGGCAATGCTTGATTTTTCTACCGTGTGTATTTTTTTATTACTATTTTCTGTGATTGGGTTAAGAGGTTTGTGTGTCCTAATAAAAAGTCCTGCGATTTTTAGAATGGATAGAGAGAAAAATAGTTGTACAAAGGAAACGAAATATATTTGGCAGAAGGATTATAAAATTAAAAATCTTTGCAAATTATCCGAAGTTAAAGAAGCCACAAGAAAAGGAGAAATATTTTCCCCTTTTAACGTGTTATATTTAAAATTAAAATCAGGTAAAGATATTGCGGTGTTTTTCGCGCCTCATAATGGGTGTTGGAGTTATATGGATTATACACGAGAATTTAATCAAATGAAGGATAAAATTAATAGTTTTCTTGCTAACAATGATAAGGGGTGCATAATTGAAAATTCATTAATTGGCCTCGGTATTATTTCTATTGTTATATCCTTTTGCGCAATACTTTTCTTGTCTTTTGTAATATTCTACTCCACATAAGTTACAAAATTTAGGTTCAAAATAGTTTGATTTTACTAGGAACCTTGAAAGAGGATTCCTAAAAAACTTCTTTTGAGATGTTTATTATGGGGGGAATCGGAAATTATCCCCGAATGACCTTGGAGAAACGGTCCAGTAAAGCGTTGGCGATTTTGATTTCGGAGCCATCATAAAACGACCTTGTTAAATCGACATATTCATTGATGATAATGGCAGATGGTGTATCCGAATCTGCATAAAATTCGGCAAGACCTGCGCGCAGAATGCAGAGGAAGGTAGGCTCGAGCCTATCGAACGAAATGTTGTCGGAAAGGCCAGTCTTGATAGCGGTATCAATATCGTCCGCGTGTTCACGATAAGATTCCACGATGCGTGTATAGAGTCCCGCATCAGCCGAGGGGAGGGAGACATATTCTTCGTTCCCGTCTTTTTCAATGAGGGCTTTGCCGCCGAGTTCACCGAGGAGGCCGCGACTCATGAGTTTATCCCAATCGGCTTCACCCATCATGTGGGCGTAAATTGTTTGAACCGCAAGCAAGCGGGCGTTTGTAAATGAAAGTTTTGAAGTGTTTTCTGACATTTTTTTATTTCCTTTTGCTGTAATCAATTTGACAGATATTTCCTTCGCAGTAGGTCCAATAACCGCTATGAATCCAATAGCCACGCAAATTTTCGATATTTTGAATGACGGCAGATGCGGGAACGTCGATTCCCTTTTCGTGTTCCGGTGGGCAGGTATCCCCGAGTGTTAAGGTAACAAGGCCCTTTTTGGTGGAATAGAGGTCAGCCTGACAGGGGAGCCATTCAGGATCATCGGATGTGACGAAACCGACACTGGCGGGCTTTGTAAATCCTGCTTGTGCATAACTTAAATCCTGTTGACGGCTTTTTGAAACATTAGCCAATCTTTCGCCTTCACTTAACAGTTTTTCCGAATAGGTGTGAGCCAATATGCGCTCACCGGCTCTTGTTGATTCTTGAGAACGGGCTTGCTGGGCGGCGATGGCTACCCGGGAGGCCGCTTCCAAAATTTCACGCGTTTCGGCATCCCGAGTAGTGGGACGGAATGATGTCGGCTTTGGAGGTGGGGCAGGATGACGAGACGGACTAAGGTTAATTAAGCATTCACGATTCGAACAATTTGCCCGTTCACCACTCAGTTTTTGAACTTGTTCTTGGACCGCCTGTAGGGAAATGTCTTCGCCTCTTGGGGTTTGGCAGTCATCACCAAACATAATTTTGACGAAACCGTTTTTATAACCCACCATATCCACATTACAGAGGTCGAATGAAGGATTAAATTCTTTTTTGAGCTCAGTTAAAGTTATGTCTTTGCCTTCGCCTCCATTGGCGCTTGTCGCCGAGATGGATAAAATGGCGGCTGTATTTAAAACTTCATTCGCATAGTAGCGCGTCATGGCCATATCATGTCCGGTTTTCCCGAGAAAACTTAAAATACCGGCTACACCCATTCCTGGGAGTGCCACAGGAGTGTCGGATTCAGCCATCACTTTAGTGTTTGTGATACTTGCGATACCTAATGCCAGAGCCACTATCGAATAAAATTTCATGTTGTGTCCTTTCATTTCTTTTGAGTCAGAACGGCAGCAAATTCTTCAAAATCTTGAGGATTGGTAAAGTTTTTATAAACAGACGCATACCGGATGTAGGCGACTTTGTCAAGTGCCAATAGTTCCGTCATGACTTGTTCCCCGATGGTGGACGTTTTAATTTCCTGTTCGTTAAGGCTTTCGAGTTGACGCGTGATTCGGTTTACCAGTTGATCCACTTTATCGGGTTCCACTTGCCGCTTACTGAGGGCCAAGAGAACGGATTTATAAAGCTTTTCACGATCAAACGGGACACGAACATCGTTTTTCTTAACCACAACCAAGTCCCGCATTTGAATATGCTCAAGCGTTGTGAAGCGGGAGCCGCATTTAGGGCAACTGCGCCGGCGGCGGATGGTGTAGCCATCTTCACTGACGCGGGAGTCTTTGACTTGGGTATCGGGGCAACTGCAAAAGGGACATCTCATGCGCTTAATCCTTCGTAAATGGGAAATCTTTGGCAAAGGGATTTGACCTTACCTTGGACCGTTTGGATGGTGGCGGTTAAAGTGGCTTCATCCTTACCGCAAGCGTCGATAATATCGGCGATGAGGCCTGCAATTTCCGCAAATTCGGCTTCACCGAAACCCCGTGTTGTGCCGGCGGGTGTGCCGACCCTGAGCCCCGAGGTAATGGAGGGCTTTTGCGGGTCATTGGGAACCGCGTTCTTATTGCAGACAATATGTGCCGATGCCAGGGCATCACAAACAAATGCCCCTGTTAGGCCTTTTGAACGCAAGTCAATCAGCATCAGGTGGCTTTCTGTACCGCCGGAAACCAAATCTACACCGCGGTTTTTAAGAACCGTGGCCATGGCTTTCGCATTTTTAACGATTTGAGCGGCATAGGTTTTAAAATCAGGTTGAAGGGCTTCGCCGAATGCGACCGCTTTGCCCGCAATCACGTGCATTAAGGGGCCGCCCTGTAATCCGGGGAATACGGCCGAGTTAATCTTTTTTGCAATTTCGGGATTGTTTGTTAAAATCATCCCGCCACGGGGGCCGCGCAACGTCTTATGCGTTGTGGTTGTAACAACATCGGCAATCGGTAAAGGGTTGGGATAAACACCGCCCGCAACAAGACCCGCAAAGTGGGCCATGTCTACCATTAAATAGGCGCCGACCGAATCGGCAATGGCTCGGAACTTTTGAAAATCAATAATGTTGGGATAGGCCGATCCGCCGGCGATGATGATTTTGGGTTGATGCTCTTTTGCCAAAGCGGCAACGGCATCGTAATCAATCAGGCCGTTTGAATCAATACCGTAAGAAACACTATGGTAATACTTACCGGACGAGGATACGCGTGAACCGTGTGTTAAGTGGCCGCCGGCATCCAAACTCATCCCCATGAGGGTATCACCGGGTTGTAAGAGAGCCAGATAGACGGCACCGTTGGCTTGGGATCCAGAATGGGGTTGAACGTTCACGAATTCTGCACCGAAGATTTTCTTGGCACGTTCTTGGGCAAGGACTTCGACTTCATCCACACACTCACAACCATGGTAATAGCGGTGGGCGGGATAGCCTTCGGCATACTTATTGGTTAAAACAGAGCCCATGGCGTCCATAACGGCCCGTGAGACGATGTTTTCCGAAGCAATCAGTTCGATGTGTTCTTGTTGGCGGTGCAACTCTTTATTCAAAATATCGGCTACCGCGGGATCTCTTTCCTTTAGAGGTGCGTCAAAGAAGTTATTTTTCAAAGTCATGATTCATTCTCCCTGTTTTTAAAACTCGGCGTTCGTGCCGTCCGCCGCCTTCGAAAGGCGTGTTTAAGAAAGTTTCCGTGCATTTGACGGCTGTTTCAAGTGATGTGGTGCGGCCACCTAAAATGAGGACATTTGCATTATTGTGACTGCGCGCCAGGGCAGCCATTTCGGGTGTGAAAACCAGTGCCCCGCGAATGTGATTGTATTTATTGACGGCAATGCTCATCCCGATACCGGTGCCGCAAATAAGAATCCCTAAATCCGCTTCACGATCATAGAGCCCTTGTGCAACCAGATAGGCCTTATCGGGATAGTCTACCGGTGTTTCATCAGAGGGCCCTACGTCTATAACGACATAACCTTGACCGCGCAGCCAGGAATCCAGATACTCTTTCATCCGGTATCCCGCATGGTCAGAGGCAATTAAAATTCTTTTTCCTTGCATTTAGGGCTCCTTTCCTGTAAAATAAACCTGATGATAAATAATAACCTATTTCAAAACGAAAGACAAGAACTTTCCGCGGACAATTTTAAAAAAGCGTTGCCCACGAGGGGGAACCTGTTGGGGATTGATTACGGCTCCGTGCGGATCGGACTTGCCTTATCCGACGCGAAGTGGGAACATGCAACACCCTTTAAAATTATTTCGAAAATAAAAGAATTGGATGATATTGTGCCGGCAAAAAATGTGGTGGGTTTTGTGATAGGGCTACCGCTACAGACCGACGGACAGGAGGGCGAAACCGCACATCAGGCGCGATTGTTTGCAAACAGATTAAAGGAGAAGTTCAATTTGCCGATTTTGTGGGTAGATGAAAGATATACTTCCGTAAAAGCCGAATCTTATTTAAAAGACGACCTGTTTATGCGGCCCGATAAACGCAAAAAAGTGTTGGATGCCCATGCGGCAACCCTTTTATTGGAACGCGCGTTTGAAATGCTTAAAAAATAATCTTTGCAATCGGGGAATTTTTGGGCTATACTAACCCAAAAGGAGTCGGGCATGGTCAAAGTTGCATCAAGTTTGCTGTCTGCCGATATGGCGCGTTTGGGGGATGAAGTCAAGACCCTTGAAAAAGCGGGGAGTGATTGGATACACTGGGATATTATGGACGGACATTTTGTGCCGAATTTATCCTTTGGACCGGATGTGGTGCAAAAGTTGCGGCCGGTAACGAAGCTGCCTTTTGATACGCATTTGATGATAGAGCGCCCTTGAAATTCATAGATGCATTTGCAGCGGCGGGATCAAACCTGATTACCGTGCATATAGAGGCAAAAGATAAAATTCCCGATATGATTTCCCGCATCAGAAAGAACGGATGTAAGGTAGGGCTTTCATTAAAACCAAAAACGAATATCAATAAAATTTTGCCGTTTATTCCGATGATTGATTTAGTCCTTGTGATGTCAGTGGAACCCGGCTTCGGTGGGCAAACTTTTCAAAAAGAGGCCCTTAAAAAAATTGCCGATTTACGGGATTTGATCGGGCATAAGCCCGTTCAAATTTCGGTGGATGGCGGTGTGAATGATATCACGGCGCCGGCGTGTCGATTGGCGGGAGCGGATGTCTTGGTCGCGGGCAGTTATATCTGTGAAAGTTCGGATTATAAAAAAGCAATTGAAAGGTTGAAAAAATGACAAAAGTTTTAATTGTGGAAGATGAAGCCGGTTTGGTTACTTTGCTGAAATACAACCTGGAAAAGCAGGGATATGAAACGGCTACCGTTATGGACGGGCATGAAGTATTGCAAGTGGCTTTGACGGAAAAACCGGACTTAATTTTATTGGATTGGATGTTGCCGAATGTGGCGGGAATAGATTTGTGTCGGGAAATGCGTAAAACCTATGATTTGCGGCAAACGCCAATTATTATGTTGACGGCGCGTGGGGATGAAGCCGATAAAGTGAAAGGCCTGTCTTTCGGGGCGGACGATTATGTGACGAAGCCTTTTTCTGTTCCGGAATTAATGGCACGGGTGGCGGCACTGTTGCGGCGGGCAAAACCGGTGGCCGTACCGGATAAAATTCACACTTTCCGCGATATGACAATCGATTATGCCAAACATCGTGTAACCCGTGACGGTCGGGAAGTTCATTTGGGACCGACCGAATTCAGATTGCTGCAGTTTTTGATGGAAAAACCGGGGGATGTTTTATCCCGAGAAGTCCTTTTAAAATCGGTATGGGGCGGGTCTATTTATGTAGAAGCCAGAACGGTTGACGTGCATATCAGACGTTTAAGAAATGCCTTAAATGCCGGGGGAGAACCGGACCTGATCCGTACGGTCAGATCGGCCGGCTATGCGATGGATTTAGGGGATTAATTTTTCTTCTTGGATTTATTCTTATCCGCATACGGGTTTTCGCGTTTACGCATATGAATACGAATGGGAACACCCTTGAGCCCGAAACGTTCCCGAATGCCGTTGGACAAATACCGCAAATATGAATTCGGCAGTTGGTCGGGATTACTGGAAAAAATAACAAAGGTGGGGGGACGAATGCTGACTTGCGTCATATACTTCATGGGAATCCGCCGACCGTTGCGGGCAACGGGAGTGGGATGAGCCTCTGTCATCTGTTTTAAAAAGTCATTCATCTTATGCGTAGCGACACGTTTATTCCAAAGTTTATAGACCTGGAAAACAGCCGTCATCATCGGATTAAGGCCGAAACCTGTTTTAGCCGATACGGTAACGATGGGAAGACCTTTGACTTGTTGCAGGGATTCTTCCATTTTATATTTGAGTTCGTTTAAAACAGCTTTCGGATTTTGTATCGTATCCCACTTATTCAGGGCAATAACCAAACACCGACCTTCTTCCAGAACACGACTGGCGATCATTAAATCTTGACGTTCCATCGGCTGATTGGCATCCAAAACCAAAATGACAACCTCGGCGAAATCGATTTGATTACGGGTATCGGCGGCAGATATTTTTTCCAAATCATCCGAAACTTTACCGTGTTTGCGTAAGCCCGCCGTGTCGGTAAGCAGAATATTATTCCCTTTCCATTGCCAGGGGAGGGTAATCGCATCACGCGTGACACCGGCCTCGGGGCCGGTTAAGAGGCGTTCTTTTTTTAAGAGTTTATTGATTAACGTGGATTTTCCGACATTGGGGCGACCGACAATAGCCAATTTTAGAGGTCTGTCGGCTTCTTCTTGGGGTTCAGCTTCCTTGGGGCAGAGCGGTTTTAAAAGCGCATATAATTTATCCATGCCCAAGGCGTGTTCGGCAGAGAAGGGAAGCGGATCACCGAGACCTAAACGATAAAATTCACCGAGCAGTTGTTCTTGGGAACGCCCTTCACATTTATTGGCAATTAAAAAGACTGGCTTCTTTTGTCGCCGAAGAAGACCGGCCAAACGCGTGTCGAGTCGTGTTACTTCGGATCTGGCATCCACAAGCATAAGGATAATATCAGCCTCTTGAATCGCGATTTCCGTTTGATCCCACATGGCGGCAGCAAGGGAAGTTGTTTCCTCTAACCCCGCGGTGTCGATTACCCGAAAAGAGATGTCTTTAATTGTGGCGTCCCCTTCTTTGCGGTCGCGGGTTACCCCCGCCCGATCATGAACAATAGCCAAACGCCGCCCGCACAGCCGATTAAACAGCGTGGATTTTCCAACATTGGTACGGCCGACAATGGCAACTGATTTCATGGTCTTTCCTTTATTGATAGAACAGCAAATTCCCGTCGGTTGTTAAGAATAACAGTGTTTCACCGACTACGATCGGAGCGCCGACCAATTCATCTTGCTTTTCGTGGCGCATTTCTTGGCCGGTTTTGGCGTTATAAAACACAATGTCACCCAGGCTGGATACAACGATAATAGCATTGTTTACAAGTACGGGGCCAAACCAAACGGCCTCGTTATCACGATCTTTAAGCGCCGTTAAAGCTGTCTTCCAGAAGAGTTTACCTTGGGTTTTATCCAATGCCATCAGGTCTTTTTGATTGGTAACGACATAAAGCGTGTTGCCGGAAAGGGCCGGTGTTTCCCGCCCGCCGATCCCGATAGTATAGACGGGAATGCCGCTTGATAAACGATAGAGACCTGTTTTGCCGGCGTTACCGACCAGATAAACATTGCTCCCTTCAATGACGGGGGCAGCTGTCATGTGCGGAATATCCAAAATCGGATTATAGGTTTTTTGTGTCCACATGTCCTCTGTCCAGAGCAACATTCCAGATGAAGCTTCAAGAGCAACAACGCGCCCGCCTGTTGTCGGCATAATGACAATGTTTCCTTGAACGGCAGGAGCGCCCATACCGAAGAAATTGGTAACGGCTCTATCACCGGTATATTTCCATAAATCTTTACCGTTATCGGCGTTTAAGGCAAACAGTTCATTATGAATGGACGAAACAAACAGCCGATTATTATCCAAAATCGGAGTTGAGCGCAGCGGAGCCTTTAATTCCCGTGTCCAGAGGGAATTTCCCGATAAGTCCATCGCAATGATTAAACCGTTTCCGGCCACGGCATAAAGTTTTTTATGATAAACGGCAAGTCCGATACTTTTGGCCGTTGTGCCTGTGATGGTTGCAAGCGGTTTGCGCCACAAAGCTTTGGCGGTTTTTAAATCGGTGGCCTGAAGATTAAAGTGGCTGTCCAATGTGTAAACGGTATCGCCCGAAACGACAGGGCCCGCAAGTGTTTGATAGTTGTCATTGATCCCTTTACCGACAGAAACGGTATGAGTTAATTTCTTTTCGCCCGAAACCTTGGCATGCGGTCGATTATTTGCGGCGGTTTTATAGGAAAACGCCCATGTTTTAACCGATTGGGCCTGTTCCGGTTTAACGGTATTTTTGGATTTAGCCGGTTCTTCCAAAACGGTTCCCACGCTTTGGCGACCTTCTTTTGGAGCCACCGGACCATTATCCGCGCAGGCGGTTACCAAAAGAGCAGCCATGCATAAAATCAGAATTTTTTTCATTGTGCTTTTTGCTCCAATAACAATGTCAATCTTTCCTTTAATTGCGGGGCCAGATTTCCGGAAGCGGTGGCTTGCTCAACTAATTTTTGAGCCTCAGCTTTTTCACCGGAAATCAAATGCAACCATGCCATTAGCTCAACGGCTTGACCGTAGAAAGCGCTTTTTTCATTTTGAGCCAATGGGGATATCATTTGCTTTAATTCTTCTGTATTGCTTGTATCCAGTACATGGCCGATATAGGAAACCAAAGCCAAATCGCGAAGCGGTTGAGGAGCCTTGGTATCTTGAGATAGTTCAAAGAGAATGGTAAGGGCTTTATCATCTTTCTTTTTTTGGAACAAAAGGCCGGCTTCTTCTAATTTTGCGATGTAGCGATAGCCTGTTTTACCGTCTTTGGCCAGTTGTTTTAATTGGGATAACGCGGGTTTATCATCTCCTTTGGCGGCCGAAATAAGCGCCTTTTCCAAACGATCCGATTCGGAAGCGCGGATTTTATCCTGCCACGATCCGTACCATTCACCCGCGATGGTGGCCAAAATAATACCGATGGCACCGCCGATGATTAAAAAACGATACTTCTTCCAAAAATTAGCCAAGCGTTCCTGACGCAATTCTTCATCAACTTCGCGTTCAAAAATACGTTCTTGGATTTGAGCCAATTCATCGGCCTTATCAGAGGTTGTTTTTTTATTTTCTGCCATAAAATCTGTCCTTTCTTAATTCAATTTTTCCCTGTTATACCAGAAAAGCAACTTTTTCGCAAGTTATTTTTCTTTTTTCGGCAATCGCCCTAAAATAGGTAAGATGAGTCGGGCCGGCAACATACCGCCCAACCAGGCACCAAAAGCCATAATCCAGGGAAAAGCAATAACGGGTGGATGTCTTTGAAGGCGTTTTACGATAATGTTGGCGGCTTTATCAACTTTCATTAAAAAAGGCATTTTGAATTGATTCTTATCCGTCAGCGGTGTTTCAATAAAACCGGGGCAAATTGTTGTAACGTAAATGCCGTGAGGTTTTAATGTGCCCCATAGGGCTTCGCCCCAGGCTTTGACACAGGCCTTGGACGCGGAATAAGCGGGGCAACTGGACATACCGCGATAGCCGGAAAGAGAACTGATAATCGCGATTTGACCTTTTTTGCGGGATTTCATTTTTTCAGCCGTTGGCAAAACCGTATTGATAACACCAAAAATGTTTGTTTCAAAAATGGCGCGACTGGAAACCGGTGTTTCATCCATGCCTAAGACACCTGCGGAAACGCCGGCGTTGGCAATTAAAAGTTCAATTGGCTTAATTTCATCGGCTTGAGTGATGGCGTTCGCGGTTTCTCTTTCATCCCGAACGTCAAACAAAAAGGTATGGACGTCGGCTTTTTGTTGGCGGCATAAATCCGCAACTTTATCCAAGCGTTCTTTATTGCGGCCACAGAGAAATAAAGTTATTCCTTCATCGGCATACTTTAATGCTAATGCTCTGCCGATGCCGCTGGAGGCGCCGGTGATAAAAATGCTTGTCGGTTTGTAACACATATTTTTCTCCTTATTTTAATACTCAGAACAGGTTAATACAATCCCCAGAATGATCAAGATAAAACAACAGATTTTTTTGAAAAGGCCGGTATTTTCCCGAAAATGATATATTCGGGTGGCGTTGACAATCATGGCCAGAGAAAGGACAAATAAAGGCTCGGTTGCCTCGATGGCGGTGGATATCACCGGTGATAATTTCGATAAGGCGATGGTAGAGCAAGATACCGCCAAGAAGGTTAAAAATTCAATGACGACAAAAAACTTAAAACGGCGGCGATAAGAGGCTATACGTCGGCTGATTTCACGTCGATTTTGTTTTAATACCAAAAATGTGAACGGGATTAAACCTGAAATCAAATTTGGATAAATGAGGACATTGATGTAATTATTATCCCGCCATAATACATATTTGACGATACAAATGCGTAGGGCCAGCAAAAAACTGGATAAAAACATTAAATAAAAGGCTTGATTTAGACGAAATTTATCTTGAGATTTTTTGTTTAAAAAGGCAGAAGCCAAAATAATAATGACAAAGCCGATATATTGACGGGTTTCCAGTTTATCTTGAAGCAGGATAAACGCCAGTATCGGTACAAAAATCTTCCCCAAGGCAAAAAGAGAAGAAACGATGGAAGTATCTGTCTTTTTGAGGGCCTTATAATAGGGGTACAAATAGCAAATATCAATGCAGGCAATAAGGCAATAAATCAGCCAACTGTATCCGTCGGGGAGGGTGGGGGTCCCCAAGCACAAAACCAAAGGGACAAATAAAGCGTTTGTCAGGGATACGAAAAACAACATCACAATCGGCTTTTTGAAAACAGCCAGTGATAAAAAGCTTTCGATAATAACCGATAGTGCATAAAACAGCGGTGATAAAAAAGCAATTATATATGTCATCATGATAACCTTTGTTCCTGTTATATCACAAGATATTTTTAAAATCAACCCTGCCGGAAATTTCCTGGCGGAATATAAAAATCCCCGCCAAAAGGCAGGGATTTTTAGGGGAAATACCGGCTTACCAACCGAATGTAACACCCGCACGGAGCATGGCACTCTTATCACCGCCGTAAGCACCACCGATATTAGCCAGGATATTATCATTGAAGTAATGATAGGCACCGATGGCCAGACCTTGATGATCGCGATAGAGACCTGCACCGAGGGCAATTTGAGTGTTGCCGGAAGCGCGGGCATTCGGAGCCAAGGCAGACAATGCCGCCACGGAAGCAAATCCGCCCTTCATTTCTTTTTCCATTTGATGGACGCGTCTGTCGAGTTTGTTCAAGTTGCGATCCAAGCTCATCATCGCATCGGCACTTGTCATCGTGTTATCCAGATAACGGCTCTTGCCAAACTGACTTTGGTCACCCAAAGCATTTTGTATTTCCAAAATGGCTTGATCGTTTGCAACAACCGCGGCATCCAAAGAATCCAAATTGCCGGCAATTGAATCATCCGTTAAAGCAGCGGTATTGCTTGCTGGGGATAGGTGAGAACCTTCCCGATTACCGATTGCGGCCATATCGCCAACCTTCTTATCTATGGATTTTACGGCCGAAACAACGCCTTCTCCGTTACCAAAGTTATATCCGGTTTCATCCATCAGAGTTGCTGTATCGATAGCAGCACTGTAAGCGTTGGTAATCGCTTCTTCACGGGTGTCTGTATAACCTTTTGCATCAGCCAAAGCCTTTTTTACAGAGCCTTCACCTTCTCCATTTAAGACGTCAATTGCGCTAGTATTTGCAGCGATAGAAGTCGTATGAGAACTAATCGTTCCTTCAGCCGTCGTCAAACGTGTATTCAAGCCTTCTTCAACGCCGGTTGCACGGGTTGTCTCGGTTGCAATTGCTGTGGCATTTGTACTGATATTACCTTCAGCCGTTGTCAAGCGTGTATTTAAGCCGTCTTCAACACCAGTTGCGCGGGCTGTCTCATCCGATATCGCCGTAGCATTTGCAGCGATGGCAGATGTGTGGGAACTAATTGTTCCTTCAGCCGATGTTAAGCGTGTATTCAAGCCGTCTTCAACACCAGTTGCGCGTTCTGTTTCAGCAGCAATTGCGGAAGCGTTTGCAGCGATAGAAGTTGCTTGAGAACTGATTGTTCCTTCAGCTGATGTTAAGCGTGTATTTAAGCCATCTTCAACACCGGTTGCGCGGGCTGTTTCAGCAGCAATTGCGGAAGCATTTGCAGCGATAGATGTGGTATGAGAACTGATCGTTCCTTCAGCCGATGTTAAGCGTGTATTTAAGCCGTCTTCAACACCAGTTGCACGTTCTGTTTCAGCAGCAATTGCAGAAGCATTTGCGGCAATGGAAGTTGTATGAGAACTAATCGTTCCTTCAGCCGTTGTTAAACGTGTATCTAAGCCTTCTTCAACACCGGTTGCACGAGCTGTTTCAGCAGCAATTGCAGAAGCATTTGCGGCAATGGAAGTCGTATGAGAACTGATTGTTCCTTCAGCTGATGTTAAGCGTGTATTCAAGCCTTCTTCAACACCGGTTGCACGAGCTGTTTCAGCAGCAATTGCAGAAGCATTTGCGGCAATGGAAGTTGTATGAGAACTGATCGTTCCTTCAGCCGATGTTAAGCGTGTATTCAAGCCGTTTTCAACACCGGTTGCACGAGCTACCTCAGCTGCAATTGCAGAAGCATTTGCGGCAATGGAAGTTGTATGAGAACTGATCGTTCCTTCAGCCGTTGTTAAACGTGTATCTAGGCCTTCTTCAACACCGGTTGCACGAGCTGTTTCAGCAGCAATTGCAGAAGCATTTGTACTGATATTACTTTCAGCCGTTGTCAAACGTGTATTTAAACCTGCTTCAACACCGGTTGCACGAGTTGTCTCAGCCGCAATTGCAGAAGCATTTGCAGCAATGGAAGAAGTATGAGAACTGATTGTTCCTTCAGCCGTTGTTAAACGTGTATCCAAGCCCTCTTCAACAGCGGTTGCACGAGCTGTTTCAGTTGCAATTGCTGTTACATTTTCATTAATGGCAGCAACCAGAGTGGTTTTATCCGTTGTTGATAAGTCGGATAAGTTACCTTCAACGCCTTTTGCACGATCTGTCTCGGCTGCTACTTTGGTATCCGTGTAAGCCTTGGCATCTGATAATGCCGTAGCAGCGGCGCCGGCCGCATCAAAATCGGTTGTGTTAGCAAAAGCTGCAGAACCTAATCCATAAACGGCAACATCTGATCCGTCCACCGAAATAGTTCCATTTGTGGTACCGGTCGTAATGTTTTGCACCGCGGTATCAGCCAAGGTCAAGGAGTTTTGAACACTTGTTTCCAAGGCACTCTTAGCAACAGAAGCGTCTGCCAATTTTGAGCCGTCTAAAGTGCTGGCGGTGGTTAATACTTCATTTCCGTCAACGGTTGTATTACCGGTAATAGCTACACCTGTGTTGCTTATAGTGATGCCATTACCATCTGTCCAGCTTACACCACTGTCTGTTGATGTTTGCAATTTCATTGTTACGGTTTTATTATTCGCATCAACATCAACTTTGGCCTTATTTTCTTTAGCTGAATCAACACTGGTTAAATCTGTTTTAGCTTCCATCATGGATTGGTTAACCAGTTTATCGCTAAAGACAACATTATCGCCGTCTTTTTCGACTTTCGTGTAGTAGTTCATCGCACCCGTAATGGCCAGATCATCAGCCAATGTTGCGCTTCCCACATCCAGAGAAATCGAATCGGCTGTGCCGTATTCCGAAGCAGTCAGATTGATGGCTTGAATGACACCGGTGCTACCGCTACCCAAGGTATCGATTGTAGCTGTGCCTTTCATATTGGCATCTAAATACAGGGTTGAGCCTGTGGTCGTTCCTGTAATTGAATCGATTGTACCGTTGCGTAAGTCAACAGAACCACCTGTTAAATTACCTGTGAAGTTGGTTCCACTGGCCAAGGTTAAATTACCGCCACTAATACCGCCCGAGAATGCAGTTGTTCCTTTTAACAGGTTAACCTGACTGGCTGCATCGTTCGTCACGGCAGAAGAAAAGGTAATACTGCGTCCGGATTCGGCCGATAAATTCAAAACGCCACCCGTTTGGGCAACATCGTTCGTATTATTCGAGAAGAGAATGTCTTCATTTACGGCATTCAAATTCACGACACCGTTATTATTGGTCAAAGCCGTTCCGGTAATATCTTGGAAACTATCGTCTTCAAAGGTTGCAGTTCCGCTGTTGATGACTTTTGCCACATAAATTGTCGGGTCAGAATAATATTCACCTTCGTTATTTACGATAACCCCGATTCGAGAATCGTAAACACGGGTTGTTGCCCCAACTTTGTTATGGAGTTCACCGGTTCCGGTTAATTTTACGTTTCTGAAGGTTAAACTTGCCCCTTCATCAACACCCAATTCGGCATTCAATTCGACACCGCTATCGGTATCTCCTACGCCGGCGCCTTCTGTAACGAAATTATTTTTAATATCCCGGTCAGTATCGAGAGTTTCATCTTCCGTTAGCTGATAATGGGTGCTGGCTGTATTGCCGGATTCTTGGGCAGCTGTATCCAAACCGCCTGCAAAACCTTTGACTTTCATTTTACCATCGGCCGCACCGGAAGATACAAAAGTTGCACCGGAATCAGAGGTAAATTCAGCTTGGCTGATATCAATGGTTGTACCGTTGGAAGCGACTTGAATATCTTTTTCGCCTTTACCGACCGTTCCGTTAATTAAATTACCCAAAGCGTATTTAATTGTGCTACCTTGGACGGAAGCATATTGATCGGCCGTACCATTGATGAAATCAACATCGCCTTTAACCGAGGCACCATCTTTTAACGTGATTTGTGCCGAATAATCGTTAATTAATTCATCAATCGTATTAACAACGGCTCCATTGTTGATTGTAATGCTGGATCCGGCCAGATTGGAACCATCAGCCGTACCGCTGGATACATGTAATTCACCTGCTTCGACGGTTGCCGTTTGATTCTTAATTGTGGAAACATCAACAATACCCGGACCGGTTAAATTCAAAGTACCATCCACACCGTCAATGCCGCCGGCCAGAGAAACTGTTTTTCCCTCGGCTGCGTTTAGATTAATTGTTCCAAAATAGTTTGTGATATCGTTGGCTTGACCATTAGCTTTGTTTCCGCTAAAAATAACATTCTTATTTTGGGCTTTAATGTTGACGGTTCCATCATAATTAAAAACGGCCCCACCTTCATCACCAGCAGTATTATCGGTAAATGTTCCGTCTGTAATGGTTGTGACACCCCCATCGTTAAAAATGGCGCCGCCATAGGTTGCTTCGTTATTTGCAAAGGAAGCGCCCTTTTGGAAGTCGACGGTATTTGCGTTGTATACGGCACCACCTTGTGTTCCTTTGTTGGATTCAGAGATAGCTTTATTACCTGTAAATGTCGCTAAATCTTTGAATACTGTTTCGGCGGTATAACTATTTGATAAAGCTCCACCGAATGCCCCATTTCCAGAATTAATATCTGTTGCCGTATTGGTATCAAAAGTGACGGTATCATTGAATGTTAAAGAACCGCTATTATAAATAGCACCACCTTCGACATTATAACCTTCAGCAGTATTTCCTTTGAATGTGGTATCACCATTTGCGGTTATGATGCCTTGATTCCAAATAGCACCACCTAATGAGGAAATATATCCATCGGAATCATTCGTATCGGCAAATGCTTTATTATTGTAAAAGTTTACATTGTTTAAGGTAACTTCACCGTCAATCAAAGAACTTTCATTCGCAATTGCGCCACCTTGTAAAGCTTGGTTACCCTTTGAGGAATCATTTTCATTGCCAAATGTTGTATTGGATATAACCATCGAAATACTTGGTACATCCAGATAGTCGTCATCACCCGAGTTAAAAATGGCACCTCCTTGCGAAGGCCAATTTAAACTCGTTGTCTTGTTTCCTGTAAAGGTTGCATCATCAACAATCGCTGTCCCGTAGTTGAAAATGGCACCACCTTGCTTTGTGGCCGTATTTTGGTCATATGTTCCACCAGAAATAGTCATTCCGGCATAACCGGCATTATAAATGGCACCGCCCTGTTCAGAAGCTGTGTTCTTGCTAAAATCTGAATCAATAATTTTCATAGAGGCAACATTACCGGCTTTATCTTCTTCACCATGATTATAAAGTCCACCTCCTTGTACTGCAGTATTTTCCGTAAAAGAAGAACCTTCTATGTAAATGGCAGTATCATCGGCTTTACTGCTATACAAATAGTTATCTAATGCACCTCCCGTTGTGCCGGCCGTGTTTTTCAAAAATGTGGAATTTAATATATCCAATTTGGCAGCGCTGTTATCCGCTAAATCTGCCGAACGAGTTGAAACAGCCCCGCCACGATAATCCGCTCCATTTGAATCAAATGTCACGTTATCTAAAGTGGCCTTCCCTACTGCACCGACAAATAATGCACCGCCGCCATCGGTATCTGTTGAGGCGGTGTTGTTCTTAAATGTTGTATCTTCAATGGTGGTGTTAAACATTGCTTGTACGGCACCGGCCCCTAGAGCTGTGTTATCCTCAAAAGTAGAATTTGTAATATTTAGGGTATTTCCGGTAGAGTATGTGAAAATAGCGCCGCTGTACGGGGCATTATTTCCCTTAAATTCAGTATTATCAATATTGACCGTTCCTCGCCTAACAGAGATAGCGCCTCCGGTAGCACCTGAGCCTGTCACACTGTTATTTGTGAAATGGGCGTCTGAAATATTAACTGTTTTGCCTTCGGCATTTACAAAAATAGCACCACCATCATCATTAGCCGTGCTTTGATTAAAAGTTACGCCTGTCGTTTCATAGTCCGATTCAATAACCAGTTGTTCCGCTTTCGCTTCGGTAGAAGCAAGAGCACCCATCAAAATTATCGCGTTTAAATAAGCGCATTTGCGCAAAATATCGCGATATCTGGCGGTTAATTCTTTTATACCTGTTTTTGAAATTTTCATGTTTTTCTCCTTTGTTTGATTATTAAACTCTTGTTTTTATAAAAATATGAATGAAATCAAATAGTTAATAAAATCACTATACCCCTCTAAAAACTCTATGCGCTTATCAAAGCACATTTTTTTTCTCTTGTCAAATGGTTTTTAGGACTATTTTTTTGTGTGTTCCATGTCCGACATGTGGGCGCGGGCTTGGTTCATTTTATCCCGTTCCAACATCTTTAAGGCGCGCACAACCCGCCCCATTGCTTTTTCCTTTTCCAGGGGGGAAATATCCAGGGATTGATCATCTATGTTCTTGGAAGAAAATCTGCTTTCATGCAAAACGGAGGAAAGCAAGTCGGTCTTTTCTTTATCCAAGTTCAAAGACAATTTTTTATTATCGGGTGTCGGTTGTGTTGGTTCGGATTGATTGAGTTGAATCCCGCGATCATAGGCCATATCCATTGTTTGCCAACACCGGCGCAGATAGTCAATGAGTTCGTTTAATTTACCGTAATCGGGAGCCTTGGGATCCATTGTTTTTTTTAGTTCTTGGGCAACCTGATAGTTGATAAGGGTTTCCGACCGCATAACCCGCATGTGGTTAAGTTCGTCCGCGGTAATAACGCCGTCGGCGTAAAAGGAGTCAATACGCTTAATTAAGTCAAAATAGCGGCAACAATCATAATCACGGCTACCATCAATTAAATGTTCGTCTGTCATGAGGGATCTCCTTTCTTTAATTTCTTTAAAACGGCGAAGGGATTTTCGTCCGGTGTATCCGCCGTATCCGTGTAATCCAAGTAGGTATTAACGCTTTTGGGAAAAGGGTTTAAATTAAGGCCTAGTAACTCGGAAAAAGTACTGAGTAAATCTATTTTCCCTTTGTGAATAGGAAAAATGTCGGCGGTTATATCATCTTTTTCTTCATCAGGGTTTTGGGAAAAAATAAGATCCAAAGGATATTCAGCCCTTTCCGTAAATGGTTTTAGGGTGACACCGCAAATACGCTCGGCCGAGGTTTTCATCGTGCCTTGAAAGGTAATCACATCGTCGTCGCGAGCAAAAATCCCGTCGACAACCAAATCGTGTAGGCAGGGGATATCAAATCGGGCGGCAAGTTCTTTTTTTTCGGCCGGCGTGGCCAAAAAATGAACTTTGGGTCCCATTTCGGATATTGTGCGTACATCTATTAATCGTGTTTCCATGAGGGTAGTTTATCCTATTTTGAATCCGGTTTCAAGTTTTTTTATGGCTTTTTCGGAATAAAACTTGACAGACGGGGTAGGCTTGCGTATGATGAAAAAGGAAAAGGAGTATTCATATGATTTCTGTAAAATTACAAGCCAAAACGAATGTTAATGTAACACCGCTGGCCTCTTATGCGGCTAAGGTGTGCTATACCGCCGAAGCACCGCAGTTGGGGGACTTGATTAAGGTGAAAGAACGCCTGTTCGATCCGGGGCACCATACAACCTTGGAACATAATCATTTTACTTTTTTGTTGGACGGGGTGTCGGTATCAAGTGTTGTCTTTGGAATTCATTTGAATGCACCCTATTACAATTCGGATCAACGGTCGGGACGCTTTTCAAAAATGTATGATGCGCCGAATATGGCGGAAATTCGGGAAAACCTGAAAACACTTTACCCCGATGAAAATGTTGAAAAAGCGGTTTCCTTTGTGCAAAAAGGGGCGGATATTTATCAGGCACAAATTGCCCCGTTAACGGATTTGGCCGCGCGCGTCATTCGCGAAGAAAGGCCTTTGGCAAACGATAAATATGTGGAAGTGAACGGTAAAAAATTTGCACAGGAACAATTGCGTGTCTTTGTTTCACAGGTTATGCCGACGGCTTTGGTAACGACGGTGAATGTATCCGCGTTGGCGGCTTTGTGGCGGGTGGCATGGTCGCCGGAAATGCGGTTGGTTACGGATAAAATGAAAGAGGAAGTCTTAAAAGCAGAGCCGGATATTGCTTATATGTTTGATGAAAGCAAGCGTTCCAAGCAAGATTGGGTTCCGCAAATGATGTTTGATCAGGTTCATACCAAAACCGCGCCGGTGTGTCGATTGATTTCGGCAGATATCGGGACGGCAGATTTCCCGAAAATGGCAGATTCGGTGGACATATTACCCTTTTCCCCAAAGGCAATGACAAACAATATCAATCGAATCAGAACGGAAGTTGAAATATCCGCAGCCACCATGGGGCAAGATCAACGGCATCGTTCCATTAAGCGGGGCGAGCCTGTGTTGACAGGGGCTTTCTATGTGCCGCCACTTTTAAAAATGGCCGGTTTGGAAGGACAGGCACAGGAATATATGGAAGAGTATGCGGCCCTTAAAAAAGAATTGTCACCTAATTTGATGCTGTCGATTGCACCCTATGGTGTGATGGCAAAGTATCAGAAAGAGGCCTCTTTAAACGCCTTAATGCACGAACAGGAAAAAAGGTTGTGTTGGTGTGCCCAGGAAGAAATTTGTGAAGTTGCGCGGCAGTTGCGGGAACAGTTAAAGGGTTCATATCCGGAATTGGCCGATCGGTTGGCACCGCCGTGTTGGACGGGCGGATGCCGGGAAGGGGTGCGCTTTTGCGGCAGGCAGGTCAATAAAAACCTTGTGCCGGACTATTTCATAAGACGGCGTGTTTAAGATTACTTTTTAAACAAAATTAAGGGGACAATCATTTCCCTACGGGTTAAGCCTGCGTGGGCGCTTTTGAATTCGGGACCGGAAACAGTATTCCCAACCCGTTGGCGCAAAATGCGTGTGCCGGTAGCGACCAGTAAATAATCGCCGATAAAATCTTTAATACGCGGATTTAAGGGGCCGATGCCAAATAAGTTTTGAGAGAAGACTTCATCCCTTTTAATCAATGTGAAATCAGATTTTAAATAAGTGTCAAAGGCTTTTAAAAAGGCGGATTCCTTACCCTCTTTTAAGAAAATGGCGGAAACACGATCATCCAAATTAAGAGGAATGCGCAGGCATTCCGTAATTTCGGGACAGGTATCAATATAGAAAACAGATTCAACCGGAACATGACCATGGTCTGCCGAAATGATGACAAGAGTATCTTTTAATTTCCGATAGAGTTTATGAATTTCATGATTCATGTGGCGAACCAGTTTTTGAACGGATTTGTCATAGGTACCTTCGTAATGGCATGTATGGTCGGGATCAGGCCAATAGGCCAAAATAAATTGTTGGCCGGTGCATTGGGTATATTTTAAGATTTTTTGGCATTGTTCCTCAAACGTATCAACACCGTCGGTGCGAATTTTTTTGGGGAAGACTTCGTGGCAGGAAACAGACGGCGCAGCCGCCCGAATTTTATCAAATATATGCGTATAAGGTAATTTTTGAAATGTGTTAACGCCTGTGTTTTCCGAAGTATAATTATCCTTCCCCGTGAATAGCTCAATAGACTTGTTGTATTCGGGAAAATAAGGTGACCAACCGATCCAACCGTGAACGGCCGGTGGCAGACCGGAATAATAAGTCGTTGTGGCAGCAGTTGTCGTCGGTGGAAAAACAGAAGAGATTTTATCCTTGATATGATATTTTAAAAAGGCCTTCGGCGGTAAAATCTTTTGAAATAAATCCCATCCAAACCCGTCCAATATCCAAACCACAACATTTTTAGGATTTGTTTGAAGCGCTTCATCGATTAAGGGCAGGGTGGCGTATTCCGTTTGAACCCCATAGTGATTTAACACAGAATTGGGAATTCCCAAAATAGAATGATCATAATCGGGGAAGCAAACGGAATTCATGATTTTTTACACACCGTCAAATTTGACTTCAACGGCTTGAGCCTCCATTTCAAAACATTCGATGGTGTCGCCGACCTTGATATCGTCATAGTTTTCAAAACTAATTCCGCATTCAAAGCCTTCTTTGACCTCTTTCACATCATCTTTAAAGCGTTTAAGTTGTGATAAAGCACCCGTGAAGATAACGGTGTTATCGCGTAAAATACGGGCCTTGGCACCACGTCTGATAAGGCCTTCCTTGACCATACAACCGGCGACTTTACCGACCTTGGAAATGGAAATGACCTGACGCACCTCGGCATAGCCCAAAATCTTTTCTTTAAGCTCGGGTTCCAAAAGTCCGGCAACCGCTTTCTTCATTTCATCGGCCACGTCGTAAATAATGGAATAGTAGCGAATATCGACATTATCGCGTTTGGCAATTTCGCGGGCACCCGTATTGGCGCGCACGTTAAAGCCGATAATAATTGCATGCGAAGCACGTGCCAAAGTGACATCAGATTCATTGATGGCACCGACACCGCTATGCAGTACGTGAACTTTGACTTCATTATTCTTAATCTTGGCCAAAATGCCGTTGAGGGCTTCAACAGAACCTTGCACATCGCCCTTAACCAAAACAGGCAATTCTTTAATTTCGCCGGCCTTAATTTGGGCGAGTAGGTTTTCGGCTGTACTAATCTTTTTAACTTGTAGGGATTCCCTGTATTTCCGTTGGCGATAGGCCGATACTTCACGAGCCTTACTTTCATCATCAACAACGATGAAATCATCACCGGCGGATGGAACGCCCTGAAGCCCGATAACCTCAACAGGTTGAGCGGGCAGAGCCTCTTTGACGCGGGCCCCTTTGTCATTAAAGAGCGATCGCACACGGCCCCATTCTTGACCACAAACGAAAATATCTCCGATCTGAAGGGTTCCCTTTTGGATGAGAACAGTGGCCACAGACCCGCGACCTTTTTCCATACGGGCTTCTACTACCACGCCTTCGGCAGAACGATGGGCGGAAGCTTTTAAATCCAGAATTTCGGCCTGTAATAAAATGGCTTCGATTAATTTATCCAAGTTCATGCGTTTTTTAGCGGATACTTCAACCTCTAAGACATCACCGCCCATGGATTCCACTACCACTTCATGTTGCAATAAGTCCATACGCACTTTTTGCGGATTGGCCCCCGGTACATCAATTTTGTTGATAGCAACAACAATCGGAACACCGGCCGCTTTGGCATGGTGAATGGCCTCAATCGTTTGAGGCATAACGCTGTCATTAGCGGCAACAACCAAAACGACAAGGTCGGTTACCTTGGCACCGCGAGCCCGCATGGCGGTAAAGGCTTCGTGCCCCGGCGTATCGATAAAGGTTACTTTCTTACCGCTGGCAAGAGCAACCTGATACGCACCGATATGTTGGGTAATTCCGCCCGATTCACCGGCGGCCACGTTCGTTTCCCGAAGGGCATCCAAAAGTGATGTTTTACCAT
>JAFYHG010000017.1 GCA_017539265.1 Alphaproteobacteria bacterium | reverse complement strand
CCATGGTCAACGTGTCCCATAACGGTAACAACGGGAGGACGAGCCTCTAAATCCTTAGGATTATCATCAACCGTTTTTAAATTTTCTTCCACATCGGATTCGGCAACTCGTTTGGCTTTATGTCCTAAATCTGCCACAACCAATTCTGCCGTATCGGCATCAATGGTTTGGGTAATCGTTACCATCATTCCTAATTTCATCAGTGTTTTAACAACAGTTGCACCTTTTTCACTCATCCGATTGGCCAATTCCTGAACGGTAATCGTTTCCGGAATAATGACTTCACGGATGATTTTTTCTTGCGGTTTTTGGGCATTTAAGAATTTTTGACGTTCCTTTTCCTGCGCCCGCCGAATGGAGGCAAGACTGCGCCGATGCGGCCGCATACCGCCGTTTTCGGAATCATCATCGTCATCACCGCCCATGGGGGCATTGCGATAGGCATTCATATTAAATTTGCCGGCACGCCGTTCTTCAAAGGTATTTTTGTGCGGGCGTTCTTCAATATCGCGCCGATTATCAAGGTCCCGATCTTGGAATTTCTTATCATGGGTGTTGTCTTTAACCGGTTCGGCCGCTTGTTTTTGAGCGGCAGCAGCCTCTTTTTCCTGCTTACGCTTTTGGGCTTCTTCTTCCTTTTGGCGGCGTTTTTCGTTTTCAAGGCGCACTTGTTCTGCTTTTTGGCGGCGGGCTTCTTCTTCCTGACGGGCGTGTTCGGCAACCCGTTGGGCTTCTTGCACCAATTTCAATTTATGGCTGGCATCTTGGGTGATAAGGGTGGGTTTTGTATCGGGCGTGATAACACGCTTTTTACGCACTTCAACCTGAACGCGGCCCGGCCCGCTGGGTGCACGAAGCTTATTCCCCAGTGACAGGGTCTTTCCCGAAAGCGTTAATGTCTTTTTTTCTTCTGCCATGTTGTTATCCTTTCGTTTGTGATCCGTTTTCCAAGAGATCAATTTTACGGGCAATGGTGTTTGCCTGTTGTGAGAGTGTACCGTCTAAAAGTGCGATGTGGACAATTTCCGATTCACCGGCAATTTGCCCCAGTTCTTCCCGTGATAAAACGTGCCACACGGGGAAAGAAGTATCCCCTTTAATCAGTTTATTTTCTTCCCGCCGGGAAGCATCAAAAGCCTCAAAAATCGCGGCGGGGGATTGATGTGTCGTCGCTTTTTTAACGGCTTCAAATCCGTAGACCAATAAGCCGGCCTTACGACACAAGCCCAATAAATTTATGCACCGGCTTTTAAGAGTCCTAAGGACCTGATCGGCTAAATCATCGGGGATGTTTACCGTGCCTTTGGCGGCTTTGTAAAAAATGCGTTTGGTAATGGCTTGGTTTAGAATATCTTTGTCAGCCTTAAGCCAAAAACCGTGACCGGGTAATTTTTCTGCCCCATCAAAAGTAATAACATGCCCCGGTGCCGAGACAAAACGAAGCATCTCGGTCCGAGGCAATGTTTCCTTCGTCACGAAGCAGGTCTTTGTGTCGAGATCTGCCGCGTGACGTCTGTTTTTATGGTTATGTTTAAAGTTTTCCTTCTTCAAACCAATGCTCCCGCGCTTTCATAATGAGGGCGTTTGCCGTGTCCGTATCCATATTTTTGGCACCGACGATTTCAATCAATTCATCGCTGGCCAAATCGGCAAAGTCGTCCAAGGTCTTAATCCCCGCGTTCCCCAAGGCTGCCACCATATCCAGTGTTAAACCTTCCATTTCTTTGAGTTCGTTGCTGACCTGTTGTTCCTCAATCTGTTTGGTGAGGGTATCTTGGCGGGCGACCAAATAAGCCTTGGCCCGATTTTGAAGTTCTTGAGCCAAATCTTCGTCAAAACCTTCAATACCGGTCAGTTCATCCAAAGCAATGTAAGCGATATCTTCGACTTTGGCAAAGCCTTCCTGAATCAAAATGCGTGCCATCATGTCATCGATGTCAAGAGCCTTCATGAAGAGTTCAACCCGTTCTTTGGTTTCGGCTTCACGATGTTCGGCTTCTTGGGCTTCGGTCATCATGTCAATATGCCAACCGGTCAATTGACTGATGAGCTTAATGTTTTGACCGCGCCGTCCAATGGCGAGGGAGAGTTGTTCTTCGTTCAAGACAACCTCCACATTACCGGCTTGTTCATCGATAACGATTTTCAAAACTTCATTAGGTGCCAAAGCATTCACGATAAAGGTTGCGGGATCCGATGACCACAAAACCACGTCCACTTTTTCGCCCTGTAATTCCGTGACGACGGCTTGAACCCGAATACCGCGCATACCGATACAGGCACCGCGTGCATCAATCGTTGAATCCTTGGAATAAACGGCAATCTTGGCCCGAGAACCCGGATCGCGTGCCACACCTTTAATTTCAATGGTACCATCATAAATTTCGGGAACTTCGGCCGTAAACAAAGCCGCCAAAAATTGCGGATGTGAACGTGTTAAGAAGACTTGGGGTCCGCGTTGTTCGGCGCGCACGTCCAAAACCAAAGCACGAATGCGATCACCGACCCGATAACTTTCACGAGGAATAAGTTCGTCCCGGCGAAGCAGGGTTTCCACACGGCCGACTTCAGCAATCAAATTACCGTTTTCAACACGTTTGACAATACCGTTTACGATTTGACCTTTTTTATCCTTCATTTCGTTATACTGGCACATACGTTCGGCATCACGCACTTTTTGAGTGATGACCTGTTTAGCCGTTTGTGCTGCAATCCGGCCAAAATCCATCGGAGGTAATAAATCAATAATTTCATCCCCGATTTTTAAAGAGGCATCTTTCTTTTGTGCATCCGAAAGGGAAATTTGTGTAAATTCGTCATCAACCGTTTCAACAACCGTTAAATACCGTGCCATTTGAATGGCCCCCGTATTGGGATCAATTTTTGTCCGAATATCGTATTCGGGACCATATTTGGAACGGCCGGCCTTGGATATACCTTGTTCCATGGCATCCAAAACGGCGCTTTTATCAATATTCTTTTCCCGTGCGAGAATATCCGCCATTTGGATAAGTTCCGGTCTGGGTAATGTTGAAACTTGCATTTTTATTTTTTCCTTTCGTTTTTGTTTTGATGTTTTTGTATCAGTTCATCAGTTAAAATCAATTTGGCTTTGGCAATGTCGGAAAAAGGAACGGACATTTCTTTTCCTTCAAAATCAAAGAGAACTTCTTGCTTGTCCGTCAGGCCTCTTAACCGGCATTTGAACCGTTTGCGACCGTCAATTTCGTGATTGAGTTCGATTTTGGCTTCATCCCCCGCAAAACGAGCGTAATCAGCCGGTTTTAAAAGAGGTCTGTCAAGACCGGGGGAAGAAACCTCAAGGGTGTAGCGAAACGGAAACGGATCCGATACATCAAGCAGGGCGGAGATAGTGCGACTGATATCGGCGCAATCATCTACCGTCATATCGATGCGATCCGACCGTTCGGCCATGACTTGCAGAACTTTGGTTTCCGTGCCGTTTAAAACAACGCGGACAACTTCATACCCCATGTCCTTTAGAGCAGGTGTTATTTCGCGTTCTATTTGTTCACAAATGTTCATTTATATTCCTTTTTTCTAATAAAAAAAGCGGGGCTTTTCAGTCCCACCCCCTAATATTTTACCGAGAATGTACCCCTTTTATACCCGTTTTTAATTAAAAAATCAAGTCTTTTTTTTATTTTTTTGCATTTTTTTTCAAAAAGGGTTGCAAAATTCGTTATTCTGTGTCAAAAATAGGGTATCAAAAATGAAAAGGAGATTATGATGCAATTACCTAAACCGCCAAAATTGTTTTCTATGAAAAAATCTGCCGAGGCAGAAATTGATACAACGTCCGTGCCGGAACCGACAGAAGAGGCCCCACGGGTTTGGTCACCGCCACCGGAACCGACAATGACGGAGCCGAGTGCGCCTGAACCGGAAAACATACCCGAAACACCGGCGGAGGAAGAGGACTTGTCCCGCTATGCCCCGCCACCGGTAACGGAAACAGCGCCTTTACCGGAGCCGGAAGAGGTAATTGAACGCCCCCCTGTCGAGGAAGAGTTTGTTCCCGAACCGGAAGACAATCAACCGGTGGCCCCGGAATCGGAAGAGGAAGAACCGATTTTGTCGCCGATGGACGAAAATGAGGTGATAGAAGAAGACGCAGAAGAAACAATACCAGAATCGGATGAGGATCAAGTAGGGGAAGAAATGGTGGCTGAGCCGGAGGAAGTTATAGAGGAAACTGTTTCGGAACCGGAACAGGAAGAAATGGTGTCCGAACCGGAAGAAGTTGTGGAAGAAGTATATTCAAGACCGAAAGCAGAACCGGTAAAGAAAGAAATTGAGGAAGAGGAAAATACCGAAAGATATGCCAGACCTAAAGCGCAATCTGAGGTCCCTGTGGAAGATGAAGTGAAATATACCCCGCAGGCTGAACCCGCCTTCACGGCGGCATCCGTTGCGGACTTGAGCGAACCTATGCAGTTGGAAGACAATGAAAGAGCAATTCATAAATTGTTGGGAAAAGATCAAAATATTGTACGGGCTAAGTCCGTCAGTTCCATTCCGTTTTCGGATATATGGTATACGGCGGAAAAAGTGGCCTATATTCGGGATGAATCTACCCAGTTTGCTTTGGTGCCGTTCTTATCGGATGATTTATCTGATTTTTATAAGGCGTTGGAGCAGGGCTATACCGGTCAATCCAGTTATGCCATTCGATTCGCCGGCGAATCCTATCGTGTGGAGCGGGTTATTACGCTTTCGGGCGCACAATATAACTGCCGGAAAATGCCGACATCCGTGCCGGATATTTTTTCGTTGGGTTTACCCAAACACATTGTGGAATACTTGTTAACGTTATCGCGCGAAGCCGGATTGATTTTATTCGGTGGGCCGACGGGTATGGGTAAAACAACGTCGGCATCGGCTCTGATGAAAAAGTTTTTGGAAGAAAACGGCGGCTTTATGTACACGATTGAAGATCCGCCTGAAATGCCCTTGGATGGCCTATACCGTGCGCAAAATGGTGGATTGGGTCTGTGTAAACAATGCCCCGTAGATAATGAACGGTGGGGCGACGGGATTAAGTCTGCCCTACGGTCACGGCCGCGGTATATTCTGGTGGGCGAAATTCGAACCCCCGAAACGGCGTCACAAGTGCTTCGGGCGGCGACCTCAGGGCACTTGGTATTATCGACCATTCACGCCAGTACCGTTGAAGATTCGTTGGAATCCATTATTAAGTATGCTTCGGGTGCCGGTCTTACGGAAAGTTTGGCGGCGGACCTGTTGGCACGCGGTATCTTGGCTGTTGTGCACCAAAAATTAGAGGGATCGGAAAAATTGCGCCCCGTGATTTCGGCCGCGTTTGCCAATCCGCATTTGACGGGTGGGGATCAGATGCGTTCGTTGATACGGAATAACACGATCAACCTGCAGACATTGATAGAAGCGCAATCCAGCCGTCTGTTCCAAGGACGTCCTTTGTTTGAGGATAAGTGATGCGGAAAAAGCCTTTTCAAATCACCCCGAAATTTGCCATGAGTGTCGTTGGTTTTATGTTGCTGGGGATGTTGGCATTTTTTGCGGGGTTCCTTGATTTTAGTCGGCTTGGGATACTTACCCGATATGATATAAGCCATTATTTGTTTTATGTCTTTTTGGGGGTGGCGGCTTTTATCTTGCTTCAAATTATCGTGGGATTATGTTGGAAGCGCGCCCGTAAGTGGGGATTGTTGGCATCCAGTATAAGCATTTTATATGCATTGCCCGTTTTAATGATAATTATAGAAACTCACTCACCCAAGCCCATTGTCGTTTTATCGGTGGGTACGGGCGTGGCGGCCTTGATTGAGGCAGGTATAGCCTTTTTAATAAAAAGATACGGGAGACTCTCACATCTTTTAGGTCAAATCTGTTTGGCCGGGATGATTGGAACCTTGGTATTCGTTTTGGGGTATGAGGGACTAAAAGAGGGAGGAAGCCGGTTGCTGGTTGTTTTCCGAAACATGAGGTCCATTCTCTTTGTCGTTTTGGGTTCCTTCAGTTTAGGACTTGTTGCTTTGGTGGGCTTACGAAAATCAATGCAAAAATGGGGCCTCTTGGCAATTTTGATCTTTTTAGCTATTATTACCGCTGTATCCGGGCAGGTGGCGACTTATGTGACACGTGTAAATGTCATAACACACGGTAATACATTCAGCGATGTGAGAATCAAGTAAGTTCTGCTGTTTTTTTAAAAAATATCTTGATTTTGGGGATGAATGATATATTATGGGTTTTGTAAGGGAGATACTTTATAATCTACCGCATGTTCTTTGTTATGTATAAGAAAGGAAAAAATATGAAAAAATTATTGTTATTATCTGCCGTTATTTGTGCAGTTTCTGTAAATGCTTACTCTATGGATGTGAAGCCATATATTGAGGGAAAAGTGAGTGAAAACTACTTGAGGGAAAAATATCATGAAGGAGATTTTCCTGTTTTTTCGTTTGCAGACCACTTAATCTTGGGAGGAAGTCTTGAAGCCGGTATAAGGCTCAATCAATTCAGATTAGGATTGGAAGGATACTATAATGATGACGGAAAAGATAATGTACTTGAAACCAAACTTAAATTTAAAACAAAGGGTGCTTTTCTAAATGCCTATTATGATCTTCCGCCCATCTTTGAAAATTTGAAACAATTGAGACCCTATGTCGGTGCCGGTGTCGGCTATTCTAATCTGAAAATGAGAATTGTAAATGAGGATGCTGCTAGAAAGATTACCCTGAAGGACAAGGATGTGAGTTGGAATGCCGGTTTGGGGGTAAATTACAGTTTGAATGACAATACAGAACTGACATTGGGATACAGATATGAGAAATTGGGGAGTGTCAAACAAAAACCCCATGAACGGTACTCGGCTGTAAAAGTTGATTACGTTAATAACAAAGTAGCCCTTGGGTTAAGGTATACATTTTAAGGGTTATTGTTTAAATTTAAAATCCCATCGCTTGATGGGATTTTAAAGTGCAAAAAATTCTATTGTCTTTCGTTTCCGCCCGCGGGACCTGTAGGCGGAGTAATGAAGGATTGGCGGGCAACCCTTAGCATTGTCCTGGCTGTCCTGACCGCTTGATCAGCCTGTTTATTTAAAAAGATATCGTATTGGGCATGGGTTAAAAAGAATAAAATAGCAATTTGTCCCGTTCCCTGATCTACATTCCCATCAGGCAAGTATCCCAACCGATAATTATTTCCCCGAATATCTTTCACGGCACAAGGGGTTTTATCCAAATTACCGTAATGTTTCCAACCGATTCTGAGTTCTGCCGACATTTCGGCTTTAGTCATTCGGGAGAGGGCGAGGATAGCCTCTTCAACCTCTTGAACTAATTTTGTATTGTTGGCTATTTTGGCCATATGCCCTTCAAAAGCAGGCAAGCGGATAATTTGTCTTTGGACGGTTTTCTTTTGTGTCTCTTTTGAAGGTGTTTCTGTTGCGTCTTGTTCTTGAGACGGTTGTTCAACCGGTTCGGGCGGTTTTTGGTAGGGGCGCTTAAACACATCTTGCGCAACTAAACGGGCCAAATTCCCCGTGCACTCATCCCATAAAGTCCGCCCGCTTGCGTCGGCGGTCATAAATAGGTCTTGTTGTTTGGCATTCGGCCAATCGGCCATCAGTTTTAGTAAGCCACGTTTCCCCTGGCGGCACAAGGACCGAACACCGGATACTTGTCCCTCGGTTTCGTATGTCAGGCTTTCCCAGAATACGTCGGGGCCCAGCACTTTTTTCAAAGCGGATAAGCTGGCCGTATCACCAGCGAAGGCACATCTGCGCACCAAATCATAATGATTATTCATTGCCGATACATAAGGTTTGTTATCCTTAATTGATGTCGGTAATGTTAGATAAATTTGGGCCAAAGATCCTTTAAAATCGGAAGCAGACCGGAATGAACGAACCCATTGCCAGAAATAAAAAGGCGAATCCGCATATCTTTCACACATACAGGAAAACAGATCCCTGTCCATTCTCTTTTTGGGTGAAAACAGGAAATCCCGCTGTGTTCTGGGATTTGCTTTTTTCAGAATATCTTTCATTTGATCATCGGTTAATTCACCGTTATAAAACAGCTGCCAAGCCATATGTGTTGGCCCTTCTTCGGTTTGAATGGGAGCATAGAAAACACTTTTATAAGTTTTGGCAAAAGCAGTTTTATAGCGCCTTAGGACCTTGGGCGGTAAATGCCCCAATAATTCGGCACGCTGGGAAGCGGGAACCACTTTAATAAATTGGCTATACATGATCCTTTGTGTTTCGGGACTGGAGCATTGTTCTAAAAAGGATGATATATGGCGGATAATATCGCTTTGAATATCGGGGCTGATTTTATATTTATGAAACAGGATACCCCACATTTGCTCCTGCATTCCGTAGTCCATCTTCGGCAAATAGGGAAGAACTGCCCGAAAAACATTTTGTGCCTGAGCGGGAGATTTATAGAAATAGTAGAGCAGGGTATTTTTAAAACTGGCCTGATACCGCTGTGCCCAACGAATATCTTCTTTTGTGGGCTTTTTGGTTTTTGTTCCTTCTAACGGAGTTATTTTTTTTGCTTGAGTTAATCCCCGCAGCATTTGAGGATCTAACCAACGTGCTACCCATTGATCGGCTGTCAGAGCAACTTCACCGCGGTTATAGCCTTTTACACTACGGCAACATTCCACTCCATAACCCACAATTGATCGGGGATCATGTTTTAAAGCTTCACCCATCATGTCTGCCAAATCTGTTGCCCCTTTGGCGATTATGCTTTGAAAAACACCGGTTCTTAAGCCATAGGTCTTAGCCAAAAAGTCTAAATCATGTTTCCGGACAAAAATACAAACTTTTAAGACATCAATATCTGTTTTTGTTAATTGTGCTTTAGGATCCAAAAGATGAAAAACAGCACTTTTTATTTCTTTTTTTTCAAAAATGGCATCCAAAATTATCCCTGCCAGTTCATTACGAATCTGATCTAATGCCTTTTCTTCAAAACACACATTTTTCATCCCGACTTTATTGGCCATTTCAGGGTGGGCTTTTTTGAATCTCTCCAATTCTTTACGCTTGATATGTTGAATTTCTCTGTCGAACATTGCCCGATAGGCCCTTTGATACAATCCTGTATCTACAAGTCTTCTCATTCTTTCGGGCAAAGGAATTTTATGCAAATAATGCAGGTCGTCATCCGGTTTTGTTGAGGAAGTTAAAAGTCCGCTTAAAGGACTTTTAATCGAAGCAGTCGGTAGCAGACTAAACAGACGTCTTATCTCTGGTGCTGAAGTGTCTTCTTGAACCCTATCATCTGGGTGTTGCTGACGAAAGAAATTTGAAAAATCCATTGTAATTCCTCTTGTTGTTGATGAAACCATTATAGCATATTTTTAAAATTTTGTCAATTTTTTGTGTGAACAGATGCGAAAAACACATAAAAAAAACGGCCTTACGACCGTTTAAAAATGGTGCCGACGCACGGACTCGAACCGCGGACCCGCTGAAGACTACACTTGATGTTCATTATCCTGAACTACTTCATTTTCATGATGACATATATCACAATGATAGATGGTATGATGCTTATATTTCACATAGTCTATCGGTTTATAGACTATATGTATCTTACCCTTAGAATCTGTTTCTTCTTTGCGCTCATGTTTTGTGTAATGTTTTTCATCTGTATCAAATTCTTTTTTTGGAAACCAACAAAATTCTGCTAAACATATCGGACACTTAAATTGTGATAGCACTTTATCATACAGTGAGGAGTTTGATTGAGTGTACACAAAAGCAGAAAAGATGAATATCAGTTCGGCAACAACAACTAAAATACCTGCAGTTAGTTCGGTTGCTAAACTTTCATTTTTAAAATATATGATAGAAAAAATAATTGAAGGTGCAAATAATAACAGTCGTGAACTTGAAGATACTGCCAAACTAAATTCATGGTCTAATGCGTTAAAGAGTACTTTACAGTGTTCTTGATTTTTCATTGGATGTTTTTCTAAAATGACATCTAAATGTTTTTGAATTCTCTTTAAGCAAATCTTTGATAATACTTTCCAGTTAAAAAGTACACTGAATACCATGCCAAAGAATAAAATTTTCAACACCTTTATATTTCTCCTTTCTTTTTTAAGAATAACCGATTGTGTAATTTATTGCAAGTAAAAAATACACATCCACGAATGATCCAACACAAAAACTGATGATGACCTTGTTCGGAGCATTCGCAGAGTTTGAACGAAACCTGATACTCTCTCGGCAGAAGGAAGGGATTGAGATAGCGAAACGTAAGGGCAAGTATAGGAAGGCACATCCAAAGAAACTCAACAACCTTATCATTGTGAATATTCATGCCGACCGTGTAGCAAACCTAACAGAACGTGAACTGATGAATAAGTACCACATCAGCAAACCAACACTTTATCGCTATCTTAAAGTCGTTGTGTAGACTTTACGGGAAAATTTTAACACGGGAGATTTTTTGTCTCTCGTGTTTTTTTGCCCAAAAAAATCCGCTCAAAATGAGTCAGATTTGTAGTATTTTTGTAGTATTAAAGGGTTCTTAGAAAACAAAAAATCAAGGGTAATTTTGTCTTAACGCCTTGATTTTATTTTATTAAAACTGGTGCCGACGCACGGACTCGAACCGCGGACCCACTGATTACAAATCAGTAGCTCTACCAACTGAGCTACGTCGGCTTGGGGCGTATTATAACCAATTCATTTTAAAAATGCAACTGTTTTTTTGCGGATTTCTGATTTTTTATGCAAAAACGGTGCTGAAAAGGTGAAATCTGCCTTGACAAACAGGGCTTTTTCGGGTATTTTAAAGGCGGAGGAAAAAATGCAATTTAATTCCAGACCGCTTAAAACACACCTAAAACGCGACAGAAAACGCAGTGCCAGTTCTACAAAATGGTTACAGCGCCAGATGAATGATCCCTATGTGGCGGAAGCACATCGGCAGGGGTATCGTGGGCGGGCGGCCTTTAAAATTATAGAATTGAATGAGCAATTCCATTTTTTTAAGGCGGGCAAACGGGTGGTGGATTTGGGGTGTGCCCCCGGCGGTTGGTCGCAGGTGGCGGTGAAAATGGTGAAATCGGCACCGGAAAATCCCCTTGTCATCGGGATGGATTTATTGCCGGCGGAACCGATACCAGGTGCAACCTTGATACAAATGGATTTTACAAAAGACGAAGCACCGGAAAAATTAAAAGAACTTTTAGGTGGACATTTGGCGGATATTGTCATGTCGGATATGGCAGCCAACACAACGGGAATTCATAATATTGATCACTTGCGCATTATGGGCCTATTGGAAATGGCGTATGATTTTGCGGTACAGGTTTTGGCTAAAGACGGTGTTTTTATCGCCAAGATTTTTCAGGGTGGAACGGAAAATTCTTTCTTGGCACGAATGCGACGGGATTTTAAAACCGTACGTCATGCCAAGCCCGACGCCAGCCGTAAGGATTCATCGGAATTTTATGTTATTGCAACAGGTTTTAAGGGGCAATCATGAAACCGGAAGCAATTCGGGAGGCCGCATGTGCCTTAATAACGGAAGTGCTGGGTTCCCGTAAACCAGCAAATGACATTATTAATGCCTATACACGGGCGCGCCGATATATTGGGTCGAAAGACAGACGGGCTTTGACCGATTGGGTGTGGGGCTATGTGCGGCATTATTTTAGGTTAGCATACCTCTATCCTGACAAAAGCGTTTCGGAAAAGGTAGATTTATTAAAAGAAATGCCGGAAGAAATTACGGGAGCGCCTATGTGGGTTAACATGGAAGTACCGGATTGGATTATTCCCTTTGTCCCCGAGTCAGAAAAGGAATTGCCGGCCCTAATGGGGGAGGCCCCGACGGTATTACGTACAAACGGAAATCGGGATAAAATTCAAAAATTATTATTGGGCGAAGGTATTGAAACCGAAAAAACAAAATTATCTCCCTATGGATTGATTCTTAAAAAGCGGGTGAATTTGGCGGGAAGCCCTTGTTTTAAAAAGGGCCTTGTGGAAGTGCAAGATGAGGGTTCTCAATGTGTGGCATTGGAAACGGGAATTAAGGCTGGCGATAAAGTTTTAGATTATTGCGCAGGTGCGGGAGGGAAAAGCCTGATTTTTGCGCAGATGATGAACAACAAAGGCGATGTCGTGGCGCATGATGTATCGGATGTGAGCTTAAAAGAACTTCAAAAACGGGTCGCGCGGGCGGGAGCAACCTGTATTCGGATAGAAAAACCGGTTAAAACAGAGGCTTTTGATCATGTGGTTGTGGATGCACCGTGCTCAGGGGTAGGAACTTGGCGGCGGTGCCCAGACCGGCGATTCAAATTAACGGAAAAGGAACTAAAGAGTCTGATAAAAACGCAGGCGGAAATTTTGGATATTGCGCAAAAGTATGTGGAGAAGGGGGGACGATTATCGTACATGACCTGTTCGATCCTTAGCCCCGAAAACGGGGAACAAATAGCGGCTTTTTTGAAAAAACATAATGATTTTAAATTGATTAAAGAAAAGCAATTTTCACCGGCAAAAACGGGAACGGACGGTTTGTTTGTGGCGGTGATGAAAAGGGAAAAATAAAAAAGGTGCCCGGTTGGGCACCCCGGCGAAACGCATTTGAAATTTAGAAATAATACCGTGCCGATAACTTGATATCATTGGAACGGATATCCCGTTTGCGGCGGCCGTCATAGGCATCATTGCCTTTAACACGGGCAGAACCCAAATCTGTGAAGCGGTAGCCCAAATCCAATGACCAGCACCGATTGATAAAGTAATCAATACCGGCGCCGGCGGTCCATGCTAAATTACTGCGCGAACGACCGCGGGCATTGCGGATACTGTCTGTCTTATTCCATGCCATACCGATACCGGCCATTCCGTAAACATCAAACATATTCATAATGGGATATTTGGCGTAGACGTTCGCTAGGACCGGCATAGACCACATATCGGATTTTTTCTCATCACTGCCTTTAAAGTCCACTTTTCCCCAAGGCCGATAGCTGACGGTTACGTCGGCACGCATGTAATCATTCAAATGGTAACCGGCACCCAGACCAAAAATACCGGCATCATCATAATCTTTCATGCCGATGGCCCAGCCGGCTTCGCCGACAATGTAGGGACCCTGAACCGGCTCTACCGCGTGGACGCCTGTTGAACAAGCCAAAATTCCGGCAACTGCCAGAGAGGCTAATAAATATTTCTTCATATCATTCTCCTTTCTTAATTAAAAAATGAAGCACTAAAACTTTGGGGTGGAAAAAAGACTTTGTCCAGAGGTAATCGACTATTTTTATAAAATAAATAAAATCATATGGTTAGGTACATATTATATGATGCTTTTTAAGAATAATTTGACACATTTTAAAAATCATGCTAAAATAGACATATATAGTGAGTAAAAGGAGGTTCCCATGAGTACAAAAATGACACCTGAAGAAGCACGAAAGATTTTGGCAAAAGCCGATGCACATACAACTTACGATGAGGAGGGGGAAATTATCATTACGGGTGATGGCCCATCATTGGAAGAAATTGTCGAAGCAACGGAGATTTTAGAATCTG
>JAFYHG010000005.1 GCA_017539265.1 Alphaproteobacteria bacterium | reverse complement strand
AATTGCGCATCGGAATGCATCCGACCCATTGTATCCGTCATACCGTAGGAAGCCGGACCGGCTGCCACGTTATCCGGATGCAACGTCCGTCCCGTACCGCCACCACTGGCGACCGAGAAGTATTTGCGTCCGTTTTCCGTAGCCCACTTTTTATAAGTGCCGGCCACCGGATGTTGGAAACGTGTCGGGTTTGTTGAGTTCCCCGTAATGGATACATCAACCCCCTCTTTCACCATGATGGCAACACCTTCACTCACATCATCGGCGCCATAGCAACGGACTTTGGCCTTATCACCGTTTGAAAACGCTTTTTCAGACACGATTTTGAGTTCGCCCGTATAGTAGTCATACTGTGTTTCCACAAAAGTAAATCCGTTAATCCGCGAAATAATATATGCCGCGTCTTTTCCCAGCCCGTTCAAAATCACGCGCAAGGGTTCTTTACGCACTTTGTTGGCGGATCTTGCGATACCGATAGCACCTTCTGCGGCGGCAAACGATTCATGACCGGCCAAGAAACAGAAGCATTTGCTTTCTTCGCTGAGCAACATCGCGGCCAAGTTTCCGTGACCCAAGCCCACTTTCCGTTGATCGGCAACCGACCCCGGTACACAAAAAGCCTGTAATCCGACGCCAAGCATTTTGGCAGCTTCGGAAGCAGATTTCACACCCTTCTTAATCGCGAGTGCAGCACCCAAAGTATAAGCCCACACAGCATTTTCAAATGCAATCGGCTGAATCCCTTTGACAAGTTTTGCCACATCTACACCCTTGGAATCACAAAGCGCTTTGGCCTCTTCCAAATCTTTCAGTCCGTATTCTGCCAGAACCTTGTTAATCTTATTAATCCGGCGTTCATAACCTTCAAATTCTACCATAGCTTACTCCTTTCTCGGGTCAATTTTCTTAACGGCTTCATCAAATCGGCCATACGTTTTCACATTTTGATTAAAGGCTTCTTCGGGAGAAACACCCTTCCGGATAGCTTCCAACATCTTGCCAACGTGAACAAACTTATATCCGATAATTTCATTATTTTCGTCTAAGCCTTGTTCCAACACATAACCTTCCGTCATTTCCAAATAACGCGGCCCTTTTACGGTTGTGGAATACATCGTTCCCACCATGGAACGTAAGCCTTTGCCCAAATCTTCCATACCGGCACCAATGGGGAGCCCGTTTTCCGAGAAAGCGGTCTGAGTACGACCATAGACAATTTGCAAGAATAATTCCCGCATTGCCACGTTAATAGCGTCACAAACGAGGTCTGTATTTAACGCTTCCAAAATTGTTTTACCCGGCAAAATTTCCGCAGCCATTGCCGCCGAGTGCGTCATACCCGAGCATCCGATTGTTTCTACCAGAGCTTCTTGAATCACGCCGTCTTTCACATTCAGGGTCAATTTGCAGGTTCCCTGTTGCGGCGCACAGCAACCGCATCCGTGTGTTAAACCGGAAATATCGCTGATTTGTTGAGAACTGACCCACTTACCTTCTTCAGGGATCGGGGCACTTTTATGATGAACACCCTTGGCAATCGGACACATATGGTCCACAGCCGGTGTGCATTGATATTTAGAATCCATATTTGTTTCCTTTCTAAAAAAACTAAACGGGAGTATCATACAAGAAAAACGCCCCGAAATCAAGCATTATTTATAAAGTGCGGCAACTTCGTTTAAACGCTTGATAACCAAGGGATTACGAACGGGCTTTTTACCGGCCAGATTTTCTTCTAAATGCGCAATATCGGTATCTTTTTTAATGAGGTCAGGCATAAAGTGCCGTTCAAAAGCAAGCAAAGCTTTACCTTCGTCCGTTGTATCATACCCGATTTGACGTAATAGGGCCCCTATGTCCTGTGATTCTTTTTGGGGGACTTGTCCCTTGGGCCATAAGCCAATCCCAAGGGCCGCCATTTTCTGCCACGGGAATGAATGCCCGACGTCAACCTTACGTGTCGGGGCAATATCACTATGGGCTACAACATTTTTGGGATCAATCTGATAACGATACATAATATCCCGTGCCAAAATTTGAAAGGCAGTGATTTGTTCATCGGAAAACGCCGTTTGACCCAACGTATTATTTTGTAATTCTATTCCGATTGAGGTGGCATTCAGGCCACTCGCCCCACGCCAATAGCTATACCCTGCATGCCAAGCAACTTTATCTTCGGGGACCAATTTCGTCACAGTACCATTAGTATCAATCAAATAGTGGGTACTTACCCCTAATTTATTCATCTTTGCGACCATTTCATCGACCGGCAAGGCAAAACTATGCACCACGATATGGCGAACCGGTAGTGTTCGCTCAGCAAAATGAACAGACTTAGGAACTGCCTTCGTAATTTTAACAGACATATCCGTTGAAGGTTGCACGAAAGCCTGAAACGTTCCATCCAATCGCACCCACACACGCATAATCAGCGCAAGAACAAGGATTGCAGCTGCAATTTTTCCTTTAATTCCTCTTTTTTTCAAAGAAACGATTTTACCAATTTTCATAGGAGAAATTTTACCAAAAAAGAAAATAAAATGCAAGTCCATATTTTATGCTTGATTTTGAGGCAGCATTGGCTGTATCATAACCTTATGAAAAAAGAAGATACCACAGGCCTTAGCCTGCTTTTGTTTTTATTTTTGAACTTTTTTAAGGTTGCCCTGTTTATCATCGGCGGGGGATTGGTGATGATTCCGATGATAGAGGATATTTTTGTCCGTCAAAGCAAAAAATTAAAAAGCAAAGATATTCTGGATATGCTAGCTTTGGTTCAGATTTTGCCCGGATTGGTGGCAGTTAATTCCGCTATTTTTATCGGGCATAAACTGGCCGGTTTTAAGGGGGCAGTTATATCCGTTATCGGGGTTATTTTGCCTTCAATTATTATCATTACCGTTATTGCGGCGGTATTTGTGAATCTGGATATTCAAAACCCGCATATTTTAAAGGCTTTTTCTTGTGTGCGGGCGTGCGTTGTGGCCACCTTTTTCGGGATAATTGCCCGCCTAAAGCGTGAGGTCTTAAAAGATTGTTGGGATTATATGGCCATAGGGTTGGGGCTTATCTGCCTGATGGCCGGTGTATCCCAAATAGCCCTGATACTCTTGTCTATACCGGTGGGTTGGCTTTTGGTTTTGTGCCATAAAGGAGAGAATCAAAAATGAGCCTATTTCTTCTCTTTTTACAGTTCGTGAAATTTGGGGCCCTGGCTATCGGGGGCGGATTGATGACTTTGCCGTTGCTTTATGACACGTTTGTTGAACAACGACACATATTTACCCCTGAAGCCTTTGGAAATCTGATTTCCATTTCCCAAATAACGCCGGGGCCGGTTGCCATTAACATAGCAACCTTTGTGGGATACTTAAATGGTGGGGTCGGATCTGCCGTTGTGGCAAGTTTGGGTTTGGTGTGCCCATCTCTGATTATCACGGGTATTGCTTTATTTTTCCTGAATAAGTATCAAAACAGTTGGGTGATAAGGGGCTTTTTTAAGGGGGCCCGTTTGGTTGCCTTTGTTATGATGATTTATGCCATTGTCTTATTTTGCAATATGTCCGTTCTATCCGATCCGTGGCCCATCAAAGATATTCTGAAAACCATATCAACCGGCCACTTTGTCGGCCCCGAAAACTACCATATCAATTGGCTAGAGATGGGGGTTATGGTTGTTGCATTGGTATTACAGCGTCGGCAAGTCCCCGTCACAAAATTATTGATTGGTGCGGCGGTGTTTGGCTTTTTTATCAGCTTTCTCTAAAAAAGGCTTGCTTTTCGAAAAAAAATAGGTTATAATTCGTCCAATTTTAATTTAGACCGCTTGAAAGGGGTGATATCCGATATGGTCACGATCGTTGTTCATGATAATAATGTGGAACAAGCTATTCGCGTTTTGAAAAAGAAAATGCAACGTGAAGGAAGCCTCCGCGAAATGAAATTGCGCCGGTATTATGAAAAACCGTCTGAAAAGAAATTGCGCAAAGCAACGGAATGTCTGCGTCGTTCACGCAAACTCCAACGCAAACGGTATAGCGAAGGTTAATTTAGACTTTTGTTAAACACCCCGCCTCTTGGTGGGGTGTTTTAATTTATTGAAAATTCAATGTTTTTTAAAAATCGTAAAAAATCATACCGATTTAACTGGACAGGAATCGCAATTCGTGGTACAATTGAAATGTAGGGTTGATTTAATTATAGGAGGTTAAAGATGCCTATTGAAGTTTCGTATTACGATGATGAACAAACAAAAATTCGTTCCAAAAGACGGGTTGATAAAGATGGTACCCCAAACGGACCATATCAAGAATATTATGAATCCGGTGAATTATCCGAAGAGGGAACAAATAAAGATGGTAAACAGATGGGACCATATGTTAAGTATTATGAAGGGGGCCAAATTAAGGAAAAAGGCACACGACAAGATACTACTACGATTGGCCCCTTTGAGGCTTATTATTCCAATGGAAATCTGCGTTTAAGATGTACTTATACCGGAGAATACCCGCTCCTATTTATTGGGCCATATGAAGAACGTAATGAATATGGTGAAATCATTAAAAAGTGCACCTATACCGGAAAAGAGGATCCGAAATATATCGGTGATTTTGAAGGTTATGTCTACACAAAACACGACTTCTACGGCCCTGTTCGTGGCAGTGAACACTATATTCGTTGTACCTATACGGCCGACGGTAAATTTGATGGCCCCTATGAAGAACGGGATAAAAATGGCAATTTGGTTAAAAAATGCACCTATAAGGATGGTCAATTGGATGGAGAGTATTTTGAGGTTGATAAACATGACGATACAACCCGTTGCACCTATATTAACGGTGTTTTGGATGGCGAATATTTACGGGCTAATTCAGAAGGGCACGTCTTTCTTAACGGTATGTATCAAGACGGAAAAAAGACCGGCCCGTGGAAAGAATACGGTGATTTTTATGAATATGTCGATGACGAAAGAAACGGACCATACAGAGATAGTATT
>JAFYHG010000016.1 GCA_017539265.1 Alphaproteobacteria bacterium | reverse complement strand
TTTTTGTTGACAGGTAAAAAAATACATGTTAGATTGACGATACCAAAAAGGAGGCTATGATGAAAAAGTTTTTATATGCTTTATTATTGATTTTATTTCCTTACGTGGCAATGGCTCAAAATTACGAGAGCCTTGATTTTTGGCAGACAGCTACCGTTCAGGATATTCAACCGCTTTTAACACCTGAAAATATCAATAAGAAACTAGATGATAAACGATTTAAAAAAGGGGTCACTTATTTAATGTTAGCAATGTCTTCAAAAGACCCCAAAGTATTAGAGGCTTTAATTAAGGCCGGGGCCGACGTAAATGCTAAAACAGAAGATGGAAATACACCCATAATGGGCGCGAGTTCAGCACAATTTGTTAAAATACTAAAAAAAGCCGGCGCAAAAGTAAACGAAAAAAATGATATGGGGTGGACACCACTGGCTCTTGCCTGCCATCATGGAAATTCTGAAACCGTATCGGCCTTAATTGAAGTCGGTGCCGATATTCATTTTAAAGTCGGCGGTCAATATAACCTGTTGATGGTGGCGGCGCAGAAAAATCCGGATGCCCGTGTAACACAGACTTTGCTTAAAGCCGGTTTTGATATCAATGCCAAGACAAAGGACGGCGATACGGCATTAGGATTAGCTGCATTAGATAACCCGAATCCTGAGGTTATTGAGGCTTTAGTTCAGGCCGGCGCAGACATTAATGCAAAATCAAAGGATTCTTTAACCCCGATATTAATGGCGGCAGCCCATAACCCAAATCCCGATGTGATAGATACTTTGGTCAAAAACGGGGCAGACATTAATGCTATCGGAGAACCGACGAAAAAGGAAATGATGTTCATGACAAGGACACTTTCGGCGGCAATGGTCTATAATGACAACAAAGAAATGGTCAGAAAAATTTTGGATAGCGGATATGACTTAAATAATCGGGCGCCAGAAAATATCTCAACTGCTTTTATGGAGGTTTGTCCACTCGTTGAAGATCCTCAACTCATCTATGATATGGTTAAAAAATACGGGGCCGATATAAAGGCAAAAACGGAGGGGAAAGAAAGCTCTGTCCTGATGGTATGCAGTATGTTTTCCCAAAGTCCGGATATAATACAGGCCTTAATCGATGAGGGGGCTATCGTCAATGAGCGCACACCGGAAAGTTGGACGGCATTAATGTCTGCGGCCGCGAATCAAAATCCGGAAATTGTAAAAGTCCTGATCAAAAATGGAGCAGATGTGCGGGCCAAATGGAAAGGCGGAAATGCGACAGCTTTAATGTACGCCTGCCGGATTAACCCGAACAGGGACGTTATTTTGGCTTTGATAGAGGGTGGTTCGGATATCAAGGCAAAAGACAATGGTGGGAAAACAGCCTATGACTGGTTGAAAACAAACCCCGATTTAAAAGATGATCAGGAACTATTAAATAAACTGCGTTAAGAAAAATAAAAACACCCCCGATGATTGGGGGTGTTTTTGTATTGACAATCCGACAAAAATTAGTTAACCTTACTTTATACAGAAAGGAGCCCCCATGACACCCCCAAAAAGAAAACAGGCAAATGTGAAAGATATTTTAAAAAATCCCGTTTCATCCCAACAACCGCCCTTGAGGTTTCGAAGAGAAGGGCTATTGGGTTGGTTGTCATATCTCGGATTTTCTTTGCTTGTTGTTGCGCCTCTGGGCAAATTTATCGCAGATATGATTAGCTATATTTCTCGTCGTTCTATGCGTACAATAGAATTCCCATTTTACGAACAGCTAGGTCCTTCTGTTACAATTTTGTTCTTAATCGGTTTCATATTGACACTAATTATCATAAAGAAATCTCGTTACGCATTTCCAAACATCATTCCAAGAATTTATGGAGGTATCTTATGTATTTCATTTGTGCTTTTGGGGTATTATTATGCTGATATGGAGATGATTGCGCTCCCTTCTGCAGTAATACTTGTCTCAACTTGGATGCTCTTTGGAATTTTTTATTTCCATTATTTTTACAGAAAATCAAAGGATGGTTATTATCTGGTTTGGATCAAAGTACTCCTATTTTCTTTTATTCCATTTCTCCCTCTATTCTTTTATACCAAGGAAGTAGCTGACCCTATAGCGGGGATGGCTTTTGGGCACTATATTAAGGACCCAATGCAAAAACGAAACCGGAAGATAACTTTTCTGCGGCGCTAGTTTTTGAAAAATGAAGAAAAACCCGAAATTTGATTGGCTTAGTTTTGAAGCAACGTCGCGATGTCCTTTGAATTGTCGACATTGTTATAATGTTCGAAAAATATCGGTTGATTATCCTAAACGGGTTTTAGGTACTCATGCCACAATAAATCTTTTAAAAACAGCCATCAAGAAAATCGGTTGTAAACATTTGAGCCTGACCGGGGGAGAGGTTTACTCTCGACCAGATGTCAATGAACTTATTTTAGCAGCCGAAGAAAGCGGAATAGAAAGTATTCATATTATGACAAACGGGTCCTATCTAGATTCGGATAAAATCGCCTTTGCCAAAGCGCATAAGGTGACTTTGTTTGAAATATCCTTTATTTCTGCGGATAAAAAGATTTTTGATGAGGAAGCGCGAGCAAAAGGATTTTCGGCTTTTGATAATGCTATCTATGCAACACAGGAAATCATAAAACAAAATGTATGCGTTTCTCATGTTTTTGTCGCTACAAAAAGAAATATTCATACTCTACAGGATACGTTAAATTTATCTTATGCTTTGGGGGTTAGGAATTTTTCATTTAATCGTTTTAACCCCTGTGGTAACGGAAAAAATTTAGTGAATGAATTGCAACTGTCACCATTAGAACTAAGCGAGGGATTAGAAGTTTGCGAACAGTTTGCTATTATGCATCCAGAGATGGCTTTTCACTCACCTATCAACCTCCCACCTTGTTTGATAGATTTGACAAAATTAAAACATATTGAAACAACACTCTGCGGTGTTGGTTTTAAGCAACCGTTTATTGCGATGGATTACATAGGAAATATACGGCTCTGCCCATTTTCTCCAACCATTATCGGAAATATCAAAGACATGACTTTATCCGAAATGTTTCAAACAGAAAAAGCGAAAAATTTCATTCAGGCACATCCCGATTTTTGCACCCCTTGTAAATTATTAAAAAAGTGCCAGGGCGGATGTAAGGCCTCATCTGATAATTGTTTTGGAAATCCTTGGTTAGAAAATCCTTTTTTATCAAAGTATAAAACAAAACCAATTACGTAAAAACACCCCCGATGATTGGGGGTGTTTCTTATTTCAGGAACCTTTATTTCAAGGCTTCTTCAACAGCGACGGCGACCGCCACGGAAGCACCCACCATCGGGTTGTTTCCCATACCGATCAGGCCCATCATTTCCACATGCGCCGGCACGGAAGAAGATCCCGCAAATTGC
>JAFYHG010000015.1 GCA_017539265.1 Alphaproteobacteria bacterium | reverse complement strand
TTCGAATCCTGCCGGAGTCGCCAATTTAAAATGGTCACCCTTTGGTGACCCTTATAAATTGGTTAATCGTAGATTTAAACTTGCGAAGTAAGTTCGGTCGTGAATGAAATGAGCTGACGCCATAGGCGGTCCCCTTGGGGATGAGCGTAGCGAACAATCCTGCCGGAGTCGCCATTTATAAAAGCCACCATTTGGTGGCTTTTATGAATGGTAAATCACCGAAAATTTTACCGCAACGGTGGAATTTTAATCTCTGCAACGCTTCCTTTGGGAATGATGGTTTTTGCATATTTCTGATTTTCTATTCGGATGATATAGGGTACGCGACCTGATTTATGGGCAGCCTCATCAAAAAAATCTTCGGCAATTTGTTCTTTGCTAGAAGTATTCCTGACGTACATAACACAGGGCTTGTAGGTCGTATGTTTCGGACATTCCTCCAATCTGTGGCGGATATCAGGATTTTTAATGACATATTCTTTCAAAAAAGTATTTTGGGAAGCAATTTCTCCCTCAAAAGCAGGGGGATTATCGGATTCATTTATATCACTATTGCTTTTTGCTTGTTCCCGATCGTTTAAATACGCTTGTCCCCAACCGATGACCTGAAATTTTTTAGAATTAGGAACGTTTTTAATCAAAAGCGTTATTATTGTATCTGTCCTTTGTGGTGTTTGATTTGATGCATATTTATCAACTAATGATACTTTGGCAATCCAAACTTTTTGATCATCTGCACGAGGGTCTTGTCTTAGCATTAAAATTTCTATCTTACGGGTTAATCCTTCTTCTTTTACTACCCTAATAAGACCTTTTGCATATCTTTCCCAGAATTCTGTATAAACAGATTCAGAACTCATTTTATCGATTTCTCCATTTGGCCCCCAACGCTGCTCCAATTCGGCGATGTTGGTACCAATTTCAAATCTGCTTTTAATGTAGTGTTCAACGAAATCTTTTTCTTGTGCAAAAGTGATGGAAGGTATAAATAATAGTAGAAATAGCCATATTTTTTTCATATTTTTTCCTTTCGTGTTGAAGTGATATAAGGTAATCCTAACACAAAAAAATAATCGGGGCAAGTGTTTTAGAAAGGGGGATTATTCATATTCCCGAACGCAGATACCGCTTTTTTGAAACCATTCGGCGACTAAGTGGCGATGACAAAATTGAGGCGGTTTTTCACGGCAAAGTAAAATAACGTCTTTGCCCAGAGATTGAAGCTTTTCCGCTTCCGCATGCGGATCTAAAAGGTTTAAGACCGTTTCCTGATACTTTTGGCGATACCAATCGTTGCTTAAATGCCGGTCATGCCATTCCTGCCACCAGACTTTTTTGGGGGCCAGTTCTGATGCTCGGATCCCTGTATATCCCGTAGGGGAATAGCCACCGATATCAACGGGGATAAGACCGGCTTTTTGATAATCGGGCAGTCGATCAAAGTATCCCGTATAAATCATTGAAGTCCGCCCATAATAAACCGACCGAGGCGTTCAGAAAACAGGGCCGGATTTTTAATCGGCTCCCCTTCGGCAATCAGGGCTTCGTCAAACAGAACCCAAATGCTATCGGAAACTAAATCGGCCTGCTCGGCTTTGTCCGACAATTCCGATAGTCGCCGAATAATCGGGTGCTTGCCGTTGATTTCCAATACACGAAGGCTGTTGAAATTGGTTTGTTGCCCATGTGCTTTCATCAGGCGTTCCAAATTAAGGCTCATTTGTCCCTCGGGTGTGATGAGGGCCATCGGGCTTTTTGTCAAGCGGTCTGTTACTTTGACCTCGCCAACCGAGTCGCCTAAGATTTCCTTAATCTTTTTCGTTAAAGTCTCGCTAGCTTTTTTATCAAGGGATGGCGTGTCGTCTTTTTCGGAGGGTTTAATTTTTGCAATATCGTCGCGCGCATGCATGACAGATACGATCTTTTTGCCCTTGTATTCGGAATAAGTTTGAACCCAAAATTCGTCAATCGGGTCGGTCAAAAGCAAGACTTCTATCCCACGGGAAGCAAAGCCTTCCAATTGCGGATTGACTTTTAAGGTTTCCAAATCGGTACCGGTTAAATAATAGATATTTTCCTGCCCTTTCTTCATGTGGGTAACATAGTCGGCAAAACCGATTAATTTATCGTCGGCGGTGGTGTGAAAACGGCAGAGATCGGCTACTTCATCGCGCTCATCAATCGGCTCATACAGGCCTTCTTTGAACACGATTCCGAAATTTTCCCAGAATTTGTTATAATCTTCCGGATTTTCGGCCCGTTTTTTGAGTTCCCCAAGTATCCGATGCACGATACCTTTCTTAATTTTGGACATTACGGGCGTTTTTTGAAGCATTTCACGGCTGACGTTTAGGGGTAAATCGTTTGTATCGATTACGCCTGTCATAAAGCGCAGGAAATAAGGCATTAAATCCGGCACGTCATCGGTAATAAAGACCCGATTGGTATAGAGTTGAATGCCGGATTTTCGATCCGGTTGGAAGAGGTTAAACGGCGGCTTGGTCGGGATAAACATCAAAGCCGTATAATCGATAACACCTTCGGCCCGATAATGCAGTGTCAGCCACGGCTCGTCAAATGCATGGGAAACAGATTGATAAAATTCTTTATACTGCGTTTCGGTAATTTCAGATTTGGAACGCGTCCACAAGGCTCCGGCAGCGTTAATTACATCTTCTTTGCCGTCGGAGACAAGGGCTATCGGCAGGGAAATATGGTCGGAATATTGCTTAACCAAATGCCGGATGCGAATAGGTTCTAAATAATCCGTCATGTCTTTTTTAAGGTATAAAATAACGGAAGTGCCTTGGGGGGCCTTTTTATCCTCTTTAATCGTGAAAGAGCCGAGACCATCCGATTCCCAGAGCCAGCCGCTTTTATCACCGGCCTTGCGGGTTTGAACTTGGACTTTATCGGCCACCATGAAGGAAGCATAAAAACCGACCCCGAATTGACCGATTAAGGCCATATCTTTTTGCTTATCACCCGTGAGGGATTTCATAAATTCGCTTGAACCCGAACGGGCAATTGTGCCTAGGTGGTTAATGAGGTCTTCTTTATTCATCCCGATACCGTTATCGGTGATGGTTAAGGTGTTGGCTTTCTTATCCGGTGTAATCGTGATTTTAAAAGCTGTGTTGGGGGTTAAATCGGGATGTGTTAAAAGGGCGTACCTGAGCTTATCACAAGCGTCCGAGGCGTTGGAAATAAGTTCACGCAAGAAAATCTCATGATTGGAATACAGTGAATGAATCACAATATCAAGGACTTTGGCCACTTCGGCCTGGAATTCTATTTTTTCTTCTGACATAAATTGTTCTCCTTACATACAGTTTTATTTTGAGAATATAGTGCAATTTATTAGCCTTGCAAGGGGTATCATTGACTTTTTTTGAAAAATGTGCTATAATGAACTAAATAATGGAAGGAGGCTCAACATGATTAACGGGAGATTTACGAAACGCAAGATGTTTACGAATGATGAAATTGTGTCTTCCTTGGCCTTTTTGGCCGAAATCGGAAGATTAAGTAACGAAGAATTAAAAGAGCGGGGCCTGAAAATTGGGGAAGCCCAAAAAGTTAATCATTTTTTGTCGGCGGTATCGAGGGGTGAATCAACTTGTCTACCGAAACAAGCGACAACCCTATTAAGATTGACACCTCTTTTATTGGAACGGGGCAGTAATACGGTTCACTTTGTGCTGATGTCGGCGGCTCCGCGGGTGATTGATGCCTATCAAAAAGCAACGGATTTGGAAGAAAAACGGACCTATGCGGATGCGATTAAAACAGCAGGAATGATTAGCGTCAGCAGGCGTTTGGGGGCAACAACCCACGATAACAGGGTAAAGGAATTTCAAATGTTTGAACCCTTTATCGGAGAAACGCCCGAATATCGGGAAGCCAAAGAAAAATTTATGAAGCGCAATCGGTACAGTAAAACTTTGTTGAACTCGATCGGAAAGCAGGCAACGGGTGCCGTTCGGATTAATCCTTACGGGAGACGTTATACAGGGCAGAATACATATGAATAAGTTTTAAGCTATTAAAAATCCCTGTCGCTCGGACAGGGATTTTTTTTGTTCGAATTATCTACTGAAGCGTCCATTTTTAACGACTTCGGGAGGTAAATCCTTTTTGGTGGGGGAATTTTTGTGCTCTTTTAGTTCAGCCACAAATTCTTTAAGACGAGTCGGCGTCATTTTAAGCTCTTTGATCTCGGTCAAAGTTAAGCCGTTACCGTAAAGGACGGCCTCTTTTAGCATATCTTCCATACCGGCACCGCCACCGACTTCCCTATCGTTTTCCAAAACTTTGCGCGCGCCCTGGTTGAGGCCCGATGCCCCCGTAGACATGTGTCTGGAACTTAAGCCAGCCTTAATTACATTTTCGGCGACCTTTGTATCCTGGATACGACCGAGCATATCCCGGACGGCTTCACCGCGGAGTCTTTGCAGTTCCTCGGCTGTTTTTCCGATTTCGGACGGTTTTTCGATGTGATCTTTGGCATCCAAAGCCCGAACACCTACTTGTGCCAATGCTTCGGCACTGTAACCGGTATCTTTTTTAACAGCTGCGCGAGCAACTTTCTTTTTAGCCTCATCTTTACTGGTCTTATCTTTGGCGGCTACGCGTTCGACCATTTTTTCTTCGTCGGTCATAGCCTTGGCTTCTTTCTTCCGCAGGTCTTCCCGTTCGGAATCTTTTTGTGCCTTTAATCTTTTGTCTTCTTCACGAATGCTTTCTGCCATAATAAACCTCCTGTTTTCTAAGGGCATTATATCATAGTTTTCAAAATCTGTCAAATGTTAAATTTTATCTTGACAAAGGATGGATAAAATCCTATAATGCGCGGCATCTTAATTTAACAGTAGATGAAAGGAAAATTTTATGAGTTTAAATACTTTTTTTAATCCTAAATCCGTTGCGGTTGTCGGTGTTTCGGCCGATGAATCCAAATTGGGTGCGGTGGTTTTTAAAAACCTAATTGATGCAGGCTTTACGGGTAACCTTTACGGGGTGAACCCGAAATTGGCCGGTCAGGAATTAAAAGGTAAAAAGTGCTTTGCTTCCACCCGTGATATTCCGGAACCCATTGATTTGGTCGTTTTATTGGTACCGGCTCGTTTTTGTGAAGCGGCCGTTGATGACGCGATTGCCAATGGGGCCAAGAACATCAGCATTATTACCGCCGGTTTTGGTGAAGCAGGTCATAAAGATTTGGAATTAGCAATTGCCAAGAAATGTTTGGATGCCGGTATTAACCTGTTGGGACCGAACTGTTTGGGACATATTTCCACTTTTGATAAATTAAATGCATCGTTTGCCCCGTGTTTTCCGTTGAAAGGAAATGTGGCCTTTATTTCGCAATCGGGTGCTTATTGCAGTGCGATTTTGGATTGGGCCGAAGAAAAAGGAATTGGTTTTTCCCACTTTATTTCCATCGGGAATAAGGCCGATTTGAACGAAGCAAGCCTTTTGGAAGCCATTCAACATGACCCGAATACAAAGGCCTTTGTGTTCTATTTGGAAGGCCTGAAGAAAGGGCAAGAATTTTTGCGTGTTCTGAAGGAAGTTTCCAAGACAAAACCTTGCGTGATTATGGAACCGGGAAAATCATCCAAAGCCCAAGCCGCCAGTCTTTCTCATACGGGATCGTTGGCACCGAACTATCGGGTGTTGGAAATTGCCCTGCAACGCAGCGGTGCTATTCAAGTTTACACAACCCGTGAATTGTTTGGGGCTTTGGAATTATTGCAAAACGTGAACCATACGGATTTTGGCGGTTCGGTCGGTATCTTAACAAACGCCGGTGGCGTGGGCGTGTTGGCGTCGGATTTGTGTGAAGAAGCTAAATTAGATTTGGCTCGTCCGTCGGAAGCCACTATTGAGAAACTGCGCGCCGTTTTGACACCGGAAGCTTCTGTCGGGAACCCGATTGATGTGGTCGGTGATGCCAAAGCCGATCGGTATGAAAATGCCTTGCGTGTGCTGTGTGAATCCGGTGAATACAAAAACATTATCGTTTTGTTGACGCCGCAAATGTCCACAGAACCCAAAGAAACAGCCGAAGCCATCATCAAGTTGGCCCCTCAATTCAAGAACATTAACATTTTCTGTTCCTTCATCGGCGGTAGCCGTGTGCGGGAAGGTGTGGAATTGTTGAAGGCAGCCAAGATTTTAACCTATGACTATCCGACGGATTGTGTACGCTTACTGGGCTTGATGAAAGCGCAAATGGCATTTAAAGGATTGCCGGATGTAAGCGTTCAGAAGAAGGAAGTACCTGCCGAAATCAAAGCGGCCGTGGCCGATGCGGTGTCTCAAGGATTGGCTTCTTTACCGCAATCTGCAATGAACTTGATTATGGATCATTATGGTATTGACTATCCGAAATGCGGTAACTTTACGGATAAGGCAACGGCTTTGGCTTTTGCCAAGACAATCTTCCCTGTGGTGTTAAAATTGTCGGCACCGGATGCTTTGCATAAGACGGAAATGAAAGGAATTTATTTGAATATTGATTCCGAAGAGAAATTCAATGAAGCCTTTGATGCCTTAACGGCAACGATTGCCAAATTCCAGTTGAAGGGCGCAAGCGTCTTAATCCAAGAAATGATTACTAAAGCTACCGAAACCATTATCGGTGTCAATTCGGATAAAAATTTCGGTCGCGTAATGATTTTCGGAACCGGCGGTATCTATACGGAAGTGATGCGCGATACGACAATGCGGATCTTGCCGGCCAATGATTTTGATGCCATGATTAAGGAAACAAAAGTTGGTACAATCTTGAACGGTGTGCGGGGGGAAGAACCCAAAGCCGTCGGACCGTTGGCAGAAACTCTTGCCAAAGTGCAACAGTTGGTTTTGGATATTCCTGAAATCAAATCCATTGATGGTAACCCCGTGTTGGTGACGAAAAACCGTGCGGTCGTTGTGGATTTCAAGATGTTATTGAAATAACGGTTTCAAGCATTAAGAAACTCCCCTGTTTCGCAGGGGAGTTTCTTGATTGTAAATAGAAATTATTCTATCGGCAGGCGCATGAGATAAATGATTTTATCCACGCCGTCGGTATCTTTAAGAACAGCTTCTACCTTTTTATATTCTTCTTCACCCGCACAGATACCCATTAAATACACCGTTTTATTTTCTAAAACAAGCTTATAGTTGGACGAATTGATACCGGCCGTGATGGCTAGTTGGGCCTTGATTTGTGTTGCTTTGGCCGCTTCGGCAGTAGTATCAATGATTTTTGGGGTGTCATCTACACGCACATAGTTATAGACTTTTTTAACGCCATCTACGGACCATGTAGCTTCCATAATTTCATTGACAACTTCAGCTTTGGGAACCGTGCCGGTTAGTAAGACAGCACCTTCAAAGACTGTTACCTCTACGTCAATAAGTAATGTGGCTTTCTTTTTTCCAAGTGCATCCCGTACCGCCATGTTAATCCCGACATCTGCCCAATCATCGGCGGCTACGCGGTCGTCGGCAGCCATGGTGTAGACGCGATGGAGGCCGTTAACAATCGTGCCGGCAAATTGGCAACCGCATAAGAGTAAGCAGAAAAAAAGAACGATTTTTTTCACAGAACACTCCATGCATTCGGTAAATGTTTGGGAAGGCGTCCGGGGGCCATTAAAACGGCGTCATACCGGATTTGATAGTTCTTATACTTGGGATAGCGCGCCAGAAAAACGGCAGATGTTTTGGCAACCCGAACCTGATTTTCGATGGAGATAGCCTCCATCGCCTGTATTAAGGTTTTGCGATACTTGATTTCTACAAAGATGAGGGTCTTACCGCGCACCATGATTAAATCTACTTCACCGGCACCGGTACCGCGACCGACAACGAAATTCATTTTAACCGGCCACCAACCCTTTAACATCAGGAAGAGGCAGGCAATTTTTTCCATGAAATGCCCTTTATGATGATTACTTGTCATTGAAACTCACCACGCGTTTATAGATTTGTTTTTTGGGAATCCCCGTGATCTCCGCCACGATTTCAGCCGTATCGCGCGGGGTATGGGATTTCAGATTTTTTCGGATAAGATCATCGATTTGGGCCTCATTGAATGTTTCTTGCTCGGCTGATTCCCCGATGACCAAAACCAATTCTCCCTTGGGAAGGCCATCACGCTCATAAATTTCGATAAGGTCTGTAACGGGGGCTCGTTTGACCTCTTCAAACTTTTTGGTGATTTCGCGTACAACAGCCATCATACGATTACCCAAAATATCCCGAATGTCCGCCAACATTTCTAAAAGCCGGTTGGGTGTTTCATAAATAATCAACGTTGCATGCAGAGATGTAAGTTCCGATAGGGCTTTTTTGCGGGCACCGGATTTAGGGGATAAAAAACCTGCAAAATAAAACGCGTTAGACGGCAGGCCGGATAATTGTAAGGCCGATAAAACTGCGTTGGCACCGGGGACGGTGGTAACGACAATCCCGTTTTCGTAACAATCCCGAACGAGTTTATAGCCAGGGTCGGAGATAAGGGGGGTTCCGGCATCGGATACTAAGGCTATTGTGACGCCCCGTTTTAATTTATCCAGTAATTTTGGCCGCATTTGGTCGGCATTGTGTTCGTGATAAGGAATGGTGGCTGCGACTTTAATCCCGAGTAAAGAAAAGAGTTGACCGCTAGTCCTTGTATCCTCGCATGCGACTAAATCCACGCTTTTTAAAACATCTTTGGCGCGTTCGGATATATCGCCTAAATTCCCGATCGGAGTTGATACCAAATACAGCATAAAATTCCCTTTCATTTCGGACTTGAAAATTTTTATAAAAAGGAGTATAACACATAAAAACGAAAAGGGCAATGTAAATGAAGATAAAGAATTTAATAAATATTTGTTTTGTGTGTTTGGTCTTGTGGGGATGCCAGGCAAAACGGGTCGAATACTTTCCATGGGAAACAAAAGAGACCTCTCAAAAATCAGCCAAAGCGGCGATGTTATTGCCTCTTTCGGGGAAATCTGCAAATGTGGGAGAGGCTTTCAGAAACAGTGCCATGATGGCTTTGCAAGAACAGCAAGGAAGCCCGTTAGAGCTAATGTTCTTTGATACTAAGGGAACGGAAAACGGTGTGGTTGAGGCCTGGCATGAAGCGCGTGTCCAGGGACCGGATGTAGTTATCGGCCCCGTATTTGCACAGGAATTAAAGTCCTTAAAATCCGAATCGCCGGATGCCCCGATTATCTCATTTACAACAGACAGTTCATTGATGGAATCGGGTGTTTATACAATGGGTGTTCTCATTCCGAATCAAATTGAACGATTGGTGAATTTTATGTGCGAAAAAGGGGAACGTAAAATCGCCGTTATCGGACCCGAGGATAAAACCGGGGAATTAACCATGAATACGTTAAGTGAGGCAATTAATTCTTGTCCCGACATGACATTGAAACACATTTCACTTTATGAGCCGGAAACAACCGATTTTATGGGGGTGATTACAAAAATTTCACCTAAATTGGTAGATCCAAGAAAAACAAATTTAACCGAGCGCGAAAAGGCGATTTTGGCTACACCGATTGAAGAACGATTGGATTTTGATGCACTCCTAATTTTTGAAGAAGGAGTAAGGTTGCAACAAATTTTATCGTTGCTGGCTTATTATGATATTTCACCGAAAGTTGTTTCTTTCTATGGATTAGCGAATTGGCAGGGATCGCGTGACAGGGGATTAATCGGCGGGTATTTTGCTGCAACGCCTGTGGCCAGAACGGATGTATTTAACGGTCGATATCGGGAAGCTTTTGGTGAAAATCCGCCTCGAATAGCGGCTTTGGCGTATGACGCGGTTTCATTGGTTTCTGTTTTGGCGGAAAAACAGGCTTTGACATCTCATAATTTATCAAATCCGACCGGTTTTAATGGTGTGAACGGACGATTCCGGCTTAAGAGAGATGGCACGAACGAAAGATTGTTGGACGTTTTCCAAATAACGTCTGGCGGACGATCGGAAACGGTAAGCCCTGCACCTGATTTCTTTGAGGAAAGTCCGCCTGCTTATCCGGCAATGTAAAAGTATCTAAAATTCAGGATGTTCAGATTTTGGAAGATGCGGGTGTAAAGGTTCTTGCCCATCCCATGCAAAAATTGCCGTATTCTTAATTTTAAACGGAAGGGCTATATTTTCGAATTTTGTTTGATTAAATGAATGCGGGTTTTGGGATAAATACAAGGTCATCCGAATTACACCCCCATGGGTGACAATCAGTGTGTTTTTTGTTGTATCCAGATCGGCAAAGAATGATTTAACCCGCTTGTAAACATCGGCAAGTGATTCGGCATGGAGCTTATGGGCTTCGTGATTAAAAGTATCCCACGTTTTATCGGGTATATCTTTAACCAGAACGCCCTGTAAATCGCCACAGTTGACTTCTCTTAATCTGGGGTCAGTGGTTGGGGAAAGCGATAAAATATCGCCGATAATGCGGGCGGTTTCTTGGGTACGCGATAAATCCGATGAAATAATTTGATCTATGGATAAAGCAGCTAGTTGCTTTCCGCATATGAGGGCTTCGTTTCTGCCGGTATTATTTAAGGGAATATCCAGTTGCCCTTGTATGCGGTGAACTTTGTTCCAATCCGTTTGTCCGTGTCTGATTAAATAAATCATAACTTCTCCTTGGGCGCAGAATATCAAATATTTTGATGAAAGGCAATCTTATTTTGAGAAAAAAGAAAGCCTCGAAAAAATTCGAGGCTTTCGGATTAAGATTTGATACTTATTTTTGAGATGAAATCTTAACAACGGTATCCAAAGCATCACCGATTAAAGCGCCGCCATGAATTCGACCGTCGACAATCACCATCGGAACGCCCCGAATATTCAGTTTTTGTCTGAATTCATTATTGGATTCCAGTTTACCTTTGATCTTATCGCTATTGGCATCGGCTGTGAGTTTCTTGGTGTCAAGTTTCAAGCCTTTGGCAAGTTCCAATAAACCGGCTTCATCCAAACGGGATTTTGCAGCCCCGACTGCCGCATGCATTTCGGCATACTTTCCTTGTTCACCGGCGGCCAAAACGTAGCGGGCAATTGTTTCACTGCCTTCACCAAAAATCGGCGTATCGATGGGGATCCAACGAATGTTCTTGCCTTCCGGTTTGGCAATAGCTTCTTCTAAACCCTTATTTGTTCTTTTGCACCAACCGCAATTGTAATCAAAGAATTCAATGATGACAAATTTTCCGTCTTTGTTCCCCAAAGAATAGTTTGTCTTATCATCGATGATTTGCTTGACTAAGGCTTCATCGGCTTTAGGTAAATCTTCTAATTTATATTCGTTCGGTTCAGCTTTTTGAGCAGCAGCTTTGGCAGCTTTAGCCGCTTTAACTTCTTGCTCCATAAAGTACTTTTCAACAGATTTCGCCAACAATTCCGGATTTTTCTCTACAAAGTCCCGCATGGTTTTTTCCATTTGTATTGGATTTGGTCCTTTATTCATTTGCATCATTGCATGATGCGGGGGAAAATGTCTTCCTTTTATAGCATCACAACCGCAGGGTTTAAAAAAGACAGAGCCGGCAATTAAGAGAGCAGAAACTAAAATAGTTCCGCAAAGCAGTATCGTCTTTCCGGTTCCGCAGCAACCACATTCGCAACCGCAATCGCAAGCACATTCTTTTTGGTTGCAGCAGCATTTATCTTCTTTTTTCTCAACAACAGGTGTTGAACGATTTTTTGTATTCATGAATAATCTCCTTCAAAAAAATTGACTTTTTTGTTCTAGCAAAAAAAAAATTGAATTGCAAGAAAAAAAATCAAAATCCCGCAAAAGCGGGACTTTGACTAAAACTTATACTGAATTCCCAGACTTAACATATTTGCATCCGAAGAATATTTGATATTCGGACGGCCGATAGCGGCATTTTGGTTATCCGTTCCCTTGGAATGACCTCCAACGATGAAAATATGTGTATAACCGGCATCAAATTCCACGTTCTTATAACTGTAAGATACGCCCAGTGATCCCATTGTCCTGCGACCATCCGGAATACGGGGAGTTCTGTGATCTGATGTCCGGATAACCGTCATATCATAGCCGACACCACCGCGAATCGTCCATTTGTCGGTGGCTTTGTAGTCTAATCCCAATGCAAAGAAACCGGTATTACGCCATTTCTCTTTAGTTGTAGATGTCATGTGTGTTTGGCCCATAGGGGTATTGACATCTAAATTAATATTGAGGGTATCAAATCTTTTCCAACGGGTCCAACGGGCCGTTCCTGACAAAGTCCATTTATCCGTCATGTCCCAAGCACCCGATAAGATAGCGACTTCAGGGGTCGTAATATTAGCGTCAACATCACCGGTTAAATTACCTAATTGTGGGTGTGTTAATCTTTTTAAATCCCCCTCTAGTTCATGGGTTACTTTAGAGCGGAAAGAAAGACCGAATCGCAATTCTTTCATGGGTTCAGCCGTTAAACCGACGGAAAAGCCCATTGCTGTATCATCACCGCGAACATCACTGATGGAACTGGTTAAGTGGGCTTTTGCATATTGTAAATTAATGGCAGCACCGACTGAAAAAATTTCGTTCAAGCGATAAGCAATAGCCGGACTTAAGTTAACAACGGTAATTTCGGATAAAGCCCCGTGGCGTTCTCCAAACCAACCGTTGGGGTAATCGGTTGCCAAACCAAACGGTGTATAAAGACCGATTCCCGCCGTCAGATCATCATTAAAACGGTATTGGGTGAAAAAAGCGGGCAAAACACGGCTGATGCTTGTTTGATCATGACCGGATCTGCCGGCACCGTCATTCCCCTTAAAAGTGGAATGAATACGCACCCAAGAAGCACTTCCTTGAATCCCATTTGTTTTGTTTAAAATCATACCGGCCGGATTGTAACCGATTGCCGAAAAATCGTCTGCTGCGACACCGATACCGGCAAATGAACGGCCCATATTGGTCGTCGAATATTCATTTAATTGATAGCCGGCGGCATGCACTGTTTTGGTTGCCGTCAGGCCTAAAAATGATAAAGCTAATATTTTAAAAAGTTGTTTCATTAAAACTCCTTATGGTTGTTAATCAACAAGGGCTTTTTAGCGGAAGAAGGTCTAAATGGAAAGAAAATAATGATTTTAAGAGCAATTTGTCATATTTCTGTATTTTTTTTGTCATATTTCTGTCACAATTTAACGCTTGCCGAACGGGAATTTTTTCGCTATAATAACGCATAAAGAGAAAGGACAATCTATGGTTTATGTTTGGTTAATTATTGGGTTTATCTGTTTGATTTACGGCGGTAACTGGTTGGTAGACGGGTCAGTTAAGTTGGCAAAGCGCCTGGGCGTTTCGCCTTTATTAATCGGTTTAACTTTGGTAGGGTTTGGGACCTCTACCCCTGAGTTGATAACAAGTTTACTGGCCGTATTTGATAAATCCGAAGGGATTGCCGTCGGAAATGTAGTGGGAAGCAATATTGCCAATATCTTATTGGTTTTGGGGGTGGCGGCTGTTTTGTCACCCGTTCAGGTCGATTTGAAATCGTTTCGGCGGGATGGAACATTTTTGGCTTTGTCTTCCCTGATATTGGTTTTTGCCGTTTTATTGGGCCGAATTGGCCATCTGATGGGGTTTGTTATGGTGGGTACGTTGTTTATTTATGTGGCGTATTCTTATTTTTCAGATAAAAAACAACAACAAGAACAAAATAATCCCGATGAGTGTGGAAAGCCGATTATGGCCTTGGGGCAAACGATTATCGGTATTTCTTTAACTTTGTTGGGGGCGAAGTTATTGGTTACCAATGCGAGCCTTTTGGCACGCGAATGGGAAATTTCGGAAAAAGTGATAGGCCTTACCATTGTGGCTGTGGGGACAAGCTTACCGGAGTTGATTACTTCAATCATATCCGCCATACATAAGCATAATGATGTCGCTTTCGGGAATGTTGTGGGTAGTAATATTTATAATGCCTTGTTTATTTTGGGCCTGACGGCCGTGTTTATGCCGATTGAAATACGGGAAAAAATGGGGCTGGATTTGTGGGTTATGATGGGAGCAACGGTGGCTTTGATTGGAATTGCCTTGTGGAAAAAGAGGTTTTCGAGAGGAATTGGAGTTCTGTTTTTATTGGCTTATGCGGTGTATGTTTGGAGGCTTTTTATATGACAACGGTAGCGGTCGGTTTATCGGGGGGAGTGGATTCAACTTTAACGGCGATTCTATTGAAGGAACAAGGGTATCACGTTATCGGTTTATCAATGTCCATTTATAACGGGGCAATTCCGGCGCATATAACGGGGGATGCCTGTTATGGCCCTTCGGAAAAGCAGGATATTCGAGATATTCAAAAGTGGACCGAATCCCAAGGGATAGAATCCCATATATTGGATTTGTCGGAACCTTATAAAAAGACGGTTTTAAAATATTTTAAAGAGGCCTATTTATCGGGATTAACCCCGAATCCGTGCGTGATGTGTAATACGTTGATGAAGTTTGGATTATTGGCTGAAGAAGCCCGAAAACAAGGGATTCAGTTTGATTATTTTGCTACGGGGCATTATGCCCAAATCGAGGAAAAAAACGGGCATTTTATCCTTAAAAAGGGTGTGGATTCCCATAAAGATCAAAGTTATTTCCTTTATCGATTGACCCAGAAACAATTGGCCCAAACCTTATTCCCGCTAGGGGAATACACTAAGGAACAAGTGCGACAAATGGCAAAAGAAAGGGGGCTTGCCGTAGCAGAAAAGGCCGACAGTCAAGATTTTTATGCCGGTGATTATGCGGATTTGTTGGAACAAAAGCCGAAAGTCGGGGATATTGTTTTGACCACGGGGAAAGTACTGGGAAAACATCAGGGATTTTGGAATTATACAATCGGTCAAAGAAAAGGGTTGGGGATAGCGTATCCCGAACCGTTGTTTGTGGTGGATATTGATGCCGATCATAATCGAGTAATTGTCGGGTCAAGTAAGGATACCTTTATTGAATCTGCCCTTGTCCATCAGGTTGTATGGGGCGGAATTATTGATGAATTAAAAGAGGCAATGCCGGCTATGGTCAAATATCGTTCTTCCGGTAAGGTTGTCGGGGCAACTTTGATTCCTGACGAAAAGGGGGTAAAAGTTGTTTTTGATGAGCCGCAACGCGCCGTGACCCGTGGGCAATCCATGGTATTTTACCAAGATGATTGTGTTCTGGGTGGCGGAATTATTTTATAAAATATCTTGCATAAAAAAATAAAATCTGATACTATTTTCAACGGAGGTATTTTATGATGAAAAAATATATATGTGTTGCGTTATTGGGCTTATTGGCAGGATGTATGGATAAGTCCGAGTTTATGAAAGAAAAATCGGATATGCAGTCTTGTTTGACAGCAAAAGCAATGGCCTATGTCCAAGACGGGACGGCTTTGGCATCGCCGATGCGGACAACAGTTAAGAAGATGCTTGCCGCTTGTTTGGCACCTGAGGAACAAACACCGGCTACGACACAGTTGGCCCAAGGTATTTTGTCGGCATTGATGAATCAAAATACAGCGCAATAGGGATGAAATATGGCTTGTAACAGGTATTCAACCCGCGTGATTACACAGGAACAATTAGATGAAAGATATCAGCGAATTTCAGATTATCAGTTTAATTCGAATACCGCCTCCTTTTATCGGCCTTTGGCAACATATCCGGGTGAAACTCTTCAGGAAAGAGTAATGTGTAGGTATATAGGGGGATCTCGGTACCAACAGATCGCATTCCAGGGGAAAAAGAACCTAAGTGATTTTGAGGTAAAGAAACACAAGGAAGAGTCAAAGGAAAAAAAGGAAGACATTGACGGTCAGATGGGCCTAGCCAATCGACATGATAAGAATTTAGTGTGGATTAAGCGAATGAAGAAAATAGGTATTATTGCCGGTTGGGCTACACTATTAAGCCTTGGTTGTGGAATGGCAACCACTTCATTTGCGGATAAGAAAACCCGTAAAAATCCGTTAACAATGACCTTTGGAACGGTATGCGCCCTGTCTTTAATAACCTGTGGAGTGAGCTCTTTGGAAGTAAAACGGTTGAAAAACAGTAATCGTCGAATCGAAAATTCTTTGGATGCATGGTATATACTAAAGCCAGAAGAAAGAGAGAGAGTAAAAAATCGGGATCTTTATACCATCCATATGGGACTCAGCGGATTTCTGGAAACATTTCAATATAGCTAGACTAAAGTTTATGCCTGTTGCATAAAAGAATATTTGACAGAACGAAAAAAATGTGATACAACATTTTCGTCGCTAAGGCGATACGGTTCCGTTTAACATTTAGTCTTCCTATGTCTCATAAGCGGAATTGGCAGGAGGGCACTCCCTCAATATGCCCTCCTTTTTTATTTTTGAGGAGAGAAAATGAAGCAAGTTGATTTTGACGGATCTTTACACGGTTTTCTTTTCCTTTTTCTTTTTTGGACTGTTCTTTTTTTTGTTATTTTGGGGTGGAAGCTACTCTATAAAAAGTGGAAGCCTATTTATAAAAAATTGAAAAAAGGATGTGAAAAATCTTTTGAAGAGCAGTCATTGGAAAATGAAATAAAATTGGCTAACACACCGGAAGACTTAATATATCTGTATGAGAAAAGTAAATCATACCAAGAAAGAGAATTTTATTATGACATCTTGGTTCAAATTGTTTCTGCCCTTATTAAATTGAAGGCTTTTCCGGAAGGTGTTGTGCTTTGGTTAGATCCTCCGGATGAATATACAAAAGAGGATTTACATGGTGTTATGGAGGAATTTATTGCCTTTCGTTCCGGTAATTTGAAAGACGTTATTGCCGTAGAAGCATATTGTGACGGTTTCATTTCTGCGGAACAGGCTTTGGCCTATACGGATAAGGAACTGTATCCCAAAACGGTTGCATTATTGACATCCGATCCGGAAGATTATGATGGAATTCGCGAGATGGTGGAAGGGGAGTCTGAAGAATTAGAGGAATTGACGTGAATTGTATGATGGTCCAAAGTGATGAACAGATAAAGGGATTTTGTTGGTGTTTAAAGGAGAAGCTAAATTTTTCTTGACTTTTTGTGTGAAATATGCCTATGATACCTCACACGATTTTTTTTAATTTTAACAAAGGAGAATAATTATGACAGTTCGTGTTGCTATTAACGGATTCGGCCGGATTGGCCGCTTAGTGTTCCAAGCTATTACGGAACAAGGTTTGCTCGGGAACGGAATTGATGTTGTTGCCGTGGTGGATATGGGAACAGATGCAAAGTATTTTGCTTATCAATTAAAATATGATTCGGTTCATGGTAAAATGAAAGCCGATATCACAACCAAAAAATCAAATCCTGCTTTGGAAGAAGATGATACATTGGTGGTGAACGGTAACGAAATCCGTTGCTTGATGGCACAAAAAGATTTGGCTATGATGCCTTGGAAAGATTTGAACATTGACTATGTGATCGAATCGACCGGTCTTTTCACACAATCAGAAAAAGCCCAAGGTCATATTACGGCCGGTGCTAAACGCGTGGTGATTTCTGCCCCGGGTAAAGGCGATGTGAAAACAATGGTCTTTGGTGTGAATGAACAAGAATTTGATCCGGCTAAACACGTGATCGTGTCAAATGCTTCGTGCACAACGAACTGCTTGGCTCCGCTGGTCCATGTTTTGATTAAAGAAGGTATCGGTGTGGAAACAGGTTTAATGACCACAATTCACTCATATACAGCGACTCAAAAAACCGTTGACGGACCGTCCAAAAAAGATTGGCGCGGCGGTCGGGCTGCTGCCATCAATATTATTCCGTCTACAACGGGTGCGGCCAAGGCCGTCGGCGAAGTGTTGCCGGTTGTAAAAGGAAAATTAACCGGTATGTCTTTCCGCGTGCCGACAGCTGATGTGTCTGCAGTGGATTTGACTTTTGTAGCAGTCAGAGATACCAGCATTGAAGAAATTGATTCATTGCTCAAAAAGGCAGCTGATACTTATTTGAAGGGTACTTTGGGCTACACAGATGAAGAATTGGTTTCCACCGACTTCATCAATGATTCGCATGCCAGTATTTACGATTCTAAAGCAACTCTGCAAAATAACCTGAAAGGTGAAAAGCGGATGTTTAAGATTGTTTCCTGGTATGATAACGAATGGGGTTATTCGAACGCTTTGGTGCGTATGGTTAAACATATGGCAACCAAAGACGGTTTGATGTAATCCATCAAGTTTTGTTTGTTTTTATCCCCCGTCCGTCCAGATGGGGGATTTTTTTGCTGATTTGAATATATTGGGACTAGCGGATTTTTGATACCGATGTATTCTTTTCCTTGACAAATTGGGCATTTTGATGTATGGTCATAGGCATGATTTGTACGAAGAAAAAAAATTTGCTCACTACCCCAAAGGTGAGTGTGATAATTCCCGTCTATAACGTGGAAAAGTATCTGCGTGAATGTTTGGATTCTGTTGTTAATCAAACGCTTAAAGAGATAGAGATTATCCTAATTGATGATGGTTCCACGGATAGTAGTTTGGATATTTGCAGAGAGTATGCGGAAAAAGATTCAAGGATACAGGTTTATACACAGGAAAATAGAGGTGCGGGTGCAGCGCGTAATCGTGGAATTAGGATTGCTAAAGGGGAATATGTGGCATTTATAGATGCAGATGATTTCTATTTTTCTAAAAACTCTTTACTTACACTATATTCTTTCGCAAGATTGAAAAAAGTTGATATTTGCGGTGGGGAATTTTTAAATTATAATGATGTATCCCAAAAAATGTATCAAAATTTTGGGTATATAAATAATTCCGGATATTTATTTAAAAAGGATCAGTTAATTTCATTTATTGATTATCAGTTTGACTATGGTTATCATCGCTTTATTTATAAAAGAGATTTTATTACAGAGAAGCAATTATATTTTCCAGATTATCTTCGTTTTGAAGACCCTTCCTTTTTTGTGCGTGCATTAGAAAAAGTGGGCAAATTTTATGTCTTAAAATTACCTGTTTATAGTTACAGAATGTATCACAAAGAAGTAAAGTGGAACTCAAAAAAAATTAATGATTTGTTAAGGGGTATTATGGATAATATTTTATTTGCGCAACAAAAAGGGCTAAGACGGTTGTTTGATTTAAGCTACATTAGATTATACGAGCATTTTAAGTATATTGCCTCATTTTTGGATGCTGATTCTTATAAGCTTTTATCTCAATTAAAAACGATTAATCCTTTTATGACCAAATATTTAAACATGGATAGTATTAAGTTGTGCGATGAGAGGGAAGTGAATGCTAAAAAATAAGCCAATAGTCAGTGTAATAATTCCTGTCTATAATGTAGAAAAGTATTTACGCCAATGTTTGGATTCTGTTGTAAATCAGACGTTGAAAGAAATAGAGATTATTTTGATTGATGATGGGTCAACAGACAGTAGTTTGGATATTTGCAGAGAGTATGAGAAAAAGGATACGAGAATATTTGTTGTTCATCAGACAAATAAGGGGCTTTCAGAAGCCAGAAATGTTGGAATGGAGTATGTTAAAGGAGAGTGCATAGCATTTGTAGATTCGGATGATTATGTGGATCCTTGTTACTTGGAAAAATTATATCAGGCCCTTACCCAAAATGAAGCAGATTTTTCTATGTGTAATGCAATAGCATTTGGTAATGATATGCAAGCCAATAAGAAATATGATAGTTGGTTCCAATCGCGAATGCATAATGAGTCTTATCCGATTGACCCATTATTGATGCCGCCCAATGTTTGGAATAAGCTTTTCCGGCGTAATTTTCTTCAAAAATATCGAATAAAATTTCCGGAAGGCCTTTTTTTAGAAGATAATTATTGGAATTTTATGATAGCTAATTATGCGAAAAAGTATTGTGTTGTATGGGATACTCTTTATTTTCATCGAAAAGATAATTTATCTTCGATTATGGTGTCTTTAGTTTCTCAATCAAAGCATAAATGGGATATCATCAAGATCTGTTGTGCTATTTATGATGATTTAAAAAAGGTAAGTAACACTTTTTTGCTTAAAAAATGCGATGAGTTTTTTTTGAGGGAAGTGGAGGGCCGCTTGAACTCAGGATTGTTTAAAATAACGGATGTAGAGTTTTTAAAAGAGGTACAAAAATATTTATCCAAAAGTCATGAAGCAACAATTCAATTTAGAAAGAAGTTTTCAATAGATGTGGAGCGAGCCCTTAATTATCCAAAAGTAAGTGTGATTATTCCCATCTACAACGTGGGAAAATATCTGCGCCAATGTTTGGATTCAGTAGTAAATCAGACGTTGAAAGAAATAGAGATTATTATGATTGATGATGGCTCAACGGATAGCAGTTTAGCTATTTGCAAAGAGTATGCAAAAAAAGATTGGCGGATTCGGATTTATACAGGGGAGAATAGAGGTCTGTCAGTAGCCCGAAATATTGGGATGGAATGTGCAAAGGGTGAGTGTATAGCATTTGTGGATTCGGATGATTATGTGGATGCTCTTTATTTGGAAAAGTTATATCAGGCCCTTATCCAAAATAAAGCGGACTTTTCAATGTGTAATGCAAGGGCATTTGATAATGATGAACAAGTTAACAAGCAGTTCAATAGTTGGTTTCAAACGCGAATGCATAATGAGTCTTATCCGATTGACCCACTATTGATGCCACAAAATGTTTGGAATAAGCTCTTTCGCCGAGAATTTATCCAAAAGTATCAGATAAAATTTCCAAAAGGTCTTCTGATGGAAGATAATTATTGGAATTTTATGGTGGCCCATTATGCGAAAAGATATTGTGTTATATGGGATACTCTGTATTTCTATCGGAAAGATAATCCCGATTCCATTATGGTAAAATCTAGAAGGAAAAATACATCTATGAATTTAGATATCATCAATGTTTGTTGCGCAATATATGATGATTTAAAAAAAGTGAATGATCGTTTTTTACTTCAAAAATGTGATGAATTCTTTTTACAAGAACTAAAATGGCGCTTAAGGGACGGATTATTTGAAATTACGGATTTGGAGTTTTTAAAAGAGGTTCAAAAGTATTTATCAAAAAGTTCTGAGATAGCGGTACAATTTAAGGAAAAGTTTTTAATCGATGTGGAACGAGTCCTTAATTACCCTAAAGTCAGTGTGATAATTCCCGTTTACAATGTAGAAAAATATCTGCGGCAGTGTTTGGATTCGGTTGTTAATCAAACGTTGAAAGAAATAGAGATTATTTTGATTGATGATGGTTCTACGGACAGCAGTTTATCTATTTGTAAGGAGTATGAGAAAAAAGATTGGCGGATTCAGGTCTATACACAAGAAAATAAAGGGGCTGGTGCAGCGCGAAATAAGGGCCTTAAAATTGCAAAAGGGGAGTACCTGTCATTTCTGGATTCGGATGATTTTTTTGAATTAAATATGCTGGAAAAACTGTATAGCAAGTGTATTGATACAAATTCCGATATCTGTATTTGTCGGGCAAAAGAGATAAAAGGAAGTGTTGTTAGATCAATGCTATGGAGTTTAAAAACGGATTATTTATGGAGCGATACCTTTTCTATTAATGACCCATTTTTTTCAGAGCATTTATTTCAGGTGACAGTAGGGTGGGCGTGGGATAAATTGTTTAAACTCTCTTTAGTTAGGGGAAGCAATCTATGGTTCTCTGATACCAAAAATTCTAATGATCTATGCTTTGTGTATTCAGCTCTTTCTGTCGCTTCAAAAATTTCATACTTAAATGATGAATTGATATTTTATCGGATACATTCTAAATCCTTACAAAGAACGTTAGATAATGGTGCTGTATCATGGATTAATGCTACATATCATTTGATACAAACATTAAAAAAATTAGAAAATTATGAACGATGTAAAAATAGTTTTCTGTCTTGGTTTTATGAGGAGAGTAAGTATCACTATCAGTCTAAGAAATTGCAATTATCAAAAAGAAAATTAATTATAGGTATCGAGAATTTTGAAAAGGAATGCCCTATTGATTCAAATATAATCATCCAAAACCTAAAACAACCCCGAACTCAAATAAAGGTTAGTGTAGTGATGCCTGTTTATAATGTGGCAAAATATTTAGATGCAGCAATGCAGAGTGTGATTAATCAAACCCTTCAAGATATAGAAATTATTTGTGTTAATGATGGTTCAACGGATGGTTCTTTAGAAATTTTAAAAAAATATCAACGACAGGATTCTCGAATCAAGATAATTGATAAAAAAAATACAGGTTACGGACATTCTATGAATGTGGGAATTCAGGCAGCCTCTGGAGAGTATGTTGCTATCTTGGAACCGGATGATACTATTTTACCCAATATGTATGAGGTATTATACCAAAAAGCTAAAGAATTTAATCTTGATTTTGTAAAAAGTGATTTTTATCAGGTTAATGGAACAAGAAAAGAACAATCAATTTGTTATATGAGTATCGTTGATCCCCTTGGTTATAATCGCGTCATTGATCCGCAGAAAGAATCTCTGACATGGACTTATCATAATACTTGGAATACTATTTACAAACGATTATTTTTGTCACAAAACAGAATTTTACATAATGAGACTCCTAGGGCCAGTTATCAGGATTTGGGATTCTTTTTAAAAACACTATATTATGCAAAGCGGATAATGATTTTGAAACAAGCATTTTATCTCTATAATCGTATTAATCCTGATTCCTCCAGTAATCGGAGTTATAAATTGGATAGAATGATAAACGAATTTAGGCTTAATTGTCACTTTTTTGATACGCATCCCTATAATAAACATATTGTTGAATTGAATATAGCCAAAGGTGTTTTAAGTTTTTTGTGGGCAATAGATACAGCGGATCAAAAGAATTTGAAAAAAACTGTACAAGGGGTTTATCATGAATTAGTTAAATTGTATAACAGAGGGGAACTTATCAGATCTCATTATTCAAGAGAACAATGGACGAAGATTATGAATCTGATTTATCAACCCGAAATGTTTTATCGTCGAAAAAATTGGGTTGATAAAATTTGTAATTGGTTTGAAATAATACTTCTTTACCATTCTCTTAAAAGGAAAAACTAACATGAAAATATTAAAATATCTCTCTTGGCTTTTGATGACGTTAATAGTTTTTTGTGCTTGTGTTTACTGTGGGGTTTCATCCTTATGGGATGGGGTGGATATTGCTTTGATTTTATCCCATTATCAATTAGTACTTTCCTGTCCGTTGATGCCATATTGGAAGGAGATATTATTGGGATGTGTTATATTTTTACTTATAACATTTTTATTATGTCGATATTGGAAAATAGCTTTTCCTCTAATGCTAATTGGGTGTATTACGCTTTTTTTTATTAATTATCATCCGAGCCCTAAAGAAGAGAATGTATCCTTGTTTAAAAAAGAGTATGTAATACCACACGTTATTTTTCCTAAAGGGCAAAAAAAGAAAAATATCATTGTGATTTCTTTGGAAAGTATTGAGGATTTATTTACCTGGTCTGATGTGACAGGAGGTGAAAATTTAATACCGAAATTGACAGAATTAAAAAAAGAAGGAATTGTTTTTGATGGATATTATAACCTGCAGATTATGGTACCAACTATACCAGCATTTATCGCAATGAATTGTGGTATCCCTCGAGGAACAAGTATATGGAAGATATTTGCAAATTTATTTAAAACGAAAGAATATGGTGGATATCCGAATGCTTTTTGTTTGTCTGATTTATTGGCACAGTATGGTTGGGAAACTTACTTTATTATGGGGGCAAAATGTACTGATGAAGGTAACGATAAGTTTCTGGAGAGACACCCGATGAGTGTTTCCGTTGGGAAAAAGGAATTAGAGAAATTGGGATATTTACAAAAAGATTCAGGCTACCGGATTCCGGATTCTGAATTAATTCGTTTTATTAAGGAAACATTAAATAAAAAGAGAACTGATGCCCCATTTTTTGTTTATTTTATTACGGGAAATTCTCATGCTCCAAAAGAATTCGTAGCCGAAGCATTTTGTGAAAAAAAATATGGGGATGGTAGAGATGCCATTAAATGCCTAGATAAACAAATTTTTGATTTTGTTCGTTGGTGTCAAAAGCAACCTTGGTATCAAAATACTATTATTTATCTTGTGGGAGATCATTTATCTTGGGGATTGGATAAAACAGAGATCTTCAGAGTAAAAAATGCGAAAAAATATCCTAGAAGACAGATTTATAATCTGGTATTGGATGGTTCAAATCCTTTGAATAAGGGGGTTATTAAAAAAGAATTTACCCAAGTTGATTTCGCACCGACTATTTTGGAAAGTGCAGGATTTAAACTTTTACCCAGAAAATGGGGTATAGGGGTTTCACTTTGGAGCGATGAACCAACTTTGGTTGAACAATTGGGAGCAAAAAAGTTTGAGCAAGAATTAGAGGCTAGTCAAAAAGATTATTTTGATATGATTTATGGGAAACAATATGAAGTTTCAGAAGATCATTAATTATTTTATAATAGCTATCATTATTTATTTCCCCTTAGGAGTTTTATCTCAACCACTTGAGGATCCCCCATTCCCAATTCTTATTGCACATGGTGGGGGAGGGTATAAAGGCCAAAAGGTCTTAAATTCAAAAGAAGCAGTTTTGAATTCTATAAAAAATGGTTTTAAATATATAGAGTTAGATCTTCAAGAAACAACGGATCATGATATTGTGGCTGCACATGATTGGAAAAGATTTCATGAATTGACAGATTGTTCTAGTTGTGAGGGAGCGATTTCATCCGAAGAAGCGAGAAAGAGAAAAATACTGGGTAATCAAACTGTTTTAACTTCAAAAGAGATAAACGATATTTTTATGAGAGATGATGTACATTTGGTTTCTGGAAGATCATTATCAAAAGTTGCAAAAGATAAGATTGCCCTTGCTATTAGGGAAAGATCAATCGGAAATTTAGGGGGGGATAGTCGATGGATTACAACTAATTCTCTCCCAAATTTTCAGCATTTGAACACAAAGAAAAAGGTATTCGTTGTACATATTAATCAATTAGAAAAAAATTATGGAGAGTATGCTAGTTTACCCCTTTTTGTTTTTGGAACAAATGATATAGCTAAGATTAAATCTTACCCATTTGTCAAAGGGTGGTATGTTGATTTTATAGGGCCAAAAGATATATCTGAATAATTTTAATACCCACAATAATTTAGTATACTGATTAACTTAGGAGGTGAAAAAGGAAATTTTGAGTTCTATTCTTATTTCAAAAAGAAATCTTTTAAGTACGCCGGTAGGTCGGAAACATTGATACGTTCTTGTGCCATGGTGTCACGATTACGAATAGTGACACTGGTGGGGGATTTTTCAATGCTTTCGAAATCGACAGTCACGCAAAGCGGTGTTCCGATTTCATCATGCCGACGATAGGCTTTACCGATATTTCCAGAATCTTCCAGCATAACGCGTCCTATACCGGTTTTTAAGAGGTTGGCCTTAATCTCGTGAGCCAGTTTCATAATATCGGGATTATTGCGCTTTAGCGGAATAATGGCCACCTTTACCGGTGCCAGATGTTTTTTGAGTTTTAAAACAGTTCTGGTTTCCCCGCTGGGCAAGGTTTCCTCGGTATAGGCTTCGGTCAAGACAGCCAAAACGCCACGATCTACACCGGCCGAAGGTTCTACAACAAACGGCACATACCATTTTTTATCAGTATCGTCAAAGAGGGCTAATTTAGCAGAAGAATCCGAATTTTTATTGACTTTTGCGGATAGTGCCAATTCATCCTGATAGCGGGTATGGTTGCCCAAGTCAAAATCTTGACGATCGGCGATACCTTCCAGTTCTTCGAGTCCGTGCGGGAATTGATATTCCAAATCATAGGTAGCCTTTGAATAGTGGGCCAAATCTTCTTTTGGAACCGTTAAAATGTGCATTTTGCTTAAGTCAAGACCTTGTTCTTCCCACCATTTGAGGCGATTTTCTTTCCAAGTTTCCAACCACTCCATATCTGTTCCTGGTTTGACAAAAAATTCCAATTCCATTTGTTCGAATTCACGTACCCGAAAGATAAAGTTGCGGGGTGTAATTTCGTTTCGGAATGACTTACCGATTTGGGCGATACCAAAGGGAGCCTTACGGGAAGTTGAATCAACAACGTTCTTAAATTGGGTAAAGATGGCCTGAGCCGTTTCAGGGCGTAGGTAGGCAAAATTTCCCGAATCTTCTACGGGGCCGATGGCTGTTTTGAACATCAAGTTAAACATCCGCGGTTCTGTCAGGTCTGTAGACCCACAATTTGGGCACTTTCCATCCTTAATGTGGTCAGCGCGGAAGCGATTCTTACACTTTTTGCAATCCTGCAAGGGGTCGGTAAAAGTATCTTCGTGTCCCGAATAGTGTAAGACCTTTTGATGTGTCAGAATGCTGGCATCCAAGCCTTCCACATCGTCGCGTTCATAGACCATTGCGCGCCACCAAGCAGCTTTTAGGTTATTTTTTAATTCCACACCCAATGGGCCGTAATCGTAAACACCCTGTAATCCGCCATAAATATCTGCGCTTTGAAAGATAAATCCCCGCCGTTTGCACAGCGATACCAGTTGATCCATTGTTGTGGCTGCCATTTTATACTCCTAAAATAAATTATTTAGGCGCATCATAGCGAATTTATCCGAAAAAGTCAAGATTCTTTTCGGTTTTTTCTGTTCTTAAAAGCGGTTATTTTGCTTTGGTTACTTTTTTACGGGTAGGGGCTTTGGCCTTTACCGTCGGTTGGGATGGGGTAGCCATTGTCAAAACACCGGTATCCGGAACCGTTTTACGCGGTGGAATGGCGGGCTTTTTTTCGTCCTGACGAATCTTTTTGCCTTTTAACAGGTCATGAATCTCATCCCCGGACAGGGTTTCGTAATCCACTAATCCCTTGGCCAAAATATCCAATTCAGATTTGTATTTTTTCAAAATCTCTTTGGTCTTACGATACGCCGTTTCGATAATTTTTTGAATTTCTTTATCCACGCGCAGAGCCGTATCATCGGCCATGTTTTTACGCTTGGATATATCGTAACCCAAAAAGACTTCGCCTTGGGGCTCTTCGTATGCAATCGGACCTAAAGAATCACTAAATCCCCATTCGGTTACCATTTTGCGGGCGATGGTGGTTGCTACTTGAATATCGTTGCTGGCACCGGTGGAAACTTTGTCTTTGCCTAAAATCATTTCCTCGGCTACGCGACCGGCAAATAGAATGCTGAGCCGCGAGGTTAAGTATAGTTTACTTTGTGAATATTTATCTTTTTCGGGCAGTTGCATTGTCACACCTAAAGCCCGTCCGCGAGGGATAATTGTTACCTTATGCAGCGGATCCGATTCCGGCAAATGCAGGGATACGATGGCATGGCCGGCTTCATGATAAGCGGTCATGCGTTTTTCGTCATCGTCCATAACCATGGATTTACGTTCCGATCCCATCATGACTTTATCTTTGGCATCTTCCAGATCTTTCATGGTAACCATGGTTTTATTGCGCCGTGCCGCCATAAGGGCACCTTCGTTAATCAAATTCGCCAAATCGGCACCCGAAAACCCGGGGGTTCCGCGAGCAATGACTTCCAATTTGACATCGGGGGCCAAAGGCACTTTTTTAACATGAACCTTTAAAATTTGCTCACGCCCGCGAATGTCGGGATTGGATACCACAATTTGTCGATCAAAACGGCCGGGCCTTAACAATGCGGGATCCAGTACATCCGGTCGGTTTGTAGCGGCCAAGATGATAATGCCACTGTTTTCTTCGAAACCATCCATTTCAACCAAGAGTTGGTTTAGCGTTTGTTCGCGTTCATCGTTTCCGCCGCCGAGACCTGCCCCCCGATGCCGACCGACGGCATCGATTTCGTCCACAAAGACAATACAGGGTGCGGCCTTTTTGGCCTGTTCAAACATATCCCGAACACGGGAAGCCCCGACACCTACAAACATTTCCACAAAATCGGATCCCGATATGGAAAAGAAAGGCACATCCGCTTCACCGGCGATTGCTTTGGCCAGTAAGGTTTTTCCCGTTCCCGGAGGGCCGACAAGTAAGGCACCTTTGGGGATCTTACCGCCCAAGCGTTGGAATTTTGCGGGGGCTTTTAAGAAATCAACAATTTCTTGTAATTCCTGTTTGGCCTCCTCAATACCGGCAACATCGGTAAAGGTGACTTTATCTTTACCGTTCATCAATCGGGCCTTGGACTTACCGAAACTGAGTGCTTTGCCGTTACTGGCCGCCATTTGCTTCATCATGATAAACCAAATTACAATAATTAAAAGAAACGGCAAGAGAGAAACAAGGATGTCCTCGAAACTAGTACCCTCCTTGGGGATGGGAACGGCCTTAATTTCAACACCGTTCTTTTGAAGTAGGGCCACAATACCGGAATCCGCGGGGGTAAAAGTAGCGAATTTCTTACCGTCTTTTAGTTCGCCCGTAAGGGTTTGACCTTGAATTTGGACGGTTTTAACCTCATCCTTTTCAATATGCGATACCAAATTGGAGTAAGTAATCTCACGCACGTCCGGTAAGGTCATCGGCGGCGTACTTAATCCAAAGAGATATATTGCTATCCCAAACAAAGCAACCCAGAAAAACAGACTTTTAAATATACTTTTATTCATTTATTTTTTCCCCTCAAATGATAATAAAATAACCTCAGATTTTTTCTCTTTATACTCAAGATTGAATTTTTTTTCAAGTTCTTTTTTTGATCCCGTCATGAAAGTGGGCGAAAGTTTTGTGTTTGAATGAATGGCGGGAATGCCCCCGCGAACGGCAAAAGGCAAATCTTTATCGGTATTACCTAAAGCCAATTGAACGGGGCAGGAAGATAAAATCAAAAAACCGTTCCATTTTGTGATTTGATGGGGCATGATATCAATGTTTTTTTTAAGATTTCTTGATTCGCGGGCGATAAACAACAGACCTTTTGACCGCACCAGAATACAACCGCCCAAGGTTGCGGATTTCGGATAGTCATTCAACCACCGCTCCAATGCTTCCAGGGAAACAGGGAATCGAGTCGGTGCTAAAAAAGTCAAAATTTTTACGAGAACCCTTAATTTAATTTCGTCGGGCAGGGTGGAAAAGGCTTGCTCCTGAATGGTGAAATACCCCTCAGGGGATAAGTCCGCCAAGGCCGTATAAAAACGGTCAGCATAAGAGGAAAGAGCTTTGTCTGCCCGTGCTAAACGCCTGCAACTGAGGCCGATTTTTTGAGGCTCTAATTCCCATTCGGAGAGTGTTTTCTGCCGATTCCGCCAGCGCACTCGTTCATAAGATTCATCCGTATTCATACTGTCTTCACACCACTTAATTTTTCTGTGGCGTAAATCCTGTTCCAATTTTTCTTTAGGAAGATTTAAAAAAGGCCGACACAAGTTGATCCCGTTTAATGGGGCATATTCAGTCATGGCGGCAAGGCCGGTCAGACCGCTCCCGCGGGTGAGTCGTGCCCAAAAAGTTTCGGCCTGATCCCCCATGTGGTGTGCCAAAAATAAATGTTGGATTTTGTTTTTATGACACCATTCCTCCATCAATTCATATCGTTTTTGGCGGGCTTTTTCTTCGATGCGGGTTTTGGGTTTAGGCCCCTTCCAAAGTAGAGTTGTATGCGACACATTTATTTGTGTCATCAGGTCATGCACATAATGGGCCTCTGCTCCCGATTCGGGGCGTAATCCATGATCAATGGTAACAGCCTTTAAAATCAGACCATTTTTTTGAGCATAATCAGATAAAGATAGGGCCAGACACAAACTGTCCGCACCACCCGACACGGCCACACCAATTGTTGTTTTTGGGGACAGGGGGTGATGGTCAAAGTAGTGTTTTAAGGTATCTTGAATTACGGACACGCGAGTTTCTTAGCCTCTTGCTCGGCACGCGTTTTTAGGGTTGTTGCGGCCTTTGGGAATTGTTCGGGCATCAATTTAAAAAAGCCACAGGCTTCATCCTTTTTATTTAAATTTGCCATCGTTAGGCCCAGTTTTAACAGATTGTCAGGGGCCTTGGTGCTTTTTTCATATTTTGTCAGGCCATCCGAAAAAATACCGGCAGCGACCTCATACTGACCGCGCACATAATATGTTTCCCCCAGCCAATAATTCGCATTACCGGTTAGCGTCGAATCGGGGTAGTCTTTTAAAAAGGCGGTAAAGGCTTTTTCGGCCTCAGGGTATTTGGCTTTAATCAGCAGATTATATGCGGCATCATAGGCCTCTTTATCCGTTTGTTTTTTTGCCTCGGGTTTCTTGTCCGTTTTTTTAGGGGTGGGGGCTTTTTGCTCTTCAAACCGCAGGTCCGTATCGGCACGCATTTTTTCCAGTTGCTCTTTTAAAACATCTTGCGTATGGGTCAGTTCTTCAACCTTACGGGTTAAATCCGAAATGGTTTGATTTTGTTCTTCCAATTGCGCGTAGACCTCACTTAAATTCGGGGCGGAACCATCCACACCCGTAGCTACGGTACCGGTGGGGGTGTAAATTCTTTTTTGCATCAGGGTCATTTCCCGATCCAATCGGTCTAAACGGTCATTAATCATATCAGCTTGTAAATCGGCCATCGCCGGTAAGGCCAGAAACATTAAAGAAACAAATGCTGCTTTTTTCATTTTGATTCCCCTTTTAAAAAAAAAACTTCCCTGTCATTTTACAGGGAAGTTTTTCATTATGCAAGTGTTTTTTATTAATAGGCCACCGTTGTTGCATTCCGGTTTTTGGCCCAAGCTTCTTCGTTAGAGCCTGTAGCAACCGGTTTTTCTTTGCCATAGGAAATAATCCGAATTCGTTTGGCATCAATTCCATTTGCAATCAAGTACCGGCGGGCGGCGTTGGCTCGCCGTTCACCCAATGCGAAGTTATATTCGGTTGTGCCGCGTTCGTCACAGTTGCCTTCGATAACAACCAATGCCCGCGAATTTTTCCGTAGCCATTCGGCTTGTTCGGCCAAAGTTGATTTGCCTGTGGCATCCAGATCCGAACTATTGAGACTGAAATATACGACAGGAGTCACTTCGTTATTAAATTTTTTCGTTAATCCCGTCTCGGCCAATTCCGAAATATCAACATCCGGATTCCAACCGCCAGCCGCATTACCGTACAAATCAGCACCTTCCTCGGTTGATGTACAAGCCGATAACAAGACCGCCCCACAAATAATTGCCAATAATTTTTTAAACATATCCATTTCCCTTTCACGTTATTTTGATTTTACGGATAAACCGCACAGCCCTAGAAAAACACATTTTATGGATAAAGTCAAGCGTTATTATTTTTTGTTTTTTATTCCAAAAGTCAGGAAAAAGTATTTAGAAAATTTTAAGAACGAGAATCGCTCTTTTGTTTCCGATATACAAGGAGTAATTTATTGGCATCATTTTTTGAAGCGCGCATTTCTTGATTATTCCATGTAAAACCTGCTTTTTGTGCGGCTTGACGGGAACGGATGTTTTTCTCATCAATTTTAGCCATTACCCCGTCCACGCCGACAGCAAATAATTCCTGTTCCAAAAATTTCATGGCTTCGGGAGCATAGCCATTTCCCGCATATTTTTGAAATAACATGATTCCTAATTCGATACTTGATTTTCGGTCTTTTTCTTCGAAATTAAAAGCCCCGATACCACCCATCAATTCATTTGTTTCTTTGTTCCAAATGCCAAAGCCTATTTCTTTTTCTTCCGTTAATACGCTTTCTATAAAGTTTTTTTCTTTTTCGAAAGTCATAGGTTCACTAAAATGTGCCAAAAATTGACTGAGCCAACCTAAATTTTGGTTTATGGAATCAACCCATAATTGGATATAAGAGGGATCCAAGGTGTGCTTTTTTAAAATCAATCTGGGTGTTTCAATCTGTGTCGGGAGTTTTATTTTCATTATTTATCCTTTTAAATTGGCGGAAAGGGTGAGATTCGAACTCACGGTACCCTGCGGTACGACGGTTTTCAAGACCGTTGCAATAGACCACTCTGCCACCTTTCCGTTTTACCCTGAATTTTCAAAGAGTTGGCTTCCTTTGAAAACCGTCTCCGGTATTGACGCTGTCAATCCCGCGCCCATTTTGTCCTACGCTTCGCTCCGTTCCACTTTGTGACCAAGACCGCCTGCATAGACCACTCTGCCACCTTTCCACATTGAAATAACGGCGAATTTTTTGGCTTCCCTATTTTTACATAAAAAAAATAAAAAAATCAAGTGATTTTTTCTTTAAAATAGGCTATGATAGAGAAAAAACAAAGGATATTTTATGAAATTATTTTTTAAATCAATATGTTGTATCGTTTTTGCATTAGGGGCTCAAATCCATGCCGCGTGGGCCGATTCGGATTTTGATGCATGGAAACGCGGTTTTTATCAAGAGGCCTTAAAGGCCGGAATCAGCCGTAAGGTTTTGGATAAAGCATTGCCAAATATGGATTTATTGGAGCGGGTTATTAAATTGGATACGCAAAAACCCGAGTATGTTTCCAATTTTTATGATTACACGAATCGTCGGTTAAGTCCCGAAAGAATTAAAACGGGGCGTGAAATGGCCCATAAATATAAGACTTGGTTAGGTAGAGTAGAAGAAAAATATGAGGTGCCAAAGGAATATCTGTTGGCTTTGTGGGGAATGGAAACAAATTACGGATCATTTATGGGTAGTGTGGATATGCTGGATTCTTTGGCATCGTTGGCTTATCATCCGCGGCGGCGGAAGTTTTTTACCGGTGAACTTATCGGGTACCTGAAAATCGTTCAACATGAAAAAGATGTTGCCCCGCAAACAGGGTCTTGGGATGGTGGATTTGGCCATTTCCAATTTATGCCGACAACCTTTTTGGCCTATGCCGTCGATGGAGACGGAAACGGTCGGCGCGATATTGTGAATAATATGCCGGATGCTTTTTCTTCTGCCGCCAATTATTTACATCAAATGGGCTGGAATGCGCAAGAGCCTTGGGGCCGGGAAGTCATTGTGCCGGATGATTTTGATTGGCACCGAATCCATAAGCACGAGCAAAAAACAGTTGCCGATTGGGAAAAATTGGGAATCCGCCCCAGACATATTCAATCATTCCCCGATTCGGAAAAAAATACGGTGGCCGAATGGCATGTGCCGATGGGGAAAAACGGTCCCGTCTTTTTGACTTATCCGAACTTTAAAATTATTATGCGTTGGAATAAGTTGAGTCTTTATGCGATTTCCGTCGGTATGCTTGCCGATGTGATCGAAAAGAGGTATGAGCCGATTAAAGTGCCACCGGAATTTCGTCCGTTTAAGACAAAGGATATTATTTGCCTGCAGGAGAAGTTAACTCAGGCAGGTTATTCTACCCAAGGAGCCGATGGTCAAATCGGTCCTAAAACGCGGCAGGCGGTTGCCGCTTATCAGCGGGATCACGGCTTAACGCCGGATGCGTATCCCAGTTTCGAATTATTACAACAAATGGAGTGTCAAAATGCAGAAAATTAAATTATTATGGGCTTTGCCTTTTGTAACTTGTATGCTGACGGGGTGTAGCGAAAACGGTTTTTGGTTTCGTTCCGGCAGTGATTATGATGATATTTCCGAACAAAGCGTGTATTATGTCGGTGCGCCGTATCGGATTAAAGGGGTTCTTTATACGCCCAAAGAAGATATGAATTATAGTGAAAAGGGTGTTGCAACCTGGTATTCGCGGGATAGTCAAAATCGCTTGACAACCAACGGGGAAATCTTTGATGATGAAAAGATGACTGCCGCACACAAAACTTTACCGCTACCCAGTCTTGTCCGGATTACAAATCTGGAAAACGGAAATACGGCAATTGTGCGTGTGAATGATCGGGGACCAGCCGTCAATAACCGTTTGATTGATGTGTCGCGGAAAACAGCCGAAGCCTTGGAAATGCCGGAAACGGGCACGACTTTGGTGCAGGTTGACATTTTACCCGATGAAAGTCGACGCCTGAAAGAAGGCTTGGAAGAATATAAAGATCCCAATAAAGACGAAATTTTGGAAAAACGGATTCCGGTCGGATCTTCCGAACCGATTTATAAACCGGATGATACGGCTCCGGCACCTATTTATAACGGTGCGGCTAAAGTTGAGGAAGCGGAATTGGAGCCGATTGCGGAAATTGAAAAACCGATTCAAAAACCGCAACCGGTTGTTCAGGCTAAACCTGTTCCCGCGGCGACGGGTAATTGGCGGATTCAAGCCGGTGTGTTCGGAAAGTCCTCTAATGCGGATAAAGCTGTTTCCCGTTTAGGTGAATTTGCCCCGGTATCTACGGCGCAATCAGGGAATTTTACAACGGTCTATGTCGGCCCGTTCAAAAATGAAGCCGAGGCGCGTGCTGTATTGAATAAAGTTAAATCAGCCGGTTATTCGGATGCATGGATTAAACAGGTAAAATAGGAGTTTTTTCATGAATAAATATATTGTAGTTGGGTTAATGGCAGGAACGATTTTGAGTGCTTTTTCGGCCGAGGCTTTTGAGACTAATGCCAAATATGCCTTGTTGATGGATTCGGATACGGGGTATGTGATGCTTAATAAAGATGCCGATGTGGCTATGCCACCCGCGTCGATGAGTAAATTGATGACAGCCTACCTGATATTTGAACAATTAAAGTCCGGAAAATTGACTTTGGATACGGAATTTGTTGTATCCGAAAACGCATGGCGTAAAGGTGGCGTAAAAAGCGGCAGTTCGACAATGTTCTTAAAACCCAATGACCACGTTAAAATTAAGGATTTAATCCGCGGTATTATTATTCAATCGGGTAATGATGCCTGTATCGTGGCGGCGGAAGGAATTGCCGGTTCTGAAGAGGCCTTTGCAGACCTGATGACCCGTAAAGCCAAAGATTTAGGTCTTAATAATTCTTCGTTTAAAAATGCAACGGGGCTTCCGGAAGCGGGACATGAGATGAGCTCTTTTGACTTGGCAAAACTGGCACGGGCCCTTATTCGGGATTTCCCTGAATATTACCCGATTTATTCGGAAAGGAATTTTAAATATAACGGCATTAATCAAGGGAATCGTAACCCACTGTTATATGATGTGCCGGGGGCAGACGGCCTTAAAACCGGTCATACCAGTGTTTCGGGATTTGGTTTAACGGGATCGGTTAAAACACCGGACGGCCGGCGTTTAATTATGGTAATTAACGGCCTGAAAAGCATGGCCGAGCGAAAGGAAGAATCCAAACGTTTGATCGGGTGGGGAATGGGCTCTTTCGAAAATGTCACTATGTATAAGGGGGGTGACATTGTGGATAAGATACCGGTATGGCTTGGGCAGCAAAAAGAAGTTGCCGTTACGATTTCGGGTGATGTATCTGTAACCGTTCCCAAAGGCGGTACGCCGGACGTAAAAGCCGATATTCGGTATAATACCCCTGTGACAGCACCGATTGGGAAGGGTCAAAAATTAGGCTCTGTTGTTGTACGTGGTCCCGATAATCAGGTTAAACAGGCCGATTTAGTCGCCGTTACGGATGTTGCCAAGGTTGGCTATTTCGGTAAATTAAAAGCAGTTGTTTTATCATGGGTGGGTAAATGACAAAAGGCTTTTTTATCACTTTTGAAGGCGGAGAAGGCACAGGGAAGTCAACCCAATGTAAGATGTTGGCGGCCGCCTTGGAAAATCGTGGAATATCTACCCTGTTGACGCGGGAGCCTGGGGGAAGTCCGGGGGCCGAGGAAATACGCAATTTACTTGTGAACGGGGATAAGGGGCGATGGGATTCGTTAACCGAGATGCTATTGTTTATGGCGGCCCGCCGCAATCACCTGATGGCACGTATTTTGCCGGCGATGAATGAAGGAAAAGTGGTTATTTGCGACCGTTTTTTGGATAGTACGTTGGCCTATCAAGGCTATGGCTATGGCAAAAAACAAGAAGTTATTGATGCCATTAATTCGGTGTATCACTTAATTGCGGGGGATTTTTATCCGGATCTGACGATTGTCCTTGATATCGATCCCGTTATCGGTTTGAAACGCAGTTGTGATCGGGCAGGTAATACGGAAAAACGATTTGAATCGATGGATATTTCTTTCCATAAAAATTTGCGGCAAGGCTTTTTGAATTTGGCGCGGGAAAATCCGCGGTATGCCGTTATTGACGCCACCGGATCCATTGATGATATTCATCAGCAGATACTTGATTTAGTTATGAAAAAGGTTCAAAATGGAAACGCCGTTTGAGCAAATTCAAAAATCGATAGAAGCGGGTAAAATCGGTGGATCATGGCTTATCACCGGCGGTTTTGAAACCGAACAAAAACAATTTATTCAAGAAGTTTGTTCCTATTTGCTAAAACAGGATTTAAAAGATATTGCCGCGTTTCATCCTGATTTAAAGTGGATCGAATGCGGTTTGACCGAGGAAGCCAAAAAAGAAATTCAAAAAAATATCTTGGCCGGTAAAGCAATTGATGAGGCTGCTGATTTTGCGCATAAACAGGAAATTACCGTTGATGATATTCGGACCGGTATTCAATTTTTAAGTTTAAAAACGGCACCGGATAAATGGCGGATTTTGATTATAAGTCCTGCAGATAAAATGAACGAAAATGCGGCTAATGCGTTGTTGAAAGCATTGGAGGAACCATCGGAACGCAGTATTATTTTCCTTTTGTGTCGTAATATGGGGCGTATTTTGCCGACCATCAAATCACGGTGTCGGAAAATCAGGTTAAAACCGCTATCAGAGCGGGAACTAAGCGATAAAATAAAGGAACTTTATCCCGGTTTAGGATCCGTTGAAACCATTGTGGCTTTATCCGAAGGATCAATGGGGCTGGCACAAATGATTTGTGATAATGATGGGGTTAATCTGTATCAAGAATTAGTATCTTTGTTGCAACCGGCTGTATCTGTTGAAGCCGTTAAATCTTTTGTGGCCGGTGTGACCGAAAATGATGAAAGTTTCTATTTAGCGAAAAAATTTATCTTAAGCCGAATTTATCAAGAAGCCCGTTCGGCCGTGGCCGTATCGCCTTTTATGGCGGAAGATTATATGGATTTATATCAGGAGGCCGAAGGGCTGTTTCGGGATATTGATCGGATTTATTTGGATAAAAAAGAAGTTCTGCAGAGCATTATTTTTAAGGTTTCCGAGGCCCTATCATGATCGACAGCCATTGCCATATTGGTTTTGAAGAGGGGGATTTAAAGGGGCTTTTATCGCGGGCAGAAGCGGTAGGAGTTCATCGGATGCTATCGGTTGCTTGTGAGCCCAAAGATTATCCCGTTTTGGTAAGCCTTTTGAAACAATATCCGCAAATTGATGGGGCAATAGGATTGCACCCCGAATACGCAGTAAGTTGGGATAAAATTTATCCGGCTCTGAACCAAATTTTTCAACAAAATAATCGTGTGGTGGCAGTGGGGGAATGCGGTTTGGATTACCACTATGCCCCCGATACAAAAAAAGAACAATGTCATGCCTTTGAGGCCCAGATTGAACTGGCTCATACACTTCAAAAACCCGTGATTATCCATACCCGTGATGCCGAAGAAGATACCCTTTCCATTTTGGAGTCGGCAGATCGGACGGGGCTTTTAAAATATGGGGCGGTCCTTCATTGTTTTACGGGGTCAAAGAGGTTGGCCGATTTGGCTCTACGAATGGGGCTATACCTATCGGCATCGGGCGTCATTACTTTTAAATCCGCCGATGAATTGCGCGCTGTTTTTCAAGATGTTCCCTTGGACAGACTTTTGATCGAAACAGATTCCCCGTATTTGGCACCGGTGCCGTATCGGGGAAAGGAAAATGAACCTGCTTTTGTTGTTAAAACGGCAGAGAAATTAGCCGAAATTAAGTCCTTGCCCGTTCTTGAAATTGAGCGGATAACAACGCAAAATTATTATCAACTGTTCCAAATTTCGGAGGTATCAGATGCAAATTAAAATTTTAGGTTGCGGTCCTTCTTATGGTGTTCCGTCTCTCAGTCGCGGATATGGGGATTGTGAACCGTCTAATCCTAAAAATTTTCGTTTGCGCAGTTCTTTGCTTATTCGTGAGCAGGGAACGAATATCCTGATCGATTCGGGGCCGGAGGTGCGCCTGCAACTTCTTTCGGCGGGAAATCCGGATTTGAAAGCTGTTCTTTACACGCATGAGCATTATGACCATATGGGCGGAGCAGATGATTTGCGCGCCGATATCAGTGAGAAAACCGGTGATTTACCCGTCTATATGGCTAAAACAGCTGTTCCGCATTTTAAAAATATGCTTGAGTATCTTTTTCAGCCGAATGCTCATCAAAAATCCATTTTTGATTTGCATATTGTTAAACCTTATCAAAAATTTCAAATTGAAAATTTGGAGATTTTACCCATTCCCCAAAAACATGGGGAAAGTGATTCAATGGGGTATCGCATCGGGAATGTGGCGTATTCAACAGATGTGATTTCGATGGAAGAAAAAGGGTTTGAAGCCCTTAAAGGGATTAAGGTTTGGATATTAGGGGTTGTGACGCCAATTAAAAATGATAAGCATATCAATTTGGATACGGCTTTGGAATGGATAGATCGTATTCGCCCCGAACGGGTGTATCTGACACATATGGGATCCCGAATGGATTATGATAAATTGTGTGCCACATTGCCGCCGCACATTCGACCGGCCTATGATTTAATGGAAATAGAGGTCTGATTTTATTTTTCCGGAATTTTTCTGTCGTATCCGAAAATAGGGGCCATAATACTGCCTTTTTCCGTCGGTTTTTCTTTTAAGGCTCTTTTTGCCGACGGGGTTAACAGATATGTATTCCCCGATTGAGCTCGCGCTTTTTCAATTTCATGGTAAAAATCTGTTAAAGACATTTGCGGTGAAAACAGATATTTCTTAATAAGAGGTTCGATAATTTTATGGGCATCATATTCCATGCGCATGGGGTTTTTATAATTTTTCTTTTGGGCGGTTACCCCGAAGCCCGGACTATTGAGAGTAATAAGATCTTTAATGCCGTCGGCCAGGAAGTGAGCTATTTCCCCGAATACATTATTATTATTCCTGAATGCATGGGGTAATTCGCATACGATGTCATCATAAACAACGCCATTTGTATCCGGGGCAAGATTAATTGTCGGTTGTCCGACAAAGGTCGGTAAATAATATGAAATAGGTTTACCCTTGGCACCTGCAATAACACTTCCGATTATCGAATGATCTTTTCTGACATCTTGAATTTCGGGATAGCCGCTGACTCGACACAACTGGTACAATCTGTTTAGAACGAAGTGAGAGAAGTCTTTGCGAGTGAACATCCGATTTGTATATTCTCTTAACATCATTTTTGTTTCTTCTGATTGGGGTGAGCGCACTTCCTCCCATAAATTCCCGAAAATTTCCATTTGTTCCATGGATGTATAGTATGAGCAAGCCGCTTTTTCTTCGCCGTTAAAGGTATATTTGCTTTTCCCTGCTTTGCGAGCCTTAATTAAGGCATCCAATTGTCCAAAAGCCGTTTCATCCGTCGGATAAGTTGTTCCATCAAATAAGAAAAATTTCTTTTTTTCTTTTCTAGCACATTCCATAACGAAGCTTAGGTCTGATTTATAACGTTGCACGCCGGTTTTGGATTTGGGACGGATAAATGAGTAATATCGGGATACTTCTTCCAACGAAACCGTTCGGGCATGGAAGGTTTGACAGGCGCGGTTATACGCACACCCCGTTACTAACAGGGATGATAAGGAAGCATTTAAAAGAGTTTTTTCCCAAGACGACATTTCTATCCTCCATGTGTTATTTTATCATAATTCGGGAAAAAAGCAAGTTTTAAAATTATGCTTTACATTTTGTACATTCTGTGGTATGCCACAAAAGTGGTTTATGAAAGGAGATTTATATGCGTCAAGTTATTTTAGCGATATTTGTGTTGTTTTCCCTGCCGGTGTGGGCTTTTTCTACTTCGGATATTGAGCAATACTATCTACATCCGGATTTGTATGAAGCAAAAACAATGTTGCAATCTTTATCCGATCAGAATTTTTTGGACAAAAATCCGGCAAGTATTCCCTTAATTTCGGGGTTTGTCGGGGGATTGATGACAAAGCGACGTACTCTTATCGGTCAATTCAGGCAAATGCCCCTTTCTGTCTCTATGAAAAAATTAACCGAACGTGTTAATAAAAATATGGCGGATGCCGGGTATAGATTGAAACCATACCTGAATATGCGTCAGATCAAAACACCCGAAAATTTAGATACATTATGGGGACTTTTTTATGCAACCGGGGATGCCCGAATTCCTGAAACCATACAAAACTATATTATTGAAAAATGCCAAAATCTATCGGAAGCCGAAATTGATATGACGTCTTTGATGGCTTTATCATCCTTACAGGAGAACGCAAAGTATCACCCGTTGGCACGCTTGGCTTTAAGGCGCACCCTTCAAAGTGCGAGTGTTCAAAGAAAGCTTTCTTTGATACAAAATTTTTCCGAAATTGACGGAAAGATTTAAGGTATTTGAAATTTTAATAAATTTTTCTTGACAGTTCTGTCCTTTTTGTGATAAGGAAATATGTATTAGGTGGAGTAATATAGGGAGTAAAAAATGAAATTAAGAGCTTTAAATAATGGCGAAAGCGGTCGGTCAATGGTTGAAATGCTAGGGGTGTTGGCCATTATCGGTGTGTTGACGGTTGGGGGTATTTTTGGTTATATTTATGGTATGAATAAATATCGTGCCAATGAAATTTTGGATGGTGCAACCAAGCGGGCCTATACGGTTGTAACTACACTAAATGCGGGAAAGGCGATTAATGATGCGGATTTATCCGAATTTGCAGACTTTGATGAGGTGCCGGGTGGGACATTCGATAGTAAAGCTATAGATTTCACTCAACAGTTTGCCTTGACTATTCGAGGGGTTGAAAAGCCGGTGTGCGAAAACCTGATTCGAGCAGTCGGGAAAAGTACAACATTACGTGCGATTACCATGGAATCTGAAGAACCGGCGGTGTATCAGAAGGATTTAAAGCCCGGTGAATGTAATGAAGGGAAAAATAACCTTTATTTAATGTATAATTTAGACATGTTGGGGGCTGCGGGTGATAAGGTCAGCAGTAGCGCCAGCAGTTCCACAGGTGGCGGATCAGTGGCCTCAAGTACAGGGCCGACTGTTGATTATGATGAATGGGAAAAAGGTAGCTGTGAAAACGGATATATTTTGGTAGAAGCCCCCTACTTTGGAGAACCACAACAAGGTTGTGCCCGAACCCAGGCAGAAGCACAAGATGTCTGTGATACTATCTATGCTGCAGAACTTGCTGTTGGTGATGGGCGGATCGCGGTCGAATATACCAATCCCGGAACGGGCAAAAAGTATTTTTATTGCGAGCATTAAATGTTAAATTTTTATCGTATATGAAAAAAATACCGCCCGGTTGGGCGGTGTTTTTTTGATGTGGATATTGAGTAGGTGATTAGCATTCTTTCCAATTCTTTTTATTTGCAGTTTGGGGAAAAATATGCTATCTTTACTCCATGAGTACTTTATTTGAAAAATTAACAGATAAGCCCCTGGCCGACAGGATGCGGCCACAAAGCCTTTCTGATGTGGTGGGACAGGATCATTTGTTGGGTGAGAAAGGCCCCCTTGCGCGGATGATTAAGTCGGGCAAAATGGCCTCATTCATCCTATGGGGACCGCCGGGGTGCGGTAAAACAACCGTGGCCCGCATTTTGGCCCAAGAAACAAATTTGCACTTTGAAGCACTCTCTGCTGTTTTTTCGGGGGTAGCGGATTTGCGTAAGGTTTTTCAAGAGGCTACCACCCGTCGTCGGATGGGGCAAGGAACATTATTATTCGTTGATGAAATTCATCGTTTTAATCGGTCGCAACAAGACGGCTTTTTGCCATATGTAGAGGATGGTACGGTTATATTGGTTGGCGCGACGACGGAAAATCCGTCTTTTGAACTTAATGGTGCTTTGCTGAGTCGCTGTAAAGTCTTTGTTATGAATAGGCTTTCGGATGATGCCCTTAACAAAATTTTGAATAAAGCCGAGGAAATTATGGGACATCCTATTCCCTTGGATGAGGTGGGTAAAAATTATTTAAAAGCCCTTGCAGATGGGGACGGACGGTACTTTATCAACTTGATTGAAAGCGTATTTCAATATGCCCTCCCGGATGAAATTTTGGATAAGGATTCTTTGGAGCAATTGTTACAACGGCGTCTGCCCAATTATGATAAAGATCGGGAAGGGCATTATAATTTGATTTCGGCCCTTCATAAATCCTTGCGCGGATCGGATCCGGATGCGGGCCTTTATTGGCTGGCGCGTATGGTGGTGGCAGGTGAAGATATGAAGTATATCTTACGGCGCTTGACCCGATTTGCCAGTGAAGATGTCGGCATGGCCGATCCGGGGGCTTTGGTTCAAGCGCATTCGGCATGGGATACCTATGAACGGTTGGGATCCCCCGAAGGGGATTTGGCCGTGGCGGGATTGGTTATTTATTTAGCAACGGCACCTAAATCTAACAGCGCAGAAGTGGCTTGGAATGCCGTGCGTGCGGTGGCGCAAGAAACGGCAACTTTAATGCCGCCGATGCATATTTTAAATGCACCGACTAAAATGATGAAAGAGCTAGGCTATAATAAAGGATACCAATATGACCCCGATACGCCGGACAGTTTTTCCGGACAAAACTATTTCCCCGATGAGATGGGGCGTAGGACTTTTTATCGTCCGAATGAACGGGGATATGAACGGGAAATTAAAAAACGGTTGGATTATTGGGAAGGACTTCGCCAAAAAATTCAAAAGAAATCTTGATTTTTTAGGCGGAGTATGTGAAAAGTAGAGGCAGGGGTTTCAGATGGCAGTTCAATTTATAAAAGTTAAATCGGAAGACAATGATATTCGGGTGGATCGGTGGTTTATGCGTCACTATCCGGACCTGAAAAACGGACAGTTACAACGCTTACTTCGGGGGAAAAATATTCGGGTAAACGGCAAAAAAGCCGAAACATCGCAACATTTATTTGCAGGCGATGAAATTCGGGTGCCGCCTCTAAGCGTTTCGCCCAAATCCGATCTGCCGCGTGATTTATCCAAGGCGGATATTGAGTTTATGAAATCGTTGGTGATTTATAAGGATGATGAGGTTATTGTCTTAAATAAACCGGCAGGATTAGCTGTTCAGGGCGGATCCAAAACCGAATGGCACATTGACGGGATGTTGGATGCTTTACGTTTTGAAAAGGCGGAAAAACCGCATCTTGTTCATCGATTGGATAAAGATACCAGCGGTGTTTTGGTGTTGGGGCGGACAGCCAATGCTGCGGCAAAGTTAGCCGAAGCCTTTCGGTCGCGGGATGCCCATAAAGTTTATTGGGCGGTTGTGGTCGGAAAACCAAAAATGTCTGCGGGTAAAATTGACGCGCCGTTATCTAAAATGTCCGGTGCCAAAGGCGGGGAACAAATGCGAATCGATTTTGATAACGGTCAAAAGGCGATAACACTCTATCGTGTGGTGGATTCCTTGGGTAAAAAAGCCAGTTGGTTGGAATTATCCCCCTTAACAGGACGCACTCATCAATTGCGCGTTCATGCGGCAGAGGCCTTAAATACACCTATTATCGGGGACGGAAAGTATGGAGGGGAACGGTCTTTTGCCGTCGGGATAGAAAACAATAAAAAATTGCACTTACATGCTCGAGGTATCAGGATCCCGCATCCCAAAGCCGGAAATTTGGAAATTTATGCGGAATTACCAAAACATATGCTTGACACTTTCTCTTTTTTAGGCTTTAATGTCAAGGAAGTGAGTAATTCGATCGATTATTTTGTAAAGGGGTTATGAGATGAAAAAATTTCTTTTGTTCCTGTTGGGTTTGATTGTTTTGGCAATTATTGCCGTGGTTATTTTCTTGATGACTTTTGATTTAAATTCCTATCGGGAATATATTACCGAAAAAGTGTCCGAAACTTTGGGACGCCCCGTCACGATCGGCCATATGGAATTGAAAATGTCAATGATTCCGACCGTTAAAATCAATAATATCAAAATTGCAAACCCCGAAAAGTTTTCAGAGGAAGACCCCTTGATTTCAATTGATTCGGCCGAAGCAACGATGGCTATTGCCCCCTTGTTTTCTAAGCGAATTGAGGTTCAAGAAGTTAAAGCCGGAACGATTCACTTAAATTTGATTCAACAAGGAGCCCGTAATAACTGGACAATTGAAGTCGGTAAAAAACAAGCTCAACCCAAGCAGGAAGCAAAGAAAGAATCTGAGTGGCAAACACGTGTGGATAGTATTTCGGCTAAGAATGTAACGGTTGCCTATAAAAATGGGGATAAAAATTACAAACTGGATGTTTCCGATTTTTCGTTCAAGCAGTTGACGGTGCTATCCTTAACGGTTGTTTGGAACGAAATGCCGTTTAAAATAACGGCAAGGGTTGATGATGTGTTGAAATTTATGAAAAAAGAGCCCGATTATGTGTTTAATATAGAGGTTGTCGGTATCGGTTCGACCGTTAAGTTAGAAGGTAGTATCGGAGATACAACAACATTTAAAAAATTATTGTTAAATGCGGAAATCAGCGGGACCAGTTTAAAGCAAACACTTGAAGAACTTGGTATCAGAAATGCGGCTATACCGGCACAACCGTTCGTTTTGTCCACCGTATTGCAAGGAGATTTATCCAAATTTGATTTGACGAAATTAAATCTTTCACTGGGTGGAAATAAGTTAAAAGCAAACTTTACGGGAACGTTAGATTCTTTAACACGGCAACCGGAAATTGGGATGAAGGGAAAAATTGCTTTGGCCGATTGGACGTTGGGACAGGTTTGGGGTATTCAACCGTTTAACGCCGATTTGGAATTTGACCTTACGAAAACGGAAGTTGTTTTGAAAAAATTCCTCTATCAGGCCGGTCGGTCAGATGTGCAATTGGCGGGTAAAGTTGTCTTGGGAAAAACTCGCCCGGATATAGCACTTAATATCTATTCGGAATATTTTAACCTGCAGGATATGTTGCAAACAAAAGAGGCAGCCTATCAGGCACCGACAACTGCGCAAAAAAAGAAGAATATAAGCATTCCGAATATTCCCGTGCCGCTTAACTTTTTGAAGTCCTTTGACGGTGTATTTTCCGTTTCTATGCCGCATTTGCAGGTAACGGATCAAATTGTCGGATACTTGGGTAAAAACGGAGTTGTTTCCGTTAAGGACGGTGTCTTAACAACAAACGGTTTCCGCTTTAGTGTATTGGGTGGGGATATTGTGGCAAATATGGTAGCCGATTCCAATAACGGACAAAAATTTGCCTTAAAAATGACAGGAAGTAATTTTGACTTAAATAATGTAAAAACGCTTAATGATGTTGTTAAAGATGCCGTGATGGATTTTAGTGTTGATGTAAAGGCCACGGGTGATACAACACATAAAATTATATCTTCTTTAAATGGGAATTTAGAGGTTGAAATTCCCCAGGGTGTGATTATGGATCAATTCTTTAATAACGATATTGTGGAAGTTTTGGGTGGTCGCAAAAAACGTTCGGTCAGTTATTCGACTGCTGATCAGGTAAATGAACTGTTATGCGGTGTGGTTAAGGTCAAAATTCAAAACGGAGAAATTAAGGCACAAAATAATATCGCTTTGGAAACACCGCATGTCGGTTTCATGATTGGCGGTGATATTCGCTTAACGGATTTGTGGATTAGTTTATCTTTGCGACCGGTGCTTTATCAGGTTAAGCAAGCTGCTGTGGATAAGATTTTAAATGCGGCAAGACGTTCCGTGCGCGTTATCGGAAATATACCTAATGTGAGGTTTGAAGCCGATACAACAGAGGCTATTAAGGGCTTCTTGGATCAAGAAACGTTCACACCTTATCAAGCCTGTGCAAAGGTGTTAGGGCGTAAATCCAAAGGTCAATCAAAGACCGAAGCCAAGAAATTACAGATGTTGCCTGAACCGGTGGCTGCGGAAGAGCCGGAAAAGAAGCCTAAAACAACAAAGGAACAGTTAAAGCAGCAATTACTGGAATCCTTGACGCAAGCGCTGCAGTAATGCTGATACATATTCGTATTTTCGGGCGTGTACAAGGGGTCGGATTTCGGGCATGGGCCTGTCGTAAAGCAAATGATTTGGACTTATCCGGTTGGGTGCGTAATCGGTCTAACGGTTCTGTTGAAATTTTGGCAGAAGGGCCCGATCAGAATACGGATATGTTTTTATCTCTCTGTCAAAAAGGCCCTTTGTTTGCCCGTGTGGATAAAATTGAACCGGTATCCGTGCCGGACGCTTTTGTGCCCCCTATTCAAAAAGGGGTGTTTGTAAATGAGGCATCTGTATGATTTAGGGGCAATTCCCCGAATGGTCTATAAATTGGACCGTATCTTCTTTATCAAAATAGACAAGTAAAGAGCATTCTCCAATCCGATAGGACCAAATTTTATTCGGGTTTTCCGTTCGGGAGACGATGGGTGTTCCCAAACTTTTTTTGACAACGGCTTTTTTTTGCCCGACCAATTCTTGCCCTGTTTTTGGGGTAAAGGCACATGCCGATAACAGTAAAATAAAAAGACAACATAATTTTTTCATGCCAGGCATCATACTTTTATTTTGGGAAAAAATCAAGGTGTTTTAATCCTTATTTTGTCGGAAATATAAATCAGGTATGTTTGATCCTTGGGGAATTGATGCATGCATAAATCTGCCTTTTCGCACGTTTCCCAGGTTAAAGAAATTTTTTTCCCTTTGATGTGAATAAGGTTGGGGGGAAACTGGGACGGTGTTTCAAAGAAAGGTTCTTCCCCATTTTTGATCAGCCATATTTTTGTTGTTTGGGAATGCGGTTTAGCACTTAAAAATTGAAGACCGTTTTCTTTTCGAATGGCTACCGTTTGACCTTTATCTCCGATAAAAAGGTCGGCGCGAGGTTCTAAAATGCCTAAGATAATGCCTGCCAGGCAAATAAGAATTCCGATTCCTTTTAACCTTGTTTTCATCATGCATATTAAAATAATTCCCAATATCATCAGACATAAAGAATCTGTATCAAACGCGGGTACACGTATAAAAGCATTCGGCCAATGTTGGATTTTATCGCAAATGGCCGTGATATAACTGATCCCGATGCCGGCGGCTTTGAAACAGAAGGCGTCCATGCCGAGAGGCATAAGTAAAAGACCTAAAAACAAAAGGGGCATAACCCAGAACGATAAAATAAGACCTGTTAAAACATTTCCCAAAATACCATAAGGTGCATATTGATTAAAATGAAAGAGTGTCAGAGGTGTGGTCGCACAAGTGATAAAGCAACTGGCCATTGCGATACCTAAAAAGAGGCGGATGAACTTGCCGATGCTTGATGATTTTAATTTGTTTAAAAAGTGTTTTTCAAACGGTTGGTAAAGGGTGATTAAAATCAAAACAGCCGTAAAAGACCGTTGAAATCCGATATTAAAGATAAATTCGGGTCGATAAAATAAAATGGCCAGGGCGGCTATGGAGAGGGAACGAATGGAAAAGGCTGTCCGATCAAACAAAATTGCGGTCAGGACGAAGGCAATCATAATGAATGAGCGAATGGCCGGTATCTGCATACCCGAAATTAAAATATATCCCATAACGGCAATTAAGGCCAGAATAGCCGCCGTTTTTTTAGGTGAAATCCGTTCGGCAATAAACGGGAAGAAAGCGAGTAGTCCCCGCACGACAAAGAATACAAAGGCAGCTAATAAGCTTAAATGAAATCCCGATATGGACAGAATATGAACAATACCGGCCGAACGAAACATATCGTAGAGTTCCTTGGGAATGACGTGTTGATCCCCGATGCTGAGCGGAATGGCGATTCGGGCAGGTTCGTCGGGTAGAACTTCATTTAAACGTTGGCTGATTCGGGTACGAATTTCTTCAATCCTGTTTTGAAAACCGGAAGATGCCTGTTGAACGGATAAAATTTTATAAATTTTCCCGACACCGCCAATTCCTTCAAAATAAAGAGTGCGGGCTTCATTATAGGCCCCAGGGAAAACGGGCCTGTGGGGTGGCCGGATATCAGCCCTTAAACGAATGATATCTCCTATTTTAAGGTGTTGGGGTGTGTTCGAATAATTAAGGCGCAGGCTTTTAGGAGTAGCGCTAAACGCATTATTTAAAATATGTATGTTATCAATGGTAATTTTTTGATAATCGGGCAAGTGGACAATATTTTGCACTATTCCGATAATTTCTGCCCCGTAAAGCGGTTCTTGCAAAACAGGATTTGAAATTTGCTCCGTTCGATAGTGAGCAGCACCCATACCCAATAATCCCATGGTAAGTAAGAGAGCGATAGGCTTAAAAATTTGACCGCGTTTTTGAATAAGAAAAATTGTTAGAGCAATCAAAATCGGGGCCAAAATAAAATAAGGCAGGTTTAATCCCGAAAACGAAGCAAGTATACCGATGATAAAAGCAACGGCGAAAAAATCGGATAAAGATTTATATTCTGTGGAGAGGAGGGATTTAGGCAAAAATATCACTCCGATTTTGTGGGTTTATCGGCCTCTATTTTATCGGCAGATTTTTGAATCATGGCATTGATCATTTTTTCCCAAACGCGTTCTTTTTGGGCAAGCGAACTTTTTTGAGGGAGTGATTGTTTTTCCCAACCGGAAAATTGTTGTTGTTCCAGAACTTGTGAGCCTTTGGCGTAGATAATATCAACCTTATAAGTCAGCAGGTATTCCACGTTATCCCAAACATACCAGTGATCAGTTTCTTTCGATTTTTGGGTTAAATCGGCTTCCCGAATGATAAAAGTTGCCGTTGTATCCGTGGCGGGATATTGGGGAGCAAAGCGATTAGAGAGAGCTTCCGATAAAGCAGAAACCGGCATAACGGGAATACGCGTTTCCAAATGCGGCAGTTCTGTATAGCGGGTTGTTTGATTTTCTACCTTAATTTCCCCAACCGGTAAAAATAAGGGCGGTATGTTTTTATAGTTTGTTACCTGAAACGGGGCATTCGGCGGCGCTTGACACGCCGCTAAAAAAACGAGTCCGAGTAAGTAAACATACCTGTTATTCATTGAGTAAGTCCAATGCCATTTTGCGTAGTTTATCCTTAAATTGCGATAACTTTAAGAGGGCATAAAGTTCTGCTTCCTGATACATGGGAAGGTTGCCGGTATCCATTAATAAATCATCAGGGCTTTTCATAAACATTTTAACCGTCCAACCTTCATTGGGGTGGGCGTCCAAAAATTGATTAATGCCGTCTACATACACCCATTCCGCCATCGGCAGGTTATCGGGCAGTTTCCCCGTTTGTTCGTAAGTATCAACCTGATGCATGACGAAATCAAGCATTTCTTTGGGGAACATATAGGGTGAAAAACCGGCAATGTGGTTATAGAAAACTTTGGGTTTTTCAATCAAGCGATTGTTGTGAATAATGGCGTTATTGCTGACGTCTTCCTTTTCAATGCCGGTGAGTAAAAATTCTTTCGGATTATTTAAAAAGGCATCAACCATACGCTTTAAATGTGAATTATCCGGATCTTTTGAAACCATCACATCATCCGGAAAAGCCATCATGGCATGGCGATCGGGGGACAGCCGATGGGCAAGGCCTAATACATGGGCCGTTCCGATGGGCTTATCCTGAATGGTGTATTTTAAATCAATATCGGGTGGTAAGAATGTGCTTTTAAGAGCATCCGCAATGCTGATTCGGCCGGCATTTCTTAATTTTTCTTCCGTTTTTGTATCAATGGCCAGGGCTTCTTTAAAGGCATCAATAACCGCTTGATTAGAGCACACAATCGTAATGTGTCGGCCGCCCATATGAAGGATATCTTTTAACAAATAATCAATTAAACGGATGTCACCGAATGGGAGTAAAGCCTTATGAGGGACACCCTTGGAATGGGGATAGTTGCGGGTACTTTTCCCGCCGCAGGGAATAATGAATTCGATATCGTTGATTGTAAGCATATTTAACCTCCTTTGATGCTGATTGAACTGAATTGCCGTCCTTTATCCGAAGGGTTACGGCGATAGCTGAAATAAAGGGGATCGGGATAGGTGTCATCCCCAACCGATTCGATTGATCGAATGCCTGCTCGTTTTAAACGATGAATAACATACGCATCGAAATCAAAAAAGAGTTTATCCGCTTGGGATATAAAAAATTGTTCTTCCGTTTTTGGAAAAAGTGCTTTTGTATCCGGTCCTATTTCAAAAGAAGGCAGCTGAATATGGGGGCCGATGCCGGCCTGAATGGTTTTAATATTTGCCCCGCAATTTACCATTTCTAAAACGGTGGCTTCCAAAATGCCTTGAAAAGCGCCTTTCCAACCGGCGTGAACGGCGGCAATCATTTTTGATGTCGGGTCAGCCAATAATACCGGTGCGCAATCGGCTGTCTTAACGGTTAAGTTTAATCCGGGGGTTTTTGTAATCAAGGCATCTACCGACGGGGGTGTCAGGGGCTTTTCTGTCAAGAATAGGGCATCTGCCGAATGAACCTGATTCATAAAAATCGGGTCGGGATCATTTTGAAAATCCGTTGCATCATAAAAAGCATGGTCGATAAAATCCAGAGAGGTCAAATTTGATACCTGTTTCATGCTTTTCCCTTTCCCAGTTGCAGACGGTGCATTTTTCGGGCAAGTCTTTTTTGTTCGAATTTCAGTGTCAGATAATACCCCGCCACCGATACGCCGATAAGCCACGGTAAACATCCGATCATCATAGAAACGCCGTAATCTTGCAGTAAGAGTTTAAAAAATAAGCCCCATTTATCCCAAAATCCCAAATCGCTTAGAAAAGTATTGTGCAGGATTTGTGATAATTTGGCATATCCGCCGATATTTTGGATATCCCAGCGCATCAGTTGCCCCGTTACATAGAAAATATAATAGCAGGGGATCATTGTAAAGACGTTTGTAACCCATGTCCAAGCGAGTCCAAGCGGAAGAGAAAAATTCCATTTAAACATTTTTTTTGCCCCGAGCCAGGTCATAAATACCGCCCACATTTGTATCCCGACAAGGGGTGTCATTGCCCAGGCCAGACCGACCGACACACCGCGTGCTTTGTATTCCGGCGGATGTGGGGAGCGGATAAGGGGGATAATCAACTTCATTTTCAAAAGTCGTTTTATGCGTTCCCAGTAAGAATAGTTTTTATTTTTCATCTATTCTGCCTTTCCGCTTTTTTTAGGATGACGGTCGGCCGGCTTTTTAAAATGAGCCAAAGGCCAAACAAAATCATCGGTAAGCACAGTAATTGCCCCATGGAAAGTTTTTCCCAAATAAAGCCTAAATGGGCGTCGGGCTCTCTGAAAAATTCAAGACCAAACCGGAACAGACCATATAAAACAAAAAACAGGCCGCTTAAAAAACCGGTTCGGTTGCGGTATTTGGGGACAAACCACCATAGGCCATTTAAAATAATAAACAAAATCAATCCTTCACAGGCGGCTTCATACAGTTGGCTGGGGTGACGGGGTTCGGGACCACCGCCCGGGAAAACCATGACCCAGGGGACGGCGTGGCTGACCCGTCCGTAAAGTTCGCCATTGATAAAGTTAGCCAATCTTCCTAAAAGCAAACCGATGGGTGTTACACATGCAATGATATCACCGATGGCAAGGGCAGGGACCTGCTTTTTCCATGCGAACAAAAGCGTTGCAATAATTACGCCCAACAGACCGCCGTGGAAAGACATACCGCCTTCCCACAGAGCAAAAATATGTAGGGGAAATTCCAAGAAATATCTTAAATTATAAAACAGCACGTATCCCAATCGTCCTCCGATGATAATGCCGAAGGTTGCCCAGACCAAAAAATCATCTATTTTAAGGACGGTAAAAGGGCTTTGCCCCACGCGGGACATTTTACGTGCCAAGCCCCAAGCACCGATCAGGCCAAAAATGTAGGCCAAAGAATACCACCGAATAGCAATAAAACCCAGTTGAAAAGCAATCGGGTCAATATCGGGGAAAGCAATACCGGAATACATCATTTTCCTTTCATAAATAAGACAAGATAAGGCTAAGAGATTTTTCCCAAAAAGTCAACCTATTTATGATAAAAAAATTATCTTTCGGGATGACGGGCAGAGGTTTTTCGCTTGGCCTGTTCGGCGGTCCATTTTTTTAGGTATTCTATGGCCTTTTTACCGGTCAATTCTTCCCCGTTTTGGAAAACCTTCTTTTCTAATAGACCGCCATCTTGGGCATATTCTTCATACAGACCGTCTTTTAATCCCCCTTTGTAAAAGCACTTAACATGGGGTTTCCCGTCATCATAATATTCTGTATAAGCCCCCGTCATTTTTCCGCAGCGATAAGTGCATTCGGTGCACAGTTGACCATTCCTGTGATAGCGCCGGCACGAGCCGTTTAGTCTGTCGTTCCGATAGGTTGCTTCACAGGCCAATTGGCCGTTATCATAGTATTCCGTATAAGCCCCTTGCTTTTGTCCCATTTCATCAACAGCGAAGGATTTACGATTGTAATATTTGTCCATTTCTTCTTTTTGGATAAGCATAAAATATCTCCTTTTAGAATGATAAGACTACCGTACCATAACTTATTCCGGAAGTAAAGTATTTTTTGAAGACAGAGCCCGTCCAACGTAAAAGAAAATGTTTTTTAAGGAACGATTTTGATTGAGTGAACATCAATCGTTGTGTCTAGCCAATCTTTATCGATTTCCCCTTGGATCCGGACGGTATCCGTCGGGCGAACATCGACACCGTTCCAATCTTTTCTATCGATTTCAATGGTAATAGAGCCGGTGGAATCGGTAAATTGATAGGTATCCTTTTTAAGGCGGCGCGTAATTTTACCCTCTAATATAACGGGGGTATCATCCCGCATTTTGAGGGCTTCTGCAACCGTTGATACAGGGCCGTGATCATCGATGAAGGCAGCCAAAGCTACCCCGACAAATAAACTTGCCCCACAGATGGTTAATATTTTTTCAAGTTTCATTGTTTCCTCCCTTTTTGATTAAAGTTTAATCTATAAGGGGAGGAAAACGGTTTTTGTCAATAGGCGCTGCGGAAATGTTCGTGCTCTGAAAAGAATTTACGGTTATCCGCGTGTGAGCAAATACGCCGTTTGCGGATGGTTGGGAATTTTCCATAGATATCAAGTGTATCTGTATCTACATTTCCGCCCCCCATTAAACCGACAGAAATATGCAATCCCATTAATTTATGCTTCATATTTTCTTCAATTTCTTTTCGTCTGTCAGAATCCGGTACGGTATCCAAAATTTTCTTTTGGGATTCCGGTGAAAATTTCCTTAAAGAACCGCCAACATTGAAATCATAAACCATTTCGGGCTTTATAGACCATAAATCCAATTTGTCTTGTTCAGGGAGAAAACGCCCCATTTCCATAACAATGTGATGATTCAAATAATCAATCATCCTAAGGCCCGTTGTCCATCTTTCTCGAGCCTTGAAAAACTCGGATAATTCTTCTTTAGTTGTTTTGGGGGTAACAGCGGTTGTTAATGCCTTGATATCCTCATCCTCGAGTCGTTTTTCGGTCATCAGTGTTACCAGTTTTTGAGACGGTTTATCGGGATTTTCTTTTAGTTCCTGATATAAACCCCGACCAAAATCACTTATAGTGCGGACGGTGTTAAAAGGATTAACTAAAACAAGACCAAAATAAGAGGTTGAAGTTAAAATTCGGTTTGTGAAATTTTGTTTTGACAGTTCCGTGATTGAGGTAACTAATCTGACACCCTCGTTTATAGAAATAAAGGGTCTCTCTTTTTTGAAATCCAACGGAATGCTTTCGTTTTCCTTTTTCCCTGTGGCACGAATAATGCCCATTGTTATTCTGTCGGGTAATACGTCAATTACCCTTTTACCGGGGTCGGAGTAGAGCGGTTGAGCAAAAAATTCAACTAATTCCCCTTTCGTTGTTGTGGGCGGAACGGCGGATATCAGATGAGCCCAATTCGCCTCCTTCCAAAAATAAGAGGTGGTAAATGCGGCCAACCTTAAAGACGGTTGGGTATGGGCGGCCTGTAATTCTTCCTCAATTAACGGGCCAAATTCCCTGATAAAACCGGAACGGGGATGTTTTTCAGCCATTTCCGTAAAATTACAGGCCGCTGCCAAAACAGTGTTTGTAAAATTATATTTTGATAATGCATTGATCGATTTTGCTAAGGCTTTATTTGCTTCAAAAAAAGGTCCCTGTTCATATTCAATTTGCTGGTTGCGATATTCCCGTTCGGAATCGGTTTCTTGGGCCGGTTCCGGATAGCGCGCCAAGACGGCTTCCGTTTTGGATATATGTCCCGAATTTTGGGGTGCGGGTTTATCCAAAGATTCCAGATCAATCTCTTTTGCTTTTTTTCTCATTTCATTAAAGTGAATGAGGGATTCGGCCATGTTTTCCGCTTCCATATGAATTTTGTCCGAAAATACCATTTGGACCTCCTTTTTCTAATTAAAATCTATTTCCCAATAACTTCACCGAAAGCATTACAGGCCGGACATACAATTTCCCAGGTATCTGTCCGGTGACCGCAGGAAGAACAAATCCAGCCCTTTTCAGATGGGGCTTCCAACGCCTTTAATTCCCATTTTTGGGCTTCTTCCAGATGATGCCAGCCTTGGCGTTCGACCTCAGCCATCAGGTGTGCAATTTGCGTCGTAAGAGGATACATTGCCAAGTAGTCCGATAAATACCCTTTGGCCGGTCCCCACGATTCCTGTTTAATGGCCGTTTCAATCAAAACCCACAAGGATAAGCGATGTTTGGGATTTTCCCGAACCAGTTTATCGATGGCCTTAGTTTGTTTAGATGGTTTTTCCGTCGCAATTGTTTGCCAATAGATATTAAAGGCATCCATGCAAGGTTCCTTGGACCAGAGATGACGAATTAACTTGTCGGCTTTTTGGGGTTCACTTCGGGCATAGGCCAAAATAATCGCCTGATTATCAGGGTTCAGTTTGTAGGCTTCAGCAACCCGACCTAATTTTAACAGCAATAAAGATTTGCGTTTGGCATATTCGGCCTTGTCAACTTGTCCCTGTGCTTTCAAGCGTTCCAATGTATTTAAGGCTTCATACCAATCATTTTGAAGAATTTGAACCGTCCATAAGGAATCCCAAACCCAAGGCTCTTTTTCATACTTTTCGGCGGCTTTTTGCAGGAGTCTGCCGGCTTCTGTCCAGTTGCCGTCTTCTTGGGCATAATCCAAAAGTCCCTTGATACCGGCCAGTTCCGTGTTTTCCCGATGAATCAGTTGTTCAAATGTATGTGGTGTCGGATTGAATAAGGCTTCCAGAATATAATTTTCATCCGATTTCCTGTCAAAAAATTTGTTTTTTTGTTTTAATAATTGTTTAACGGATTCGCTATTCTTATCCAAAACGGTTTTAAGCGCCAACAACAAAAATGCTTCTTTTTGATCCTGTTTTCTTTTTGCAAACCAGTTTTGACACCGGCCCCACCAACCGAACGGTTTTTTAAGCAGATGTATCAGATAAAAGAGCAAAAATGCCCCTACAATCAGGATGAGAACGGACGCTTTCAATTCATATCCGAATCCTTGAAGGGTTACCATCCAGGTATCCTTGACGATAAAAAATCCGACGGTAAAAATACTAATCAGAATAAAGATAAATTTAATCATATTATTCTCCTTTCCGACCAAATGAGAGAATTAAGTTTTCAACTTCTTTTTGTGCGGCCAAATAAGTTTGTGCTTGTCCGATAAAGTCGTTAAACTCTGAACGAATTTCGGGTGGTAATTTTTGAATTTTTTGCAGGGCCTCAGATAAATTTTTCATCACAAGCGCATTTTGTGCCGAAGAAATCATGTCTTTCGGTTTTTCTTTGGAGGGGTTGAGTTTCCGAATATCAACCAAACTGGATCCAAAAGTTTTTAAATAGGCTAGCCACGTCGGGTTATTTAAGCGATAGTAGGTCATTAAAGCCTTTTTGCGGTTTTTGTAAAAAGTATCTTCTATCCCTTGAAAAACAGAACGCACCGTGCATACGGGCATTAATTTTTCGATTAGGCGGTCTTTATCTTCCCGATTGGGCAGGTTATTTTTCATGAGGATTTTTAAATCTTCAAGGCACGATTGGCCTTGCGCCAGATGATCCCTTAACTGTAAGGTGTTTTCCAGGCTTAATAAGGGCTCAGCCGGCTTCGATATAACCGGTTCAACCACCGGTGTTTCGGGTGGTGCTGATGGCGTCACGGGGGCATCACCTTGAACCTCGGGTTCGGGGGGCGGCGGGACTTCTTGGGGTTGAGGCACAGGAGTGGGAACGCTTTCTTGAATTTTTGGAGAGGATGTGTTCTCAACCCTTAAGATCGATTGGACCGGTTTATGAGGTTGAAATAGCGCACTGCTTTTCGCACTCTTTTTTGCGTTTTCCTTAATCAGTGTTGTTTGCTTTTTGGGGGATAAAGTTAAATCTTCAACCGGTGTGGTGAGTTGATAAATTAACACACCGACAAAAATACAAAAAAATGACAGCAATACGATTAAAATGGGTCTTCCCAGATGCTTAACGGATTCAAATACCGGCGTTTTTAATTCTTGTACCGGAACGGATTCTTCTATTTTTTGGCGAACCATAACAAACCTCCCTTGTGATGAATATGCTCTATTAAAGCGCAAAAAAAAGAAAAAATCAATCTTTTTCTGCAATTTCGGGGAAGTTCTATTTTTTTTATCTTTTCGCTTGACAAAGCAAATAAAATAAGATACCTTGGGGTTCGAGGGGAAATTTTTAACAAGGAGGATCCTTAATGCAAGACATATATTTGTATACAACGAAAACATTTTTCAAAGATGGGCAACAAATCGGACATACCGAATTATTTTCCCCTAAAGTTTATGGTGGAGCTTTTGCAGGTATTATTATAAACGGAATGTTGATTTCGGGCCGTAAAAGCAATGGTGAATTTATCAGTGATGAGTGCCATTGTTGCGCGATTCATACCCCGACGGCCGAATTTTTGGCAAGATCAAAAATTGCCGGCCATTATGAAGGCACAAAAGAGAACAAACAAGATACCGAAATTATTTGCCATACGCAAGGGTATCCTTCGGTTCGTGATGCATGTACCGAAAATAATCAAATCGGTTCGACCGAGGTTTCCCGTTGGGTATATGTTCGTCCGGAAAATGAAACTCCGCGTCAAATTGCCCATGGGGATAAAAGTTGGAAGGTTATTCCCGTTCAACAAAGGGTTAGGGAATAAGATTTATTCACTCTCTTTTAAAATATATCCACGCCCCCAAACGGTTTGGATATATTTTTTACCGTTTGAAATTTTGTCGATTTTATTGCGTATCCGGAATAGGAATACGTCCAGAATTTTAATATCCGGTTCATCCATTGCACCGTAAAGGTGGTTTAATAATTGCTCTTTGCTGACGGTCATATTTTGCCGCAACGCCAGTAATTCCAACAAAGCATATTCTTTTTTTGTCAGTTTCAATGTGGCACCCGCAATAGTAATGATTTTTGTATCCAAATTGACCGTCATTTGCCCGATTTTAATGACGGAATTGGCATAGCCCTTGGCACGCCGGACAATGGCTTGGATTCTGGCCATTAATTCGTTCCTGTCGCATGGGCGAACGATAAAATCATCGGCCCCTAAATTAAAACAGTTGATTTTTTGACTGACGGGGACACTACCCGATATAATGGTAATCGGTGTTTTAATCCCGACATTTCGTATTTTTTTGATGACTTCGGCGCCGGTAATATCGCTAAGCAGTAAGTCCGACAAAATCAGATCGTAATCATATAGGCGTGCTAATTCTGCGCCTTCTTCACCCGAAAAAGCCGTATCAACAACCCACCCCTTGCTTTTAAAGAAAAAGGCAATTCCCTGATTGATGGATGGTTTTCTGTCGATTAATAAAACGTGCATAGTGCGATGATAAAACGCTTTTTAAAAAAAAGCAAGAAAAAAAGCCCCGAAAATTCGGGGCCGGAGAGAAAAATGAAAATTATTTCTTTTCTTCTTTAAACTTTTCCAAGACCTTGTCGGTAATATCAATACCACCGGATATAACGGAAGTTTTGGAAAAGACAACTTTGTAACCGTTTTTCTTGGCTACTTGTGTGATGATTTCGGTAATTTCTTTGTCAAGTTCAACTGTCTTTTGAGCATATTCTTGTTGAATAGCGGCTTTTTTCTGTTGTGCCACAGTTTGTGTTTGTTTAATCAAAGCGGCTTTTTTAGTATTGTCTTTTTCGGCATCGATTTGTTTCTGTGCTGCATCGATCCATTGTGATAATTCCCCGATTTTCAGGCTATTTTCACGTTGGACGAGGGACAATTTCGGATAAGCCCGTACAACTTGGTTGACGTTCACCACGGCGATTTTAGATTCGCACGGACATAAGAACATGACCGCAATTAAAACGATAACCAAAGCGCCAATTCCGATAGTATATATTTTTTTCATAAGAAATCTCCTGTGTTAAAAAATTGATGTTGCCATTCAAGCACAGAATAAACGAAAAGTCAAGCACTTTATTGCGATTTTGGATAAAAAAAGAGAGGCGTTAAAAAACGCCTCTCCAATTATGGAATTTGGAATTAGAATCCAAATGTCACACCGATCTTGTAAGAAATACTGTCGTTGCCACCATAAGCAGCACCAGCATTCAACAATGTCCGGTTGTTCAAGTAGTGGAATGCACCGACAGCCAAAGCTTGGTTGTTCGAGTATCCGCCCAAAGCCGCACTGATTTGCGTTTTGTGGACGTGATCCAGCGGTACCAAACCGGCCAAAGCGGCGTTGGCAGCTAAGCCTTTTTCCATCTTGGTTTCCAATTTGTGGATCTTGCGATCGATACGAGCAAATTCAGCATTGTTCGCTGCTTGAGCATCGTTCAAAGCTTCGGTTTGCGCATTGAGGGCTGCATCCAGATTGTCGTTCAAGTTGGTCAAAGCGTCAGCCAATGTCGGTTGATCGTCAGCCTGGTCTGAACCACTTTCGGCATCCTTTTGGAAGTATTTTCCTTGGAAAGCTTCTTGCAGATCTTCGGTTGTACCGAGAGTATTTTCCAAAGCTTGGTTGACTGCATCCAAGTGATCGGCGATTGTCGAACCTTCATCAGCCAGATAGCTACCGGTCAAGCCTGCAACATCAGATGTTGAACCGACTGTAGCTGTCAAGTTGCTATGCAAGTTAGCCATCGTTTCAGCCACAGTTTGAGTTGTAGCAGCCGCGGACAAATTGGTCTTGAAGTAATCCAAGTCAGCCAAATCAGCCAAATCTTCTTCACCAATCAATTCATCGGCGATTCGTGCATTTTCTTCCGCATTGGCAACGATATTTTCAACCAATGTTCCTTCTACTGGTAAGTCGCCCATATCACCGATATTGTTGTTGATACCTTCGGCCACAGTGTTTGTATAGGCTTTTGCAGCACTTTCAGCAGCAGCAGCGGCACTGGAAGCATAGGCTTCAGCATTCGATTGAGCTGTAGCAGCAGCACTGGAAGCATAAGCTTTAGCATTCGATTCAGCTGTAGCAGCAGCTTCGGAAGCATAGGCCTTAGCATTCGATTCAGCAGCAGCAGCAGCACTGGAAGCATAAGCTTCAGCATTCGATTGAGCAGCAGCAGCAGCACTGGAAGCATAGGCTTCAGCATCAGCTTGGGCTTTCTTCACAGAACCTTCTGTTTCTTCGTCACCATTCAAAACATCAAGAGCATCTTTATTGTCTAGGATAGCAGCCATGATGGTTGTATCTTCAGAAAATGCCTCATCCCAATCGTCACTATCATCTTGTGTACCAACGGTATCTGCGATATTTTTGACAACTTCACCGACGGTCTTGTCACTACCCCACCTGCTATCATCCAAATCACCGATTCTACCATCAGCATAAGCTTTAGCAGCTGATTCAGCTGTAGCAGCAGCACTGGAAGCATAAGCTTTAGCATTCGATTCGGCTGTAGCAGCAGCATCGGAAGCATAAGCTTTAGCAGCTGATTCAGCATCAGCAGCAACGCTGGAAGCATAAGCTTTAGCAGCTGATTCAGCATCAGCAGCAACGCTGGAAGCATAAGCTTTAGCAGCTGATTCAGCATCAG
>JAFYHG010000004.1 GCA_017539265.1 Alphaproteobacteria bacterium | reverse complement strand
GGCCTGACCTAAATTGGCCTCAGAGGACTTAATGGACATATAACTGCGGTTTAGGGTGGGATTATTGCAAATGCCGATCTGAATAAGTTCGGGCAGAGTAAATTCACCTTTTTTTGAGGGGGCGTCCACACATCCTTCTGGAGCCTTAGCCGTATAAACGGAAAACGGATCCATTTCGGCAAAAGCCGGTGTAGAACAGAGTAATAACAAGCAAATAAACGATTTTTTCATGTTTTTCCTTTCCTGATATCCAGTGTATCCTAAACCCAAAAAATAAAAAGTGCAACTTTTTTTAACATAAAATGAAAAAAAAGATTGAGTTTCTTTCTTCGATTCGGTATGATAGCCATCAAAAGGAGTTTTATAATGACAGATTTAAATAAAAATATTCAAAAATTAACCCGTTTAGTAGAACAGAGCCAAAATAAAAAATTATTATGGGAAGAAATGCAAATAATATCGAGTAAGGCATTTGATCTGCAGGACAAAATTATGGCGGAATTGGATAAAACGGAGGCCATTGAGAAAGATATTGTGAAGGTTCAAGCGGCCTTTAATGCCAGAGAAAGTATTTGGGAATTGATGCATCAGATTACGGATCGGGAATTGGAATTAAAAACAAAAGCTCATCATAAAGAAACACCGGATGAACGCGCAAAACGCCACAAAGAGATTATGGCAGATGTGCATGAACATCATTGCGGGTGCGGACATCATCATGAGGAGTGTTGTTGCCATCACCACGAAGAAAATTGTTGCCACGAGAAACCGAAAAAAGGAAAGTGCAAATGCAAAAAGAAATAGAAAAGTTATCTTTTGAAGAAGCGATGGAAGAGTTGGAAGCGGTGGTGCGGCAACTCGAAAGCGGAAAAATTAAGTTGGATGAAGCTGTGGCTGTCTATGAACGGGGAGCCAAATTAAAGAGCCTGTGCGAACAAAAGTTAAGCGAAGCCAAATCTAAAATTGACAAACTGGTCATCGGAAAAGATGGGCAGGTTATCGGAAAAGAGGAGTTTAAACAAGATGATTCAGAATAGTTTAGCGGAAATCAGAAAAATCATAAATGATGAAATTGATGCAACTTTACCGGTGCCGGAGACCAAAGAAGCACGCCTGATTGAAGCGATGCGGTATTCGTCCATCGGGACGGGAAAAGTATTAAGACCACTATTGGCCGTAACGGTTGGTGATTTGATGCGATTAGAACGGCAGACGGCTATTCGAATAGGGCTTGCGATTGAATTATTACATACTTATTCCTTAATCCATGATGATTTGCCGGCCATGGATAATGACCCTATGCGGCGCGGAAAACCATCAAATCACATTCAGTTTGATGAGGCAACCGCTATTTTAGCGGGAGATGCCCTGCAAACAAAAGCCTTTGAAGTTTTATTAGATCCCAAAACGCATGAAGATCCGTCAATACGAGCAGATTTGGCTATGGCTTTGGCAAAAGCGGCCGGTGCAGAAGGAATGGCAGGCGGCCAGATGATGGATTTAGTTGGGGAAAAAGAGCCCCTTAATTTAGACGAGATTGAGCGGATGCAAAGTCTAAAAACGGGTGCGCTACTACACTTTTCATGCGTGGCGCCGGCGATCGCTGTTCGGGCAGATAAGCCGGTTATTGATGCTTTGACGCATTACGCGAAAGCGCTTGGCCTGATGTTCCAAATTACAGACGATATTTTAGATGTGGAAGGAAATGCCGAAATGGTTGGAAAAACCCTCCATAAGGATTCAGATGCCCATAAATCCACTTTTGTTTCTATATTGGGGCTTCAAAAGGCAAAAGAATTGGCTAAAAGCTTAAGAATACAAGGAAAAGAAGCGTTAAGTATTTTTGGGGATAGAGCGGCAGAACTCAGTGAAATTTTAGACTTCATTTTGGAGAGAAAAAAATAAATGGCACGGTTGATGACGGAGGCACAACGGGAGGTATTTTGGAAAGAGCTTGAAAAAGCCTATCCGGAGCCCAGATGTGAACTGAATTGGAATAATCATTTCTCCCTTTTGATGGCAATTATTTTATCCGCCCAAAGCACAGATAAAACCGTGAATAAAATTACCGAAAAATTATTCCCCGTTGCCCATACACCCGAGCAGGTTGTAGCCTTGGGTGAAGAGGGAATGAAAGCCTACACAAGGTTCATTAATTACTTTAATAATAAAACGCATCATATTATAGAACTTGCAAAAATTTTAATTCAAAAATACAATAGTCGAGTGCCGACCGACTTTGATACCCTGATTACCCTACCGGGGGTAGGACGCAAGACGGCCAATGTATTTTTAAATATTGCTTTCCATCAGCCGATGATCGGGGTGGACACGCATGTTTTTCGGCTTTGTCATCGGTTAAAAATCTGTACGGGAAAAACACCCCAAGAAATAGAAATGAAATTGAACAGAATTGTTCCGGAACGGTTAAAAGCTGATGTGGCTTTGGCACTTGTGTTACACGGACGATATATATGTACGGCCAGAAAACCTTTATGTAATAAGTGCCCCCTATTTGATGTGTGTGTGGCCGATGAAAAACAGGAGAAAAAATGAAGAAAATTTTATGTATTCTTATCTGTTTATTGGCTTTTAAAGTTTGGGCGCAGACGGAATCGGGGGAACTTTTTGATTTCAATAATGAAAGCCTTTTCGGGAACTCCGTTAAACAAACTTTTACAGGAAAACCCGTCGTCTTAATTGAAAAAAAATCATCTGAACCTGATGAAGTCAACAAAGCCGAATTGCTACCGCCACCAGATTTGGAAAAGAATGTATTAAATATTCCGATTAAAACTTTCTTTGGGCATAATCGAACTGCGGCTTTTATCGAACATACAACAGATTTCGTCAGTATTATTCAGGTGTTGGACGATGAAACCGTTCATGTGACGGAACAAATTCAATTCATCACAACAAAGGACGGTGAAAAATTTAAAAGATTTTTCCCGAATAAAATCAATGATATAAATGGGAATAATATCCCAATTCAAATTGAAGTCTTATCTATAAAGAGAGATTCGTCGGTTGCCAACTTTATACTAAACACGCATCCGAATGGAACAGAAATCACATTGGATACTCCTTTGCCTAAAGGGGTTCATCGAATGATACTAAAATATCGAGTGCATAATCCGTTTAAGATTAATCAATCCCTAGCGGAAATGCTGTTGCCGATTACAGATCCCGGTTGGGGGCAAATGACGGAACGAATGGCGACCGTGATTATGATGCCGAAAAAATCGCATTTTTATGAGAAAGAATTTTTATTTGGCATAAATAATCAAAAAATTCCTGAAAACACAAAGATTTCCGAGGACCAAACCGGTGTCTTAACATTTCAAAATACGCATCCCCTCCCCGCCTTTGCGGATATTCGGTTGCATTTAATTATGGATGCCAAGGATTTAACTAAAGCACCCCAAGAGGGTAATTTAAATCTGATGGTAATCGGATATTTTACTCTAATTCTTGCGGGGTATGTGATTTTGAGTATTTTAACAGCCAGATTTAAAAAGTGGAAAAGGCCGCTGACGGAAAGTAAAAAAATCAATTCAATTTTATGGGCAACCGAGATTAAAGAAGAATTAAGTGCCCATCAAGTAGCTTTATTATCCGATTCCGGTTTTAAAAGAACCCATGATGAATGGTGGGTTAAAATAGCAACTTTTTTCCGGTTTAATAGTGAGTATGTGGCCGGTGTGATTGTTTTAATCCTATTGACAAAATATATAATTGCATATAATGAAGCGGAAGTTTCAAATGTCGTCTATGGGGTTTTAATCCTTTTGGCTTTGGCAGGGATATTGCTGATTGATTACTATGGAACACGGGTCCAAATGAAACATTTAAGAGATATCCTGAAAAATATCCTTTTAAATGATCCGCAGGGGTTAAACCTCGCAAAGCGGGAAATTCCGACCTATTATCAAATGGCCGTTTGTTTTAATTTCCATGAAGTGTGGAAGAACAGGCTTGTGGCAAACAATCCTTCCTATCAGGATTTAACCTGTTTTACAAAGGAGAAATAATGATGCATTATAAATGGTGTTCGGACAATATAATACGAAAAATGATTTTATCCAGCATTTGCGGTATGACTGTTTTGTGCTTTGCTGCGAAAGTATCGGCACAAACTTCTCTGCAATCGGAATTATTAACCTTTATCGAAAAAAATCCGTTTTCGGATACAAAAAAAGTTTCGGACGACAGCATAACGTTAGAAGAACAAACGGATGCTTTTTTACAATATCTTTTAAGCATACCCTTTGAGCATAGACAGTATATTTTTCCGGCTTTGTTTGACTCTCCGAACGTTCCCAAAAAAATTCGGACGCATCCTGAAATTGCCATTTGGGAAGGGAAAATGCCAACAGACATTGCCCCTGAGATGCGTGAATTTGCCGATAAACATTTAAAAGACTTAAGCCCGACGCTATATGCGTATCTGGCCCCCAGAGGAGCAGAAGGAAATGTTGATTTACCGGCTAAAAATCAGGCTATTCCTTTGTTCCAAAATCAAATGAACGGAACGGTAGACGCAAATATTTCCCATTATCCGACCCTCCAGGAAGCTTTGGAACCGGCGGAAGATTTAAAGAAAAATCCGGATTTAGCACGCTTGAGTTTTAATGATATTGCTAAAGTCGAGGCTGGATTAGAAGCTTTTGGAAATTATTTAACCGAATATGTAGAAAACGATTTCGCAGTAACAGAGAACCTTAAGAAAGCGGCCAATTATTTAAAAGATTCTCATCAAGGAAAAATCAATCCGTTTCAAACGGAAATCAAACGGTTAAAATTAGTACAGCAAACAGATAAATTAGAGGAAGAACTTAAAAAAGCAGGCTTTAAATCTGCCGAGGATTTCGCCGATAAAGCAGATACCCTTGCCAGAGCGTATCGGGCAGCCAGGATGCCTTATCCTGTTGCTTCACAGGTGCGTCTATATAAAGGGAAAGTTCCTCAAAATAAAACAGAAAAAGCATTAATAACGGCAGCGAAAATGTATGAATCATATCCCAAAGATGTTCACTTGGTTTTGGATAATTTAAACGCTGTTCGGGAAGTCTTTATTAAAACCGGTTTTCAAGGCGCTTTAGATGCGGAAACATTTGACGAGCTTAGAAAATAATTGTATAATATCAAAAAAGGAGAAATAACATGTCATGGACAATGGATAAAATTAAACAACTGAAAAAGCTTTGGACAAAAGGAAAAAGCACCGTTGAGATTGCCAAAGAATTGGGAATTTCAAAAAACTCGGTCATCGGGAAAGTACATCGGTTAGATTTGACGGCAAGGCCCTCCCCCATTAAAAAGAAGGAAGTCCCTGCGCCGGCACCGGTTCCCAGTAAACCGCAACCAAAGAAAAAAACTGTCGGAAAATGCCATTTGATGGATTTAAAAAGCAATACTTGTCGGTGGCCGATCGGAGAACCTGAAAATGAAGATTTCCACTTTTGCGGAAAAACAACGGTAACAGGAAAACCCTATTGCGAAGAGCATTGCAAGGCGGCTTATACCTCGTTGAAAGAGTTGGCCGATCAAAATGCCCAGAATAAGTTAAAGGCTAAAAAATAGGACGCGTTTATGACAAATGGGCAGACGGTATGTCTGGTGGATGGTTCGGGCTATATTTTTAGGGCTTTTTACGCACTGCCCCCGATGACACGGTTCGATGGAACACCCGTCAATGCAGTCTATGGGTTTATGAATATGATGATGAACCTGACACAAGAAAATGCCTGTGCCTACCTAGTTGTTATATTCGATGCGAAACGCAAAAATTTCAGGAACGAAATTTATCCCCTTTATAAAGAAAACAGAAAAGAAACGCCACCGGAATTGGTACCCCAATTTGCCTTAATCAGGCAGGCGTGTGAAGCCTTAAACATCCCGTGGATTGAGCAGGAAGGGTATGAGGCCGATGATTTAATTGCGACCTATACAGATAAAGCGTTAAGTGAAGGGAAAAGTGTGCGGATTATATCGGCGGATAAAGACCTGATGCAATTAAAACGCGACGGGGTAAGCCTATATGATCCGATGAAGAAAAAAGTAATGACGGATGAAGACGTTATTGCTAAATTCGGTGTATCACCCGATAAAATGATTGATGTGCAATCCTTGATGGGGGATTCCATTGATAATGTACCAGGGGCAAGCGGAATTGGGCCTAAGACAGCGGCAGAATTGATTAACAAATATGGTAATTTGGATAATCTATTAGCGCATTTAGATGAAATTCCCCAAGAAAAACGTCGTGAGGGCTTAAAGCGGGATAAAGAACAAATCCTTATTTCCCGAGAGTTGGTAACCTTAAAAAAAGATGTACCTGTTTTGCAACCCATAGCCGACTTTGCCGCACGGGAGCCGAATATACAAAAATTGAGTTCTTTTTTGGAAGAAAACGGATTTAAAAGTTTAAAAGCGCGGGTTCAAAATTGGAATCAAAAAAGGGCAGAAACGGTTGGTGAGTGTCAAATACCCCCCACCCCACAGATTCAGTATGATTTAATACAAGATGAAGAAGCCCTAAAAAAGTGGATAAATGAAATTAAAGACAAAGTTGCAATTGATACGGAAACAACAGGTCTTAACCCGATGGAAGCACGGTTAGTCGGATTTTCATTAGGCCTGGGAAACGGAAAAGCATGCTATGTGCCGCTACGTCATGGTTCGGACGAGCCGCAAGATTTGTTTGCAAGTATTAATTCCAATCGCCCAAAACAAATATCCGTCCAGAGGGCGCTAACTATTTTAAAGCCGATCCTATCAAATCCGCAAATCTTAAAAATCGGACATAATATTAAGTATGATATGCATATTTTGGCGCATGAATATGGGCGTGATTTTGATATTACCTCCATCCATGATACCATGGTGATGAGTGCTGTTTTAAACGGATCTAACCATGGGCACGGCATGGATGAATTGGCCGAAATTTATCTAAACCATACAACGATTAAATATGAAGATGTTTGCGGATCGGGGAAAAATCAAATTCCTTTTTCGGATATTGATTTGGGAAAGGCGTGTCAATACGCGGCAGAGGATGCCGATATTACTTATCGCCTGTTTGAAGTTTTTCAAAAACGAATTGAAAATGAAGATCCTTCCAAAATTTATGAAAATTATGACAGGCCCCTTATCCCTATTTTATTCAAAATGGAGGAACGGGGTATTTGGGTGGATCAGGGACATCTGTATACCCTTGGGGGACTGTTTACCCAGAAATTAGAAGCGTTCAGAAATGAAATTTACACCCTGGCGGGAGAAGAATTTAATATCAATTCGCCGGCACAATTGGGGGTTATTCTATTTGAAAAACAAGGAATTACGGGCGGTAAAAAAGGAGCAAACGGTGCCTATACCACCGATTCAAAAGTGCTGGAAAAATTAAGTGAGGAAGGATCGGCCCTTGCCAAAAAAGTATTGGAATATCGCGGGGTTGCAAAACTGAAAAACACGTATGTGGATACCTTGTTGGAACGGGCAAAAAAAGACCCCAGAATTCATACATCTTTTTCATTGACGGCAACAAATACGGGGCGGTTGGCGTCCAGTGATCCGAACCTGCAAAATATCCCCATTCGAACAGAGGACGGTAAAGAAATCCGGCGGGCCTTTGTTGCCAAAGCGGGATATAAAATATTGGCGGCAGATTATTCGCAAATTGAATTGAGATTAATGGCGGAAGTTGCAAATGTTAAGGCATTAAAGGAGTCCTTTGTCCAGAACGAGGATATACATGCCAGAACGGCATCCCAAATTTTTCATATACCACTAGAGCAAATTAATTCGGATATTCGGCGGCGGGCAAAGGCCATTAATTTTGGGATTATTTATGGAATTTCGGCATTTGGTCTGGCAAATAATTTGGGAATTGATCGAGGCGATGCCAAACAGTATATTGATGCCTATTTCGAGCAATATCCGGAAATTCGAGCCTATATGAAGGAAACCGAACAATTTGCGATAGAACACGGATATGTTTTGACGCCTTTCGGCCGGAAGTGCTTTATCCAAGGGCTTGATAACGGGCGGACAAAAAGTTTTGCCCTAAGAGCCGCGATTAATGCCCCGATTCAAGGTGGGGCGGCCGATATTATAAAAAAAGCCATGGCAGAGATTGAGCACAAGTTAAGTAATGGGGAAATTGATGCAAAACTTCTTTTACAGGTGCATGATGAGTTGGTCTTTGAGGTTAAAGAGGCAGATATAGAAAAGGCCGGTGCCTTGATTAAACAGGCCATGGAAAATGTGGTGCAACTGTCGATCCCCTTAATTGCCGAGGTAGGCGTGGGCAATAATTGGAAAGATGCGCATTAATATAAATATATTAAAAAGAAAATACTCCCCTTTATCATTCAACATCTTATTTGACATAAATTCAATTTAGGACACCTTTGGGATTCTTTTTGCCCTATTTTTAAAATAAAAATTCTAGACTTGGCGCAGATTATTACCTACATTACCCTATTTTAAACATTTAGGATAGACTCCTTAAGGGCAAATGTTTACAGGAAACACTAGTTTCCGGTAAGTGAAAGAAGACCTTCTAAAGTAATTTCTTGTAGAAACTTTAAGCGTTCATCTGCCATCTTTTCTTTTGTACCATCCTTATTATATTTATGCCCAGCTATTGGTTCGCCATTTTTGTAATCAATTTCCATCCATAAATCACCGTTTTTATGATAGTATTTTTCTTTTCCTGCCTCTTTTCCATTAACAAAAGTACCCTCAGCCAACAGAGACCCATCTTCATAAAAAATTTTCGCTACTCCCTCCCTGTTACCATTCTTATGGTTTACTTCAGCCTTTAAATTTCCACTTTCGTAGTAGTCCCTTTCAAGTCCATCTACTTTACCATGATCGAAATTAAACTCCATTTTTAAATTACCATTTTCATAGTACTCTTTATGCAATCCATGATGTTTTCCGTTTTCAAAATTAATTTCATAGTTTGGATTACCATTTTCAAAATAGGCTTTTGTCACCCCATTTTGTAGACCATCTTTTAAAGTAATCTCTATCCTCAAATTGCCGTTAGGGTGATACTTGATAACTTTTCCGGTTATCGGTTTCTCATTTAAATCACATGTTTTCTTGTGATTTGATTCACAGGTTTTTGCATTTTCTGTGACGTATTCCATTGCAAAAACTTGTGTGCCAACCAATAAAATCGCTATACAAATAAAAAAACTTTTTTGAAGCATGATTTATTCTCCTTTTGTTAAATTTAGTGATATTCTATTTTATTATTTTTTCCCTGTCAATAAAATTGTCTAGAGAATAAAAAATCTCTTGCATTTTTACTTTTTATGATATACAAAACTTACTGAAAGTAACTCATTAAAAGGATAACATATGAAATTAAAAATATGGTGGCAAAAAAGGCTGGAAACGTTGGCAAAAGAAGAATTTGATTTCTATTGGAAAACGTATGTAAGAGGATATAAACAGGCACCGGAAGTACAAAGAAAAATTCTTGAACGGCAGGCCTTCCCGCGGGCGAATCGGGATCAGCTAGCACAAAAAGAATTCTTTATACGAGAGTATTCCATTCATGAACGTGAATTCAGGAATAATTACCTGAGGGGAAGAGAAACGGATAATTTTGTGTGTCGATATTCTTTGGAACTTGAGGAAAAGGCGCGCATGGCTGCCCATAAAAGATGGTGCGAAATGGTCCGTATATTTAGAAGAAATCAAGAAGGTAAAACCAGATAATTTTATAATTGCTCTGTTGGCAAAAAATCAAAATTTCATGTTCTATAATCTATAGGCATATCCTTAAAAAAAATGGAGTCATTACTAAAAAAGGCTTGCATTTTCATTTCGTTTCGTGTATAAGGGGGGACAGTGCCGAGATAGCTCAGTTGGTAGAGCAACGCATTCGTAATGCGTGGGTCGTGTGTTCAAGTCACATTCTCGGCACCATTTTTTTTGCTTAAAAATCAATAAATAAAAAAATAAAACCTATTGATTTTATATGTTTTTCGTCTGCAATTTTGGATAAACTTGACAAATATCGTAATATGTGGTATGATAATACTAGTTCATGGAGAACTAGGAGGAGGAGATATTATGAGTTTTAATAATGTTATTATGCAAAAAGCAAGATTAGGAGCTATGGTGGCTTTAGGTGCCCTTATGTCCTGCCAATATTTTGCAGAGCAATATCAACAGGCAGAAGAGGCAAAAGTTACTCAAACTGCTACCCAAAAGGCACCTGATTTTCCAAAAGAGGGATTAGAAGTCCTTAATACAATTTTGGGTTTTGCCAATCGAAAGGGATTTACCCAAGATATGATAACCATGCATTTTGAATCGCCTGATTTGTCCCCCTACAAAGAAGGCATGTACATTACTGTTTATAAACCGAATGAACGAATTGTTTCAAAAGTTGTCTCACCGGTATTGTCTGCATGGAATAAAGGTGTGGATGGACGGGTTTTCCAAACAGATACAGGCCTGATCGGATATATTAAACGTGGCAATAAAACTTTATATTTTGCGGAAACGCCAAAGGGAACTTTGACCATGCGTCGTAATCCCGATAATGAATATAAACCAGAAGTTTTTAACCAAACAACGGGTGAAATGGAAGAAAATAAAATATTTGTCCCATATTACCATAGAATTAATGAAGAAAAAGAAAAGAGCGAAAATTTTGCATTTATAAATTCCTATGCAGAACGAACAAGAACTGTTCAGATGGATGATGAATGGAATAGTAATAATTCAAATGAAGTAAATAAGAAAATTGCAGAAAAAGAGGCCGCAGAGGAAGAAACCAAGAGAAAAGAAGAATTTTCAGCATCTATACGTGAATTAAAGCGAAAAAAACAGATAGAGATAAATCAAGCCAGAAGAAGGTATCTTGATTTATCTAAAAAAGTAGCCGTATGGACGTATATGGCGTTGTTGTTTGCGGCAGGCCTTTCGACGCTTGTCAAAAAGCCCAAACAGAACTTACCAGATAGAGGACCAGAAAGGTAGAAAAAATAAAAACTCCATCGGGATCAAAACGATGGAGTTTTTTTATAGCCTAATCCCTTTGTCGGGCGGGGATTTTTTTAAGCCAGTAACTAATGGAATCTTCCGTTTTAAAACCGACGGCGTTATAGACTTTTCTGCGCCAATCATAAGAGTTGATATAGGCATTTTCTATACCCATTTGCTTTAATCGGTTCATGATACCATAAATCATCTGCCGGCAAAAGCCCCGATGGCGATACTTTTCACGTGTGGAAACAGGCTCAATAAAACCGGTGTTTGTTTGGCGATCCACATAACAAAATGAATAAGAGCAAATATCGCCGTCATCGGTGATAATTAAACTTTCGAAACTGTCTTTAAAATAGCGGGATTTCTTTCTGCCTTGAAAAGAAGGAATAATATCCCCCACACGATGCGTTAAAATACCGTCATCATTTTCGGGATGGAAACCGTAATGGCAGGCTTCGGCCTTCATTGTCTCATCTAAATCCGCGCCGTATGTTTGCCGAAAGCCCCGCGGAAGAGTAATCGAACAATCTTGCTCTAACGGATGAAAGACATTATCAAAATCTTGTTCGGGTTGTCGGACATATCCCCGTTGTTGCAGTTCTTGAGCCTGATAGGTTAAACTATCGTGCGAAATCACATAAAAATCATTGGGGCCGTTTTTATCTTTTTCAAAAAGGGGCGAAAGGGCTTCCTCAGCAAAATCGACCATTTTGGCAAAGATATGTTCCTGCCCGCGCTTGATACAAGAGTTAAATGCTTCACCATCCGGTGCAATTAATCCGATAATCTTATTATTTTCTTCGAACAGGTAGATAAAATCAACCGATTTTTTGTGCCGTTCCATGTTGCCAATTCTGAAAACAAAGTCATCAAAACGCCCAGGAAGCCAGCATTGAATGTTCTTATTTTCCGCATAACAATCCGTTAAAAATTGAATGCATTTTTCATAATCACGTTTAAAGTTAAACTTTTTTATTATCATGATATACCTATATAAATCAAAATATTAAATTGAAAAGTTAAAGTAATAGAAAAAGAGATTTATCTTTCTTTTTGCCAAATCGTCTGATGATGAGAAAGATGATGACGAATGATTTGGTTAGGGTGTTGATACATCTCTTTCAAAATGGTTTGCATGGGATCATCCAAACGAGCATGTGCTTCCAATTTCATCTGTTGAGGTATTCCAAAACGTACTTCTGCAAGAGCACCGGCCATAGCCGCCAAAGTATCACTATCCCCACCCAGAGACACGGCATTTCGTATGGCATCTTCAAAATCTGTGGCCTGCAAAGCACAAGAAATAGCTTCGGGAACGGTTTTACTTGCCCTAACGTAAAACTTATCATAAGAGGCACGAATATCATCAATACTCCGGTCCATTTGATAACCGTAGCGGGCAGATAAAACTTTGGCTATATGGCTGGGTTCGCAGCCCTCTTTTAAATCAAAATATGTGTTGATATAAGCCTCAGTTGCCGTAAGAGCCTCGGGCGAATTATGGGTAACGGCGGTTTGTTCCAGGCCGGAAGAAAGAGCATCCAATTTATCGGCGGATAAAAAAGCAACCGGAGAAAGGCGCATAATAGCACCGTTGCCCCAACTGTGGTAAGCGGGCATTGTATCCGATTTAATCCATTCATAAAACATTGAACCATAACCGGCATTCGGATAACGGCGGCACCATTCACGCAAAGACTCATCAAACGGCTTTTGATGTAAAAGCGCGTCTGCAATTGCTATTGTGCAAACCGTATCATCTGTAAAGCAGCTGTCCTTACGCCAAAGCGGAAAATCTTTGTGCTTTACATTGTTAAATTCGTAAACGGAGCCAATCATATCTCCGATAACTGCGCCAATCATGGCTAACCTCCGGCCGCGGATTATACACTTTTTTAACCCAAAAGTCAATTTTATTTTTTAAATTGCAAAGCAACGGAATTGATACAATACCGAAGCCCCGTTTTTCCACCGTAATCGTAAAAAAGATGTCCCAGATGAGAGCCGCAGTTTCTACAAATCACTTCATTACGAACCATAAAATGGCTGAAATCAATGTGAATTTCGACCGAATTTTTGATGGCTTCATCAAACGATGGCCAACCACTGCCAGATTGAAATTTATGATGTGATGAAAAGAGTTTTTGACCACAGGCACGACATCGATAATATCCCTTTTCTTCCCAATAAAGATATTTACCGGAAAAAGGTGCCTCGGTTCCCTTTTGACGCATAACATAATATTCGTCGGACGTTAATTTCTGCCGAAAAAAAGTATCATTGAATTGCCGGTTTGTTTTTGATTTTGGCTTCATATATCCCCCTGCCCTATATAAGCCCGATTTTAAGAAATACCAGATAAAATATCCGAAAAGAGGCTTGACAATACATATTTTTTTATGTAACCTAAACTTAATAGTTGTATTTTGGGAGAGTAAAATGCGTCAAAAAAATTCAAAAAACGGAACAATTCGCGGCAGACTTGCCGACGGTGGAGCTAATCCGATTGACCTGCATGTCGGGAAAAGGCTTAAAAAAGCACGGCTGGCCCGCGGGATGAGCCAGGAACGATTGGCAAAAGCGATGAATATTACTTTTCAACAAGTGCAAAAGTATGAAAAAGGCTTAAACAGAATCGGGGCCAGCAGACTTTGGGATTTGGCGCAGGTTTTGGATGTGCCGATTACCTATTTCTACGAAGGAATGAGTGCGGAAACGCAAGATCAAAGCCCGAGAAAAATCAATGTGTTAAAAGATAGTAACGGGGATTTTCGAATTGAGGATTTGGTTTTAACGCCGGAAGATATAGAATTGATTGCCTATTATAAACAAATTAAAAATCCGATGGTAATTCAAAACATTTTAAATCTAGTAAAATCTCTGGCTGGGGAAGAGCCTGATAACATGAGCTTTCTGGATATGCCGGATGATATGGGATAAGAATAAATAAACCTTTTATGTCTTGACGCACGGGGGATTTAGTGATATAAAAGTGCAGAAAAGGAAAATTTTATGTTATCACCGGATGCCCATAGACTGACGGAAGGAAATATTTTTAAAGGCCTTCTGAGATTTACGATCCCTGCATTATTGGGAAATTTTTTAACCTCCCTTTACGGGGCGGCCGATGTTTTTATTATCAGCTATTTTGCCGATTCGTCCGCTTTATCCGCAACCGCAACGGGTGCACAAGCGGTGTTTACATTGATGGCTTTTGCTATAGGACTTGCCATCGGGGGCAGTATTTTAATCGGACAATACTTTGGGGCCAAGAATAATAAAGATGTTTTGGAAACCATGAGTACTTTTTTAACCTTGCTTTTCGGGATGGGAATTACATGTTCCATTTTGATGTTATGTTTAGCGGGACATGTAACAAATTGGTTAAAAACACCGCAGGAAGCATGGGAGGGCGCCCGTCAATATATTCTGATATGTGGTGGGGGGATTATATTTACTTTTGCCTATGAGGGAATCAGTGCCATTTTAAGAGGCTTGGGAGATTCAAAAAATCCGTTAAAATTTGTGGCTATTGCCTGTGGGGTAAATGTTTTATTGGACTTATTATTTATCGGTGTTTTCGAGTGGGGGGCCAGAGGGGCAGCAACTGCAACCATTCTATCGCAATCATTAAGTGTTCTAACCGCCATTATTTATTTGAAACGTAAAAATTTTGTCTTTGATTTCAAACCAAAAAGTTTTAAATTTCATAAAGAAAAAGCCAAAATGATTTTAAAGCTCAGCATCCCATCATCTATTCAAGGTATCTTTATTATTATGTCATTTACGATTATGACGATGGCGGTGAACAAATTTGGGGTTATTGCCTCGGCAGTATTAGGTATTACAAACCGGATTGACGGTTTTTTAATTATGCCGGCTATGGCTTTTGGCGGGGCAGTATCGGTGATGGCCGCACAAAACATGGGAGCAAAATTAAGAGAACGCGCCAAACAAAGTTTCTATGCCGGATTCTTGATGTCGCTTGCTTTTTCAATTCCCGCCTTTTGCCTGATGTATTTTAAACCGGAATGGCTGATGCAAATGGTGAGTTCGGATCCGAAAATCATTGAATCGGGAGCCGAATTTATGTTGGCGTATAGTCCGGATTGCCTGATATTAGGGATTGTATTTTGCCTAAACGGTTTCTTTAACGGGTGCGGGCGGACGCTGTTTACCATGGGAAACAATATTTTGACATCGTTGGGACTTAGAATTCCCCTTATCTTCATGGCGGGAAATTTATTTGAAGTAGGCCTTGTGATGCCGATAGCAACCTTTCCGCAAATAGGAATTTCCTTGGCCTATTTTTACTGCGGAAAATGGAAAAAGTACCTGATTTCAGGAACTAATAGTCATCATTCGGAATGATGGGCGCGGACTTGCGAACATCTTTGTTGGGACGCAATTGAATGGTCGGGATTGCCCGGACAACCGTTTCATAAAGTGCCTTTAATGTCTTGGTATACAGGTGATCCGCATGAGGCACGGTTTCATAATGCACATCCACAAACTGATTTGTTGCCAATTGTTCAGCTAGCATCGCTACACCGTTTTCATCAACAATTTCATCACGCGTGCCTTGAATAATAAGGCCCGATGACGGACAGGGTGTTAAGAAATTAAAATCATACATACCCGTCGGCGGGGTAACAAAAGTAAAGCCCTTAATTTCCGGACGACGCATTAAGACTTGCGCCGCAATCCAAGCACCGAAAGAATACCCGACAACCCAGCATTGATTAGCTTCTGTATCCTGACTTTGGAGCCAATCAAGCGCCATAATCGCATCCGCGAGTTCCCCGACACCGGTGCCATCCATTTGACCTTGTGAATAACCAACCCCACGATAGTTAAACCGTAAAACGGAAAATCCCATATCAACGAACGCTTGGAACAGCGCATAAGTAACCCGATTATTCATTGTTCCGCCCTGAGTCGGATTCGGATGCAAAATTAAAACAAGTGGTGCACGCGGACTTTCCGAACGATGGAAACGACCTTCGAGCTTACCGACGACACCATTAAAAAAGACTTCTTCCATGGAATTCTCCTTTTCAAAAACAGTTGCTTGATTGTGATTTTAGAATATTTTTTTTTGAATTGCAAGATTTTTGTTGACTTTCGTAAAAAAAGACTGTATAAATGGTCTCGGTTATGGCGGAATAGCTCAGTTGGTAGAGCAGAGGAATCATAATCCTTGTGTCGGGGGTTCGAATCCCTCTTCCGCTACCAGTTTTAAAAGCCTTCCCTCAGAGGGCTTTTTTTGTACGGGGACACAGAGAGGGGCAGACAGATGAAAACAATTCGTAATGCTATATCTTTCACGGTTGGGATGTCTTTAGCCCTATCCGTTATCATTAATCCCCTGCCCGTCCGATCAGAAACTACAACAATGGCGCAGATTTACACAAAAGCAAAACTGGGACAAATCGGCGAATCGGAAAAGTCAGCCATTGACACAACGGGAAATAAAGGGCAAACGGCTCTATGTAAATCGATTTCGGATAAAAATTATCAGGCCTATTACTATTTAAAAGCAATGGGGGCAGATACGGCCCATCCTTGCACCGAGGATATTCCGAAAAGCGAAATGGAAAGTTTTCAAAACGGATATCAAAGTTGGCTTGAAACATCACGGGTATCAATCGTGGCAGGAACAAGCACAGGAACAGGTCTATCCACAACGACAATGGTCGGAATCGGGGTCAGTTTGGTTGCCGTTGCGGGAGCAGCAGCAGCGGCCGGTGGTGGTGGCGGCGGTGGTGGGAGTGGAGGAAATAAAGAAAGCTCTTCCGTATCTTCATCGGCTAAACCTTCACAATCATCGTCTTCATCAAGTACATCATCGAAGTCTTCGTCAAGCAGTTTTTCGTCTTCGGGATATTCAGTATCGTCGTCTTCTGCCTATATTTCAAGTATATATACCCCTTTGCCGGATCATTCTTTGGTTAAAGCACAAACTTTTTCGTCAGGTGATTCCCGATACGGGAAAGGTAAATTTTTACCGGTTATCAATGCAGCAAAAGCCTATGAAAAAACAATTCCGGTCAAAACCGAAAACGGAAAAATCGTATCCTATGACACCGGAGCTTTACAAGAAGTTCGTGTTGTTGTCATGGATACGGGTGTTAATGCCGACAATAAAAATATCAATTTTGCCGAAGAAGGCGGTCAGGTTCTACAATTTGATTATGAGACCCCTTCCACAAAAGAACACGGCACAAATGTTGCCGGTATCATTGCCGGTAAATGGAGCCAGGATCCAAATACTATTAACGGGGTTGCCCCAAATGCCAAAATTGTGGATTGGATGATTGCCGGCGACGGAATTTGCACCGGCGGAAATTATTGTAAAGGATTTACTAATACCAGATTGCAACAGGTAATTCAAACAAATGCACGTATTTATAATCTAAGTTGGTATTTCAGCGGTTATGAGGGACGAAACGATTTATTTTGGGCAAGCACTTATGATACAGTCCCTAAAGGGAAAACAAGAACAAATTTTGATCTGACTTTCAACAAAGAGGGATCTGTTTTCCAAAATTTTCTAAATCATCTGGCGGACAGCGAATCGGTTTTAGTATTAGCATCCGGTAACAAGTACAATGGGGAAGATACCCAATTATTATCGGCGGCGCCCCTTTTCTTTAATGGCGATGATAATAAGAAAAATTTGAAAAACTTAGTTATTGTGGCTGTCGGATTGGATTTAAAAAAGGGAATCATCTCTTCCCCAAATGATGTGAGGGGTAGAGCCGATTATTCAAACGGATGTGGTGTGGCGGCGGCCTATTGCTTATCGGCACCCGCCGGTAACAGCGAAACAAGTATGTTATTAACAACCGGCTTTTCATCAACCGATGATCCCGACCTTTTTGCCGGCACTTCGGCGGCGGCACCGGTGATATCGGGGGCTTTGGCATTCGTGATGGGGGCCTATCCGTACCTAAAATCACAACAGGCGGTTGAAATTTTGTTCCGGTCTGCCAACAAAACAATTATCGGAGATGACGGGAAAACAAATGTTTTTAATCAGACCGGGACATGGAAAGACTCCTTGGGTAACGAATACGCCATCAGTTCTACCTATGGGCACGGTTTGGTAGATTTAGGGGCAGCCATAGAGCCTTTGGGCGAGATTTCATTGCCGACATCGGGTGGTGCCAGCAGTATCGGCGATTTAAATGCTATTTCAAAAACGGCTGTTTCAAAAACGAAATTGGCTCTTCCCAATACTTTAGGGGGCAATTTAACGATAGCTTTACCGGAAAATGTTATGGGTTTGGATGATTACAACAGACCTTTTGCCGTTAAGACAAATGCCGTGATTACACAGGCACATCATTCAGATGAATCTTTCCGCAGATATTTTAAATCATTTATGAAGCAAAATGCACACTCAATTTCCGAAGGAGAAAACAAAATATCTTTCCGGTTTTCATCTACCCCTTCGGAAAAGAATTTATTGGGCATGGATTTGATTGATTTTCAATATGCTTTAAATGACAGAAATGCTTTACTCTTTTCATACCGTGCCGATACGGGTGCACGAGATTTTGAAAATACCCTTATTAATCCGTTTACGGATATGAAAAATGCTTATTCGGTAGCGGAACGCTTTAAACTCAGCAAAAAAGTATCTTTTCAATTCGGAACAACCTTGGGTAAAAACGGATTCTATAAGGGGGATACGGACAGAGATGAAGAATACAATCGGTCAGTTTATGCCTTCACATCCGAGATGGATTATAAAATCTATCAAGACTTAACCCTTCGGTTTATCGGCGGAATGATTGGAGAAAAAGAAGCAAGCCTTGGGATTAACGGAGCCGGAGCCTTTGGGACAGAAAACAGCCGGACCTATTTTACGGGAAGTATTGTGGAATACAGGCCTATATCAAAGTTGGCTTTGTCGGCAGCCTATTACTATGGCAAGACAGAGACACCGGCGGGGGACAGTTTAATTACCATCGGTGATTTGATCAGCGACGGATTTGCATTTGATGCCCGATATGATATAAGCCCGACACGAATAGCCGGCCTGCGGTTATTTTCACCCCTAAAAATCAAGAAAGGGGAAGCATGGTTACGGTTACCCTATGGACGGGGAATGGATTCGGATAGAGTGTATTACGATAACATAAAAGTTGATCTAAAGCCGAATGCCAGAGAGTATGATATCGGATTTTATTATTCCAAACAGACAGGAAACTATGATTGGCGCGGGGAAATCATGACGCGTCTTCATCCGGATCACATAGCGCATGCAAAACCGGATTATCGAGCCCTGTGGGGAATTGATTGGAAATTCTGATATGAAAATCTTAATCATCGGGCCGTTAGGGGCAGGAAAATCATCACTGGCATACAAGATACAGAAACAATTTAAAATATCAAGACTTAATATTGATGAGGTTTGCAGAAATCCCAAAGATGGTTCATACTATCCCCGAGACAGGCAATTTTCTGTGTTAAAAACCTTTACCGAAAAAAACAAAAGTTGGGTAGCAGAAGGATGTCAGTCATATTTATATAAAAAGATGAAGCCCGATATAATCATTGATATGCGTATCCATTGGATAATTGCCATGAAAAGATATGTTATTCGTTTTTTAAAAGCAAAACGTTTAATTGGAAAAAATGTGGATAAAGATTTACCGATACAGGCCTATCATTACAGAAAAATTACCCTTCAAAAAATACGGGAATATAATCGGGCCAACCGTGAAATCAATCAGGAAATCGGAGCATTTTTAAAAACACAAAAAGTTCCGGTTATTGCTTGTTCGGGATATAGGGATTATGCGGCGGTTTTGTCCGTTCTTAAAGGAATGAAACAATGAGACTTTATCATTATGCACCGGTTGAAAACAGTATTCTTCAAGATGGGTTGGGGACTTTTAGCAGCGGATATGGGGATGCAGCACCATATATTAAACGAGCCGGTTCGAGTGACAGAAAAGAAATAATCCGATGGATGGAAAGTATTTTTCGGGGACGATCGCGTGCCGTATCGGTTATTACCGAACAGATAAAATGGGCGGGGAATGACCAGATGCTTAAAGAATTTGCGGAAAATCATATGATGTTTTCTTTTGAATTAGATGACTTAATTCGAGATGGAGTAGTTGAATCCGTTTGGTGCCAAGAGGATGCGTCCCCCTACCCTGTTTTACCGACGGAAATAGATGTATCCCCGCTGCCTTGGGAAAAATGCAGTAAAAAAGATGGGATTTTCTTTGGGGCAATACGGCATTATTTTATTGTCCTTAAAACCGGAAAATTGCCCCCGAAATATATTCGGCGGGAAAAGTAAATTTATCTTGACAACCGGGAAAGGTTATGATAATCTTTGCCCAGTTTCGCAAGGGTGCGAAATGATGTGGATTTATGCCGAATTGTCCCACTATAGAGGACTAAACAGGAGATTTAAAATGTTTAAAACAGCGGAAGCGGTGTCGATCGGGCACCCGGATAAAACAGCCGATTATATTTCAAGTTATATTTTGGACCGATTAATTGAACAAGACCCCAAAGTGCGTTATGCGGTTGAGGTGTTGATTAAAGACAACATGGTCGTTTTGGCGGGAGAAACTTCGTTAAAGCCGGATAAAAAAACTTTGGATAAGTATGTTTATGAAGCCCTATGCGCCATCGGATATGATGAACGATATCACCATATTTGGGGGAATAAGGCCATTGATATCAACAAAATTCAAGTGATTGATTTAATCGGGGCACAATCTGCCGAAATAGCCGCCGGGGTTAATCAAAACGGTTGGGGGGATCAAGGTGTCTTTGTGGGTTATGCTTGCCAAGGCGAAGGGTATATCAATCGCGAATTGTATTTGGCAAGAAAGCTAAATCGCACCCTATATAACCGTGCCAGAGAAAGCGAAAATTTGGGATTAGACATTAAAACCCAAATCACAATTAAAGAAAACGGACATATTCAAACAGCTGTTGTGGCTATTCCCATGCTCCATAAGGAAGATTTGAATGACATTATTGTGGCGGCGTTGGGTGAAATGCCCGATGAGATTATCATAAACGGGACGGGAATTTATCAAACACATTCCAGTATTGCAGATTCAGGGGTGACCGGTCGGAAGCTGGCGTGCGATTTTTACTCAGCGGCCTGCCCTATCGGCGGAGGAAGCCCTTGGACAAAAGACCCCACCAAGGCGGATTTGAGTTTGAATCTATATGCCCGAAAAATGGCGGTAGAAAATCTTGGGGAATATGATGAATGCCTAGTGTATTTATCGTCCTGTATCGGAAAGTCGCGATTGCCGAGTTGCGTAATACGGCAAATCAAAAACGGGAAAGTGATGGAAAAATCCATATTTTGTGATTTAAAACCGGATGCGGTGATTGAGGAATTGGGGCTTAACCGACCGATTTATGCGCACCTTTGCCTTAGCGGGATTATTTAATCAATAAGATAAAAAAGCACCCTATTTTAGGGTGCTTTTTTATAGGCATATCGCCTTTACACCATAATTTAAAAGTTGAATAATAAAAATAAAATTGTAATCACTTGAAAATTATGTTATATTTAGAATGTATATTAAATAAAAGGAGAAAACATAAAATGCTTAAAGAAGTTAAAAGAGATGATGCTATATTTAAATCTGAAGCACTTTTAAGGGATGACATTGCTTACAGTATTATGTTTTCTATCTTAAACAACGCGGAAAAATATAAAACACCGAAAATTTTTTCTGATGGTAAAGATTGCGCTGTTGTTAATTCTGATCCTAACCATGCGATTATTGTTTGGACGGCGGATAATTTTCAAGAGTATGGAAAACTTTATGAGTTTATTAAAAAGGAGTTTCGTGCCAATAAGCCATTTGCGATTTGGGCCAAAAATGACTTTTATGACTATTTGGTGAAAAATAAAATTATTCCAGAATTAAAAGGAGAGCAAGCAGAAGACGGGCACGAAAAACTGCAAACGTTGGGAACGTGGTCGTGTTCAAAATTAAATGATATCCCATATATTGGGCATCCAGATCAAGCAAAGCCAGAAGAAGTGCAAAAAGTTGCCCAGATGATGGTGAATTTTGATGTGGAAACGAAAGAAGAGCCCCATGCAAAAATGTCTGATGATTATGTCAGATTAGCACAAAAATTTGTGTCCAATCCTTTATATTTTGTATGGCGGGATAAAGATGAGAAACTTGTTGCAACCGCAACACTTGACAAAAGTGGAGAATATCCACGTGTGGGACGCGTATTTACTGACGAAGATGAACGAGGGAAAACTTATGCAAAAATGTTGGTTCATTATATAACCAATGAAGTATTCAAAGAAGGAAAAGTGGCAATGCTTTATACAGATTACGATTACCCATCATCTAATCGTTGTTATCAAGGCGTTGGATATAAATTAAGCCGAACAATTGTTAAGTTTATGCCACCGATAACGGGTCAAGATTATATCAAATTAAGAAATTACAGGGATTGCGCCCAGAATATTTATTAGGTCGGTGTGCGAGGCACTATCCGATAATGGAAGGATTAAGATATGATTAATGAAAGTGAATTTCCGATTTTGAATTTTGACGATAATAAAAAAGCTAAATTATCTGCAAAAAAACATGATAAAGTGGAACATCAAGGTATAGACTATGGGGTAATTTGCTTTGATCTAAAAATACTCGAAAAATTTGCACAAACATATCCCTTTAGAGTGATTGGAGGAATTAAAGGATGTGGTATTACCCTTTTAAATGTATATGCAGTAAATTTTAATGGCACAGAAATAATATTACATCCAGGCATTGCAGGTGGGCCATGGGCTGCAGGAATAATGGAAGATTTGGTCGCATTTGGATGTAAAAAAATTATTGCCATTGGCGGCGTTGGGGTTCTAAAAAAGGAAATTGCTCGTGGGCATTTAATTATCCCAACCAGTGCGGTAAGACAAGAAGGAACATCTTATCACTATGTCAAACCGAGTAAATATATCGAATATTCACCGGATATTATCAACAAAATGTGTGAATATTTAAAAGAGAAAAATCTGCCTTTTGTTTGCGGACGTACTTGGACAACAGACGCGATCTATCGTGAAACAGAGGATTTAATAAAACTCCGTGAAAAAGAGGGATGTGTTTGCGTTGAAATGGAAAACGCGGCGTTTGGTGCCGTGGCTCAATTCTATAATATTAAATTCGGTCAAATCTTTTATGGCGGAGATTGCCTGGCCGGTGATATGTGGGATAAAAGAGATTGGGAAAGTGAAGATGTCAAACAGCGAGCCAAATTTGAATTATTAAAATTGGCAATGGAAATGGTAACAAGAATTTAAAAAATTATTATAACCGTAAAAAAAGCACCCTATTTTGGGGGGCTTTTTTAATGGTGCCTGGGGACGGAAT
>JAFYHG010000014.1 GCA_017539265.1 Alphaproteobacteria bacterium | reverse complement strand
TACTTCGTCATTACCTTGACCTTGGAAATTCAATGTTGCCGCATCTACTTCGTCATTACCTTGACCTTGGAAATTCAATGTTGCCGCATCTACTTCGTCATTACCTTGACCTTGGAAATTCAATGTTGCCGCATCTACATCATCATTTCCTTGACCTTCAAAATTCAATGTCGTTGCATCAACATCGGCATTTCCGTCACCTTCGAAGTTCAATGTCGTAGCATCAACATCATCGTTTCCGTCACCTTGGAAGTTCAATGTCGTTGCATCAACATCGGCATTTCCGTCACCTTCGAAGTTCAATGTCGTTGCATCAACATCATCGTTTCCGTCTCCTTCGAAGTTCAATGTCGTTGCACCAACTTCATCGTTTCCGTCTCCTTCGAAGTTCAATGTCGTCGCACCAACATCATCGTTTCCGTCTCCTTCGAAGTTCAATGTCGTTGCACCAACATCATCGTTTCCGTCTCCTTCGAAGTTCAATGTCGCAGCATCTACTTCATCGTTTCCGTCTCCTTCGAAGTTCAATGTCGCCGCACCGGTTACGATGTTTACTATCCCTTGGGTGCCCAACGTCTCCGCATCAACCTCATCGTTTCCTTCACCCAAATATTGCAATATTACTGACCCGGTTCCAGCATTTCCGCTACCGGTATACCGTATTGTTTCTCCTTGAGTTACCGCATTACCGTTATTATCCCTATCTACCAAAACCTTCATATCTGTTTCATATTCTTCAGGCTCCGGCGTATCCATCGCTAAATCGACCTTTACAGTACCCATTTTTAACATTTTCATCTTGGTCGCTGTTTCTTTATCGATTTTTACTTTATCCGTATCCTTTGTAATCTTCACATCGGCCATTTTTAAATCCACATTCACATCATCCATCTTTAACATCTTCATCTTGGTCGCCGTTTCTTTATCGATAGTTACCTTTGTCGTATCCTTTACAATGCTTATATCTTTCATAGCATCCACTTCCGGCTTTGTATTGTCGGCCTGAATACTCACGGTTCCCATTTCCGTCGTTTGAACATTTGAAAGAAGGGCTTTTAGGTTAGAGCCACTCAAGTTTTTCCCCTGATATTTATGCCCATAAACCATTGCATCCTTAACTTTTGCCGACCAATTGATTGAACTGTCCGATCCACCACCCACTACATCATCGCTACCACTGGTACTACTGGAAAGATCTTGAGCAGTTTGACCATCGGTAGAGTAAGTCACAGCAGTCTGTGTAGCAGGCCATGTAAGCGTAAAATCGATAGCTGACGGCCCCAAATCACCGTCATCACTATCATCAGAAGAGGAATCTGAATTATTATTTTGTGTCTGCGCTAATATATTTGGGTCAACTGTTGCCATCGGGAGTCCGGCCCAAACCAATCCCGAAATTGAAAAGGTTAGTGACGCCCCCACCATTAACGCATATAATGATACATATGATTTCTTCATCTTAAACTCCTTTTGTTATGTCGACACCCCAGGGTGCATACACTACCCCCATTAATTTCATTCTATCATATTTTTTGCCTTTGTCCAGCCTTTTTTTCAAAAAAAGTGATTGAAAGATGATTTTTTTTTCGATATAATACTCTCATGTGGAAAAAAAGCGCACTTTTTTGTTTAACACTTTTAACGGTTTTTTACGCCTATGCCGGACCGGATGACCGCGTGCGGGATGAGTTAATTACCACCACCGACAGGTCTTGCGGTATTCATTATTTAACAAATAAGAACACCATCGGTTGGTATATAACTGAGGTTGAAGGCACTTGCCTTAACGGCCTTCTGGACGGCATGGGCCACATAAGCCTTAGGAACGCATTCGGTAAAGTCGTCCAAGAAACAGCGGGCTTCTTTGTCCAAGGCTATCCCATGGAATCAAATTACGGCAACATTAGTCTTAAGACATTGTTGCTGGGCGATACAAATCAAGAACTTATATTTGATCTGGGTTCAGAAGAACGTCTGGATATCAAATATTTGGGGAAAATGACCTCTACCCGTCAATCGGATGATACTTATTCCGCTTTTGATGCCTGTCATCCGGCGGTTGTATTGGCCGTAACACCGCATTTGGATTTGTTTGAAGATGAGGCCGTTCAACAAGAACTCATCAACTCTGTCATCAATCGTGTAGCACCGGTCTGCCCCGAAACAAATCAAATTTATTTCTACGGCTCCGACAAAGATAATCCCGAAAACAAAGATATTGCTTTTTTTGCCGACATTAACTTAGAATCGGGCCATATCAAGGTTCGCCGTTTGCCTTCCTCGCCACGCCTCAGGGATGTGTTAACGAATCCGGCCGATGCGATGGATATCCCCATTCCCAAAGAAATTCGCCGCGAAACGGGCCTTCCCGTTGTTCAGGTTACACCGGTTAAGCCCGAAAGCAAACCGGTACCCGCTGTGCCTCCGCCCGAAAAAAGCAAACAGCAAGTAATTCCGCTGTCCGTTACTCCCGCACCGGCACAAATGCCCGTTTTACCCAAGACTGCGCCCGCACCCCAACCACTTCCGACCACGGAATCTATAGCGCCTCAACCGGTTCCCGTTCCGGAACCCGTTCTTGCCCAATCCCAAACGCAACCGCAAACACCTGCACCAACTTCATTACCCGCATGGGACGATATTCCGGCATTGTTAACGGCTGCCCGCCTGTTAAAACAGCCGGTGGACGGTAAAGCCTTAATCCATATTGCCCGTTTTGACGCCATGGGTATTGCCCTGACGGACGGGCCGGTAGCACTTCGGGTAAAGGGGAATAATTTGCCTCTCGGTTGGGTTGTGGTTCAAGGTCTATTTTCCTATACGCCCCCACAAAACGGGACAGACGCCCTTGGCTTTGTTCAAGTTCAATCATTCACACCCACGGGGGGAAAATAGATGCGTTCTTTTATTTTATTGTTTTTGGTGTTATTCGGGCTTGCCTTTGGGGCATTGTTCGTGTGGAAGAACCAAACCGGCACCGATTATGTATTGTCTCAATACCAAAAGATAGCCCCGTTTTCCCCGCGTGAAATGACTTATCATTCCGCATCTAAAACATTAACCGGCAAGGGGATTGTATTTTATCGCCCCCAATTTCCGCGCCTGCCATTACGGTTTAAGGCCGATCAGCTTCAAATGGAAGCTACCCCGTTGGAAATCCGCCTCCATTTTTCAAATTTAGTCATAGATATGGCGCAAACACTGACTTTAAGGGACGGCATGGATTTGGTGGACACCCTTAAAAGTTTCTCTCCGCCTGACAGTTTTGTAACCCAGCCCCTAGAAACTTTTGTTTTACTCAATCGTGATATGTTCAAAGGCACCATGGATCTGGTTATCAAACCCGAAGGAAAGCAAACACACCTTATCGTAACACTTTACCAAAAAGGGAAAGAAGTCTTCCGTTTTGCGACCGTCGTTCACCATCCGGCCGGTAAAGGCCTATGGCATTGGACAACGGGTACATTCCAATTCGCTCAACTGACAATCTCAGATCAAGCCCTGACACGCGCGGTTATGGATTATTATCGTGCGACACAACGCCCAATACCATCGGATTTAATACAGGCTTCAGAAACCGGAAATCCGTTTGAAACCATTATCCGCCTAAAGGCTCCGATGCCGGTTTGGGGACTTTTAAAAAGATTTTAAAAGGAATTAAAAATGGCTCATCATAACCTCAAAAAAGAAAGCAAAGATATTCTTCTTTTCGGTCGTCATCCGATAGAACTTGCCCTCAAAAACCCGCGGCGCACAATTTTGGAACTTTTTTATACTAAGGATGCTCTTTCCGGATTAACCCTTCCCCCCACGATTAAAGCGAAATGCGTTGATCGACCGTTTTTGGATTCATTGGTCGGTCGGGACACCATTCATCAAGGCCTTGTGGCCCGCGTATTGCCGCTTACCCAACCTACATTAGACGAAGTCTTAAAAAAATTAAAAGATAAAGAAACAGCACTCATCATGATTTTGGATCAAATTACCGATCCTCATAACGTCGGGGCAATCTTGCGCTCTGCCGTTGCTTTTGATGCCGATGCCGTTTTAGTCCCCGAGGCCGGCGCACCGGTTGAAGCCGGCACATTGGCCAAATCCGCCAGCGGTGCCTTGGAACTTATCCCCTTTATTCGTGTTTCTAACCTTATTCGCGCCATGGAAAAATTGAAACAAGCGGATTTTTGGTGTATCGGCCTGGACGGTTACGCCAAAGACTCTATTGCGGGCGCAAAACTTCCCAAGCGGTGCGCTTTTGTTATGGGATCTGAAGGCGACGGTATGCGCCGCCTGACACAGGAAAATTGTGATTATTCGGTAAAACTGCCGATGAATCCCGTTATTGAAAGCTTAAATGTGTCAAACGCGGCGGCGCTGACCTTATATGAATTTCGGCGCCAACATCCTGCTACTGGGGAAGCCGACTCTTAATTTGCCAAAAATATTCCTTTTCCGTCAGGATTACCATATCCCCCGGTTTCAGGCCTAAATGATTGGTATCCGACACCGTTATCACCCGATTATCCGTAAGGGCTATGGTAAAATCATAAAAGGGGGTATCCGGACTTTTTCTGATTAGAGACATGACGGTTCCCACATGAACGGTATTTCGGGCTTCCGCTTTTGGGGATTGAACAACCGTATGGGTTTTTAATTTTTGGATAATTTCCTCGGGCGAAGCGTTATTTTGGCTTAAATCCTGCATAGTCTCGGCCCGCGCGACCCCCGCCATACCCAATAATAAAAGCAGAAAAAATCTCATATAAAACTCCTTTTTTTGTAAAATACTTCTCTTTTTAAAATAAGTCAATAGAAAAGATTTTTGGGTAATTTTTATTTTTTTGCTTGATTTTCATTAAAATTTGTGTATAATGACACTCGACCTTGGGGGTATAGCTCAGTTGGTAGAGCGTTGCAATGGCATTGCAAAGGTCAGGAGTTCGACCCTCCTTACCTCCACCAAATTCAAATTAAGCCCTTGTTTATCAAGGGTTTTTTTATGTCCAAAATCCGGGGGCTTACACCTGCTGTCGAATATTTACTTTGGTATGCGAAAAGTTTTTTAAAATGCATAAAGGCTTGACTAGGTGTTTGTAATAATAGTATGATAGGGCTCAAAGGAAAATACATAACATGAAAATTCGTAAAGCAACCCTTAAAGATGCAAAAGATATTAAATCTGCACATTATCACGCATATCAAGTTAATTATAGAGGATATGCGCCAGATGATTACCTGGATTCATTGGTGTTTGATGATGCGGCAATTCAGCGTATGGTGAATCATATCAAAGAGAATGAATATTATGTTGCAGAAAAAGAGGGCCATGTCATCGGTTTTGCAAATCTTCGGTATCCGGAAGAAGATATTGTTGAAATTGGAGGGCTTTATGTTCATCCTGATTTTCAAAAATTGGGGGCCGGCTCTTCTTTAATAAAAAAAGTTTGCCAAATAAAAAAAGCCAAAGGGTATAAAAAGTTGATTTTGTGGACGATAAAAGATGGACCTTCAATAGATTTTTATATGAAACAGGGGTTAAAGCCATCAAATGTGCCGGAAAAGAAAGTGGGCGTATTTATAGCTGTTCGTTTTGAAAAAGATTTGTGAGATTATTTAGATAGCGTTTTTACACCCTAATTTTCGCCCCGCACCGATGCACAAAATACCGCATACCGATTAGGATAGAGTAAACATCATAAAGGGCATTATGTTCATCCAATCCCAACTCTTTAATTTGGCTTTCCAATTCCAATACCTTCACAATTTGCCCCGAAGATTTCGGTGGATTTTGAATCCCCTGCCTTTCATACTGCTTCTGAAACCAAGCCCCTATATTATAATAAGTCATGTTCTTTTCCACAGGCAGCTTATTTATTTTCAAATTTTCCGTCACAATGGCCCCGTCCGCTTCATCTTCCCAGGGCCGGTCGAAACTATGCGATACACAGGGGTTATTCCCCACAAAATCACGAAAGCGCTGATATACCGTTTGAAAATCCGCTCCCTGTTTTTGAATCATTTCATTTGTAATCCCCGTAAGCCGGATAAAGTAGTCCGATAGCACCGGATTCACCGCCGGCCGACACAATAAATTTAAAGTTCTCAATACCCGCAAATCTCGCGATATTTTCAGGGCCGCCAACTGCACAATTTCCCGTTTTTGATGTCCGTGCCATCCGTGCTCTTGGCACCCCGGCCAAGTCGTATATTCCGTATCAAAAATGATAAAGGGCATTATTTCTTCCTTTTGGGAAAGGTTAAGTAAAAGAGCCCGCTACCCAAAATCGCACCCAATGTATCCATCAACATATCTTTTTGTGCATCCCAAATATCCCCTTGCGATCCCAAAAAGGCTAATCCTGCCGATCCGCCATCAATTTCCGCATAGATCCATTCCACCAACTCCCAAAAATTCGCCAGCGCCATAATGAAAATCACGCCAAAGAAAGCTGCCATTCCTTTACCCGAAACCCATTTTTTTCGATAGACAAGCTCGCATATTGCAATTGCTCCACACCCAACCATAAAGTGCGCCAAACGGTCATAATGGTTGCGCTCAAACCCGAATAAGTTTGTTACAAAATCAAACGGCACACGTTCAAATGTATATTGTGCCCCGATAATTTGCAACACACACCATAAAAACATAATAAAATAGGCAGTATTTGAAAACCGAAATTTTTTGTATGTCCCTATCAATAGGGCCACCAATACAGCCATACTTAAAAACTCGGTCCACCACACTTGGATATCATAGGCATTCACACGTGAAATAATTGTTAAAACAACCAAGATACCCAATAAAATGGAGGGGAAAATTTTTTTCATTGCTTCCACCCGATGGCTTGGGAAATAATCACGCGTTGCCCCTCCGGCAATTTAAGGGCCTCAGCCACTTTTTCCTGATCAAAGAATCCTCGCACAATACTGGCCATACCATTCGCCGCAGCAAACAGCTCTACATTTTGATACGCCGATCCCGCATGCATGGCCGCATAATCCGCCGTACTTCCCGTATAGACCAACACCACCGGCACCGCCTGCATATAGTCTTGTTTTTGGAACAGGCTCAATTGATTTTGATCCGAAATTTGTTTTAGTAAATTATTATCCGCATCATACAACCAAATTCCATCTTTGTTGAAAACATAAACAGCCAAATCTTTTTTATCCATCGCGGTCTGAATCGTGCGCTTTCCATCCTCACGATTCACACCATAGGCCGCCCATAACAAGGTCGCAAGAGTTAATTCATCAACATCACGTTCAACAAACTCGCGGTCCGAGTGCCGATCCTCCAACGCCTGCATTAAGGTTACTTTACCGGTCTTATTCGGTTCAGGCAAATGAATATCCTCGGCGAGCACCCCCCGCGCAACAAAAGACAATAAAACAAAACAAAAAATTTTCTTAAACATGGGCAACCTCCGTTTTCAGAATAAAAACTTTTGCCCTCGCCGTCAAGTATTTTTTCATAATACCCTCATTTATTTTTTGACAAAACAAAAAAATAGGTATACTATAAAACTATAAATTTTTAATCATTACTTACAAGGAGTTTTTTTATGGCAGTAAAATCATTTGAAGAATATTTCGCAGGATACAGTTCCAACTTTGGAGAAGAAGGTACACGGGGGATTCTTGCCGATGCTCAAAAGGTGCTTAAAAAATGTAAATGCCCCGAAGCGGTTGAGGAATTTCAACAACTCAGTGATAAAGAGCAATTCCGGTTAATACCTGACTTGGATGTGCGTCATAGCATTCAAAGTATGGAAGCTGTTTGCACCTTGGCACAACAATACGCCACTTATCGGGCGACACAAGCTCCTTACACATTTGATGAATATTTTGCCGATTACCAAAATTATGACAAGGGGGGAAAAGCGGATCAACGTATTGTCGCCGAAGCCAAAAAGGTATTTACAACATTAAAAACACCTGATAAAATTGAAAAATTCTATGCTGCCCCTGTGGAAGAACGAAAAAAAATGGTTACGGGATTATCTGAAGATCATTCCGGGGCCAGTTTTCATGCTGTTTGCCGAGGCGCTTACGTATATGCAGAATATGCCCAAAAATATATCAAGGGTGATAAACAAAGTTTACTGGGAATGATGGCCGCTAATGTCAGTGGTCGCAACTGAAAAGGGAATTCTGAGATTTAAACATTATCCTTTAAAATATCCGGTAATGTATTCTTGAACCGGTCGGGATGTTCTTGCATTTCTTGACGCAACTCGGCCGGCGTAAATTTCCGCACCTCATCAATTTCCGCGGGATCTGGGATAACGGACTTATCCGTCACCACCCGAAACACGTGATGGAAGCCCCCGATTTTCCCCTCTTTTTTCGTTTGCGTTTTCCCGATAAAACTTAAAGACACGCCCGAAATTCTCGTTTCTTCCTTTAGTTCACGCAGGGCCGCTTCTTCATAACTTTCCCCTGCGTCCACATGGCCACCTGCGGTATAGCTCCACTTTCCGGCATCTGTTTTTTTGGTTTTAGCCACGCGACTCAGTAAAATTTCCCCTTTTTCGTTAAAAACTAACACCGCGGCAATCATCGGATGACGGTCATCCGGCCGGGACGCACCCCGCACTCCCACGTCAACGGGGTAATCCGAATCATTAGCCAGGGCAATAACTTCCTTTCCCGCACCCATCAGGGCAAAAGGCGTTGCATTTTGGCTTGTCAAAGTTTCCACATCCACCCACTCGGCACCACCCGAATCCAATCCGTCACCGGTTGTAGCAGGCTCTCCTTTAATTTCGGCCGAAAACAAAAGTCCCGTGTGCTGCATACACCCCTTTTCCCCGCTTGCCACCGTAAAATCCGAAAAGAAGATCGTTTTTTCACATAAGAAATCGGATTGAATAACCTGGCATCCCGTTTCTTCGCGAATTTCACGGATTAAGGTTTGCTCCGGTGTTTCGCCGGCTTCGGGGCTCCCCCCGGGCAGGTCATATAACCCCGTATAGGGTCCACGTGCCTTACGGATTAAAAGAATTTTATTTTCCCGCAGAATCGCGCCATAGATCCCCCGATGCGTCCGCGTCACAAAAGGATTTCGAACAATCATATGCCGAAACCACTTTTCCTGAAAAGCGGTTAAATCCTCAATTTCCGAATCCGACAGTTGCACTCCTTCCGGCACAATAACCAACTTATCATCGTCATCATTCATTCGGTGGACAATAGCGATACAACGCCCCGTAAATTCCGTCAAAGGCTTATCCACCCCCAACACATAGGCGTCCAATTCCTCCTCATCGCCCGAAACGGTACCAGGCACGAACCCATAGTTCACCGGATAGACAAAATCGTATTTCGGATGTCGGCTCCCAAGCGACCTATCCATCCGCACAAAAACGGATTGATTTAAGTATTGCGTCGGTATCATATTCTTTTCTCCCTATGCGGGGGACTATATACTTTTTGACACCAAAAATCAAGAGAAAAAACTTTACTTATTTTCCACGAAACCGATAGTGGCCTTAATCCGGCGGACACCTTTACTGGAACTTTCTTCCTTCATAATCCGGAAAGATTTAAGGACTCCCGTATGTGTCACATGCGGGCCGGCACAAATTTCCTTACTGAAATTCCCGATGGAATACACCGTCACCCGATCACCGTATTTATTGGCAAACAGACCAATCGCGCTTGTCTTCTTCGCGTCATCTAGCGACATTTCCTCGCACACAACGGGTAAATCCTCTTGAATGACTTTATTCACAATATCTTCCACTTTTTTCAGGTCTTCCGGCGATACTTTTTCCGGATGAGAAAAGTCAAACCGTAGCCTTTCCGCCGTAATATGCGAACCGCGTTGTTCCACGTGTGTGCCAAGGACTTGCCGCAAAGCCTGATGCAACAGGTGTGTCGCGGTATGTAGGGCCGTTGTTTCTTCCTTATGATCGGCCAATCCGCATGGGGCAGATTCGCCGCGTGATAAATCCTGGTGATGTTTAAAGGCCGCTTCATACCCCGCCATATCGACATCAAGGCCTTTCTCTTTTGCCATCGCCACGGTCATTTCTTTCGGATAGCCGTATGTTTGCGACAGGTCAAAAACAACCGCACCGCTCAATACACCATTTTGAATATTCTGCGGATTGGCAATAGCCTTTTCAAACATTTGAATCCCTTTAATAAGGATCCGCGAAAAGTCTTTTTCTTCCGCCTCAAAAGCCGCTAAAATAGCCGCCCGATTTTGTTCCAATTCGGGATAATGGGCATGGTAAAAATCAATCACTTTTTCCGCCAACGGCAACATGAAGCCGGCCGGCAAATTCAACTTATGTCCTTCACCCAACATCCGGCGCACAATCCGGCGCAACAGGTATTGTTGATCTTTATTCCCCGGCGTAATTCCTTCGGCCATAATGAAAGTCGCCGTCCGCACATGGTCCGCAATAATGCGTTCACTCCGTGTTTTTTCGGCGGTCAAAGGCTTATTTTCCATTTGGAACAACACATCAAAAATCGGTTGAAAAAGTTCGGTATCATAGCATGTCTTTTTACCTTCCAACACGGCCACAACCCGTTCAAATCCCATACCCGTATCGATATTCGGATGAGCTAATTTTTCAAAAGTACCGTCTTCTTTTTTATTGTATTGCATAAAGACGTCATTCCAAATTTCCACCCAATTTTTATCATTCGGGTCAAAAACTTCCGGCGCAGGACCTTCCCCCGACCAATAAAACATTTCCGTATCCGGTCCGCAAGGGCCCGTTGTACCGGCCGGTCCCCACCAATTATCCTCTTTCGGCAACTTGGCAATTCGGTTCGGCGACACACCCAAAGACGTCCATAAATCATAGGCTTCCTGATCAAACGGGGCATCATTATCCCCTTTAAAAACGGTAAAGGCCAGTTTTGAAAGCGGAATACCCAACCATTCCGAACTCGTCAAAAATTCAAAGCTGTTTTTAATAGCCGTTTCTTTAAAATAATCGCCAATCGACCAGTTCCCCAACATTTCAAAAAAGGTCAAGTGTACATTATCACCGACTTCTTCAATATCGTTCGTGCGCACGCATTTTTGATAGTCCACCAAACGTTTTCCCGCCGGATGCGGCATACCCAACAAATACGGGACCAAGGGATGCATTCCCGCCGTTGTGAACAAAACCGTCGGGTCATTTTCGGGCACCAAAGGCGCACTTTTAATTTCCACATGTCCTTTAGACACAAAAAAGTCAATAAATTTTTTTCTTAATTCTGCTGCGTTCATAGTATTCTCCTTTTGTTTTTAGGGGAATTTTACGCTTTTTTCTACCAAAAGTCAACAGGTAATTTGAAATATAACAGATAGCCGCCTTTATTTTTGCGGCAAGAACCAATCCTTCAATTTTTCAAAAAATGAACGGCGCTGTACCGGTGCGGGTTGGCCTCCCGCCCGTTCTTCCCGTTTCAATCGTCGGGACATACCTGCTTCACTCGATTGTCCTTGTGATTGAGTCCCCTCCAACATCGCGGAAATACCCGCTTCGGCAACAGGAAGATCTTTGGGCAATTGTTTACGTTTCATCCACAAAATCATCCGTTTCAGCGGGTTCATGTATGCGGCAAAGCGTTCGGGCTTTTCTTTCATCTGGGGTGCATAAAATGACCTTAAAGATTCCGTATAACAAAGACATCCTGCCCCCATTTCAGTTACTTGAGGCAGACTGACCGACTGTAACCCCATACCACAAATACACCTATACCCCATGGATTTCAGGGCCGGCAAATGAACCGTCTTTAATCTATTCCCATGGCAAGATTCACTTCCCATATGGACTAATGAGGGCAAATATATTGACTCTAATCGCCACGTGTTAAGTAAACATTGTTCCCCCATAAAAACCAATTTCGGTAATTTCAATGACGTTAAAGCAAGCGCACTAAAGAAACATCTGTATCCCACCGTTCCCAAAGCGGGTAAATCCAATGATTTCAGGCTATTTAAAGAAGTAAAGCACTCATCAGCCATTCTCTTTAAATTGGGTAAATGTAGCGATGTTAAGGCAGGTGTGTCATAAAAGCATCTAAGCCCCATAGACTCTAAACGGGGGGCACTAAGGGATTTTAACGCCCTCCCACTATAGTGCTTTAAAAAATCGTTTCTGATTTCTGTTGTGGTCGGCAGGTTCAGGGCCGTAATTTTACCATCTTTGACCATTAAGATTTCAACATCTTTCGCGGGATCTTTTTCCCCCTCTTTGCGGATGAACAGGTGTTGCCCTTCCTTATCTTTTTTAAGGATAACTTTGTGCCCTTCAATTTCTTTTAAAAAGACTCTTTTAAATTCTGTATCCTCTCCCGTTATGGCACCGGGCTTAACGGCGGCGGGATAAGAAAGCGTTTTGGTCCGCATATCAAAAACATGCATACCCAACATGATTTCATGATCTTTTAAATGATGGATAACACCATCTTTTACGTAAAAATTGGACCCGAAATAGACATTTTCTTGCTCATAATTATACCGAATAATTTGATTATTAACCAGGATAAAATCAGATGGTAATCGCACCTTTTGCGCAGAAAAATCCGTGTTAAAATGGTGCCGCAGTGAATTCGCCAAGCCCGGTATAATCAAATCCGGATTACTACCAAGGGTATTATCTGGGTTAGAAACCGTGTGATTATAGCGGTTTTTAATGGAAATAAATCCCCCCGTTTTTAAAATTTGAATGGAAAGGACACTGGTCCCATAGGCATCATCTCGTTTTTCTTTACCCCTAAAATCCTCACGCCGAATTTGATCGACATCTTTACGCACCGCGTTTACGATATGATACCTTTCAAACCGACTCGGGTCATGAAAGGTACAAAGAGCTTCCCTGGGGGCATAGTATTTTTGAATGGCATTTTGTTCTTCCAAATTCGTTACATAATAGGCATCATACCCCGCCGCATCCAACAGGGTAATAGGATCTTGGTACACACCGTTTTCCTCAATCTTAACTCCTTTCAGGGATTCTAAATAATCCATAATGGGTTCGGCTTCATGTCCCGCGTATTTCACGATATCCACAATGCCGGGGATATCAAAAATACCATTATCGTAACCGCGAATAGCTTTGGCAAACCGTTCACCATTTCGTTCTTTAATCTGTTCGAATACACTTTTTGCCATTTTTTAATCTCATTATTTTTGCGGTAAAAATTTGTCCCGCAGACGTTTCAGTGTTGTGGCATCTTGCTCATCCGACGAATCTTCCTGTTGCTCGGCGGGTTTTATCCCTTGCCCCATGTTGACGGTCGGCTTTAACTGGGCAGAAATGCCGACCTTTGGGAGATCTGCACGATACTCCCATAAAAATTCTCGATGGGGATGAGAGAAGAATAAGCTACTATTCATCTGATTTAAATTAGGGGCATAAAATTGTTCTAAAGAGGTATTTGAAAACATAAAATTTATGTCAATAGATTCTAAACTAGGCAGATTTAAGACCTTTATCTTTTTGTTATTATAAAGAAAATCACTACTTACCTTTTCCAACAAGGGAGCTTCTAACCTTTCCAAATCAGTGTTTTTACCCAAAAAGCGGTGTTCTGTCGATTTTAAATGAGGTAGGCAGAGGGTCCTCAAGCCGATATTATTCCCAAGGAAATAAAATCCTGCTCGTTCCAATAAAGGGGCTTCAAATTCTTTCAAATCAGTGTTGGAACGTAAAAACCAGTCACCGGCGGAATTCAGGTTCGGAAGCCGTAATACCTTAAGGCCCTCGTTCGCCTCAAGGAACCTATCTCCTGCCTCTTCTAATAAGGGAGCCTCAAATTCTTTTAAATCGGTATTAGAATATAAAAAACCGTGGTATGCAAATTTTAAGCTCGGAAGCCGTAATGTTTTAAGAGCTCTATTTTCTTCAAGGAAAGCGTTTCCTACTTTTTTCAACAATGGGGCATCAAATTCCTCTAGGTCAGTGTTATAGTGCAAAAAGCCACTTCCAACAGATTTTAAATGAGGTAGTTTTAATGTTTTTAGTCCTTTATTATTGTAAAGGAATGCACCAGTCGTTTGTTCCAATGAGGGGGCATCCAATTGTTCCAATGTGGTGTTGAATCGCAAAAAGTCTTCCCCGATCGACTTTACCTGTGGGATACCAATCTTTTTTACCGTCCGATTATAAAAAAGAAAATTGTCCCCGATTTTGGTTGCAGTCGGTAGGTTTAAGGCCATGATACAACCATCTTTAATCGTCAGGATTTCTATATCTTTTTCAGGATCCTTTTCGCCCTCTTTACGGATGAACAGGTGTTGACCTTCTTTATCTTTTCTAAGGATAACTTTATGTCCCGCAAGTTCTTGTGAAAAGACCTCTTTAAAGGTAGTATCTTCTTCGGTTATTTCCTCATTCAGCGGATAAGAAAACGCCTTTGTTTTTAAATCAAAGATATAGGTATCCATCATGATTTCATGAGAATTCAACGGATGAATGGCGCCGTCTTTCACATAAAAATCAGAACCGAAGTAGATGTTATCCTGCTCATAATTATAGCGAACAATTTGGTTATTAACTACGGCAAAGTTTGGGGGCAGTTTCACTTTTTGTGCGGAAAAATCCGTTTGAAAATGGTGCCTCAGCGAATTGGATAGTCCCGGTATAATATTATCAGGGTTGCTGTTTAACGTATTATCGGGATTGGGAACCGTGTGATTATAGCGGTTTTTGATGGAGATAAAGCCCCCTTTTTTCAAAATTTGTATGGAAAGAACACTGGTCCCGTATTCATCTTCACGTCTTTCACGCCCCTTAAAATCTTCGCGGCGGATTTGATCCACATCTTTACGCACAGCATTCACGATATGATAATTTTCAAACCGATGCGAGTCATGAAAGGTGCAAAGGGCTTCCCCCTCGGCATAATATTTTTTAATGGCATTTTGTTCTTCCAGATTTGTCACATAATAGGCATCGTAACCTGCTTTATCCAAAAGGGTTATGGGATCTTGATACGCCCCTGTCTCTTCGATGTGAATTTGTTTTAAGGATTCCAGATACTCCATAATGGGTTCGGCCTCATGCCCCGCATACTTTACAATATCCACAATACCGGGGATATCAAAAATACCGTTATCGAAGCCCCGAATGGCCTTGGCAAACCGTTCACCATTTTGTTTTTTAATCTGTTCAAATACACCCTTTTCGGCCATTTCTAAATCCCCCTATTTTTGCGGTAAAAGTTTGTCACGCAGATGTTTCAGGGTTGCGGCATCTTGCTCATCCGACGGTTCGGCCGACTTTTCGACGGGCGTTGCCCCTTGGCCCATGTTGGCCGCAGGTTTTAATTGGGCAGACATGCCGGTTTTGGGTCCATCCATGCGGTGTGCCCACAAGGATTCACGATTGGGATGATCCCAGAATGAGTCGCTTATCTCTTCTGATAAATGGGGAGCGTAAAATTGTTCCAACAGGGTATTATTACCCAAAAAGTGATCATCTATACGCCTTAAATTGGGTAGATTTAAAATCCTTAACATCCTATTATCACGAAGGAAACATCCCCCCACCTGCTTCAGTAATGGAGCATCAAATTCCTCCAAATCTGTATTGTATAATAAAAAGTTATAAGAAACCGATTTTAAATGTGGTAATCTTAATGTCTTGAGCCCTTTATTATGGGTCAAAAAGGAATTTCCCACTTGTTCCAATAGTGGGGCTTCAAATTCCTCTAGATCAGTGTCATGGAACAAAAAACCACTTCCAACGGATTTTAAATTCGGAAGATATAATGTTTTAAGACCTCTATTTTCGTGAAGGAAACTCTCCCCCGACTTTTCCAATAACGAGGCATTAAATTCCTCTAAACTGCTGTTCTCGAATAAAAAAGCATGACCCACAGATTTTAATTTCGGAAGATGTAATGTTTTAAGACCTCTATTTTCGCGAAGGAATTTATCCTCCGCCTTCTCCAATAACGGGGCATTAAATTCTTCTAAATCGGTGTTGGAAGATAAAAAGTCGTTTCCAACGGATTTTAAATTCGGAAGGCATAATGTCTTAAGCCCTTTATTCATTCCAAGGAAGTCCTTCCCCGTCCATTCCAATAATGGGGCGTCAAATTCTTCTAAATCGGTGTTGAAGTGTAAAAAGTCAGGACCTGTATATATTAAACTGGGTAATTTTAATGACTTTAAGCGATTAACTGATGCTAAAAAACATCCCCCCGTGTCTCTTAATAATGGGGCATCAAATTCTTTTAAATCGGTATTACGGAATAAAAAGCCGTTTCCAACATTTTTCAAGTTCGGAAGCCGTAATGTTTTGATGCCTATATTATTTTCAAGGAAATTATCCTCCGCCTGTTCCAATAATGGGGCATCAAGTTCTTCTAAAACGGTATTGTGTCGCAGAAAGTCATACCCGACCGATTTTACTTGCGGTAGGCTAAGTTTTCTGATTGTCTGATTACCGGAAAGAAAATTATTCCCGATCTCTGTTGTCGTCGGCAGGTTTAGGGCGGTAATACAACCATCTTTAACCGTTAGGATTTCTATATCTTTTGCGGGATCCTTTTCACCCTCTTGACGGATGAACAAATGTTGACCATCCTTATCTTTTTTCAGGATAACCTTATGCCCTTCAATTTCTTTTAACAGGGCTTTTTTGAATTCTGTGTCTTCCTCATAAGTGGAATCAGAAACCGAAGTAATGCCTGTATAAAACTTATTTCCTTCAAAATCGGTAAAATATGGTTCTATCTCCATTTCATGATTGGGGGGATAAATTAATTTTTTTGATTTCAAATCGAAAATATGTGAATCCAACATGATTTCATGGTCTTTTAATTGATGAATTTCACCGTCCTCGATGTAAAAATTAGTTCCGAAATAGGTATTGTCCCGCTCATAATTATAGTGGACTATTTGGTTATTGACAATTGTGAAATTTGGAGGCAACTGCACCCTTTGTGCGGAAAAGTCGGTCTGAAAATGGTGCCTTAGGGCGTTAGATAACCCCGGTATAATATTATCGGGATTACTGTTTAACGTATTGTCGGGGTTATTCACCGTATGATTATACCGGTTTTTAATGGAGATAAATCCACCTTCCTTTAAGATTTGTATGGAAAGGACGCTAGTACCGTATTCATCTTCACGTTCTTCACGACCCCGAAAATCCTCACGACGAATTTGGTTGACATCTTTACGCACCGCATTGATAATATGATAGTTTTCAAATCGGTGTGGGTCACGGAATGTGCAAAGCTCTTCTCCAGGGGCATAGTATTTTCTTATGGCGTTTTGTTCTTCCAAATTTGTCACATAATAGGCATCATATCCCGCCGCATCCAATAATATCAGGGGATCTTGATAGACGCCGGTTTCCTCAATGTGGATCTCTTTCAGGGATTCCAGGTAATCCATAATAGGCTCAGCCTCGTGGCCGGCGTATTTGACAATATCCACAATGCCGGGGATATCGAAGATGCCGTTATCATAACCGCGGATAGCCTTGGCAAACCGTTCACCGTTTTGTTTTTTAATTTGTTCGAATACACTTTTTGCCATTTTGTTGTCTCCTTATTTTTGCGGTAAGAACCAATCACGCAAGCGTTTGAAAAACGAAGTATCTTGTGTGGATTGTTGTTGATTTTGTGCCCCGTTGGCAGTGGATTTTAATTGGGCAGAGATGCCTTTTGGATCCCCGGTTTTTGTCGATTCTGTGGCGCGAAGAGCGGCAGATATACCAGTTTCGGCGACGGGAAGATCTTT
>JAFYHG010000013.1 GCA_017539265.1 Alphaproteobacteria bacterium | reverse complement strand
CGCAAATGCAGGGGATAGGAGGAGGAAAATGAAAAATTATAAGCCTTTTGCGGCCTTGGCACTTTCAATACGTGCCCTCAGTTTTTTAGATTCCGCCGTCAGTTTGGATTTCGGAGTATTCAGTAAATACAAATCCAACCCACCATTCTTTTCAATCGTCCGAAGACCATTATTTGTAATCCGAAGGGTGACGGGGGCTTCTAAAATCTCGCTGTAGATAGCCACTTCCTGTAAATTCGGCATGAAACGGCGCCGTGTTTTACGGTTAGAGTGACTGACATTATTTCCGGTTTGAACACCTTTTCCGGTGATTTCGCATTTCTTTGTCATGGTGTTATCCTTTCTTAAAATAAACTGTTGCGTATTTTTACCTTATTTTTAAGAAAAAGTCAAGAACTTTTTTCATTTTTCTTTTAAAAAGGGTATAAATCCGGCAGTGGCTTCTTCTTTTTACGACTTTTCGGGGCTTCATCCGGTATGCGATAAGAGTGATGCTTTCGCCGCCGAAAGAGGATAAACCCGAGTCCCAAACCAATAATTAATGCCAGGGCAGATGAACCGATAATCCAATACAGGTTATGCCCTCTTTTTTTAGGGGCCTGTTCGTTTTTTTTATCCGACTGGGTTGCTTTTTGTTTTTTGGTCGCTGCGGTTACGGGTTTCTTTTTTGTTTTTTGAACTGCTTTTTGGGGGCTTTTTTCTTCTTGAACGGTCTGCCCTTCGGCCGGTAAAACGGTTATGGTTTTGGGTGGCAGAACGGCTTCCTCTGTTTGACGAGTTTGTGTATTAAACCAGGGGACGCGAACTTCGGGTAATGTCATCTTGCCGGCTTTTGATGGAACCAAAATATAAGAAACCTCTACCACACCTTGGATATCACCGACAGGCGTTTGAATTGTTTCCCGCTGTTCAGGGCTGGGATAAACTTTTAATTTACTACCGGCGGTTTGTTTCGGCACGGGGAGTTTTTCTGCCTCTGTTCCCAGGGCGGTTAATTTAATGCTCCGTGTTAAAGAATCGCCCACACTTATTTTATCGGGGAAATTGTCCTGTGCGGTTATTGATACCTGTGTGGACGGGAGCCACCAACCTGCCCATTCGGCCGGCTTTTCTAAAACGGTTATTTGAACGGGATTGCTTTCTAAACGAATATCTTTTTGCCCACCCAAAAGCCCGTCAAACAAAATATTCCCCGAGAACATATTGTTTGGGGTGCTATCCGCCACAATAGCGTAAACTTCAATACCCGGAATTGTTAAAAATCCGGATTTTTCGGGGGTAATGGCAAAAGTGCGTTCAAACACGTAAACGGGGCGGCCGTCTTGATATTCTTGCGTGGTTTTATCCATATTCAGCATAGTCATTTGCGCATTTTCCAATGTAGGAGTCATAATTTTTGCATCCAAAAGAGCTACCCCGTGTGTCAGTTTGATTTTTAACAGAAAAGTTTCATCCGGATATACGGTTGTTTGACTGGCAGATGCAGTAAAAGTAATGGGCAGATTTCTATTGCTGCCTGCCGGTTCAACTTTTAGAACGGCAGGTTTGATTTTTACACCGTTAACAAGCAGTTCCCCTGTGGAGAGTTCTCCCTCTTTACGCGGAAAAACATTTAGGGCTAACCGATATTTTGTCCGTGTCCGACCATTGATGGAAACGGTTCTGACGCCCTGTTGCTGACCTGCAACGGCGAAACTGCCGGTAAGGGAAGATAAATCAGGCTCCTCCATTAACGGACGATCGGTTTCAATTACTAACTCTGTACTCTCCCCCAAGGTTATGGTGGACGGATTAAAGGTAACCGTTGCTTCCGCAAACGCCACCAAAGGCAGGCATAAAAACACGCCCAGATAAATTAAAAATTTTTTCATTTTATTTCCTTCTATATCTTTTATATTGTTGCCGAATTCGATAACGCAAGACATTATCTTCATCGGGCGGCAGTTGATTGAGTATTTTTTCCGATTCCTGATCGAAAACGGGTTCTATTTCATCTTCGCCGGCTTCCCCCTGTTGGGACTTGTGCGGTACTTGGGAACTTGGAGGAGGCGGTAATTTGTGCTTTTCCGGTGGTGGCGGATTTTGATTCGAATTTTCTTCCGGCGGCTCTTGTCTCGGGGGTTCTGGTGGTTGTTCGGGGTTAACCGGCGGCTCTTGCCTTGGAGGTTCCGGCGGTTGTTCGGGGTTAACCGGCGGCTCTTGCATCGGGGGCTCCGGCGGTTGTTCGGTGTTAACCGGCGGCTCTTGCCTTGGAGGTTCCGGCGGTTGTTTAGGATTAACCGGCGGTTTCTTTTTTGAAGGATCCTGCGGATTAGGAGAATCAGGTTCCGGCGGCTCTTGTTTTGGTGGATCCGGCGGATTATTTAGAGAATTCTGTTTTTTATTCTGTTGCGGAGGGATCTTCTTATCAGGTTTCTTTTTATCATTTTCGGATTTACTACTTTTATCACTTTTTGATTTATTGTTTTTGTCATTTTTGTTTTTTTCTTCTTGTTGCTGCTTTTGTTGCTGCTTCTTTTGTTGCTTTTCCAGATATTCTTTATTATATCGGGCATCTTCATGTTTCGGATCTATTTTAAGGGCTTCTTTATAGGCGGCAATTGCTTCGGGTATCTTTTGTTGAAAGGCTAACGCATTTCCTTTGTTATAGATGGCTTCAACATCTTTCCCTTTTTTAAAGATTTTTTCGGCACGTACGTATTCATTTTGTCGGTAAAAAGAAACCCCATTCATTTGTTGATGATATTCTTCCTGATCGGGGCGGAGCCACAGACTGGCTTCGGCCGGTCGGACAAAGCATAACAAGAGTAAAATGATTATGCTCTTCCGGAACAAAAGGGCAAAAAACGGCAATAAAAATGCTACCAATACACCACCGCGATCACGCCAAATTGTCAAACTCTGATTGGTAAGTCTTTCTGTTTCCGATGATTTGGGAATGGTATCGTCAATTAAGTTTTGAACGTCCGTATCATCAGGGGTCATGATTTCAAAAGCTCCCCATTCTTTCAATTTCTTTTGATCAAAATAAACCATTAAGGGCTGTCCGTCGGACATTGTGATAAACCCGCCTGTTTCCAGCGGTATCGGGTGTGGTTCGGCAGGACCGATTCCTAAAATGCCGACTTTGTGGGGCGTATTTTGAATGACCTCTGCTAAATCATCATCCAAATAGACACCGGTTGTTAAAAACAGAATACGCCCTTCTTCTATGTTTGCGTTTTCGAAGAGTTTATTGGCTTGTTCAAAACCGGCGATGGGATTCGATTTCGTTTCGGGTAGAACAGAGGCATTCAAATAAGGCACCATATTTCGGATAATATCTGTTTCAAAGGTAAGGGGGCCTGCGGTATACCCGTATCTGTCATAAAGAACAAGGCCGACTTGTTCCCCCTTTAATAAATCCAAAATATCATAAATTTTTTGCTGTGCCCGTTTCAGGTTTGCGCCCGTCATGGTAGGTCCTAATTCCATAACGATAATGGTTCCCGGTTGGTAAGTATGGGCCGGTACTTCCACTTTATCCCAAGAGGGTCCCGCCATTGCAACGGAAAGCAAAATCCACAAAAGCGTTTTAAAAAAGCGCCGCTGTTTGGTTGTGGCATTTGACCCCTTAATCAACAGATAGGGGAGTAATTTTTCATCAATAACTTTTTTCCATGGAGATTCCGCCCCCGTATGCTCTTTAAACAGTTTAAAGAGAAAAGGGATTAAAATCAGCAATAAAAACCAAGGCCTTAAAAAAATCATTTATGCCTCCGATTTCGACCGGCAAAAAACCAGAAAAGAAGCCCTAACGCCAGCGGATAATAAAAGAGTTCCCGTTTGGGCCGTGCCAAAGGGCTGTCCACTTTGGTTGTTTCCAATCGATCAATTTTTCGATAAACAGAAACTAAATCTTTTGTGGATTGAGCCCGAAAATATTGTCCGCCGGTTTCTTTGGCAATCATACGCAAGGTTTGTTCATCCCAAGTATAATTGTTGCCACCGCCTAATAACTTGTCTATGGGACCTGAATTTTGAGTATTTGATGATCCGATGCCGATGGTATAAACGGCAATTTTTTGTTTTTTGGCCAGTTCAATAGCTTGCGGAACACTGATTACACCGGCGTTGCTGAAACCGTCGGAAAGCAAAATGATAATCTTTTTTCCCTCGGGAACTTTGGCGGTATCTTGAACCGCAACGGCCAAGGCATCTCCGATAGCTGTTTTTTCGCCGGCAATACCCAAATCCACATCGGCAAACAGTTCGTCCAATGTCTTCATATCCTGCGACAGTGGGGCCAAAGTATGCGCCGTCGTACCAAAAACAACCATACCCAAACGGTCACCGGTACGCTTAATAATAAAATCGCGGACAACATTTTTAACGATATCAATACGGGAAATTGAATGACCGTTTAAATCAAAGTCTTTTCGCATCATGGAAGTGGATAAGTCAATCGTCAGCATGATGTTACGGGCTTCGTGCCAACTGGGTAAAGCGTCATCATATTTCATGGGACGCATCCCCGCTACCACTAAGCATAACCATGCCAATGATAATAAAAGGAATTTTAATTTTTGAGCCGGCGGACGATAAGTATGCGCCAACCCTTTAATTCGGTCAAAAAAAGGCACTTTTAAGGCATCGGCCTGTGATCGGGCTTGTCGAATCGGCAAATGCGCCGACACAAACCATACCACAAGCGGTAAGGGTAATATAAACGCAACAAACGGCCATACAAAAGATTCCATACGCCCACTATACCCAAGATGGATTTAAAATGCAAATCTTATTTTTAAAAATTATTCCTGAACGAATACGGATTTGCCTTCACCGCATATCGGGCAAACCCAATCTTCCGGCAGTTCTTCAAACGGGATTTCCCCGTCATAGACATATCCGCAAACCGAACAAACCCATTTTTTTGTTTCTGACATTTTTTCTTCCTTTCTTTTCCTGTTTTGATAATCCTGATAAATCAGGGGATCCTTCATCGTGCCGGCCGAAACGGCAATTACGTCGCATAAAAAGACAAAATGCGTTGCCGTTTCCTGCACTTGCGCAATACGTAAATCCATGGTGGCAACCGCGTCTTTTAAAACGGGTAAATCGCTTACTAAATCATAGGGTACGTTTGCCCATTTATCCGCGTCACGTGAAGACTGCATGCCAAAGTTTTGGATTAGGCTATCCGCTGCATCCGTCGCCAAAACGGACAGGGTCATTTTTTTCGATTTTATGACATTTTGCGCGGTATAAGAGCCTTTTCCCATAGATACCAAAATCTGTGCCGGTGATACTTCGGCCACCATAACGGCATCGATGCAACTGCCGATAAGTCTTCCATTTTCATCTTTGGCACCCGTTATATAAACCCCATGCGAAATCTTAAAAAGTGCTTTTAAATCCATTTTTACCCCTTTCGGAAAATAAGATAATCCTTTTTTGAAATAAAAACAACTTTTTTATTGAAAAAAGATAAAAAGAGGGTATAATGTGGACAGTATAAAGAAAGGAAAAGATGATGAAAAAATATAAAATGATTACGGCTTTTTGCGGGGCTGCCCCCTCTATTTCTTCGGTTTATCATGAACCGATGCGGCGGACGGGTGAGGTCTTGGCCGAACATGGGGCAACCATGGTTTTCGGAATTGGGGATAACGGCCTGATGGGAAGTATGTTCCAAGGTGTTCGCAATAAAAACGGCAATGTGGTCGGTATCACGACGCTAAAATTACTGGATTTACAATGTAAAAATTTATCGGTGTTTAAGTTGGGCGAAATTAAAATTGTGCCTGATTTATCTAAACGCAAAAAAGACATGTTTCAGATGGGGGAGGCTATTTTGGTCGGTCCCGGCGGCTGGGGAACGATTGACGAATTTTCCGAATTTGCCGTTTTAATTCAAACCGGTGAAGTGAAAAAGAAACCGATGATTTTCTTAAACTATAATAAGTTTTGGGAACCGTTCCGGGCTTTGATGCTTAACATGTTGCAAGAGGGAACCTTAAATCAAGATAAAGTGGATTATGTTGAATTTGTGGACGAACCTGATGAGGTTTTTGACGCCATTCAAAAAGTCCAAAATCGTCTGGATGCCAAGAGGTAAATTTTAAATTTGAGGGATATTTATGATCACAAAAGAAGAATTTTTAAAACAGGTAAAAACACAAATTTATCCGCTGATTGATAAGAAAAGAGATGCAAAAGTTTTTCGGGTTTGCATGACAGGTTCAATTTTTATATTCTTTTCATTGCTTTGTTTGTTGATTTATTTGCATGTATCTTATTCCGCACCGGATAAGGAAACCCTGAATAACAGGATTTTTGGATTTATCGTTGGCCCGTTGGGGGTATCGGTTTTGATTTCATGTGTTGTCTGGAGGGCCTATGTTCGCTACACAAAAAGGAGCCTTCGTCCGATCATCTTTAAAATTTTGAATGCTACTCATATCCGTGAGAAAGAAATACAAGGACTTTCGATTCGGCAATTACAAAAGATGTTCTTTTTACCCCGTTATTATTGGCGCGATATTGATAAGGTTCAAAACGACAGCTTGGGATTAATGGATGAAAAAGTTCCCTTCTATATCCAAGAAGTCTCTTTTGCACGCGGGTGGTTAAAACGCGAAACTTTTCAAGGTCCCGTTGCGCGATTTTTCTTGCCCAAGGAAACGAATTTAAGCCTAATGGTTTTGAAAAAAGAAGCGCTACTCTCCAAGGATGCGGCAGTTCTTTCCACAAAAGAGGGGATAAATGATTTATTGAAATCACAAGGTTGGCAAATACTATCCTCAAAAAATACGAAATTTAGTGCGGATTATTTTGTCTTTACAAATGATATGGCTGAGGCTCGACGCGTTATGACTCCCAGGTTTTTAGAGCAGATTAAAGAACTGGAAGACATATATGAAGCCCCGATTAATTTCCTGTTTGATAAAGGGCAATTGATACTGGCGATTAAAACGGATAAAGATATGTTTGAATTTTTCACCGAAGCCAGAATGATTCAAACCTATGCCAAATTCTATGATGAAATTGCGGCACTTGATCAATTTCAAAAGTCTTTTAAATTAAAGTAATTCTTATTTTTTATCTGGGGTTACATCCGCAATAGGTTTGGCGGTAAAGGTTCTTCTCTTTAGATAGTCGGTTGGCTTTGGCTTCACCACCGTTTTTACGCCAATTCGTTTCGTCATAGGGGATACCAACTTCCGTAGCGGCCAATCGACCCGCCCGACAGACCTGATCAAAATCCTTATACCTTGAAATTCCTAAAACGGACGAAAATTTTGTAAAGCCGTTCTTTTTGGCATAACGCGCAGCCGCCTTCAACCGCAACAAAAAGCATTGATCGCACCGCTTACCCCGCTCGGGTTCGTTTTCTAGACCCTTTGTTGCCTCTATCCAAACGGCGTTATCATACGCTAGTTCCACGAACGGTACCCCCAGTTCATCACAAACGCGCTTATTTTCATCCCGCCGACGGATATATTCCGCTTCTGGCCGGATATTGGGGTTGTAAAATAAAACGGTAAAATCACATCCTGCCTGATGTAAATCCGTAATCACCCCTATCGAACAGGGGGCACAACAAGACAACAGCAATAATTTTTCCTTTTTCATGCGCATAATTATAACAAAAAATAAGTTAAATTTCAATAAAAAGTTGACAGTGCGCCTTCTTTCTGCTAGGGTAGGCGCATGAATAAAATAATAGATTTGTATTTTAAACTTTTTCATTTTTGGATGCGCTTTCCGGAAAAGATACGCTACTTATTGGTAGGCGGATATAATACGGTGGTATCCTACGCCTTGTATGCCCTGTTTGTATGGTTGGGAATGCATCCGCAATTGGCATTGTTTTTATCGTTTTTGGTGTCCTCTGTTAATAGTTATTGGACGCAAAAAATCTATGTGTTTAACACACGCGGTAATGTGATGAAGGAATATATTAGATGCCTTTTCAGTTGGGGGATCAGCTATCTTTTAAATGTTGCCTTACTCGCTTTCTTCTTGTGGCTTAAATGGAATAAATATTTTGCCCAATTTGTGGCGTTGGCATTAGTCACGATTAACAGTTATCTGATGCTGAAATACATTGCTTTTCAAAATCATAAAAAGGGGGATAAATGAAGGTCGCCGTCCTAATCCCGTGTTACAATGAGGCTTTATCTGTTGCGCAGGTTGTACGGGATGCTAAGAAATATCTCCCCGATGCGGAAGTTTATGTGTATGACAATAATTCCACGGACGATACGGTAAAAATTGCCCGTAAAGCCGGTGCCGTTGTTCGGTCTGAAACACATCAGGGCAAAGGCAATGTTGTGCGTCGAATGTTTGCGGATATTGAAGCCGATGTATATGTTATGACGGATGGTGATGCCACCTATGATATCGCCAGTGTTCCCGCCATGATACAAAAATTATTGAATGAACGGTTGGATATGGTAACGGGTGTTCGTAAAACAACGGAACAAGCGGCTTATCGGTCAGGACACCAATTCGGTAACAAAATGATGACGCGTATTGTTCATTGGTTTTTCGGTAAGCATACCGAGGATATGCTCTCGGGGCTCAGGGTTTTTTCCAGACGCTTTGTTAAATCTTATCCCGCAAATTCGAAAGGTTTTGAAATCGAAACGGAATTGACCGTTTATTCATCATCTATGCTATTGCCGGTGGCAGATTATGAAACACCTTATTATGCGCGTCCCGACGGATCGCACAGTAAATTATCTACCTTTAAAGACGGTTGGCGCATTTTAAAAATGATTGCCGTGTTGATTAAGGAAGAAAGGCCACTCCTTTTCTTTGGTATGGGGGCAATTATATTGGCTCTATTATCAATTTTATGCGCGATACCGGTTATTCTTCAATTTATGGAAACGGGATTGGTCCCCCGTTTCCCGACGGCGATTTTATCGGTCGGATTGATGTTGTGCGCGGGGGTCAGTTTAGCCATGGCCTTGATCTTGGATACCATATCCAAAACGCGTAAGGAATTTCGGCGTATGAAATATTTGGCTACCCCGTTTTATCAAGAGGATGAATAATGTTTTCCAGTTATAAACGCGTTTTTTGGCTGTCCGTTGTGATGAGTTTGTTTTTCTATGTTCCCTTTAACGTAATCGCTTTTTCAACGGATGTTTGGACGCGACTTGCCCGTATATCCGAATGGGCTTCTGCCGGTTTCCCGATGAAAGAACAGTTACTGATGAGCCAAAATTATCCATTCGGTTTTGAACTGCACTGGACGCGCCCACTCGATTATATCGGATATATATTTGCCTGGCCGTTTATCCCGAATTGGGGTATGAAAGAATCCCTTGAAATCATGGCACATTATGTACCCGTATTGGTTATGTTGTTGGCGGTTAGAGGTTTCTTCTTCGGTTTAAAAGGATACTTGACACCTAAAATGGCTTTTTTTGCATTTTGGTTGTTTTTTTGGGGTATCGGATATAGTTGGGGACAGGGGGCTATCGGCTACTTTGATCACCATATTTTCCATTTTGCGCTGTTGGTGTGGAGTATTGCTCTGTTGGCACGCAGTTTTCGGGTCAAAAATAATCGGAATTACCTGATTGCAGCGGGTATTGTATCGGGGATCGGCACATGGGTAACGCCGGAATTTTTTATTAATTCCTATCTGTTACTGGCACCGTTCGCATTGGGCTGGCTCTGGCAGAATAAGTCATTAAAACCAGCTATTATTTATACGACTTCATATACCTTTTTACTAACCCTTGTCATGACATTTGATCACCCGATGGATGGTTTCGGAACTCTGGACTTTGCCCGGACCTCAATTTTTCATGCGATATTGGGGGCTTTGAATTTAGGCGTTTTGCTATTTTTATCCTGTCCGCTGTTTCGGAAATATAAAATGTCTCGTTTCATTTATGCGGTTTTGTCTCTCATTTTGCTTGGGATGATTTTACTGTTCGGCTTTGGGGATGTATTATTTACCCCGATGGTGGACCCGATGATGTATCAGATCTGGACGAAAAAGGTCATCGAAATGCGCCCCCTTTATGAAGATTGGGTGGGGCTTTTTATCTATGCTGTTTTGCCGATTTTGTTGGCGGTCGGATTGACGATTTGGTGTTTTCGGACACACCATCGTCGCCAAGTACCGCTGGCCTTAATTGCAATTACGGGAACTCTCTTTTATGCCACGATGATGATTTTCCATGTGCGTGTCGGAATTAGTCAAAATGCCTATTTTATCTTTTTGGGCAGTTGTTATTTGAATCTCACGTTTTTCCCGCGGGAAAAGTCCTTACGCCGTAGCCTGGTGTTTTTGTTGTTTTACTTGCTGTTCATCGGCGCTTTTTCCAAAGGTAATTCGGCCTTAAATCGCTTTAAATCTTGGGGCGTTTTACGGTACTTAGATCGGTATAAGAATGAACCTGACTTGAAGGTTCCCGACTTTTTAAAAGAAGCCTTTGATAAAGCCATTGCGGACGAAAAAGCCGAAGCAGAAGAGGAAAACAATACCAATTCATCCCCAAAAAATACAAATGATAAAAAGGAAAACAATAAAGATAAGAAACCGCCCGAAGATGAGAAGTATTCATGTTCCGGTTCCGAAAAGTTATGGAAAAAAATAAAAGACATCAAATCCGAAGGGGCAATTTTTACGGATATTTTCATGGCACCGGAAGTTTATTGGGAGACTGGTAAACCCGTTTTGGGTGGACCTTATGATCGAAATGTTCAGGGTATTTTGGATTTGACCATGATTGAATGGGATGGCGCACCGTATGACAAAGCTTATGAACTCCTTAAAAAACATCGGGTAGAGCTTCTATTCTTGCAAAATCCGCAATGTTTGGCAACCGTTTATTATGATGACGCTAAAAAGGATTTTAAACCCAATTTGAATAAGTATTTCCATGGGGCCGTTTATTATGAAACCAAAGAAATGCCCAAATGGGTTAAATTGGAATATTGGGATAAAAAGACAAATATCAAAATTTTCCGAATAACAGATCCGCCGCCCGCAAAACAAAAAAAGAAAAAATAATTAAAGTCTTTCCCGAATTTTTGGAAGTCTGTGCTTGGGTGTGTGTTGCACTAAGAAATATCCCGTCAGGGCTAAGGCATCTTGGATATCTTGGTCGGAAGCTTCTGTTTCCTTCCAAAAAAATGGTGGCAAGGTTAATAATTTACTATGATACGGCAGGCCTTTTTCGCGGCTGACGGCACGGCCTGTTTTCGGGGAAATATAGGCTAAATCTGCAGGATCCCCACCGCCTGCACAACCGGATAAATCAAGCCCGAAACCGATTTCCGTTAATAACTCTTTTTCTAGTAGTGCATAGCCTTTTAAGAAGTCATCATTATCCAGCGTGCTTAAAAATTCAAAAATTTTTTCATAAAGATTTGGAAAGGCCTGTCGTTCGGGCAATGTGTCATCCAACAATGCGCAGAGGGAGGAAATAACGGCTAATCTCTTGGCATCATCTAAATACAAAACGGATAGGGGGCTTGTTTCTTCCAAATAAAAAGTACCTAATTGTTCGGAAAGTCTTGCCCGCCACCTGAGGGCCACCAATGTCCCGACCTCAGGGGGCTTTTTTTTGTTAAAAACGCCCAAGCATCGTCCGTTTTCTTGCGTTAAGACGGATATAATCCAAGACCGTTCCCCCAGTGGGCGAGCCGATAAAACCAATGCCTCTTCCGTTTTAAATTCAGGCATTGAAATCAAGCCCCCAATCACGATATTGGGCGGGATCTTCCTGCCAATTTTCTTTGACCTTGACAAATAAAAACAGGTGAACGGGCGCATCCAATAATTTGGATAATTCAAATCGCGCCGCTGCCCCGATTTTCTTAATCATAGATCCGTTTTTACCCAAGATAATGGACCGTTGGCCGGTGCGTTCAACATAAATAGTTTGTTCAATACGGATACCATTTTTTTGTTCTTGAAACAGGGTTGTTTCCACCGCTAATGTGTAGGGGAGTTCCTGTTGTAAATGCATGAACAATTTTTCCCGTGTAATTTCTGCGGCAAACAGACGATTGGGAAGATCCGATAATTGGTCCTCGGGAAACATCCAAAGTCCCTTTGGGGCGCGTGAAATCAGGTATTTTTTTAATTCATCCGTATTTTCACCTGTTTCGGCAGAAATTAAGAAAGTTTCGGTAAATATGGGTTGCTTATTTAATTCCGCAATTAAGGGCAATAACTTATCTTTTTTAACAAGGTCAATTTTATTCAGGACCAAAATAACCTTTTGCTTATTCTTTTTTAAATTGTCGATAATAGAACGGGTATTTTTATCAATGCCTTTTTCCGAATCAACAATTAAAACCCGTAGATCTGATTCATCAGCCTCTGTCCAAGCCGAGGCCACCATTGCCCGATCAAGCCGCCGACTGGGTTTAAAAATCCCCGGTGTATCCACCAAAACCAGTTCAGTATTGTCCTCAACCAAAATTCCCCGAATACGGGAGCGGGTTGTTTGAACCTTTGGGGAAACAATTGAAACTTTTGATCCCACAAGCCGATTAACCAAAGTCGACTTACCGGCATTAGGGGCGCCTAAAATAGCAACAAAAGCAAAATGTTGATTATTTATTTCCATGCTTTAAACTCTTTAATAATGTTTCGGCGGCATTTTGTTCGGCCACTTTTTTGGAAGGACCGCAACCCAACGCTTTTCTTTTTCGGATTTGAACCTGAACCTGAAAAATAGGTTGATGATCCGGCCCGCTTCTTTCCATTAATTCATAGGTCGGAATTTCTTTATATTTTTTTTGACACCACTCTTGTAATGCGGATTTAGCATCTTGCGGAACTTGAATTTCGGCATCTAAAATAGGCCCCCACAGAGGATCCATAAATTCCCGAACGGCTGGAAGGCCTTTATCCAAATAGATGGCAGCCATGATGGCTTCACACACATCGGATAAAACCGAATCGTTTTGGCGTAAGGTCTCTTGGTTCGTTTTAATCAAATCTGGCAGCCCGATATTTCTGGCGATATCGGCCAATGTTTCTTCGCGCGTTAAGGCAACAAAGCGTTTGGCCATGGCACCTTCATCCTCTTTAGGAAATTTTTGGTAGAGCATTTCTGCGACAACCAGGCCGATTACCCGATCCCCTAAAAATTCCAACCGCTCATAGGTTGGTCTTTTCCCGCCGGATGAAAGTTGTAGAGCCTCGGATAATAGCTTTTTATCAATATCAATCATTGATAGAGTCCTTTAAAGAAACGTTTCAGCCTAAGCGAATCTTTCCATTTCCAAAATTCCCAAAAGTCGCCTTCGCCATTGTTTGAATAGAAAATAAATCTGGCTTTTCCTTCCAAATTGACCGCAGGTACCGGTCCAAAGAAACGGCTGTCGGCGGAATTATCCCGATTATCCCCCATCATGAAATAATGGTCTTCCGGAATGGTCCACTCTTTGGTATCATCGGCTTTTGTCGTATCGGACCATTCATAAATAAAGTGTTTTACGCCATTTGGCAGGGTTTCCAGATATTTTGTATAATGAACCAAGCCCTCCTCAATGACCCAATCTTCTTCAAGCAGTTTTTCGCGGGGAACCATTTCACCATTGATGTATAAACGTCCCTCTTTCATTTGAATTGTATCACCCGGCAATCCGATTACCCGTTTAATATAATCTGTTTTATTGTCTTTGGGATATTTAAAAATGACGATATCACCGCGTTCGGGTACCGAACCGAACAGGCGACCTCTCGGAATAATCGGTAGTGAGAATGGAAACGAGTGTTTTGAATATCCATAATTATATTTTGTCACGATTAGATAATCCCCGATTAAAAGGGTTGGCACCATAGAACTTGATGGAATATTATAAGGTTCAAACCACACCGATCGAATCAATAAAGCTGCCAATACCGCCCACAACAGCCCTTTAATATCTCCCCAAAGACCATCTTTTTTCTTTTCTTTTCCCATTTGATTTTTTCCCCTTTATCTGTTATAATTGCAAAAGTTTTATGTTTTATAGCACAGAAAGAAGAGTTTGTCCATGCTAAAATTTATAAAAATGAATGAAGATGGTTTTGCCCGTCGCGGTGCCTTGGAAACGGCCCATGGTGTCGTTCAAACACCGGCCTTTATGCCTGTGGGAACAGTGGGATCCGTCAAGGCCATGATGCCAGAATCGGTGCGTGATACAGGGGCCGAAATTATTTTAGGTAATACCTATCATTTAATGTTGCGACCAACGGCGGAACGCGTGGCAGCTTTTGGTGGACTTCATAAATTTATGAACTGGTCGGGGCCGATTTTAACCGATTCGGGCGGATTTCAGGTTATGAGTCTTTCAGGCCTTCGAAAAATCACAGAGGAAGGTGTTGCTTTTAATTCCCATATTTCCGGTGAACGGTTTATGTTATCGCCGGAACGGTCTATGGAAATTCAACATTTATTGGATTCGGATATTACTATGGCGTTTGATGAGTGTGTAAAATATCCGGCTGAAAAAAAAGCGGTTCAAAAATCCATGGAGCGGTCTATGCGGTGGGAAGAACGATCGAAGAAAGCCTTTGTAGATCGGCCGGGATATGGTATTTTTGGTATTGTTCAAGGGGGCATGTTTCGGGATTTAAGGGAAAAATCAATTAAGGCCTTAACCGATATCGGTTTTGATGGGTATGCCATTGGCGGTCTTGCCGTCGGGGAGGGGCAGGAAATGATGTTTTCCGTTTTGGATTATACGGCTCCTGCCTTACCTGATGATAAACCCCGTTATTTAATGGGGGTCGGTCGTCCATCCGATATTGTGGGTTCTGTTTTACGGGGGGTGGATATGTTTGATTGCGTTATGCCTTCACGGTCCGGTCGTACGGGACAGGCTTTTACCAGCCACGGGGTTTTAAATATGCGTAATGCCTGTCATATCGATGACCATAGTCCTTTGGATGCCGAATGTGATTGTCCCGCTTGCCGCAATTATACAAGGGGATATATTCATCACCTGTTTCGTGCCGGTGAAATTTTGGGAAGTATGCTCTTAACCTGGCATAACATTCGTTTTTACCAAAACCTGATGCGCCAAATTCGTCAGGCGATAGAGGAAAACCGTTATCAATCTTTCCACGATGATTTTATGAATAAGTATGCCCATGACCGAAAAATGTAAAAAGAACGAATATCACCGCCGCACTTACGAGGGCTTAGCCCCCTTAACCCGTGAGGTTCAAGCTATCGCAAAGCCGATTTTGGGACGGCGCGGTTTTGCCGAAATTGATATTTTGGGATCTTGGGAAGAAATGGTTGGCGCCGATTTAGCACGGGGGATTTTACCTGAAAAATTGACTTTTGAAAAGGATAAGCGCGTAAATGGCACCCTATATGTCAAATCGGCAGGGGGAGCCTTTGCTACTTTGTTTGAATTTCAAAAACAGCGGGTAATCGAACGTATTAATTGCTTTTTTGGATATCCGGCGGTTGCTCAAATTAAGATTCGGCAGGGTGCCCTAAAATTAAAGTCTGAAACGGTTGAAACGGCCCGATCTTTAACCCCTGCGGAAGAAAAAGAACTGCAAAAAAGGGTATCAGCGATTGAAGATGAGGAATTGCGAACCCAAGCCTATGAAATCGGAAAAGCGATTTTAATTAAGAAGTAAGGCGATTTTACATACTTAAATAAAGTTAACTCCTTTATTTTTAAGTGTTTTTTAGATATATGTTGACACATAATTAAAATATGATATACTAAAAGTGTAGAGAGATAAGTAATAACAAATTTTAGGAGATGTCTAATGGCACTGACAACAAAGGATAAAAAAAGAATAGCAGCCTATAGTGTTGGGGCAGCGGCTAGCTGTATTCGTAATGGCTTGAAATTGACTGCATTTGTTGCCAAGTGTGGTATCTCAATGGGCGAAATAATGGGGACTTTTATTATGGGTAGCGCTCTTTCCTTAGCAGACCAAATAACAGGTAGTCATTCTGGTCCTAATATCGGGGACAGCATGAGCCGTGGTTTGGCAAATTCGCTCAGATCGGCGGCTGATTGGACAAGTAATATAGGGTGCCGTGGAGTGACAAGCCTTGAATTAATGGCGAAACGTAAAATTGTCACTGGTCGGTGGTAGAGATACTTTTTAAGTTGAATTTGAACTTATGTATCTCCTTTTTTTAATCTATAAGTGAAAAAATAATATTTATAGTAACATATTAAAAAATAATAAAATTTTTGTGCCTGTTTGACAAAATTTAAATTTATGCTATAATTAGTTTAGAAGGAGAAACAGGCATGAAACAAAAACAAAACGTTAAAAATACATTACAAGATATAAGAAAGATGTTATTTTCGGTGGCATTGACGTGGAGTGTCTTATCGAGTATGGTTGGCGGATGTAAGCCTAAAGAGGTCGGGGCCTCACGTGCAACCGGAACACCGGTAACGAATACAGTTACCCAAACGGTTACACAACCCGAAAAACCGCAACGGATTTCACTCCCCAGCGGTGCCGGTGTTTTGTGTCAGGGTAAACAAGTCATCCTTATCCCGAATATTTATGAAAATAGGGAACAGTATGAAAAACGTTTAAAAGATATCAACACCTATGCCAAAGAGACCGGCTACACATTTATCACAATCATTGATTCGGAAAATAAGATGCTTTATGATGCAGCCATGATGGATTTATATCCGCGTGTGCACAATAAGATGTATAATATGTTGAATAATCCCGTTTCTTCTTGGGCCAGTATGCAAATCGGCGGTGGTAAATTTGTTGCCCGTTATACGCCGGCGGATATCTTAAAAGCAATGACCGCCACACGGGAACAAGGTTCTCGGACATTGCAATAATTTTTTGCACAATGATTTTGTATTATCGGGGATTAACTTCTTTCCCGACCCATCAATTTTTCGATACGTCTTTGGGCAGCGGTTTTAGGGAACACCCCCTTCGCCGTCAGGCCAAGGATTTTATAGATACGCCTCAATTCTGCCTTTTGGGGATCCTGAATTTTTTTGGTTTTTTGGGGGACGTTTTTTTCTTCCTCTTTTTTGGGGTGCGGAAAAACAGAGGTCTCCTCCAGATACTCCTCCAACCCTTCTTCCCATAAAAGCATTATTGTCTCCAGATACTCACAACATGAAGATTTTTCGGAGGTTTGGGCCCTTCGTGCCGTTTAATTTTACGGGGCTTTTCTTTTGGCTTTTTGTGCATGAAAGGGAAGTCAATCCCATAAACGTAATGCAGTTCCATTAACGCCATTAATTCTTTTTTCTTGTCTGTAAAAAACATAATATTCTCCTTATTTAGCAAATCATCATACCATATTTTAAGGTATCTGTCAAACAGAAAAAAAGGCGACCATCGGCCGCCTTTTAATTACCATGCCCGAAATCGGGGGCCATGATTACTTGCTTGTCGTAATTTGGCTTTATTTTGCTCCCGAATATGGTGGGCAACAAACCTGTTTTCCGATTTGGCTATCTTTTGTTGCGGATATTGATCCTTAAGGGGGATGGAAGGTAAATCCAACGCTCCCCCAAAAGCAATCAAATATCCTAAAAACGAAGGTCTAGACATCTATTACTCCGCCAACTTTGTGTAGTAAGCCACCCGTTCATCAATTTGGGCTTGGTTCATTTTGACCAATTCCTCATAATGTTCCGGATTTTGTTGCCGCACGAACTTAAAGCGTGTTTCCGTTGCCATAAATTCGGCGACCGGTTTTGTCGGCTTACTGTCCAATTGGAACGGATTGAGGCCTTGTGCCTTCCGACGCGGGTCATAACGGAACAGGTTCCAAAGTCCTGTTTCTACCGCCATTTTCTGGTGTTCTAAGCCCAGTTTCCCGATATCATATCCGTGTGAGATACAATGGCTGTAAGCAATAATCAGCGACGGTCCGTTAAAAGATTCGGCTTCATTCATTACTTGCAAAGCATGGGAATCTTTGGCACCCAGCGAGATTGTTCCTACATAAACACCACCCGAAGAAGCCGCAATCATGGCTAAATCTTTGCGCGGCAATTGACTGCCCGACACGGCAAATTTAGCACTGGCCCCAATCGGTGTTGCCTTGGATCTTTGTCCGCCGGTGTTGGAATAGACTTCCGTATCCAAAACAAGGATATTCACATTCTTGCCCGAATACAGGACATGATCCAATCCGCCGTAACCGATATCATAGGCCCAACCGTCACCGCCCAAAATCCAGACGGATTTCTTAACCAAATAGTCTGCGTTATCAAGCAATAATTTGGCTTTCGGTGTTTTAAGGGCCGTCAGTTTTTGTTTCAAAAGTTCCACACGCATCCGTTGTTCGGTAATTGCTTGTTCTGTGGATTGATCGGCTTCCAATAAGGATTTTACCAAATCATCACCGATGTCGGCCTGCATTTCCGTAAGGAGTTGTGCCGCAAAAGCTGTCTTGGCATCAATGGAGGTGCGCATACCCAAACCGAATTCGGCGTTATCTTCAAATAGTGAGTTCGCCCAAGCCGGTCCTTGACCTTTTTCATTTTTGGCATACGGTGTTGTCGGTAAGTTACCGCCATAGATGGACGAACAACCCGTTGCGTTGGCAATAACCAAACGGTCGCCAAAGAGTTGTGTCATCATCTTCACATACGGTGTTTCACCACAGCCCGCGCAAGCACCCGAGAATTCAAAGAGCGGCCGCATAAGTGCCACAGATTTAATCATCTTCGGGTTCAAAGCCGACCGATCGGCATCCGGTAATTCCATAAAGAATTTAAAGTTGGCAATTTCCGCATCCAAATTCTTTTCTATCGGTGTCATTGTTAATGCTTTTTTCGCCGGTTCAGTCTTTGTCTTGGCCGGGCAAACTTGTGTGCAAAGCGAGCATCCCGTACAATCTTCAGGGGCAACCTGCACCACCCATTTCTTGCCGGCAAAATCTTTGGCCTTATAATCGGCGGAACGGAATCCGGCAGGGGCCGAACTCAACTTATTCGGATCAAAGACCTTTGCCCGAATGGCCGCATGCGGACAAACAGATACGCATTTACCGCATTGGATACAAATTTCGGGATCCCATTCAGGAATACTTGTGGCAATCCGCCGTTTTTCGTATTTTGCGGTATCTGTCGGCCATGTGCCGTCCACGGTAGATTCAAAGGCACTGACCGGCAATTTATCACCGCGGCCTTCAATAATCGGGCTGGTCACTTTCGTCAGCAACTCCGGAGCACCTGCGGGAATACCCGGTTCACGCGATAATTTGGAATTGACCGCACCTACCTTGATTTCGTGCAAGTGTGCCAAGGATGCATCCACGGCCTTAATATTGGCGTCCACAATTTCTTGACCTTTTTTCATATAAGTCTTTGTAATGGAAGCCTTAATCTTGGCAATGGCTTCTTCCTTCGGTAAAACACCCGAAATCGCAAAGAAGCATGTTTGCATGATTGTATTGATTCGGCGTCCCATACCTGTTTTTTGGGCAACATCAACCGCATCAATGGCATAGAGGCGAATGTGTTTATCCACAATTTCCTGTTGCACTTCACGGGGCAAGCTTTCCCAAACTTTGTCTTCCGGTTCTTGTGTATTGATTAAGAACACGGCACCTTCTGCCGCAAAAGTCAAAATGTCGGTCTTAAATAAGAACGGCATATGGTGGCAAGCCACAAAGCCCGCTGTTTGAATTTGATACGGGGCTTTAATCGGGTTTTTGGAAAACCGCAAATGCGAAGTTGTCATACCGCCCGATTTTTTGGAGTCATAGACGAAGTAAGCCTGACCAAAATATTCATCACCGTCCGCAATAATTTTGATGGAGTTTTTATTGGCGCCGACCGTTCCGTCTGCACCCAATCCCACGAATACGCAACGGGATACATCATCACCTTCAATATCAAATGAAGCATCATATTTAAGGGATAAATTAGTGACATCATCTTCAATACCGATTGTGAAATGATTTTTGGTTGTGTTTTCCAAAACGGCTTTAGCCATCGCCGGATTAAATTCTTTTGAAGACAAACCATAGCGGCCGCCCAATACTTTTGGCATAGCGCCTTTCACGCCTTCGGCTAAAGTAGACACAACATCCAAATACAGCGGTTCACCCGTAGCACCGGATTCTTTTGTCCGATCCAACACGGTAATGAATTTTGTTGTCGCCGGCAATGCTTTTAAGAAAGCTTCTTTCGGGAAGGGTCGATACAAATGCACCGCCAACACACCGTATTTGCCGCCTTTAGCATTTAGGGCTTTAACTGTTTCGCTTAAAACCTCAACACCGGAACCCATTGCAACCACGACATGGTCGGCATCTGCTGCACCTGTGTAATCCACCACATGATAACTGCGGCCGACAACTTTTTCAAACTTACGCATACATTTTTCAATAATCCCCGGCACCGCATCATAGTATTTATTTGCCGCTTCCTTTGTTTGGAAGAAAATATCCGGATTTTGAGCCGTTCCGCGAATGGTGGGGGCTTCCGGTTTCAAAGCATGCTTGGCCACAAAGTCTGTCGGAATGCCGTCCATCAAAGCGATTAAGTCTTCATCGCTCATCAAATTGATCTTGTTGATTTCATGGCTGGTACGGAAACCGTCAAAGAAATGCATAAACGGAATTCGGCTGAGGAAAGTTGACATTTGCGCAATTGCAGCCATATCATGTGCTTCTTGAACCGAATTACTGGCAAGCATGGCAAAACCGGTCTGGCGGCAAGCCATTACGTCCGAATGATCACCGAAGATAGACAAAGCATGCCCCGCAATTGTTCTGGCCGCCACATGCATCACAAACGGAGTTAATTCCCCTGCAATTTTATACAGGTTCGGAATCATCAAAAGCAAACCTTGTGAAGCAGTATAAGTCGTCGTAATTGAACCGGCCTGTAAAGAACCGTGCACGGCACCGATAGCGCCAGCCTCGGATTGCATTTCCAAAACTTCCGGCACTTTACCCCAGATGTTTTTCACACCTTGTGCCGCCCATTGATCAGACCATTCCCCCATCGGAGAAGAAGGAGTAATCGGGTAAATAATTGAAACTTCGTTTAATTTATGGGCAACCAAAGCCGCAGCTTCGTTACCGTCCAACATTTTTGTTTTTGCCATCTATATTTCCTTTCATCATGATTAAAAATAGATGGCGCTTTTATACTCTTTTTTTTTCAAAATGTCCAGTAAAAAAGAGAATATTTTTTGGATTATCAAGGCGAATCTTTAAAAAGTACCTAAAAAGTAAAATTTATCACTTGTAAACAGGTAATAATGTCAATTTATCGATCACGATTAGGATGATCCACGGAACAACGCATATCAGGAAAAATATGAAAAATACAATTAACGTTTTTTTGTTTTTAACCTTTTCTTTTTTTCCGGTTTTGGATAATTGATAAAAGAAATAGATGGGCAACAAAAAAACAAGGATACAAAACGCTCCAGCCAGCATAATCAGGATAAAAATGATGCTTCCTCCGATAAAATTATCAAGGGCAACAGTTTTCTTATCCATGCAGGGAACTGCTATATCGGTGAAAAAACCTGAACTATCTCGATTTGGGCAAATATCAGAGCAACTCTTCCCCAGAGCTTCCTCATTTATGGTAACGGTATTTTCTTCATCGCAACTATAGCAAATTCCGTCGTTTCCCAATAATGGTTTATCGGCAGGGCAGTCTATGGCCAATGCCTGAAAACTAAAGAATAAGCTGAACAATAATGAGAAAAAATACTTCATGAATTATTTCCTATTTATTCTGCACATTCAAAATCAAATTCATAATCCTTATAATCCCCGTCATATCCGAAAAGCATATCATTTTTGATCCCCATAGCGGCAAATGCGGCAATTTCTGCTTTTTTATAAAATTTATCTATATCTTCTAATGTTGCTTGACGTTTAGTTCCGTCTTTAAGGCGACAGGTCCCATTGGGAACCGTGGTAACGGCCTCAAAAATCTTTTCCCCGTTTTTATCATACCCCCGCATAATTCTTAATTTATTACTGCTAATAACATCATAAAGTAATTTCCCAAAGGCACTATATTGTCTTTCATAACCATAGGTATCTTTTTTAATGCTCTCATTTATTAACTGATTTCCTAAAAATTTTTGGTAAAGATGTTTTCCACGAGCATAATAATCAGTCCAATTGTTTTCTTCTATTATTAAGGTATCTGCTATTTTACCTTTCTCCCATCTGGTATAGATTTTCTTTAAATTTTGGGTTCCCTCTATTTTCTTTTCCCCGACCGTGACACCCGTTAGTAATTCTCCTTCATGTGTATAGGGGGTTTTTCTATCTTCTGACCATTTCACGTCATCATAATTATATATTTTCATTCCGTCAAAAATATGTTCGTCCGGTAGGGGAACAATCGTATCCCTATGTTTATCCATCAATTGTAAAAGTTCTTCCTGTGATAACTCTTTGTCCGCTGCCCGAACGGAAAGTATCGGAAAAATACAGATTAAAAAAGCAATTGTAAACAGGTGTTTCATTTTATCCTCCTTTGACTGATAATTTTGTATAACATACCATTTGCCGGTATGCAAGTATTTTTTATTCTACCGCAAATCCTTGCCAATCGGTGTGGGTGGCATTTGGGATCCGTTTGATTTGGATGGATTTTGCCTCAAAAAACTTACCGATAAACCGTTCGGCCTGACTTTGCGGGGCTTTTTTATCGCGTCCGCCTATGTAATGAACTTGGGGAACTTGGGCCAATTTATTCACGAAATTCACGGGGTTTAGACCATTTAAAGTAATTCCGTTTTCGCGGGCATAACTTTGGGTATCCAATATCCCGCCGACCGTAACAACCTGTCGCACGGGGATTTTTGTCGCAATCAATAAGGCCATTGTCCCGCCCCCGTCATAGCCGATTAAATCCAATGCTGGTGTTTCATATTTATGTGCCAGATAAACCACCAAATTTTTCATTTCATCAACGATTTCTTCATTAAAACGCTCTTCCTTCCACAGGGCCGGATTTTTGCATTCTGCACAATCCACATATTGGCACGGGCGCGAAATGTAGATTACATTTTGATTGGGATCATTTTTAGCCAGTTCAAACCCGACGGCTTTTTTTGGGGTAGGGTCGCCGTCGCCTTCAATGTAAACACGCAAAGGTTCGCCCTTTTGAACATTCTTTTCCCAGACTGCAAAAGAAAGGTATTTTGTTTCCATAATCTTTTCGGTAAAAGCAGGGTTTTCAGGCCTTGTGGCACAACCCGTGATGACCGCACACAATAATAAAAAAAGTCCTTTAATTTTCATCATGTATTTCCATTAGGTTTAAATTTTCCGTCCAAAGTAAAAAAGTCCGAATCACTTTATCCGAAAAAATTTGTGAAATCAAGCCCCGATAAGCCCTTAATTGATTTTTATAGATTTTGGGAACTTCTGTTGCCGTCTGTGGGACATGGCGATTGGTCTTAAAATCGACAATCCAAACTTCTTTTTCCCGCACAACCAATCGGTCGATTTGCCCCGAAAAGGCTTTATTTTCAAAAACACCGACAACAGGCACTTCCGCCAAAGAATTTTCACCAAAGACAGGCGCAAATTCTTTCGATGTCAATAGGGATGTTAAATTTTCCGGCACATCTATATTTTGGGGTTTCAGGCGCTTAATGGCTGTATCCCACCTTTCCCGCGGAATTTCGGGCAGATATTGTAAAAGGCCATGAATAAATTGCCCGCGCGCCATAGCGGCTGCTTGTCCCGCCGATAGGGGCGAATCGGTAACAGGTTCTTCTTCGGTAGGTTTTGATGGACTTAACGGTTTGGGCGGTATCGGTTCCACCGGTGCCGGCAAACGGGCCCAATCGGGTAATTTTTGCGGGGGATTTGACTCTTTGTTATCGGTGGGGTCAACAACCCGTATCTGTGGAGAGGATATCCGAATTATACCATCCGAATTCGTCGCCCGTCCCTTTAAAGAAGCGCAAATCAAGTCATACCAATTTTCCGTTTTGGTTTCATTTTTCCCATCATAACCGCAAATGTAGAGCCTATCCCGTGCCCGTGTCACGGCCACATAAAGCAAACGATGATTTTCATCTCTGCCCTTTCCCTTGGCCTCTTCCAATAATTCATCGGTTGTCAGGCTGCTTAACCCTTGATTTGGTACCCAAACGGGAATATCGTTTATGAATACAAAAGGCGGCCTTTCGGGTTTGATATATCGCGTCTGCGGTAAAAAGACGATGTTACCCTGCAGCCCTTTTGACCCGTGTACCGTCATAATTCGAACTGCATTTTGGGCCGATTCCATATCCCGCTTAATTTCGATTTCTTGGGTTGTCATAAACCGGACAAAAGTTTCTAAATTAGGAATATCATTCTTTTCAAATGATAGGATTAAGTTTAAAAATTCATCAATGGCTTCGCCGGCCTCCGAACCCAATCTGGCCAAAATGGATTTTCGACCGCCAAAGGGACCCAAAATAAAGGCAAAAAATTCGTATGGCGGCACTTTATCCGCTAACGCCAACAATTCATTTAACCTTTCCGCGATCGCGGGGAATAGTTTTTGAACCCGATCCCATAATGAATGTTCACCGCGATCATAGGCCACCGTAAACAATTCTTCTTCCGTCATTTTGAAAAGTGGGCTTTTCAATAAGCACGCTAAATTCAAATCATCATCCGGCAGTAAAACGAATTTTGCCGCCGCGATTAAGTCCTGAACGGCGATATGTGTGCTTAAATTAAGCCTGTCAATACCGGCTACCGGAATATTTCTTTCTTTTAACGATCGAACCAAATCCGAAACAAATTGGTTGCGACGTTGCACTAAAATTAAGAAATCTCCGGCCATAATCGGACGATTTTGGGATTCCAAAATTTCCTTCGAACGAATAAGGGTTTGGATTTTATCGGCAATTTTTTCGGCGAGTCTGGTGCAAGATGATTGATTTTGAATGCGTTCTACCGGTGGTTTCCAGGGCGGTGGTTCATCGCTTGAGAGGGACTTTTCAACCGGCCAAATTTCCACTAATCCCGCATCTTGGGCGCGATAGGGTAGGTGAAAGGCTTCCTCCCCATTCCAAAGCACACCGTCGGCCGCATTGGGATTTTTTAAAAGGGCATTTACAACATCCAAAATCGGTTGTGTTGAGCGAAACGACAGGTTAAACGGTACCGTTTCAAAATCATTTTCGGATGATTTAATTTTGTTTTCAAAGAACAAACGCATGCGTTCAAATTCATTAGGATCAGCCCCTTGAAAACTATAAATAGATTGTTTTTTATCCCCGACCGCAAAAATGGTTCGAACGGCATCATGATAATCGGCACCGGCAAAAAATTCCTCGGCAATCAGGCGCACAATGGCCCATTGGTCGGGATTGGTATCTTGGGCTTCATCAACCAAAATATGATCCACCCCGCCATCCAGTTTAAACAAAACCCAAGCCGCTGCATGCGACCGTTCCAACAAATGTTTCGTTATGTCAATCAGGTCGCCATAGTCCAACAATCCTCTGGCCGTCTTTTGGCGTTGATACTGTTCCAAAACCGAATACGCCAAATGCAATAATTTTTCGCTAATCCGGATTAAGTTCAGGTTTTTGACATCCTGATTGACCTCCATGACTTTTGGGCCGATAGGATCTTTTTCTTTATATTTTTTAACAACACCCGCATTGGTTAGATATTGCTTGCGAATTTCGGGCCACTGTTCCCAATCAAACCATTCCGAAACAATATCACGTTCGGTATCGTATTTTGTTAAATTGAGGTGTTGTTTTAACTGATAAATTAATGTTGAAAGGCTGGATCTTTCGCGCAATTTCATCAATTTTGACCGGAATGAAAACATCTCTTGTAATAATTCAATCAAGCCATCCGGCGTTTGGTATCGGGCCAATAATTGAATATCAGGTGCAAATTCCGGCATTAAAAGAACGCTGTTTAAGGTATCGTTTAACAAATGATCGGCCGTTCTGTCATCAATGATTTCAAAATCCGGCGATACACCGGCTTCCAGTGGAAAACGTTTAAGGACAGATTGGCAAAAACTGTGAATTGTCATGATTTTCATACCGCCTTTGGCTTCCAAAACTTTGGCAAAAAGGCGACGGGCTTTTATGATTAAATCGGCATCCGGTGTTTCATTCCTTAGTTCAATTAAATTTTGTACCAAATCCGGTTCGGGGCAAACAGCCCATTTTTTTAAGATAGTGCCAATCCGGTTGGCCATTTCTGCTGCCGCTGCTTTGGTAAATGTCAGGCACAATAATTTTTCAGGTTCTCCCGTCATTAATAGTAGGTTTAAAACCCTGTCCGTTAAAACCTTTGTTTTCCCGGATCCGGCGGAAGCTGACACCCAAACGGAGGTCAAGGGATTGCTGGCACGCCTTTGGTCGGCATTAATATCTATCATGACGGATCGCCTCCTTTTCCCCATTCCGCGAAGCGGGATAGTGTTCATAATCATTATAGGTCGGCTCCTTTCCCGCAATGGGGCAAGCCTCATAGGGCGTAGTCGGTTGATTGAAAACATGGATTAAATTCTTAAGACCCTCAAAACTGTTTTGAATCAATGTGTCAATCGGTTGTTTTGTATTTAAAGAAACAACCGAGCAATCTTCCGTTTTTGATGCCAATTTCCAGTATGCCAAATCCGATAGAGGTAGGGTTTGAATATCTTTAAATCCACCATTTAAGTAAATAAGACCTTCCAATGGTAATTGGGGTGCATACCCGGATACAACTTCTTTATTTCCCGGAACGGTTCCCGTTTTATAATCTAAAATGCGGGCACTGCGATTTTTAAACAGGTCTATTCTGTCCGCTTTCCCTGTTAAAGTAAAAGGTTTCCCGTCGACTTCAAAAGTAAATTCGCCTTCTGTTTCGGTAACGGCTTTATCAATCTGGCCGGCTGTTTTTGATTGCTGTGTGATAACAAAGTCGGCGGCTTGTTCAAATCTGGGTAGGTAGAAGGCTTTATCCGAATCCGTCATGCCGATCTGGGATAAAAGTTGGTTTGCTAAGGCCATCAAGCGCCCTTTATCACAATTATTGGGATTTTCTTTGATAAAGGTTTCTAATGTATCATGAATGGCAACGCCGTATAATTGTTGCTTTTGATCGGGGATCAATTCCTTTAAAGGGAACAATTTTAAAATATAGCGTGCATAAATTGCATAGGGGTTTCGCATCCATGTTTCAATGCGGGTTACTGATAACCGGTAGGGTCGTGCCGATACGGGTGGGGTCGGCATCGGACGCGTAATAACTTCCGGTTTATCCGGTTTGTCTAATGCTTCGGCCCAATCGTTCGATAGGGTCGGGAAGGGGATTTGACTTCCCATTAAAACAGCCTCTAGGCGCGCCAAGAATCGGGAAGGAATGGTCTCCGTCCCATCCGTTTTTTTTGCACGGGTCAAGTAAACGGTTGGTGCACAAAAACAATGGGCGAAGTCGGCAGCCAATTCGGCAATCTTGTTTTCGGGTTGTGGCAAAAGTAAGGTGTTTCGCATCTTTCTGTTCAGCCATGGTCCTGTTTCCGGCATAGGTGGAAAGACACCTTCGTTAAGTCCCCCGATGACACATATATCCGTATGATGAAAACGTGCTTCAATCGGGCCTAAAATATCTAACCTTGGGTGCATACCATAGGTTACCCGAACGCTTAGACCGTTCAATAAAATTTCCAACATGCTCGGATAAAAAGCGGGTTCAATAGCGCCGATTAAATCGGCTTCTTCAATCAAGTTTGTCAAAAATTCAAAAATGACCTTACCGGCGTCCGTTCCCCATAACCGTTCCAAACCGGTTCGATCATGACTGGTCGCCAAGGCTTCAGCCAAACGAATATGCTCTTTTAATAGGGTGCAAAAGGGTGTTAAGGCATTGTTATTAAATAATGCTACAAACGAATCCAAATCTGTATTTAAGGGTGGGTTAAACGGGGATTGTTTTTCTCGGGCTTTTTTTTCATAGGATTTAATTTGTTTTCTGAAACCCATGGGATTTTGCCCGTCCGCACTTAAGGGGTGTTTTAAAAGGGCCAATAAATCCGTTTGTTCTTTGTGCGAAGTACCCAGCCTTGCGATTAGGGTAAGAAAAATGCCGGCTTCGGTTTGTAGGACGGGTGTTCCGGCCGAATCATCCAACACAATTCCCCACCGCTTCATTTCGGTAATAACGCGTCTGGCCAAAGTTCTGTCCGTCGTGACCAGAGAGGCCGTTTGCTCGGGTTTTTCCAATGCACCGCGTAAGATTAAAGCAATTGTTATGGCTTCATCAATATCGTTGGCGCAATCAATGCGCGTTACATGATTTAGGGCATCCGCCGATATTGTGGCCCTTTGCCATTGTTCAGTTTTATCCTCGGGCTTAAGGGCTTGCTTAATCAGCATTTCCCTTGCTGTCGGGGGCGTTAGGGATTCCACATCTTTTGGTGTTTTATGCAGTTCTTCTAAAATTTTTAAGTACCCGAATTGATAATGATTTTCGGGTAGGCCTTTCCATTCCGAGGCGGTTAGGTCTGTATCCAATCCCTCCGTTAAAATTAAGCCGTTCGGGCGGGAATCAATCTCTTTTAATAATCGCCGAACAACCGGCAAACCGCCGTCTAATCCTGCGGCAATGATAAAATCAGATATTTTGGGAATTTGCCGTGTATAAGCGTCAATCAACCGTATGCGCCTGTCGGCTTCGTCAATCAGGTCCTTTTCGGCTAATATCTTCGGCCATTCTTTTGTGATAATGTCCAAAAAGACAACCGTTTCATTCCAATGTTCGGCAAAGATGGGATTTTGAACCAATTCGGATAAATTTTCCGTCGGGGTCTCAAATTGATAAAATTCATCCAAAACTTGTCCTAAACTGATGGCGACTTTCAGGGCTTGTTCAGGTGTCGCCATATTGGGTTTTGCCGCACATAATTTTTGCAATAACAAAGTCCGGCTGAGTTTAGGTAAAGCCGGCGGAATATCTTCGGCCAGATTATCCAAATCATACAAAGGTAAAAGTTTCGGCACTAAGATCGGTTTTTGAAGGCTTCTTTTTAAAAAAGCATTTTTGACCGTTAAACAAGCCCGCCGTGTCGGAAGAATAATTTGTATTTGTGCGCAGGATAGAGGATCATCATCTTTTTTTTTAAGGACGATATCAACAATTTTATCCGCCAAATTATCCGAAAGGCTATAGGTTTTAATCATCGGGCCAAAATATCCTCGGTTTGTTTAAGGGCTTCGGGTGTTCCCACATGATACCAATCACCGTCATAAATAACGGCCTGTAACCGCCCTTCATTTTGTGCTTTGTCATAAAGTTTTACCAAACTGAAAACCCCGGGGGTTACCCCATTAAAAATTCTGGGGTGTAAAATTTGAATACCGGTAAAAAGATAAGGCGCGGTTGTTTCTTCTTTATGCTTGCGTCTGGGTAGGCTTGATTCCATAAAATAATCACCGCCGTGAACGGCACCAAAGGCGTGTTCCTTGGGAATAAGGGCAATTAAAATATCCATTTTTTCGGGATCCCATTTTTGTTCTAATTGCTTAAAAACGGGGGATGTCCTATCCACCCACAGGGGATCAGCATTCGCTACAAAAAATCCGTCTTTTCCACTGGGAAGCAAATAGGGTAGGGCGTTTAAAACGCCACCGCCGGTTTCTAATGCTTCTTCCTCTCGCGAAAAAACAGGCTTTATATCCTGCCTTTTTGTCAGGGCCTCTTCTATCATTTCCCCTTTATAACAGGTATTGACAACCAAATTTTGAATACCGTAATCCGTGGCATGATCCACTACACGGTCCAATAAAGTGCGCCCCAAAACCGAAACCAAAGGCTTGGGTTTATCATCCGTTAAATGAAGCATTCGTTTGCCACGACCGGCAGCCAAAATCATCAAAGTATTTATCATGTTAAATCCTCTATAGTTAAGGGGGTATGCCGCACTTTTTCGGGAATATATTTTTGAATCCAATTTTTGTATGCACTAAAAATCGGCTCATCCAAATGTCGTTCCGTCAGTTCCCAAACAAGGGGTATCATTTTCAGGTATTTTTCCTTTTTATCCCGTAAAAATAGGCGCACAAAAATCCCGATAACTTTTGTATGCCGTTGCATGGTAATAATCGGCAAACTTTCCCGAACCAGGGGGGTATCGACGGCGGGTCTTTTCTTAAAATAAAGTTCAATTAACTCTTTACGGACATTCGGGGAAACATCGCGGCGCTCATCTTCCAATAAAGACATCAAATCATACCCTACGGGCCCGATGCGGGCGTCTTGAAAATCAAGGATACCGCAATCACCCTCTGGTGTTATCATTAAATTATCCGCATGGTAATCCAATAAGACCAAAGTGTTCGGAAGCCCTTCCAATTTTCGGATAAGTTCTTCCCAAATTTCTTTAAATTCCGCTATGGCTGTGTCCGATAGTCCGCCCGGCAGAGCTTTTCCAAACCAATTCGGCAACAACATCACTTCGTTCATCAGGCGTTCAAAGGAGTAAAGCGGAATACCGCTATCGGGCAGAACAACCTTATCCTGTATTCGAATAAGGGTTTCAATTCCTTTTTGATAGAGATTAAATTCAGATTCGCCTTTGTTTAAAAGATTTGTAAACGTATCATTTCCGAAATCTTCCAAGATCAAAAAACCGTTTGTTAAATCCTGTGCCAAAATCTTTGGTGCATGGGCACCGGTACGGCGCAACATCTCATCGATCAAGACAAATTGTTCCGGTCTCTCCGATAGGGGGGAATTCATTAAAATTGCCGTCTTATCCCCTATTTTTAATCGGTCATAGGTACGCAGCGATGCATCTGCCACCAACGGAATACGTTCGGCCGTTCCCCAACCGTTTTTATTTAAAAACTCTTGTAAATCAGTTTCCCGCGACATTTAAGAAATTCCTTCAATGGTTATTTTGCGTCCCTCATTATCGGCTTCAATCGTGACGGATATATGCTTTTTAGGCAGAATTCTGCCCATTTTCTCCGGCCATTCAATCAGGGATACTCCGTCCGAAAAGGCATCTTCTACACCGATTTCATAGGCCTCTTCCGGTGATTTCAGGCGATACATATCAAAGTGATAAATCGGAAATTTATCCGTGTCATAGGTTTGAAGTAAGGTAAAAGTCGGACTCGGCACCTCTGTTTTAGGTAACAGAGAGTTGATAAATCCCCTGCAAAAGACCGTTTTCCCCATTCCTAGTGTGCCATATAGGGCTATAACATCTCCCCTTTTTACACGTGTTGCCAAATTCGCGGCAATCCGAAATGTATCTTGTTCGGTTTGGGCAATGTAGATGGTCATTTAAATAAACTCTCCCAAAAACCGCCTTTGCTTGCTTCTTTTTTAACCTGTTGCTGACGAACGTGTTTGGCTCTGGCCGCCCATGGGGCTACAAATTTTCCGGCCCATAGCCCTCTCTTTTGACGATGCGCAACATCCTCATATGGAGTATAAACGCTTGTTGTAGCCCGATCAGCTACGGCCCATCCGGCCGCTAATAAACTGGCCCCGACATCGACTCCTCTGGTCTTACATGTCGCAATGTAATTACCTTTATAATCCCCACCGGCAATTTGGCAGGCAAGGGTATGCCCCAGAATCAAGCGCTCCAACATCTTTCTTGATTTCTTGCCGCATTTATAGGTCGAACCTCTTCTATCTAAACAGGATTGTCCCGGATCGGGGGTATCAATACCATAGAGCTTTACATAATGTTTCCCTATTTTAAATAGGTATCCCGAACGTACCTCTGTTACCTTTCCCTGTATGCTTTTCGGTAGAGTCGCAGGTTTGACCGATTCTTGCGGGATATTCGGGAGAACGTTTCTCGGTTGCGATTTCTTTTTCTTGAAAGACAGAAAATCCATTGCTTTTTGGAAAAGTCCGGGTTTTGAATCCGTAAAAGATTGCGTTATTTCCGTTTGTTCTTTTTGCTCCGAATCGGGGGAAGGTATGTCTCCTTTCGTCATATATTCACACCCTTTCAAACCCGCCACGACAATTAAAGCGATAAGTCCCAAAAAAAGGAAAATTTTAACAACTAATAATCCGAAGTGCAACAATGCTTTTAATAGGAAGAATAAAATAAAACCGGCCCCTAAGAACAAAGCCATCCCCACGGCAGCATTGGTAGCCGATCCTGTTTTATATCCGAAATAGCCCATAATGACCGATCCGAGTAGGATTGCCCATAACAAGAGTCGCATCAGCATATCGATTTTCTCCTTTCTGTTTTTTTAAGATATCATAAAATTTAGGGAAAAATCAACTTTTTTCCTACACATAAATTATTTTTTTATGTTTTTTATTCTTCTTTTTTAAAAGTTGCTAATAGTTCTGCGGATTTATGTGCATTTTTAAGGCTCATCATCCCATTCAGGCTATATCCGGCATCCACATGGATGATTTCGCCTGTGATACCACTGGCTAAATCGCTGCATAGGAACGCCCCCGCGCCACCGACATCTTTTAGAGTAATGTTGCGGTTAAGGGCGGCGTTATTTTCAACCCAGCCTAAAATTTGCCGAAAATCCCCGATGCCTGAGGCCGCCAGTGTGCGCACCGGCCCTGCCGATATGGCATTGACGCGGATATTTTGACCACCTAAATCAAAGGCTATGTAGCGCACCGAGGCCTCTAGGGCCGCCTTCGCTACCCCCATCACATTATAGTTTGGCACATACTTTTCCGCCCCCAGATAAGTCAGGGTTAAACACGCCCCGCCGTTTGGCATCAATTTTGCCGCCCGACGGCAGACATCCGTAAAGGAATAGCAAGAAATCAGCATTGCATTTGAAAAATTACCGGCCGATGTGTCCACATACCGACCCTTTAGTTCATTCCGGTCTGCAAAAGCAATGGCATGCACCACAAAGTCTATCGTTCCCCAAGTTTCTTGAATGGTTTGAAAAGCATTATCCATCGATTCTTTACTCAACACATCACAAGGGATAATAAGTTTTGACCCCAATGATTCAGCCAGAGGCCTTACCCGTCGTTCAAGTGTTTCACCTTGATATGTAAAGGCCAATTCTGCCCCTTGTTCCGATAGGGTCTGCGCGATTCCCCAAGCAATCGAGTGGTCATTTGCCACCCCCATAATTAAGCCTCTTTTTCCCGATAGAATTCCTGACATATTTTCTCCTTTATTCTTCGACAAGCAATCCGTTTTGAACACTCACCCGCCGATCCATTTGTGCGGCAAGTTCCGGATTGTGTGTGGCAATCAATGCCGATAGCCCCGTTTCCCGCACCAGTTTAATCAATCCTTCAAACACGCCTGTCGCCGTTTTAGGATCCAAATTCCCCGTCGGTTCATCGGCCAAAAGAATCGCAGGTCTATTTGCCAAAGCCCGTGCAATGGCAACGCGTTGTTGTTCCCCGCCCGACAGTTGCCCTGATCGATGTGTAATCCTGTTTTTTAGGCCGACCTTGTCCAACAATTCCATGGCGCGAGTTTTTGCTTCTGCCACACTTTTACCGGCAATCAGTTGTGGCATCATTACATTTTCCAACGCCGAAAAATCCGGTAACAACAGGTGCGCTTGGTACACAAAACCCATGGTGTCACGGCGTAACATTGTCCGCCCGTAATCATCCATTTTTGTGGCATTTTTTTTCGTAACAAAAATTTGACCTTTCGTAGGGGTATCCAAAAGCCCCGCAATATGCAAAAGGGTTGATTTTCCCGATCCCGATGGCCCCACCAAAGCCACTACCTCACCGGCTTTAATGGTTAAATCTATCCCGCGTAAGACCTTTAGTGCAGTAGGGCCTTTTCCATAGGTACGCTCAATTTTCTGAAGTTCTAAAACAGTGTTATTCATACCTTAAGGCCTCCACTGGATCTGTCCGCCCCGCTTTCCACGAAGGATATAGCGTCGCCAGCAGTGAAAGCGCAAGCGACATGACCGCAACAATCAAAACTTCATTTAAATCCACCTTTGCCGGCAGGTGCGAGAGGAAGTAAATTTCGGCCGAAAACAATGTTTGCCCCGACAAACCTTCTAACCAATTTTTAATGGAATCAATATTATAACTGAACGCCAGACCTAAAATCACACCGGCCAGAGTTCCGACAAAACCGACCATTAACCCTGACATTAAAAATACCCGCTGAATTCCGCCGCGCGATAAACCCATTGTGCGTAAAATGGCAATATCTTTTGATTTATCCTGAACCAACATAATCAATCCCGAAATCATATTAAAGGCCGCTACGATAATGATAAGGGTCAAAATTAAGAACATGACATTTCGTTCCACCTCTATCGCATCAAAAAAAGCCTGATTGGTATGGCGCCAGTCATAGACAAGGGCATCTGTTCCGATAACTCCCATTGCTTCCTTAATGACGCTATCTAACTTGTGTGCATCGGATACAAAAACCTCCAGATGCGAAACGGTATCCCCCATTTGGAAGAAAGTTTGCGCCTCTTGAATCGGCATAAAAATATAGTTATCATCATATTGAAACATAGATGTATTAAAGGTTCCGATAACGCGATAACTTTTCATTTTGGGAATGGTTCCAAAGGCCGTGATGTTTCCTTTTGGGGAAAGGAGCGTGATTTTTTGCCCTCTGCGAACACCCAATCGGTGCGCCAGACGATAGCCTAAAATAACGTTTCCTTCGGTAAATTCGGATAGAGGTTCCCCGATATAGTTATCCTTTAAAATAGTACGATTTTCAAAATCTTCGGCCCGCATACCGCGTACTAAAACACCGGAACTGGTATTGGGGGTAGAGGCCATAACCTGCGAATCAATAACGGGAATAATATCCTTTATTTCCGAAAGTTGCGATAATACTTTTGCCTTATCCTGATATCCCCCAAGTTTATCCCCCCATTCGGGATAAATTCCCATCTGTCCGTTCAGGCCTAAAACCTTATCCATCAGTTCTGCCTTAAAGCCGTTCATTACACTCATTACGATAATTAAGGTCGCAACCCCTAGCATAATTCCCAAAAAGGAAAATCCGGCAATAACTGACACAAACCCCGTTCTTTTGCGGGATCTTAAATACCTGAAGGCCAATAATCGTTCTGTTTTCGAAAACATAAGCTCCTTTTACACCAATCGGGCGTAATTTTCAAGTAAATAATGCACTCGGGATTATTTTCTGTAAGATGCCCGCCGGATACGGTCATTAATTGCAAGGCCTAATCCCTGATTCGGAATGGGTGCCATGGCAATTTTTGAAAAGGTCGTTTGCTCATCTGCGCGATGCAGATAGTCAAACAGGTGGCTGGCGGCTTCACATAAATCGCCGGTAGGGCTCAGGTTTAAGGATGCATTTTGCCCTACCCCTCCAAAGCCGATAAAAAATTCATCGGGATCCGGAATTGTTACATTAATTCGGAAAGGATGGGCGGGGGCATAGTGTTTTAACATTTGCCCGGGTGAACTGGGTAGATCCGGATTACCGGCGGAAAGTAAGACGGACTCATTTAAAAAATCTTCTATATCTTCTTTGGCAAGGCCGCCGGGACGCAGCATAACAACTTGGGGCCCCGTTAAATCAATAATGGTGGATTCCACACCAACCGCGCAGGGACCTCCATCTAAAATCATATCCACCCGTTCCCCAAGGCTATCCCACACATGCTTGGCTGTGGTAGGACTGATGGATTGGGAACGATTGGCAGAAGGCGCCACAATGGGAACAGCACTGGCTTCAATCAGGTGTAAAGCAACCGGATGATTGGGCATTCGCACCGTTACGGTCGGTAATCCCGCACAGGCTAAATCCAACGCCGGCGACATATCCTTGCGTTTTAGGACAAAAGTAAGGGGCCCCGGCCAAAATCGTTTAGCCAGTCCCAGTACCCGTTCATCCACTTCGGCATAACCGCCCAGAAAATCCGTATGCGCAATATGGGAAATGAGGGGGTTAAAAGTCGGTCTGTTTTTTGCTTCAAAAATACGGGCAACGGCGCACGAATCATAGGCCGATGCACCCAGGCCATAAACGGTTTCGGTGGGGAAAGCAACCAAACGGCCGTCTTGAATAAGTTTGGCCGCCTGTGCGATATGATCCGAATCTGCCGAAAAAATACGTGTCATTTAAATTCCTTTGCGCACCATTTTACACTATTTTTATTCAAAAGTCAAAAAAAAGACCCCTTACGGAGTCTTTTTTGAAAGGTTAATCCCTTAGGCAGCCGGGCATTCCGCGGCTTTTGTCGCATTGAATTCGACCCATTTGGCATCGGCTTCATCGGAAGATTGAATCGCACCTTGCGGGCATTCCGAAATACAAACGCCGCAATCGATGCAGGTATTCGGATCCACAACAACTTGGGAACCGGCATCATGGAAAGCGCCCACGGGGCAAACTTCAACACAGGACTTGCACAAAACGCAAGAATCATTAACTACTGATGGCATTTTTTATCTCCTTTACAAAAAAATTACGCTTTCGGCTTTTAACCTATTTTTTTTCAAAAAGCAAGTATTATTTTAAATCCATCTTAATTTTTTGAATATGAACAGAATTAACAGGCCGATAAATACCATAATCATGTTTACGGCCAAGAAGCCAAAGGGGCTTTCGTTTAGGGGAATCCCCCCCAAATTCATCCCAAACACGCCCGTTAGAAACGATAGTGGCAGGAATATCCCCGCAATGACCGACAACATATAGGTATTGCGTTGTGTTTGTTTATCCTCTAAGTGTGAAATGGCATCTTGATTAACGCGAATCCGTTTTTCCAATAAGTCAATATCTTCAACGATTCGCCGCACACGGTCAAAATTATCCCGAACGGATTGTTGAAATTCGGCATTAAACCACTTGACACCGCGCCGCAACAGGTTATCCAAAACTTCCCGTTCGGGCATCATAAAACGCCGAATAATAATCACTTGCCTAAGTCTTTCGGCCAAAGCGGAATAAGTCCCTTCCTGCGGTTTGGATATGATGATTTTTTCTTCAAAATCATCCACGATATCTTCAATACATTCAATGGAATCGGCAACGCTGTCCAATGTATTCTCCAGTAAAATAGACAACAAATCGTTCATATTTACGGGGCCTTCTTTATCTTCAAAAAGGTCATCTATTTCCGCGAAATCAAGGGTAGGATTGCGACAAGTGCTAATCAGCATTTTTTCCGTTGCGAACAGTCGTAAAAACACCAAATCATCCGGATCGGATCGGGAAGAACGGTTGACGGTCCGCAGCAGTAATAATAACTTATTTTGTTTGATTCGAACCCGTGGATCCGAAATTTCGGGATTCGTCAGGTTTTCCCGAATCCAATCATTAATTTCTGATTGTTTCTTAAGCCACTTTCCCGCCCGCGGGTCGGATAGGTTTAAATGGATCCATGTTACTTTTCCCGATTCTTTTAAATCGACCAATGATGCAATAGCCCTTTTTTCGGCACTGCCTTCACCATCCAATACATAAACGGTAGCAAAAGATTTCTTTTTTTTGCGCATACGAACCCCCATTGGTGATTTATTTAACACAAAAAAAGTGTTCATGCAACCCTAAAATTCTTGCGTTTCAAAGAAAATTTTGCCATACTTTTTAAAAAAGGAGAAAATATGCCGTTTGATTTTAAATTAATTTTACCCGAATCTGCCGTTCCGACGTTTGAAATGGCTCTTGAAGAAACGGCGGGGGCTGTCTTGACCCGCTTGATCGAAAAAGGGAAATATGCCGGCCATTGGGAATTGCAGGCTATTTTTGAAACGGAACCGGATAAGGGAATACTTAAATCCCTCATAACTAATGCGGCACTTCGGACAAATATATCTGTGCCGAAACTGACCTTAAAAAAAATGCCGGATATTAATTGGTTGGAGGCCAGTTACCAAGGCTTTCCCCCGATTGAAGTTCGCGATTTTTACATTTACGGGTCACATGTAAAAGGGGATCTGCCCAAGGATAAGATCACTCTTCAAATCGATGCGGCAACGGCATTCGGAACCGGCGAGCATCAAACAACGCACGGGTGTCTTGAGGCACTGTCCGATTTAACCCGAACTCCAAAAACCGTTTTGGATGTCGGGTGCGGATCGGGGATTTTAGGTATGGCCTTTGCCAAAAAATATCATGCCCCTGTTGATGCTGTCGATATTGATCCCGAATCGGTTCGGGTGGCGATTTTGAATGCCCAAAAGAACGGCCTTCAAAAACAAATGACAATTTGGCAAAGTGACGGTTACCAAGAAGTTCAAAAAAAATATGATTTAATTTTTTGTAATATTTTAGCCAAACCCCTGATAGAAATGGCCCCGCATTTGGTTAAGCATTTAAATCCAAACGGCTGTGCAATTTTATCCGGCTTTTTAATCGGTCAGGAAAAGTGGGTTAGAAAAGCCCATGAAAAAGCGGGGCTTAAATTTCTGAAATCCTATCGGGTAAATGGTTGGAGCACACTTGTGATGGTAAAGGAAAAGTCATGATTAAAAAAATACGCCAATTTTTATCAAAACATCGGTTAGATGCCATTGTAATATCCCGAACGGATTCATTTTTGGGGGAGTATTATCCGCCCGAAAAAGAGCAACTGGAAAAAGCGACCGGTTTTACCGGCTCGGCCGGATTGGCCGTTATCACGCAGGATCAGGCGGTGTTGTTTGTTGATTCCCGCTATACGGAACAGGCAAAAACAGAATCGGGTTTTCAAGTTTTCGAAATCCCGACGGAAACGCTTCCCTCTTCATGGATGGTTCAGAATTTGACCAATCTTAAAATCGGTTATAACCCTGATCAACGGTCGGTTGGATGGGTTACATATCTGATGGGACAAAAATTGGATTTAACCCCGATTAATTCCGCGGATTGGCCCGAATTATTCCCGATAAAAAAAGAAAAGGCGGCTCCCGTTTTTGATTATGATATTGCTTATTGCGGTGAAACAACAGAATCTAAAATTCAAAAAATTGCCGCCAATTTGACGAAAAAAAATATAGACGCATATGTATTTACCGTGCCGGATAGTGTTTCATATATCCTCAATCAACGGAGCCTCTGGGTCCCGGAATATCCCGTTGTATTTAAACGTTTGATTGTTTTTGCCAATGGTAAATTTATGGAACTTTCGGATGATTTATCCCCCCTAAAAGGCAAAAAAGTCGGTTTGGACTTGCGAATGACTCCCATGGCTGTTTTCCAAAAGATAAAGGCAGTTGCCACTGTTTCGGATATGCCCGATCCGGTGGAAGAAATGAAATCCGTTAAAAATGAGGTTGAACAACAAAATATTCGTCAAGCCTGTTTATTTGAAAGTAGGGTCTTATGTCGGTTTTTGGCATATGTTGAGGGAAATAAAGCGGAATTGGATGAACTTTCCTGTGATACAAAATTAAAGGAATTGCGGGCAGAGTCCCCCTTATATCGCGGGGATAGTTTTGATACGATTGCGGCTGTGGGGCCTCATGCGGCCATGGCGCATTATCAAGCCACCCCAAAATCAAATATGGCCGTTACTTCGGCACCTCTTTTATTGGTTGATACGGGCGGCAATTATTTAAACGGTACAACCGATATGACACGGACGATTTGCGTCGGTGTCCCAACGGATGAGATGAAAAAACGTTATACACAGGTTTTAAAAGGTCATATCGCGTTGGCGACAAGCCTTGTCCATAAAGGCGATTTACCATGTGAATTGGACCTGAAAGCTCGCTCATTTTTAAGAGCCGATGGGGTTGATTACGGCCACTCCACGGGTCACGGTATCGGAATGTATTTGGCGGTTCATGAAGCTCCGCCTACCATTTACGAAAAAGCCGATACGCCCCTTAAAGCCGGTATGCTGTTTTCCAATGAGCCTGCTTATTATAAATCCGGTGAATTTGGTATCAGGCTTGAAAATATGATTTTAACGGATGCAGGCCCTGATGATACCCTGATATTGGAAAACCTGCTTTGGGTACCGTTTGATGGTCGGCTGGTGCAATTTGATTTGCTGACTGATGGGGAAAGAGAGTGGCTGCGTGCCTATCACAAAGCTGTTCAAGAACGGATTTTTCCTGATTTGACACCGGCAGAACGGCAGATTTTACAACCGCTTCTTGACTTTTTTCTGTGATTTTGTTAAAATAACCCCATGACAAAGACACTGATAACAACAGGGCAGGTGGCCACTAATCGTAAAGCTCATTTTAATTATGAGATCTTAGAAACGTTTGAGGCCGGTATCGTTTTAACGGGCGGGGAAGTAAAATCTTTGCGCGCCGGCCATGCCACCATTGGGGAAAGTTATGCCTCTTTTGAAAATGGCGGACTTTATCTGATCAATGCGCATATTTTGGATTATGCTGGTGCCAAAGGTGGTTTCGTTGAGCAAGATGCGGCTCGCCCGAAATTATTGCTTTTAAAGAAAAAGGAATTAAAGCGCATTCGGGATGAAATTACCAAAAAGGGAAAAACGGTTGTACCGTTGGATCTTTATTTTAATAGTCGAGGCTTGGCCAAGGTTAAAATCGCGATTGCCCAAGGTAAAAATCTGGTTGATAAACGCGAAACAATGAAAAAGCGGGATTGGAATCTTGAAAAACGGCGTATTTTAGCGCATTATAATAGCGGTAAATAATTGAAAAATATATTAATTATTTTATTATCCAAAAAAGATTTGACTTTTGTCCAATTTTATTGTATAATGAGGCCATCTTTAATTAAGGAGAAAGGAGAAAAACAATGAACAAGAAAAAATTAGCGGCATTAACAGCGGCAACCTTGGTTGCGGCAATTGCTCCGATGCAGGCCGAAGCTCGCGGATGTGCTCCGCGCCCTGTGCACTGCGGTGGTGGTCCGCGTGGCGGTTTTGGTGGCCATCATGGTGGTCCGCGTGGCGGTTTCCATGGTGCGCCGATGCATCATGGTGGTTTCCATGGACCGGTGCATCGTCCTCCGGTATTTCATGCTCCCAGACCACATTATTATGGCGGTTATTATGGTCCTCGGTATTTTGGCCCGCGTTATTATGGCCCGCGTTATTATGGTCCCAGACCTTATTATTATGATGCTTATTATCCTTACACAGTTGCACCCACGGTTGTGACAACTCCGACTGTGATTCAACAACCGACTTATGTTCAACCTGTTGTCCAACAACAAGTTCCGGTTTATACACAACCTGTTGCTCAGTCGGTACAACAACCGGTCTATACGGCTCCGGTGGAACAACAACCGGCTCAACCGGCAGAGGTGAAAGTTGTTGTGGAACATCAATATCGGACTGTGGAAGAAGCCCGTGCGGCCGCGGAAGCAGCTCAAAATCAAAGACAATAAGTTTTTGCTTTATGAAAAGCCCCCGAATTCGGGGGCTTTTTTAATCATTAAAATCTTTTCGGGTGAAGGTGTATTTTTCACCGCAAAATTGACAGGAAACGTCAATTTCACCCCTGTCATTATAAAGGTTACCCCTTTCGGCTATGGACATTTTTTTAAGGAAATTTTCCATTTTTCCCCGATAGCACCGGCATTCAAAACAAGGCTCTTTTGGCTCAAATACTTGTAATTTATTAGCATGAAACAGGCGGAACAAAATTTCATCAACTGTCAGATTAGAAAACAATTCTTTATTTTGGACGCTATTTAACAGAACCGTTACCGTTTCCCATAAATCTGCTATTTCTTCCTTTGATACACCTGTTTTGTCAGGCATACGTTGGATAAGGATGATTCGGCCCTGATCCTTATGTTGTCTTAAAATAAGTTCGGTATCAATTTGCTCCGACAGGCGAAAATAATCTTTAACGGTATCCACCAATGTCGGATGGTTCAGGGCCACCACGCCTTGATAGGGTTCTTGCCCTAATCCCGCAACCGAAAAAATCAGCTGTCCCTTTCCAAATAAATCCGTTAGCGTTTTTTTATCTTTAAAATCGGATTTTTCGTCAAAAGCCATATATCCCCTTACTTTTTTATCCGTCGTTACATCAACGTACAATAGGGATACCGGCCCATTCCCTTTGATTTGCAGGGAAAAGACACCTTGATATTTAATGCCCGCCGATAGGGCCAAAGCCACCAACACTGCCTCTTGGAACAGGGGGCGCAAATCCGCGGGATAATCATGCTTATTCCAAATATCCGAAACAGTCTTATCCGCCGATATAAAGGCACCTTTAAAAAGACCGTCTTCCAACATAAAAGATTTTATAATATCCATTTGCAATTTCCTTTCGCTTCCTGTATTATAGTCAAAACAAGGAGTTTTGTCAATGAATAAGCGCCTGACGGAAAATCGTTTAATGAATATTACCCTTTTTTACTTGTCGCGATACGAATCGTCCACGGAAAAAGTGCGCAGTATGTTAAATCGTCGTTTAAGGCGGATGAAAATACAAGGTGAAGAAATTCCGCCCGAGGCACCGGTATGGATAGAAAATATCCTTCAAAAAATTCAAAAAGAATCCTATGTCGATGATAATCGGTATGCGGAAAATCAAGTCCGGTCTTTAGCAGCTCAGGGTAAATCCGAACACTTTATCTGTGCTAAATTGGCATTGGCGGGGATTTTGGGGGATCGGGTAAAGGAAATTTTAGACAGCATGGAATCGACCGAAGAATCCCGTGCCAAACGGTTTGTGGCGCGTAAAAAGATCGGGTATTTAAGACCCCGCAGGGATCGGCAAAAATTTTGGGAAAAAGATATGGCCGCCCTGGCGCGGGCCGGCTTTTCATATGACATCGCCCGCCAAGCATTGACGGACGAATCGGAAGAATCATAATTTTTTAGAGGGTATATTGGCGTTTTTTGGCCAGTTCCGCCGATGTATATTTAACCTTTGGCTCTGCGCGGAAGGGGATTGGCCTGTCATATTTGAAAAAAGACCACCCTATATCCGGCCCCGGTAAACGATTACCCTCGGTATCGATCAGATTACAGACCAAAGCATTGGAATGCACGGGCTTATATCGGGGACTTTGGGAATCGATTTCCGGCGATGGAGCAATATCGGGATTAAGGCTCCATGTGATGTGATAAATTTTACCGTCCTCGCGTTTTAGGTTTCCGTTAATCCTGACGACCAAAGCCTCCAACCCATGGTTATCATCGGCGCGTCCGATAATTTCCATTTGATCTGCCGGTTTCGGTAGGGCAACATTAGCCCCGCCAAATTGCACCGTTACATGATCGGCATAGACTTTGGAATACCGTGGTGGGAATTCTTTTAAAAGCCTTTGTTGTTCCTCTGGTGCAAGTTGATAAACCGAATACATAAAAATCCTTTCAAAATATTATTTTTCGCTTTGGAACCGTTCCTTAAGCTTTTTCTGACGGGCGATTTGGGGATTGGTTTCCTCAAAATACTTATCTTGCCCGGCTGCTCATCTGCGATAAAAATTAATATTCTTAACTGTAAATCCTTATTTATCTTAATTATTTCTCTTGCTCGGCCTCGCAATACTTACATTTTGCGTTTTTCTTTTCGGTTGCATGGCGTTTTTTACGGAACTTTAATTCCCTTGTCATATCCTGCACAAAGGGATCCTTTTCGTCATCTCGAATACCTTCTCTACGGGCATTGGCTGCGCGTTTTTCCAAAATGCCGCTGATTTCATCCATGGCATGGTGTTCTTCCGCATAATCAGCATCTTGCAAACGGGCATCTAACGCACGGGCCGCCTTGGGTCCCCAATAATAGACCGCCGCAATTACTCCGGCACCGATGACGATACTACGCAACATCTTTTTCGGGTCTTGATAGATTTTTTTCTTTTTTGTCATGGTAGCCTCCTTTCACATACATCTCTCATTATAGCACATTTTTAAAAATGTGTCAAATGCCTAATATAAACATTTAATGTTTTCAATAGGTTAAGTAGTGAAAAAAACTACTTTTTCATAATCCGTTCCGTTACTGTTTGGACCAAAATATAGAATAGCGGAATGACCAATAATCCCCCGACCGTCCCGATCAACATTCCGTAAAAGACAGGAACGCCTAGGGATATACGGGAATTACTGGCGGCACCGGTTGCAATAACCATAGGCCAAACGCCCAAAATAAAGGTAAAGGCCGTCATCAAAACCGCCCGAAACCGTTCTTTAAGGCCCGTTATACCGGCCTCTATGATAGAACTGCCTTTGGCGTGTTCTTCTTTGGCAAATTCAACGATTAAAATAGCGTTCTTACTGGCCAGACCAATCAGCAATATCAACCCTAATTGGGCATAAATACTTAACGGCAGGTGGTGTATAAATAACCCAATCAAGGCCCCCGTCATGGCAACAACCAGAGAAAGCAAAACCGAAATTGGTACGATAAAGCTTTCATACTGAGCCACCAAAAACAGATAAGCAAATATAATCGCCAAAGCAATTAAATATCCGATTTGACCGCTTGTGGTATCCTCTTGATAACTCATGGTGGACCATTCAAAAGCATACCCTTTGGGTAATGTTTTTGCAATTTCTTTGGTAGCCCGCATGGCTTGACCGGTACTGATGCCGGGTTTGGCACTGGCGGTAATCTTAACCGCGGGGTATTGGTTATACCGTTCAATCACACGCGGTGTCAGGATTTCACTCAAATTCACAAGCCCCCTTAACGGTATCATCTTACCGGACGTATTCGGCACATAGATATCGTTAATGCTATCCATACTGGTGCGGTATTTGGCATCGGATTGAATCATCACTTTGTTAACCTGTGTTCCAAAGTTCACATCGTTGACATACCCCGATCCCAGATAATTTTCCAACGTTGAAAAGACATTGGATACCGGTACTTGCATTTGTTCGGCTTTGGACCGATCAACATCGACAAATATATTCGGTGTTTTAGACGTAAATGTCGTGAACGCATACGCCAGTTCCGGTGCCTGATTTAACTTCGCCAAGAATGATTGCGCCACGGCGTCTAACTTTGAAAAATCCATATCATTCAAAGATTGAAGCCGAATATCCAATCCGCCCGTCATACCTAACCCCGGAATAGCCGGCATTTCAAAGATTTGTATGTCGGCCTCGGCAATCGTGGCCGTTTTTGCGCGCAACCTCTCTAAAATGCGGGTGGAATAATCATCCCTGGGTGCCGTCACAAAAGGTAATTTGTACCACAGGCGTTTGAAAAGACCGTTTGTCCGCTTATCCCACGGTTTCAAAACAAAGAAAGACATTGCCACGTTTTCACCGCGTCCGGCAATCAAACTGATCCCGACGGTCATTTGGGCATGGGTAATGGCGGGTTCATCTTGAATCATGTCATTGATTTGGGTCAAAATGCGTTCGGTACGTTCGGTGGAAGCACCCTCGGGCAACTGAATACTCATGATAATAACACCTTGGTCTTCTTCGGGAATAAAGGAGGTTGATGTTACCTTAAAAAGCCCCGTCAGGATAAGGATGAACATCACAAAGGTCATCCCGATTAAGAAAGTATGCTGGGCAATCAGGCCGACAATTCCCGTATATTTATTGGTCGATTTTTGAACCGCCCGATTAAACCATCCCCAAAAACCATGGGATTTAGGCTTTGTCTTCTTTAAGATGATAGAGGTCAAAGCCGGCGAAAGGGTTAACGCATTCAATGTCGAGAACATAACCGCAACCGAAATCGTTACGGAAAATTGCTGATAAATTTTGCCGACAATCCCATCCATAAAGCCAATCGGCACAAAAATGGCCAATAACACCAACGTTGTTGCGATTAAAGCACCGCTAACCTCTTGCATCGTCTGATAGGTAGCATCCTTGGCATTCATCTTTTTCGTCTGCATCAGGTATATCACGCGCTCTATCACCACGATTGCGTCATCAACCACAACCCCGATCGCCAACAACAGGCCGAACAAAGTAAACATATTGATGCTGTAGCCCAATGCCAAAATCACGGCAAAAGTTCCCGCCAATGATACCGGAATCGTTGTCGAAGGAATAAGGGTGGATCGCCAATCCTGTAAGAATAAATAGCAAACAAACACCACCAACAGGAAAGTTAATACAAGTGTCCAAACCACTTCCTCTACCGAGGCATGAATATAATCCGTGGAATCATAACCGATGACATATGTTAAGCCCTTGGGGAAATATTGTGCCAGATTTTTAAGCTCTTTCCGAACCAATTTCATCGTATCCAAAGCATTGGCCCCAGATGTCATGGAAATAGACATAGCAACGGAATTTTGCCCGTCAAACATACTGGAAATACTGTAATTTTCCTGACCGACTTCTACGCGGGCAATATCTTTCAGGCGCACCAAACCGCCTTGTTCGGCCGTGCGCACAATAATATCCTTAAACGCTTCGACATCATTGATACGCCCTTGTGTTTGCAGGGAGTAAACCATCGGAACACCGGCCTCCATCGGCATAGAACCGATTTTGCCGAGGGACGGTTGATAATTTTGGCTTCTGATTGCTGTTCGCACCATGGTTACGGGAATTTTTAAGGCTGCCATTTTATCCGTATCCAACCATACCCGCATACTTAAGCGCGCGCCATACACATCGATACCGCCGACGCCATTCAGTTTCCCCAGTTTCCGTTCTACGTTGTTATAGACATAGTCGCTGATTTCCATTCTGCTTAGGGATCCATCAGGGGACCTGAAAGCCACGAAGCCCAAAATATCCGATGAACGCCGTCTGACGTTAACCCCTTGACGGGTTACTTCCTCCGGCAGTTTCGATGTCGCCTGCTGAACACGGCTTTGCACCTTAACCAAGGCCAAATCCGGATCTGTTCCGGGTTTAAATGTAATTGTTAACGAGTATGAACCGTCATTAGAAGACGAATTCATATAAATCATATCTTCTACACCGTTGATTTGATCTTCCAAAGGAATACCGATGGTTTTGGACACCACTTCGGCACTGGCACCGGGGTAGTTTGCCGACACCGCAATTTCCGGCGGTGTTACTTCCGGATACAGCGATATCGGTAGTTTCGTTAAAGAAATGCATCCCGCCAGGGTAATCACAACGGATAAAACAATAGCGAATCTGGGCCTGCGGATAAAGAAATTTGAAAACATAAAGGACTCCTATTGAACCAAAATCGGATTAACGGTCATACCGTCTTGAACTTTTTGAATGCCTTGCACAATCACGGCATCCGTGTCTGCCAAACCTTGGATGACTTCTTGAACAGAACCCGAAATTCGGCCTGCTTCAACATACTTTTGGTGGACGACATTATTTTCATCAACCGTCATAACATAGGCCCCGTTAATATCGCGGGCCAAAGCAGTTTGCGGCACGACCAATGATTTTTTCTCGGAACCGATACTCATCAAAATATCGACATAGTTTCCGGGAATTAAGGCGTTATCCTGATTTTTATAGTCTAAATAGACCGGTAATGTTGCCGTTTCAGGGTTGATTTCGTTATCGGCAAAGAAGTTTTCTGCTTTAATCTCGGATGTTTTACCGCCGGGGTGAACGATTTCAAAGCGGGCATTTTTATTATCCGAATGAACGTCTTTTAAGAAGGTTAAACGATCTTTATCCGACACTGAAAAGGCAATCCGAATGGGATCTGTTTGAACGATACGGGCAAGACTCGGAACAGAGGGACTAACGTAATTACCTTTTGTTACCAAAACTTTGCCGATATAGCCACTGATCGGGGCCTTGATTTCCGTGTATCCCAGATTAATTTGGGCCAGAATTAAATTGGCTTCTGCCTGTTTAATGGATGATTTTGCCTGATTCAGTTTATTTTCTGCCACCTCCAATTCGGCTTTCGGGGTAATTTTTTCTTTATAGAGTTGTTCTTGGCGTTCATAATCATTAGATACCTGTTTTAGGTCTGATTTTGCTTTTTCCAAATTGGCCTCAGCCGATGCAACGTTAGCTATAAATTTACTTTGTTCAATCACAAACAAAACATCGCCTTCATTTACAAAGGCTCCGTCCTTAAAGCGAACTTCTTCCAAATAGCCGGATACTTGCGGGGTGATATCCACGCTGTTAATAGCCTCAACCGACGCAATAAACTTCTTTTTATCGCTTAAATCCTGTCGCATCGGTGTTTGAACGGAAACAGAAGGTGTCCCGCCTTTCATGCGCATCAAAGCGGCTAAATCGGGCATCAAGTGCATATGTAACAAAAAGCCGGCGGCAAAAACTACCACATACACAAGTAATTTACGAATAATACTTTTATTTTCAATTCTGACAGATTCCATAATTGTTTTCCTTTCAAAAAATTAGCAAAAGTATACAGTATATTTTTAGTGAAAGCAAGGAATTTTATATCATATCCCTTAAAAATTTGCTGTAGGCATAGTAGAGATAATAAAATGAGTTCGTAAAACGACTTTGAATCAATTTTACGAACCCAAATTTTAAAAGAAAAAAGCAAAATTACTTTTTAACCGGTTGAGCGGTTTTTGTCGCTGTTGCTGCTGTTTTTGCTGTCTCTGCCGGTTTGGCCGGTTCGGGATGCAATTCTTTAAACAGTTTATCAACGGCCTTTTTATAATTTACAACATCCTTTTTTAAACCTTGTGCAATTTTCTTTGTATCGGCGATTTCCTTTTGTTGTTGCGCTAATACATCTTTGCAACAGGGCGACACCATTGCCGTTACGGCAACCGTGACAACGACACCCAATAAAAAGGGCAATAAAGTTTCTTTTATTTTCATATTTTCTCCTTTCTGTGACAAATACTTTTCCTTGTTAGCATAAATTTTTTATAAAGTCAACATTTTTATTTTATAAAAAAAACCACCCAAACGGGTGGTTTTGGAACAAGCGGAAATTTTAATACCCTTCCAACTTTTCATCTAAAGTTGCACCGGCAAGATAGTCAATCAAAGGCCGTTCGATAAAGGTATATGTTCCGTATTCTCCACGACTGCGTGCCGCAATACAAGCCCGAACACAGGAAACCATCACATTGGCCGTCAATTCGGGATTATTACCCTCTAAGGTATAACGTTGATTAACCTGCATCCCCGTGCGTTCAATATCGCCTTCGTGATGTAGGGTATTATATTTATCAATTTTCTTAACGAAAAGGACTTCGGTCGGTTCATTTCTAAAGTAAGCATCCGATTGAATGGCTTTGGCTACCGCTTCCGGATTAGCCCCCGGCAATAATTCCACATAAACACGCCGTTTTTGTTTGCCCCGTCCGTTGGCTAATGTTAAAGCCACCGCATCTTTTACGCCTTCAATGGCCTTCACGGCAACGGTATGCCCCATGCTGCGACCACCCTTTTCACCACCGAAAGTCGTTGTGGTATGACCTGTAAAAGAAGCAATTTTCATAATGGCTCTGACACCCGAATCGGTCCCCGGATCCCAACCTGTTGCAAAAATAGAAACGGCACGTTTGGCTTTGGCATTGATATCCAATTCTTTTTTAAGGGCCGGAATGCGTTCATGTTCATCAAAACTGTCCACCGTGCAGATACCCAAAGCATGATAATCCTTAATTCGTTCCGGAACCTCACGGGAAGGTAGAGACAAAAGAGCTACATCAACTTTTCCAAGCTCCCGAATATCGGCCACCACTTTGGTATCGGCCAAACTCGGATCCTGTTGTTTTAACGAAATCGGCCGACGGACAACCCCCGCCAAATAAAGGTCGGGATTTTCGGCAATAGCGCGCTTACATCCGCGTCCGACATTTCCCCAACCAATGATAGCCACTGAAATTTTTTGCATTAATAGCCTCCTGACATTTTAAGATAAAGTTGTTTATAATCTTGTGACGATTTTGACCATGAATAATTTTGCCGCATGGCCAAATGCCTCATGAAGCGAATATGGGCCGGTCGATCGAAATAGGTCGCATTTGCCCAACCGATGGTATCATAAAGGGCCTTGGACGAAATATCCCGAAATTTAAAGCCCGTTCCGACACCATAGTATTCATTGTAATTGTTGACAGTATCATCCAAACCACCCGTCGCCCGTGCAATCGGTAGAGCACCATAGGTTTGGCTTACCATTTGTTTCAGACCGCAAGGTTCGTAAATTGACGGTACCAACGAAAAATCACTTCCCGCATCCATCAAGTGCTCCATTTCCGGATCAAATCCGATATTCACCGATATACGACCGGGATACCGACGGGGCAGGGAAGCAAAATAATCCTGTGCCCAACTGTCGCCTTGGCCCATGATAACAAATTGTGCCTGCATGGTATTCAAAACCGGTTCGATACATTCGGACAACATTTTAATTCCTTTTTGTTCCGCAAGGCGCACCGCCATACCGAAAATCGGCTGCGAAATACTGGAAAGACCTGTTTTTTTAATCAAGGCTTCCTTGTTTTTCTTTTTGCCTTGTAGCACATTTTCAACCGAATACCTCTCCGGTATGATTAAATCTTGTGCCGGATTCCAAAGTTGCGTATCAATTCCGTTTAAGATACCGCATAAATCCGCTTGTCTTTCGCGTAAAATAAAATCAAGTCCCGCCCCAAATTCTGGCGTTAAAATTTCGCGGGCATAGTTTGGGGAAACAGTGTTCAGTTTATCCGCGAACCTAAGGCCACCTTTTAAGAAATTAATGCCGCCGTAATCCTCAAAAGCGGACGGATTAAAATCACACCAATCAATTTTAGCATAAGGTACAACGTCTGACCCAAAGCGTCCCTGATAGGGTAAATTATGAATCGTCAACAACGTCTTTGTTCCCTGAAAGAACGGATCATGTTCGTGCTTAATATAATAGGGAATTAAAGATGTCTGCCAATCGTGAATATGGACGACATGCGGATGAAATTTTAAATCACGTGCAACCTGCAAGGCTGCCCGACAAAAGAATGCATACCGATAGGCATTATCCTGAAAAGCTACATGGTTCCATTTATCGTCATAGATACCATTACGGTCAAAATATTTGTTAAATTCGATAAAGTAGGTTTCTATCCCCGGGATGTAGTCTGATCTGTGAACGCAAAAGAATTCATGGCAATTCCCCATTTCTACACAGTTTCCTTCCATCACCTTATAGAGGTTGTATTTTTGGTAATCCACTGCGGAATAGAGGGGAATGATGGCCTTAACAGTGCACCCTTCTTTAATAAGTGATTTCGGCAGTGCTCCGACAACATCACCCAATCCACCCGTTTTGACAAACGGTGTCATTTCACTGGCTACAAAAAGAATGTTCAGGCTCATTTCAGACCTCCCAATTGCCAAGTATATAGCAGAATAAAACAAATTGCAAGTGTTTTCGTGATATTTTTAAAAAAATGTTTTTATGGGCAGAAAAAAGCCTCCTCTCTTGCAAAATCGGGAATAAATACTTATGTCTTTTTTGAAAGGAGGTTTAAAAAGAACTTGAAATTTATATCTGATTGGTTTATTCTGACATCAAAGTAAGGAAAGTCAGATGAATGAACTCTATCAGATATTAAATGTCAAACCCAATGCCACACGGGAAGAAATTCACCGTTCTTTCCGGAGGCTTGCCAAAGAAACACATCCGGATCTAAACGGGAACGATGATAATAAGATTAAGCGCTTTAAGGAAATTAAGGATGCTTATGATATTTTGTCCGATCCGGAAAAACGGGCAAATTACGATGCAGCGCAAAAGATACCGAATACAGCCCGCCAAGCCGGTCCTTCCGGCGTTGATAACACCATTCGGGATCAGGTTTTAGGGCTTCTTTTGCGTCAGATTAAGCTTAAACGTCGGCGGTTGTGTGATTTCTTTGTAGGGTGCGTGTTGGCGGTATTGATGGGCTTTGTAATCTGGAACCGGCATTCGCTTGAAATGCGACGTGTTTTGTCGATGGTGCGGATAGACGGGCCCAAAGAAGCACTCGTCATTCTTGGCATTTTGTTTGGGTTTGCACTACTTGTCTTAATATTAGATACGATTATGATTAGCAGGATTCATTTTAAACTTAAAAAAATACTTAAAAGAAAGGGATAGAATATGAATATTGAAAAATTAACGGATCGGGCCAGAGGTTTTCTGCAATCGGCTCAAAATTTGGCGGCGCGGGAAGGGAACCCTTACCTGACACCGGCACATTTGTTAAAGGTTTTAGTCGAGGATAAACAAGGTCTCGCGACACAATTATTGGTTGGTGCCGGTGCCGATGTCGGCCAAGTTATGGCGGGTATCAACGAAGATTTGGAAAAATGCCCCAAGGTTTCGGGCTCTTCTGTTCAAGTTACTTTATCGCAGGATTTTTTACGTGCTATGGATAGCGCCGAACAAATTGCCACCAAGGCCAAAGATGCCTATGTGACGGTGGAACGTTTGTTGCAGGCCCTGTTGGCTGAGAAAAATTACGGTGTGGATTTGAAGAAACTCAACGAAATCATTAATAAAATGCGTCAGGGGCGCACGGCCGAATCTCCGACGGCTGAAGACAATTTTGAAGCCTTAAAACGTTTTGCCATTGATTTTACCGAACGGGCACGAAAGGGTAAACTGGATCCCGTTATCGGTCGTGATGAAGAAATTCGCCACACAATTCAAGTTCTCTCCCGCCGGACCAAAAATAACCCGATCTTGATTGGTGAACCCGGTGTCGGTAAAACGGCAATTGCAGAAGGATTGGCCCTTCGGATTATCAATGGTGATGTACCCGAAAGTTTGGCTCATAAACGCCTGATGGCCTTGGATATGGGGGCCTTGATTGCGGGGGCCAAGTATCGGGGTGAGTTTGAAGAGCGCTTTAAAGCCGTCCTTCAAGAAGTTTCTTCCTCAAACGGTGAAGTGATTTTATTCATTGATGAAATGCATACGGTCGTCGGGGCCGGTGCCAATGAAGGATCCATGGATGCCTCCAACCTGTTGAAGCCGGCGTTGGCGCGTGGGGAACTTCATTGTATTGGTGCAACAACCCTTAAAGAATACCAAAAATACATTGAAAAGGATGCCGCTTTTGCGCGTCGTTTCCAAACGGTTTATGTAAATGAACCCACCGTGGAAGATACAATTTCCATTTTGCGCGGAATTAAGGAAAAATACGAAATTCATCACGGTGTTCGGATATCCGATGCCGCATTGGTATCGGCGGCGGTGATGTCCAATCGCTACATTGCCGATCGATTCTTGCCGGATAAAGCCATTGACCTGGTGGACGAAGCCGCCAGCCGCCTAAAAATGGCGATGGATTCCAAGCCCGAAAAACTGGATGAACTGGACCGTAAATTGTTGCAGTTAAAGATTGAACGTGAAGCCCTTAAAAAAGAAACGGATGTGGCATCCCAAGAACGTCTTGCCGCGATTGAAGCCCAAATTCCGCAGATGGAAAAAGAATCCGCCGATATGACGGCTGCTTTTGAAGCATCAAAAGGCAATGTTAAAAACGCCAATAAGTTGCGTGAGCAAATCGATCAGGCAAAAATTAAGATTGAGCAGGCTTTCCGTGACGGCGATTATGAATTGGCCGGCCGTCTGCAGTATAAGGATATTCCGGACTTACAGGCCCGCTTAAGTGAACTGGATAAAATTAATCAAGAACACGTCACTTTGGAAACCGTAACCCCCGATTTGATCGCTGAGGTTGTATCCAAATGGACGGGTATTCCGGTTGATAAGTTAATGAGTTCCGAACGCGAAAAACTGTTGCATATCGAAACCGAAATTGCCAAACGTGTTGTGGGTCAGGATGAAGCCATTACCGCTGTTGCCAATGCCGTGCGTCGGTCGCGGGCAGGCTTAAAAGACCCGAATCGCCCAATTGGCTCATTCCTGTTTTTGGGGCCGACGGGTGTTGGTAAAACAGAACTTGCAAAAGCGTTGGCGGCATTTCTTTTTGATGAAGAAGCAGCCTATATCCGTATAGATATGTCCGAATATATGGAAAAACATACCGTGGCGCGATTGATTGGGGCGCCTCCGGGATATGTGGGCTATGATGAAGGCGGTATTTTGACCGAAGCCGTTCGTCGTCGCCCGTATCAGGTTATCTTGTTTGATGAAGTTGAAAAAGCCCATCCGGATATTTTTAATATTCTCTTACAAATTTTGGATGATGGGCGTTTAACGGACAGTAAAGGCCGCTTGGTAGACTTTAAAAACACCTTTATTATTTTGACCTCAAACCTGATCGTGAATGAAAACGAAAAAGATATGATTGAAAAATTAAAAGGGTTCTTTAAACCGGAATTTTTAAACCGTTTGGATGAGATTATCAAATTCCATTCTTTAAAGAAACAGGACATTCGTAAAATTGTGGATATTCAAATTGCTCGCCTGCAAAAGCGGTTGGATGACCATTATATTCACTTACAGTTAGATGAAAAAGCCAAAAACTGGTTGGCCGAAAACGGGTATGATTCCGAATTCGGGGCCAGACCCTTAAAACGTCTTATTCAACAGGAATTAGAAAATCCGTTGGCAATGGCGATTTTGTCCGGTCAAATTCCGGATAATAGCACGGTTGAAATTTCCGTCCAAGATGATAAATTGACATTCCACCCGACGGATAAGCCGACTGAGCCTTTAAAAATATCTGCTGTCTAACGCATCCAATAGGGTTTGGACATCTTTATAAATGGTGTCCAAATCCTCACGGGTATAATAGAAATAGGTATTTTGATAAAAATTGGGATGAATTTTAATTTTTTTCAAATCGGCCCAAACGGAGGAAAAGGTATTTTTGAAGTTAAAATCTTTTCCTTCATATTCATCCGTTGTGGATACTTCAATGTCACCAACAATGGGAAATGATATTTCCAATCGTCCTACTTTTTTTTCAACAAAATATTTGGGCATAGATTGATGAAAAAATAAATCTTGCCCGGTGGGTGATGAAATAAACTTTTTTATATTTTCTACAATAATATTTTCATCTTGATTATAATCAGGAATGTTAAATGTAATTGTTTCAAGTTCAAGCGCAGAACCTCTCCCATAGCTATGCCAAAACTGAATGTCTCCAATGTAAACGGGGGTTCCATTCAGTTTAAAGCAAAAATAATAGGGTACCCGAACTTGATAGTCCTGTTCTTTCCCGTATTTTGAAAAGAAAAACGGATGTTGCTCATCATGTAGTTTTTGTTCCCATCCCAAAATGGATAACAGTTGAAATAAAGGTATTCTCGCTTTTACTTGACGTTCACGCCATGGACTCAAAAAATATCCGATTGGGCAAAGTATAGAAAGTAAGGCTAAAGAAATGCTTATAAAATCCGGTAAAATACCTGTACAACCAAAGAAAAAAACACAAATCGCAGAAATCACAACCAATGCATCCCATAATTTTGTCGGTGAAGTCGGATTATAGATTTTTCTTTTTTCTTTTAGCGTAAAATGCTTAATTGAATAAATAGAAAATGCCCATCCAATTCCTAAGGTAATCAGGAAGAAAAAAGCAACAAAAAGGTCATCATCTTGAAATCTTCCATGTTCTTCATAAGATCCCCAAAGGCCTATTGGAACAAAAAACGAAAACAAAACCAATAAACAAAGTCCGATTCCTTGTAAATTTGTTAAGCGCACTTTTTTCTTGTACTTTTTCAAAATCGGAGGCTTGGCGTTTTCAACTTTATTTACAAATTCTATAAATGAAATCATTTTTTACTCCTTAATTTTTAAGAGTTTGATATTGGGGAAATCTTCCTCTGCTTTACCCAAATGCCATGCGTTTCTGGCCAAAAAGACCGGTGCACCGTCATGATCTGTGGCCATGGTGCCGCTATTTTTTGCGATAAAGGCTTCCACATCTTTTTGTTCGCCCCCAACCCAACGTGCGGTGAAATAACTGGTGGGTTCGAAAATCACGGGCACATCAAATTCTGTCCGAATCCGATCGGCCAATACTTCAAATTGTAAAGCCCCCACAACGCCGACAATCCACTCCGATCCGATGGCGGGCTTAAAAACACTGGCGCCTCCTTCTTCGGCAATTTGCTCCAACGCTTTACCCAAATGCTTGGCCTTTAAAGGATCCACCGCCCGCACTTTTTGTAACAGTTCCGGCGCAAAAGAGGGTATGCCTTTAAACGTTAAACTTTCCCCTTCGGAAAAAGAATCCCCGATTCTGAAACCGCCATGATTCGGTAATCCGATAATATCCCCCGCATAGGCATCTTCGGCCAATTCCCGATCTTGTGCCAAAAACATAACGGGATTGTGTAAAATCATTTGTTTATTATCGCGTAGATGAAGTAGTTTCATTCCGCGTTTAAAATGCCCCGAACACACTCGCATAAAGGCAATTCGATCCCTGTGTTTCGGATCCATATTTGCTTGGATTTTAAAGACAAATCCTGCAACTTTTCCCTCGTCTGGCATAACGACTCGCTCGGCCGTTGTTTGTGGTTTTGGGGCAGGGGCCATGGCCACCAAAGCATCCAATAATTCCTTAACACCAAAATTATTGATGGCCGACCCAAAAAAGACCGGTGTTAAATAACCGTCTAAATAGGCTGCTTCATCTACCGGTTTACATAGGGCCCGAACCATTTCCACATCTTCGCGAAGTTTATTCACTTGATTTTCGGGAAGTAGGGTATCCAACTTTGAATCTTGAACTCCGTTAATTGTTTCCGTCTTAACGGGTAGTTTTGTCTTATCGGACGTTTTGTCAATTAAATTTAACTGATCATGCACCAGGTCAAAGCAGCCTTTAAAATCATGACCCATGCCGATAGGCCACGCCGCCGGTGCGACGTCAAGGGCCAATGTTTGCTCAATTTCCTCTAACAACTCAAAGGGGTCTTTTCCTTCCCGATCCAACTTATTGATAAAGGTAATAATGGGAATATCACGCAGACGACAGACCTCAAACAACTTTTTTGTCTGGGCTTCTATCCCTTTGGCGCAGTCAATCACCATCACTGCCGAATCGACCGCAGTCAAAACGCGATAGGTGTCTTCGGAAAAGTCTTCATGCCCCGGTGTATCCAGCAGGTTAAAAGTGCATCCGCCGTATTCAAATGTCATAACCGATGAAGCCACGGAAATCCCGCGTTCTTGCTCAACCTTCATCCAGTCAGACCTTGCCCGTCGATTATCCCCGCGGGCTTTTACGGCACCGGCCTGATTAATCGCGCCGCCAAACAGCAATAACTTTTCCGTTAGAGTTGTTTTACCGGCATCCGGGTGGGAAATAATGGCAAAAGTGCGCCGACGGGATACAATTTCTTTTAAATTTTCTGGCATTTAAAACCTCTCTTTTTTAGGGGAATTTATACCCGAAAAGTCCCAAAAAGTCAAGAAAAAGCGAAAATTGCATAAAAAATCATTATTCCACTTGACAAGTTATACAGATATGTTACAATAAAAGTGTAAGGAAAGGAGAATATTATGACATCATCTTTGTTAGAAAAGAACTCTGCCAAGAAAATTGCTTCCATTGATATAAAAGATGCGGAAGAAGCCGGGTTATCCCAAAAGATCATGAAAGATCTGCGTAACCCAAGATCTAAGGTTGCACAAAATGTGAACAAAGCCATTTTTGAAGCCTGGGGTGTTCATTTGGCAGTGGATAACGGAAAATTGTTTATGGAAACGGCTAAAGGCGAGGATAGGTAGAGTATGCCTATCCTGCAAAATCGATCCTATTGTATTCAGCCGACGCGTGAGGGATTATTTATCCTAATCATTCGGGCACGGGAAGAAGAGGCCAAAGGTGCCTCCATCATGTATGACGGGCGCAGTAATGCCCTGTTCCTTCGTCGCCCCAAAGAAACAATCGTATTGGATTACATAAATCCAGCGATTCAAAAAGCTTTGGTTGAATCGTCCGAGGTTGGCGTTGTTGAATTGGATTTGGTTACCGAAGATGTTACCCGCACTTACAAAGTGCCAATGCGCCGCGTGGATGAAGTCTTTGTGGCGACCTACGGCACGTCTTTTTCCGTTGCCTAGGATTTGGGAAAAAAGATAAAAACGGATTTTTCATAAAAAATAATTGACAACCGACAAAAAAGATGATATCTTTAAAAAGTCTTATGGGCGGCTAGCTCAGCTGGTTAGAGCACCTCGTTTACACCGAGGGGGTCTGGAGTTCGAATCTCTAGTCGCCTACCATTTTAAAAAGTCGCCTGAAACGGTGACTTTTTTGTATTCAAAAGACTTGTTGCATTTTCGGTGAAAGTTTGATATAATAAACCTGTTCGGGTTAAACCGAACTATGATGTTAAACGAAAAACGGAATAGGTGTAGTGGACCCGGGGGCGGTACCCGGCACCTCCACCAAAAAATCTTTGGGGGTGAAACAGCATCGACACGCATAGTAAAGGTTTTATCTTATATCCGGCATGGTATCCACCGTTATCGGGCTAAAAAAAATAAATGCAAATGATAACTTTGCACCGGTTGCTATGGCCGCTTAATAGCGTCTATGTGACCACTTAATTCCCGGGCCATTTTGCGGACTGGGTGAGGCTTCCCGAAGGGCCCAGCAACAGAACCTTCGGGGCTTTTATCGGAGAGATTATGCCTAAAAATTATAACCCCTTTTTGCAAAAAGCAATGCGAATGGCCGCTAAAGATATCTTATCAGATGTTGCCAAAAACGGATTAGAAGGTGATTCGCACTATTTCATCACTTTTGAAACTAATCGAACAGATGTAAAAATTCCCGATTTTGTGCGTGCCAAATACCCCGAGGAAATCAGTATCATTTTACAAAACCAATTTTCAAATTTGATCGTGTCGGATAGTTCATTTTCGGTAGATTTGGCTTTTGGTGGTGTGTCCAGCACAATTATCGTTCCTTGGACGGCATTAAAGGTTTTCGCGGATCCGGCGGCTCAATTTGTGCTATCGTTTGAACCTGAAAGGTCTACCGATCATACCAATAAAGCGACCCAAGATACGGCAGAAATTATCGATTTGACCAGTTTAAGGAACCCTAAATAATGGAAAAACATTCAATTATGATATTCGGACACCGTACCAGTTTTACTCTGGAGGCCGAATTTTGGGCCGAATTAAAGGAAATTGCCAAATCGGAAAAAATAACGCTCAGTACCCTTATTGAGCAAATCGATAACGGTCGCACCGGTCATTTGTCCAGTGCAATTCGTGTCTATATTTTAAATACTCTAAAACAAAAAGTAATTGAGAACAAATATCCCCAGGGCAATTCGATATAAGGCAAATACGGCAAATGAGGCATGCTTAATCCATGCCATTAAAAATTTAATAACAATTAATCCCAAAATAGCCGATAAAAAAGTGCCCAAAAGTACATTGAATGTTAATAACTGATTCAATAAATGGTCACGATGTGCCAACAAAAATATGTAAACAGAGGCCGCCGAAATTGTCGGTATCGAAAGCAACATGGCAAAACGGGTACTTTCGCGACGATTGAATCCCAGTGCCCGACAACAGGTAATGCAAATTCCGCTGCGGCTTACACCGGGAACAAGGGCTAAAAGTTGCGCCAACCCGATGCATAAGGCATCCCAAATCGTCATTGTTCGTAAGTCAGAGTTCGTTCCCGTAAAAGATATTTTATCCGTTACCCACAATATGAAACCGAAGATAATGGACGTTCCGCCGATAACAATAGGGGATCTCAATCTTGAAATAATTGTAATCCCGACAACACCACTAATTAGAATTGGTATAGTAGCAATAATCAGATTACGCATCAGGCGGGTATCATCCCCGCCTTTTAACATGTTTTTAAACATACACCATAGATCTTTTTTGAAATAAATAATAACCGCCAGAAGTGTACCGGCATGCATAGCTACATCAGAGAAAATTCCTCGATCGGTAAATCCAAAACTCTGGCACAATATCAAATGCGCCGAAGAACTGACCGGTAAAAATTCCGTCGCACTTTGCACAAATGCCAACAAAAGAGTCATAAAAAAATATGGTGTGAATAAAAAGCCAAAACTCATCTCACTCCTATCCCCTTTTATGTCATTATACTCGGTTTCTGGATTCCTGTCAAGTGTTTTAATTCAGAAAGTTCCATAGAAATTTGCATTAAATCCGACAAAACGACAAAGGGTTCGCCATTTAGTTTCTTTTCATCGGTTATTCTTTCATTGATATAAACTTTAAGAGTTGCCCCGACACTACTGGTTCCCGACAGACGGAAAATCAATCGTGTCGTATCCTCAAAATAAAGGCAAATCCCTTGATTTTCGGTTACCTCCTTCGTTACGGGATCCGTATAAGCAAAAACAAAAGCTTTTGTTATTTCTCTGTCTTTGACGGATTGACCGACCAGATGTGGCAATTTTTCTTTTAAATTTGAAATAACCGCTTCCGCCGCTTTTTTATCCGCAATATCATAATTGCAAAGCAAAGTATAGACGCGACCGTATTGATTCCATAACTCGTGAACCAATTCTGACACGCTTTTACCTGTTTTTTCTAAAATAGAAAGCCAACATAATACCGCCCAAATGCCATCCTTTTCCTGTAGGTGGGATGACCCACCGCCGAAGCTTTCTTCGCCGCACAAGGCAATTTTACCTGCATTTAAAAGGTTTCCGAAAAATTTCCAACCTGTCGGTGTTTCATAAAGGGCCAGACCTTTCTTTTTTGCCACATCATCAACGGCAAATGAGGTCGGCATAGAACGGGCAACCCCTTTTAATTTTCCCTGATAAAACGGAATGGTGTCCAGATATTCTGCCAATATGGCTAAACTGTCCGATGGGTTAACGGGAAAAGATTTTCCCAAAATCATGTATCGATCGCCGTCTCCATCACTGGCTGCGCCAAAGTCGGGTGCGGAATCCTCACTCATTCGATTGACCAATTCTTTGGCATAGGTTAGATTGGGTTCAGGGTGTAAACCGCCAAAATCCGGTAAAGGCTTGGCATGCACAACCGATCCGGCTTTAGCACCCAATAATTCTTCAAAAATCCGAACGGCATAGGGACCTGTTACGGCATTCATGGCATCAAATGTCATGGTAAAGCCCTGTTGGAACATCTTTTTAAGGCGCTTAAAATCAAATATTTCCTGCATATAGTCGGCGTAATCTTTGACCGAATCAATAACCTGAACGATTGTCGAACCAAAGGTTTGTTCGCCGATGACGGATAGGTTCACATCCGGTATATCGGCCCACCAAAAATGATCTATTTCTCGTGTCCGAAGTGTGAATTTTTCGGTCATATCCTGTGGCGCCGGTGCCCCGTGTTCGGTATCAAATTTTATCCCGAAATCAGCATCGGGCCCCCCGGGATTATGACTGGCCGACAGAATAAACCCGCCGATAGCCTTATATTTTACGATAACATGGGAAGTTGCTGGTGTGGATAAAATACCGTTTTGCCCTACGATAATTCGCCCGAATTGATTGGCAATGGCAATTTTTATTAAGGCCTGTATGGCGGTATCGTTATAATAGCGACCATCCCCCCCGATGACAAGGGTTTTGCCTTCAAAATTGTCCAGAGAGTCAAATACGGATTGGATAAAATTTTCCAAATAATGCGGTTGTTTGACAACAGAAACCTTTCGCCTCAGGCCCGAAGTTCCCAAAGTTTGATCCGAATAAGGCTCTGTTTTAACGGATAAAATTTCCATGCTGCCATAATCCTTTCACTAAGATAGGATTATTGTATAGCATGACTCCCGTTTAAAAACAAGTCCTCACCCCAAATATTTTTAAGGAGAACACTTAATTCCTGTTTTGCTGTATTGGATGACACTGTGTGATTGGCGCGCACATTACTGTCGTTAAAATCCAACATTGTCAAACCTTTCAGGAACAATTCCCGGAAAACAACCCTTTCCGAAATACCGCCGGCCAAGGCAAAATGGATTCGTCTGGCCAAGGCATTCAACAGGATTGACATATTCTGCGAGTTACGACTTTTGTTGTATAAAAGTCTGTTACGTACCACAATCCAGTTAATGGGCGGTTTACGTTCCATCATGCGTTGTTGCCGCATTTCCCAAACCGTTTGTGCAAAATGGGAAGGTCCTTTGATTTTTAAGGTATCGCCGTCAACGGCTGCCAAGACGTCCAAGTCCACTAGCGAATCGTTTAACGGTGTAATCAAACTGTTGGATAAAACCATGGCCTGTTGCCCCAATTCTGTATGGGCCCCCGGCGTATCAATTACAATGGCATCTACCGAGTTAATCACCTTTTCAATCTGACCACGCAGAGTGTAGATTTTGGCAATATCATCCGTCCAACAGGTATGTTCCGGAACGGGCAAAGCCACATTCTTTTCCTTGGCAAAAGCCTTCCTGTTTTCAATATAGTGGGTTAAACTTCCTTGTCTGGCATCCAAATCAAATGAAGCCACTTTTTTACCGGCTCTCAAGAGAGCGATAATGGTGTGCATGGCCAAAGTTGATTTTCCGGTACCCCCTTTTTCGTTGGCAAATACGATAATTTTAGCAGTCATTTTACTCCTTCACTTTCAAAAATGCGCGCATTCTACCACCTTTTTGTCCAAAAGTCAAGAAAATTTTAAAAGTTTCCCGCATAAAATAAGCATAATAAGGAATCATCCGCGATTCGAAAATAAAAAAACACCACCGATAATTATCGGTGATGTTTTTGAATTATTGTTCAAATTAAGCTTGTGGCGCTTGTTCGGAAAGTCTTTGCCGATAAAGGGCAGCAAAATCCACAGGGTTAATTTGTAGTGGCGGTAAACCGGCTTCCCGTGTTGTGTTGGCAATAATTGCCCGTGCATACGGGAACAATAAGTGCGGAATTTCCACCAACAGAAGCGGTTCCACGTGTTCGGCCGGTACATCCAAAGTTACCAAACCGCCGTATGTCAGCTCACAAATAAAGACCGTTTTTTGATCATCGGGTTTAACGGCTTTTGTTTTAACGGTTAAGTCCACCGTGTAAACCTTATCAGCTCCTTTATTGGCTTTAACGTCAATGTTGACCGAAATGGACGGTGCGGTTTTCATTTCCGACAAAATCATCGGAAGATACGGGCCTTCAAATGATAAATCCTTTACATATTGGGCATTAATTTGAATTGATCCTTCTGTTTTTTCTGTATTTTCTGCCATTTTTTAAAAATCCTCTTGAAAAAAATAAAACTTGGGTTATAATAACCGACATCGTTTATACAATTTTTTATTTTATTTGTAAAGGAAAAAAAATGACAGGCGGAACATTTGTTTTAGGATTGCTTACCGTTTACATTATTTGGAAGTTATATCGGGCCTTGGGGGAACCCTCGCAAAAAAAGCCGGATAAAATTCGTCTGGTATCTAAAGAAACGGGTGAAGTTTTGGAGATGCAGATTGTCCAGACAAAGGCCCCCAAGGAGAAAATTGATTGGAATGAAAATGCTTTTTTAACGGCGGCAAAATTTGTCTTTCAAAAAATTTCAACCGCTTTTGCCAATTGTGATTTAAAAGAATTAAAACGGGCTTTAGCACCGGATGTTTATCGAGTGTTTGAAGCCGATATTCTTTCCCGCCAGGCCAAAAAGCAGAAAATGGATTTTTCACTGATCTGTTTCGATTCGGCAGATATTGTAAAAAAGACACCGAATAATGATGAGATAACGGTGCGTTTCAAAACCGAACAAATTAACCTTCTTAAAGACGAAAAAGGAAAGATATTGGAAGGCGATGGGATGAGTATTTCCGTCATGATGGATACGTGGGTGTTTAAACAAATCGGCAAAGAAGCATGGATTGTTACCTCTACCCAAAGTCAGGTGGCCTCATGCACCAAATAATTCCCTTGTTTTTTATGCTGATATTGGGAATAACGGGGTGTTCTTCGCACCGCTTGTCCCAAGGGCGAGCATTCAGGTTAACCCCCGTTTCTTATTCTGATTTACCGGGGTGGAAGGAAGATGATTTAAATGATGCTTATCCGGCATTGGAACGGGCGTGCCAAAAACCGCAAAAAGGGTGGACTGATTTTTGCGCAAACCTTCCGGAATACAAATACGCTTCTTCCAAAAAATTGCGTGCATACATAGAAAAAGAACTAAAACCTTATCAAGTTACTTCTTCCGGCAGTAAAACGGGTCGAATTACCGGTTATTATGAATCGGAATTAACGGGAACACGTTACCGTCAAAATGGGACACAGGTTCCAATTTACGGCCTTCCCGCCGATTATGTGAAGGATAAAACCTATCCCAAACGGGCCGATATCGAAGAAGACGGTATCGATGCCCCCATTATTGCATGGGCAGATAATCCGATTGATTTATTTTTAATGCATGTGCAAGGTTCGGGTCGATTGGAAACACCGGATGGTGAAATCCATCTGGGTTTTGCCGGTTCCAACAATCGTTCCTTTACGGGTATTGGTCAAATTTTGGCAGATGAAGGCCTGTTGGATGAAATCGGGCATTCTATGGTTCAAATGCGCGCTTGGCTTAAAGATCATCCTAAAAAAGCCCGCGAATTAATGGCCAAAAATGATCGTTATATTTTCTTCCGCGAGATTAAAGGTGAAACACCTATCGGTACGGCCGGTGTGCCTTTAACCCCATTCCACTCGGTTGCGGTGGATACGGCCTATATTCCGATGCAAACACCGATGTGGTTAGTGACACAATTGCCCGACGGTGATCCGGTTCAAACCATTGTGGTTGCCCAAGATACGGGATCGGCTATCAAAGGCGGTATTCGGGCGGACTATTTCTTTGGCCACGGGGAACAGGCATTTTTGGATGCCGGTCGTATGAATACCACGGGATCTTATTATTTACTGTTACCGGATTAAGGAATGTTTTCTGAAAATGACATATCCCTTTGGGAAAGCATTAAAAGCACATTACAGCCGCTATCGAAAGACGGGGCGCAAGAGCCTCATCCCCTGCCCAAACGGTTGCGGGTGCATGCTGTTCCACCAAGGACACTTAATATGTCCCTGGATTTGCATGGCTTGACGATAGAGGAAGCCTATCAAACCCTTCGCCGATTTTTAACGGTTCACGTGCGGGAAAACAGTAAAGTAATTACAATTATTACCGGTAAGGGCAGTCCCGGAAAAGAAGGACTAATCCACCACGAAATTCAAAATTGGTTGGATACGCCTTTTTTTAAAAGTAAAATTAATGAAGTCCGTTGGCTGAACGGTGGCGGTGCGTTGGAATTAAGACTTAAAAGGAATAAGAAATGATTGTTTTGGGAATAGAATCCAGTTGTGATGAAACAGCCTGTGCGGTAGTTAATGATAAGCGGGAAATTCTGTCTTCCGTTGTGTGGTCGCAATATGATGAACATCGGCGCTTTGGAGGTGTCGTTCCGGAAATTGCGGCACGCGCTCATTTGGAAAAGTGTGATTTGTTGGTGCGTGAGGCCATGGATAAGGCCGGTAAATCCTTTGATCAGCTGGATGCTGTTGCCGTCGCTGCCGGTCCCGGACTTATCGGTGGTGTTTTGGTCGGGGTTATGACGGCTAAGGCCATTGCTCTTTGCCACGGGTTGCCTTTTGTTGCGGTCAATCATTTGGAAGGCCATGCTTTAACCGTTCGCCTGTCATCAGATGTGCAATTTCCGTATTTGTTATTGTTGACATCGGGCGGCCATTGTCAGGCCTTAATTGTTAAAGGGGTTGGCCAATATGAAAAATTAGGCGGCACCATTGATGATTCGGCCGGCGAAGCCTTTGATAAAGTGGCCAAGATGTTGGATATCGGTTATCCCGGCGGGCCTAATTTGGAAAAGCGGGCCAAATTGGGGGACCCTAAAAAATATGATTTCCCTGTTCCGATGAAAGGTCGAAAAGGATGTGATTTTTCATTTTCGGGCCTTAAAACAGCGGTGCGTGTTGCAATTGAACGACAGAAAACTTTAACCGAACAGGATAAAAACGATATGTGCGCCTCTTTCCAACGGGCGGTGGTAGCCGAAATGCAAGATCGTCTTAAACACGCTATTTCTGTGTTTAAGGAAAGATATCCCAATGCCAAAGATATGGTTGTTGCAGGCGGTGTGGCGGCTAATGGTGCTGTGCGCCAAATGATTCAAAATTTAGCCGATAAATCCGACCTTATTTTTTCTGCTCCGCCCGTCGGGTTGTGTACGGATAACGGAGTAATGATTGCCTGGGCAGGCCTCGAAAGATTTCGCTTGGGTTTTCGGGATGGCTTTGATTTTCGTGCCCGTCCCCGTTGGCCGTTGGACACGTCCGCCGATACAAGGAAGTAAAATGCCTATGTAATGTCGATTAAGGGAAAACCGACATCGCTTGACAGAAAAACAACTTCATGGTAGAATAAATAGGAAAGGGGGCGTTTTTATGGAAGGCTCTTTACTCAAACGCTTGGGAATTCCTGTTCAGGAAGTAGTTTTATCTGCTTCCAATACAAAGAATCAAGGTATTTTGATTCAAGAGACGCTTCCCTCTTTTTCCCTTTATACCAAAGATAATTTGCGTATCGATGTACCGGGTATTCCCTGTGGAGAATTGGTAGCGGCTTTTGAAAAAGATTGTGAACGTTATATGGCCATTACCCTTAAAAAAGAGAAAAAGCAAACGAACCATCTGTGGCAAGTTTTGGAAAAGTATATTCGTGCCGTTCCGAACTGCCCCAAGGATATTTCCTTTGCTAAGGGGGCTTTAATACGCTTTTTTCGGGAGTATCGGAACCTTCGGAATGAAAATATCGATATGTCTGCCATTATTCGTTCCGCCATTCAGGAAGGTATTCACTTCGATTTTTATGAAAAGGGAAATACTTCCGGTGGTGGTGCCGAATCTTTACAGGACAGCGTGGCTCAATACTCTTCCAAACGGCGTACGGTAGAATTTAATTGCGCTCATTATTTTACGGATCCGAAACGCACTCATAATACATTGGCACATGAATTGTGCCACTATATCATGGATGATAAAGGGAAGGGCGGTTATTTCGGCACTTTTTTTGAATCCGATATCGGGCGTTTTTGGTATGAGATGATGAAGTCTGAGGCTTTTTATGGTAAAAAAGAATGGGATAAAGCCAAAAAAGAACTTTCCGCCGAGGGAAAAGATCTTTATGGTACTTCCTCTTTTTTCACTCATTTGGCATCTGAATATAGGCCGTTGTTAAAGGGCTATCCTGACCCCGCCGCAAGGATGGGAGAGATGTTTGCCCGCGTTATGGGAATAATGGCAGAACGAAAAAAAGGTATTGCGGTCTGGGAACCTAAGGATATGAAACGTATGGGGCTTCAATTAATCTGTGATCTGGCGGCCGCCAAAGCCAACAGAAATGAACCTTTCTATCGCATATTGATTGATACGATACAAAAAACGAAAATAAGCCCCAGGGCAAAAGAACAATTACTGGCCCTTAAAGGGTGTCAGGAAGAAATCACGGAAAAAGGGACCTATACCACCCATGAATATAAGGCTTTCCGCAAACATTCGTCCGATTTGGCTAAAACCATGTGTGCAGTATATACCGCATTTTTGGAGGCAGTCAGGGTTAAGCGGATTCAACAATCATCACCTGAACAAATCCAGGCAGAAGACACTCTTTCCGACCAAGCCGGCGGATTTTATGATCGTTTGGCCAAATCATCGGATGTGCGTAATGGCCGGATTAGTTTTCGTCAGGCTCAAAAAAAACGGGCAGAAGCCAAGCAGGCTCCTCAAAAATATCCGCTTGTCCCTATTTCACGTTTAGAGCCCGAAAAATAAAATCCCCTTGACATTTGGGGATATTTTTTTTATCCTGCGGTAAAAGGAGATTTAATATGTAGTCGGAATATACGGGTCTTTGGCGTATTGTAAAAGCGTTTGGTTATTCTTGGGACGGGTTTGTCGGGGCTTTTCGATCCGAAGCCGCTTTTCGTCAGGATATCCTGTTTTGCTTGTTTTTCGGCGCGGGACTTTTCTTTTTGCCTGTTCGGGGTGTGGAATTGGCCGTTTTGATTTTTTCGCTGATATTTATTTTATTTGCTGAATTGGTGAATACGGCCATAGAGGTTATTGTCGACCGAATTGGTACGGAATATAACTCCTTATCCAAAAAAGCCAAAGATATCGGCAGCCTTCTTGTCTTAATCTCTTTTGTTCATTGGGCGCTGGCGTGGGGTGTGATTTTAATCCCAAAGGTGTTTTGATAAACCGCTTGACAGGGGCATAATTTTTCCTTATATTGAAATCATCCGTTTAGAAAGGAGAATAAAATGGAAATTATCAACGATACAAATTTTGAATCCGAAGTCTTAAAATCCGATAAACCGGTTTTGGTAGATTTTTTTGCAACTTGGTGCGGGCCGTGCCGTCAAATGTTACCGATTGTAACGGAACTGTCCGATGAATTAGCCGGTCAGGTTAAAATTGTTAAAATGGATGTGGATGAAGCACCCAAAACACCCGAAACATATAATATCGCCAGTATTCCAACCTTGATTTTATTTAAGGGCGGTAAGGATGTTGCAACCCATACAGGGGCGCTTCCAAAGGCCGAACTTAAAAATTGGATTTTAGGCAAAATCTAATTAAATCAAAATTTATACATTTCACAGGTGCAAATTTTTGCACCTGTTTTTTTAATATAAATTTTCGATTATTTTCTTGTATTCATGAAAATGATATGGTATGTATGCAAAAAAAAGGAAGTATCATGCAAAGGGGTGAAATTATAAGGTATGTAGATATGACGATTGCAGAAGGAATGAATCTGCAACGAGGGATGAATTATAATATTCAAGGGAAAGCATATCACATTATTTTAATGAGCGTTCGTCCTAATGCACCATATGCGGATGAATGGATTGATGATGAAAATACAGTTATCTATGAAGGACATGACATTCAAAAAAACTACAATCCTACAGATATTTCCTGTAATCAAGTTGATCAACCGATGTATACTCCAACAGGATCATTAACTGAGAATGGAAAATTTTATGAAGCGGCAATGCGGCATAAAAATAAGGGCTCCGCACCAGAACTTGTGAAAGTTTATGAAAAGATCAGAGATGGTATATGGGTGTATAACGGCTTTTTTAAACTTGTTGATGCATGGATTCAAAAGTCTGGGCAAAGGGATGTGTTTAAGTTTAAGTTAGTGATGGTAGAAGATGAAATTAGCACAGAAAAAACTCTTGATGTTTCAGAATTAGAGATGGAACATAATCGTCTTATCCCAACATCCGTGAAGGCACTTGTTTGGGCACGTGATAAAGGGCGTTGTGTAAAATGTGGTTCTAATAAAAATCTTCATTATGACCATATTATTCCGTTTTCAAAGGGAGGCTCTTCAAAAGATCCCAATAATATACAGCTCTTATGCCAGACTTGTAATCTAAGAAAACACAATAAAATAGAATAATTAAAAATTTGTTTTTTACCCCAAAAAAAGGAATAAGATGAAAAAATTGATTTGTCGAAAAGCCACCCTAAAAGATTTTGAAGGTATCTGTCAATTACGTCATCAACTGCTTGATGATCCTGAGGATCGATTGACCTTAGAATATGCCCCTTACAATGAAAAAAATGACAGGCCTTGGATACAAAAATGCCTGCGATCCAGACAAAGGATTGTTGTTTTGATAGCAGAGGATGAAGAGGGGATCTGCGCCCATTCTATTGTCTGTATTGAAAAAGTCTCCCGAAAAATGCAGGCCTATGTTACCTATCGTAAAAAAGCGCGCTTGGTGCATCTGTATGTGGCCGTGAACAAACGTCATCAAGGAATCGGAACGGCTCTTTTGAAATATACATTATCGTATCTGAAACAAAAAGGCGCCGAATTTGTGGATTTAGAATGCTATATGCATAACGATAAAGCCGCTGCCCTTTATGCTAAAGTCGGCTTTAAAGATGTCTTTGTCGAAAAGCGATTTATGTTTTCTAAATAAATAATTAACTAAAAAATGCCACATAATTTGCCAAATTTTCAAAAGTGTGCTATAATGATTCGTTAGGAGGGATAGAACCATGGATGGTTATGAAACAAATTTAAATACACCCGTTTCACTTGCCGATTTGCCGCGGTATAATGATTTGTTGACTCAATTCCAATCTGTTCAGAAAGATCCCGATGCTCAACCATTAAGCCTCCTTCAAAAATTGAAACTTTTTGTGAAAAATATGGGAGAACAACTTATCGATCGGTTGAATGGAATAGAAACACCCTCAGAATATAACACAGGCCGAGTATATATCCCCACATTTCATGGGGAAGAATATTCAACAACGCATGTTAAGGATGGGCAAGTTCTGTCTGAAACGTTGACTCATATTACGGCACGACGGTATAATCAAGGTATTCAAAAAAATGAAATCAAATCCACAAGGCCTTTAACACCCAACGGATTAAGCAAGGTTTTATCTCGACACAGCTATATGACTACGGATGGGGAAAAAGATCAAATTCTAACCGAAGGGGTTACTTTATCTAACGGTGTATCCTATGTGCGGACTCAAAATTTCGAAACCGGTGAAACGATATTTCGAAAGAATGATAAAGGATTATTTTGGATGTGGACGTTTGATCGGAATAAGCGCTTAATTTCAAACTATGAAGGACAATTTGGGGAGATTGGTAAACCCAATATTATAAGTCAGACCGATTACAAATATAACGCAAAAGGCCAATTAATTTCGGCCCTAGAAACGCGGAATACCATCACATCTGAGGATGAAAAAATTCTAACGATTAATCATCCGATAATATCAAAAAAGCAAAAAACATTACCCAACATTGGTGGGCGGGGATAATTATCGCGGTAAAATTTGAATATAGGTAATTTCAGCCGGTGACAACAGTCGCATTTGCGGCCCCCACTGATTAACGCCGCGCGATACATAGAGGGTTCTTTCCCCTTTATAAAACAGCCCTGAGAAGTATTTTTGCGCCATCCATACTAAAATATGAAATGGAAAAATTTGTCCGCCATGTGTATGCCCTGATAGTTGTAAGTCTGCCGTATTATCCGGTAGGTCAAACATCTTTGGTGTGTGGGCCAATAAAATTGTATATGCATTTGTCTGGGGCATAGCCTTTTTCATGTCTACGGGGCGACCGACACGGTTACTTTGAATATCGGGAACACCGGCGATTCGAATATCGGGACGTAAATCGCGAAATTCGTTGTAAAGGTAAGTAATTCCTGTGGCTTTGAAGTGCTGTTGGGCTTCTTGTGTCCCGACATAGATTTCATGATTTCCGTCCACGGCAAAAACGCCTAGGGGAGCCTTAAAATTTGCTAGTATTGGAACCAAGTCTTCAATTGCATTTGCGCGATCATCAATGGTATCACCGGGTAAAACCACTACATCAGGTTTTAAGGCATTTGTTTGCTCAATAATTCTCTGTAATTTTTTACCTGAAAGTGCGCGATGAAGGTGTAGATCCGGTAACGTTACCAAACTGAACGGTTTTTGCACTTTATCCGAATAAAGGGTAATTTTCTTTACATCCGGTACACGCATGCCTTCATAAAGCGAATAGGTCGCCAATATAACAACAATTACCAACAATCCGACGTTTGCTCGTAAAACCGCACTCGGCAGGAAAGGAGAGGGGAATATATGTTTCCAAAAATGCAAAACAAACCATATCACATCCCGCGCAATCATAAAGCAGAAAAACAAAAAAATGCAGACAAATAAAAAATAAGCAACATATGTTATTCCGTTACAAAAAGCGCCAAATAACGGTGAAGTCGGAAACCGCAAAACAAAGGGCGACATAAAAACAATGCTTATCCCAATCGCAATCAGGAATTTTACCCAAAATCCTAAATGTGTCGTCCCCGTCCACCGTATTGTAATAAGGCTCGATACGGCCAAGGATACACCAAACATAATAATCGCAAAGGTAACTAACATCAGACTTTTACTCCAACTCATCATAGGCTCTCTTAATTTCGCGAATATCCTGCCACATCAACCATTTTGGCGAACCGACCGCTTTGGATTGATTGCGCAGCAAATAAGACGGATGAAAAATCGGCATCATTTTTGAACCAAAGGGACCGTCAAACCATTGCCCGCGAATTTTGCTGATGCTTTTTTCGTGGGTTAAAAAGGATGTCAGCGCTACCCGTCCGCACAAAATAATCAGGCGCGGCTTTAAAATTTCCAGTTGTGCATCCAAAAACGGGCGACAGGCTTCTTTCTCCGCCGGTAGGGGGTCCCGATTATCGGGTGGCCGACATTTCAGGGTATTACATATATAGACATCTTTTTCGCGCGAGAGTCCGACAGAAGCAAAAATTTTATCCAATAATTGCCCCGCTCGCCCGACAAAAGGCTTCCCCGTCTGATCTTCATTAAAGCCCGGGGCTTCCCCGATTAACATCAGCTTATGATTGGGTATCCCGTCCGAAAAAACGATATTTGTGCGTGTTTTTCCAAGCGGACACTTTTGGCAATCCTGGCATTTTTCTTTTATTTTTAACAGTTCTTCTTCCATGGTATTCCTTTCTCGAAAAGAAATATGTCATTTTTTTTATTTTTTTGCAATAAAAAATGTTGCATTTCGGGAAAAAACATGTTAGAAAATAGAAAAATATATTTTTTGGAAATGAGGAAACATTGATGAAACTTCGTAAATTTAAGGACTTTCTGTCGCAAAGGTTCAGCTTTTTGCGATTCGGGAAAAAGTCGAAAACATCTGATTCTTCCAAGAAAAAATCGAAAAAATCCGAATTAGGGCGCACGATGATTGAGATGTTGGCTGTTATTGCCATCATGAGTGTCATGTCGATTTTCAGTATTTGGCTTTATCGGTATTCAATGAATACGATTATGGCAAATTCAATCGTAACAGGGGTTCGGGCGCGATCTGTTATCGTCAGTCAGCAACGCGTATTCCAACAGGAATTGGATTTAAAGGAATTTCATCCCGATACAGAAGGGGACTTTATATATGACACGTTTGAGGTTATAGCCTATAACGATTATAAGCGTGAGTGTACTGATGCCCGTTGTGCAGAGGTTAAAGAGAATTGTAAGATTGATAAAGATAATATTCAAGTTATGGAAGTTTTCAATATCCCCTATGGCGTATGTGAAAGGTTAAAAGGGTTAGAGTTTGTTGATCCGACCTGTAATGCGGTGAACGGCGATGTTTATTTGCGGCGTGACGGGTATAAAGATCCTGATATCGTTTGTATTCCGGACGGAGAAATCCCACCGACTGTGGCCGGTCAGGATAAATCGGATATATTAAATAAAGTTTATCAAAATGTAGCGACCTTTGTGTTTGATTACGGTGTCGGTGAGGCGTGTTATAATGATTCGGATTGCGAAGTTACTCATTGTTGCGATGCCGAATTACACAGATGTGTTCCCAGTGACAGTTTATTCAGATGTATGGGATGTGAACCTCCCTGCTGTGAACGGGATGAAGATGGCGCTCCTGTTATTCAATACGGGCAGGTATGTGATTTGGCAAATAAGGATAGGGAATATGATTTATGCTGTTCTGATAAGGGCGAATGCAATCGGCCCTGTGGTGTTCCGATAAGTAGCAGTAATCCATCGAGCTCAAGTAGCAATAGCAGTACTTCTTCTGCAAGTCCTTCAATGACAACTTCAACCGGACCTGGCGGAAGTACAACAAGTGGGCCAGTTCCACCACCGCCACCACCCGGGGGATCTTCAAGTTCAAGTGAAGGACCTTCAGATTCAAGCAGCAGTTCTGAATCTTCGTCAAGTTCCTCCGAGTCCTCTGAATCTTCGTCAAGTTCCTCCGAGTCCTCTGAGTCTTCATCGAATTCAAGTAGTAATCCTCCGGTTATTACCACGAGCACTCCTAACCCGACAAGTAATACGACGAGTAATACCACAAGTAATACCACAAGTAATACCACAAGTAATACAACAAGTAATACCACAAGTAATACCACGAGTAATACAACAAGTAATACCACAAGTAATACCACGAGTAATACCACAAGTAATACCACAAGTAATACGACGAGTAATACTACAAGTAATACCACAAGTAACACGACGAGTAATACCACAAGTAACACGACGAGCAACCCGACGAGCAACCCGACAAGCAACCCGACGAGTAACCCGACGAGCAACCCGACGAGTAACCCGACGAGTAACCCAACCGATAGTAATTGTCCTGGGGGATGGTGTTCTTCAGGTTCATCGGGTTCGAGGGGACCGGGTCCAGGCGGTAGTAATTCCTCAACACAGCCATCCGGCAGGACGAAGCATAGTAGAGGTGGTGGCGGTCTATCTAGTAGCCAAGGCTGTCACGGTGCAGCGGCCCGAGAGGCATTACAACCATGTAAAGCATGTAATGGCGGCAAAGTTGTGAATGTACGTAATGGGACGCCTCTTTTGAATCCCAATACGAATACTAAATCGTGTGCGCAGTGTTGGGGCGGACGTATAGATTATTCAGGCTGCCCTGATTGTAAAACCGATAAGGGAAAGTGGGGTTCTAAAGTTCCTGTCACGAAAGGTTCCTGTTGTGATCAAGTTGAAGAGATATGTTTAGGGTTTACCGAACCTGATCCGAAACCGTGTACGCCACAGATACAGGAATGTGAGGTACCTGATGGAGTGGATGAATGCGGTAAACCCAAGACGAAAAAATTTAAATCATGTGATTGTTCCAAGGGTCCTGGTGCGGGTGGTCTTATCATCCCTTTGTAAAGTAGGAGAATAAAATGGCACGGAAAATTAAAAGATTTTTTGTATTCTTATTTTTTTCAATATTTTTTGCCCTGTTGTCGGGTAGGATCGGTGATGTGAAAAGAGTGGGGAAAAAGCAGGAAGTATCCGGTTTGCTCCGGGATAAAAAAGCTTTTTGGCCGACATTGGGGAAAAAGTTTAAGTGGTCATTAAATACCGCTCGGGCCGAGTGTTATTATGGCGATGAATGTGACGATG
>JAFYHG010000012.1 GCA_017539265.1 Alphaproteobacteria bacterium | reverse complement strand
TGTGCGGGGCATTCGCTGGGGGAATATACTGCCCTATGTGCCGCAAATGTCTTAACAATTACGGATACAGCAAAACTCCTTTATATGCGGGGATGGGCAATGGCTTGGGCGAGTTCGATTATCTATGGCGGCATGGCGGCCATATTGGGGCTAGCCTATGAGCAGGTTAAATCGTTGGTAAAAGAAGTATCAACGCCAGAAAAACAAATCTTTATCGCAAATGATAATTGTCCCGGTCAAGTGATTGTGAGTGGTGATGTTGATGCTATTGAAATCATAAAAGAAAAAGCAGAAGAATTGGGGGCTATAAAAGTCGTCGTATTAAATGTTGTAGGTGCGTTCCATTCGCCATACATGAAACCGGCGGCCGATGAAATGGTGGGGCTTTTGAACGAAATAACTTTGCTGCCGCCGAAAGTGCCCGTGATATCTAATGTTGCGGCGGCACCGGAAGTAAATCCGGAACGAATCAGAAAAAATTTATTGGATCAAATAACTTCCCCCGTCTTGTGGCGGGAGTCGGTGGAATTTATGATTAAACAGGGAACGGATACCTTTATTGAATGCGCCAACGGAAAGGTAATGGCGGGATTGATAAAACGAGTATCTAATGAAGTAAAAATCCTATCGGTGGGGGATGCGGATACAATTCAAAGCGCCCTTGAATTACTGCGGTAAAGAGGCTATTTCAGCAAGTTTCTTAATGATATTGCGCACACCGGTTAAGCGATCGGTGGGTGTTTGCCACGGGCGCATAACAATCAATTTTTGATCGGGGCGAATGCGAATGGTGCCCATTTGGCTTTCGATATAGCGAATAAGACCTGCGGGGTTGGGAAAAATGTTGTTATAAAAAGATATACTGGCGCCCTTGGGGCCGGCTTCCAATTTATCAATATGAACGGATTTGGCAAGCAGTTTTAATTCTATCGTTTGGAAAAGATTTTCAACCTCTAACGGATAAGTGCCAAAGCGGTCCGTCAGTTCGGCCCGCATGGATTCAACCTCTGCCAATTCCGTTATCTCCCCTATACGGTGGTACAAATTTAAACGTAGGTCCAAATCTTGAATATAATCGGCCGGAATAAGAACGGGAAGACCGATTGAAATTTGCGGGGAATAATCGTCATTCGCCGGATTGGAAGTGCCTTTTTCTTTAAGCGTGCGAATGGCGTCCGACAGCATTTTTTGATAGAGGGCAACACCGACTTCACGAATATGCCCGGATTGTTCCTGCCCCAGCAAATTACCGGCACCGCGAATATCTAAATCATGGCTGGCAAGTGCAAAACCGGCACCGAGGCTATCTAAACTTTGCATAACTGTAAGGCGCTTGTGGGCCGTATCGTTCAGCCTTTGGTGCGGGGGTGTCGTCAAATAGGCATATGCCCTGAGTTTTCCGCGGCCGACCCTGCCCCGCAGTTGATACAGAGCGGCCAGGCCAAACATATCTGCCCGATAGATGATAATCGTGTTGACGGAGGCTATATCCAGGCCTGATTCAACAATGCTTGTTGCCAAGAGGACGTCATATTTCTTATCGGAAAAATCCGTCATGATTTTTTCCAGTTTTGCAGGGGGCATCTGGCCATGTGCCGTTACAACCCGAATATCGGGAACGATTTTAGAAAGCAGGTCTGAAACCTCAGGCATATCCGAAATACGGGGACAGACAAAGAAAGTTTGACCACCGCGAAAATGCTCACGCAAGAGGGCTTCTTTGATAATAACGGGATCAAATGGGGTAACAAATGTCTTAACGGACAGCCTATCCACCGGCGGGGTAGCAATGACGGAAAGTTCCCTAACACCGGATAAGGAAAGTTGTAATGTGCGCGGAATGGGGGTAGCCGTTAGGGTTAAAACATGGACGCCCTGTTTTAGTTCTTTCAATCTTTCCTTATGGGCAACGCCAAAGTGTTGTTCTTCATCTACGACGACAAGGCCTAAATTTTTAAAGGCTATTCCTTTGGCAAGTAAAGCGTGGGTACCGATGACAATATCCAACATCCCTTTTTTGAGTTCTTCGTGAATTTTCTTGGCGGTGGTGGGTGGGGTTAACCTTGAAAGGCCGGCAATCCGAACGGGAAAATTTTGAAAACGTTCGATAAAATTTTGGGTGTGTTGACGAGCCAAAAGTGTGGTCGGAACAATAACCGCGACCTGATACCCCGACATAACGGCCAAAAAAGCAGCCCGCATGGCAACTTCGGTTTTACCGAAACCGACATCCCCGCATACCAAGCGATCCATAGGCTTACCGGTGGCGAGGTCAGACTCTATTTCGGAAATAGTGCGGGCTTGGTCATCTGTTTCAGAATAAGGAAAGCGGGCACAAAATTCTTGATAAAGGCCATGCGGGGCCAAAATACATTCTGTTGATTTTAAGGCACGCAGGGATGCCGTATTCATCAGTTGTTCCGCCATTTGGAAAAGGTCTTTTTTAACACGCTCTTTACGGGTGGCGAAAGAAGTGCTGCCGAGTTTATCAAGACCGGCGGAATCGGCACTGCCGTATCGGGACAAAACGTCCATATTTTCAACCGGTATGAAAAGTTTATCACCACCATCGTATTCTAGCCAAAGGCAATCATGTGCGGCGCCGGCAATTTGAAGCGGGACAAGCCCCTTAAACCGGCCGATACCGTGTGTTTGATGGACAACCAAATCATCGGTGCTTAATGTTGTTATGTCGGTCAGAAAATTTTGACTTCTTCTCTTTTGCGGGGGCCTGATAATACGGTTACCCAAAATATCCGTTTCGGTAATGACAATAAACTTATCTGTTGAAAAGCCTTTTTCAAAAGGGGCAACCAGTATGGCCGGTGTATTTTTTAGGGCTTCATTAAATGTATCCGCAACCTGAAGGGGATGATGTCGATCACGCATAAGTCCCGATAACCGTTCGGCAGAACCAGAGGTTGCGGCAGTAAAGATAACCTTTCTTTTATCATGGGCGATGAAGTCGGCAGCGGCATCAAAAACGTCTTTATGATCTTGAACGCGTATGTCCGTAAAATCATGACCGGGGCGACCACCCTGATCTAAACTGCCCGCTTCGGTAAAGGGCGAAAATTGATAAGCATCATTTGAAGAAAGATAACCGTCTATTTGTTTTTCATCGATAAAAAATAGTTCAGGCGGAATGGGATTATAGGCATCACCAAAAGTAGTTCCGTCTTTGAGGGCTTGGGTACGGGCATCAAAGTATTCTTGAATTTGTTCGCGTCTCGAATGGAACGCATCCAGGGTTTGCTCGTCCAAAATCGTTAAAGCGTCCGGTAGATATTCCCATAAAGGAACCAATTTTTCATGAAAGAGGGGTAAAAAATGCTCCAACCCCTGTATGTAACGGCCGTTTGAAACGGCTTCATAAAATGTATCTCCTTCCCGTTTTTCAAACAAATCGCGATAACGGCTCCTGAAAAGAGAAACGGATTCAGGGGTTAATAAAAATTCGGACATCGGCTTTAAAATAACGGAAGGGATATTTTTAAGTGTGCGTTGAGTCAACACATCAAAGGACTTAATCGAATCAATTTCATCCCCGAAAAAATCAACACGGACAGGGAGCTCAAAACCGGCCGGAAAAATATCTATAATCCCGCCACGAACGGAAAAATCGCCGGATTCCATGACCGTGTTTGTGAGGTGATAACCATTACGGGCCAAAAAAGTTTGAAGGGCGTTAAAGGGAACGGATTTGCCTTCGGATAATTCCAAAACGGTATTTTTGAAAAATGCGGGCGGCGGTACCTGTTGTAACAAAGCAGAAGCGGTTGTAATTAAAATAACGGGATTTTGGGATACAATCAGTTTCGAGAGGGTATCCACCCTTTTTCCGACTATTTCTGGGGCCGGTGCCGTCCGGTCATAAGGAACCGTATCCCATGAAGAAAAAGTTAAAGTAGGTAAATGTGGTGCAATCAGCCCTAAACAATCACGAACAAAGGCCAGTTTACCTTCATTGGGGACAATATAGAGTATTGATTTCTTACGAGAAAACAAGTCCTTTAATACAAAGGATTCAAATCCCAAAGGAATACCCGAAAGACGTTGGATAGCGGTCATTTAAAAGAAACTTATCCCCACGGAAAACAGTGATTCGGCATCTTGAACGTGGCCTTTTTCAACAAATAAAAAGACGCGGTCTTTTTCTTGGATAATTAAATCTTTCTGGGGCAAGATGAATAAATCGTCCCGTAACACGCCACCGATAACAATACCGGCGGGAATTTTAATTTTACCTAAATGGCTTTTGGTGATTTTGGCGGTTTTAAGAACTTCCATTTCCAAAATCTCACCGATACCGGATTGAATGAAATAATCATCCTTTACGCGGCCTTTACGCAAATATTGTAAAATAGAAGAAACCATAACGGCATTCGGGTCAATGGTTGTATCAATCCCAAGGCCGGAAAGCAGGTTGTTATAAAGCGGATTGTGAATAAGGGCACATACCCGTTCAATTCCGGTTCGTTTGGAGAGCATGGAAAGCAGAATATTGTTTTCATCGGAATTGGTGGTGGCAATAGCAATCTTATAATTTTTAAGGTTCAGTTCGTCGACCAGACTATCATCCAAAGCGTCCCCGTTGATAACCAAGGTGGATTCCAATTTTTCGGCCAAAAAGCGAGCTCTTTCTTCCCGTTTTTCAACCAAAGTTACATCCCGAATACCGGACATATTTTCAAATTGTTTTGCCAGTTGAAAACCAACTTTACCGCCACCGTATATCATCAAATATCGGGCGGGTATTGTGGCGTAACCGAAACTTTTGAGTGTTTGTTCGAAATGAGAAGAATCCGAAATGAAATAAATATCGTCCCCTTGTTTAACCGTTACGTTGGATAAATTCATCAGTTGAAAACGGCGACGCAGAGCCACGATTTTGACATTTAAGTTTTTGACACTGCTTTCAATTTCGGAAATCGTTTTACCGATTAAATCGGATGGCTTACGGCAATGAAGTCCCGCAAAACGAACCAAACCTTCACCCATCTCAGTCATATCGACAGAACCGGAAACAGCCAAATTATCTATAATATGCTGAGCGGTTTCAATTTCGGGAGATAAAACGACATCAACGGATAAGGTTTTTAAAAATTCTTTATATTTAGGGGCGGTATATTCAGGACTGGAAATGCGGGAAATCCGTTGCGGAATATGGAAAAGAGAACTGGCGACACTGCAAGAAACAATGTTGATTTCGTCATTACCCGTGACAGCCAAAAAGACATCGGCATGATCGGCACCAGCGCGTTCCAAAACATCGGGATAAGAGGCATTTCCGACAACGGTTTGAATATCCAATTGCTCACTTAAATTGCCTAAATGTTCCGCATTGTTGTCGATTAGCACAATATCGTTATCTTCAGCCCGCAAATATTTGGCAAGCGCTATTCCGATTTCTCCGGCACCGGCAATGATTATTTTCATGCATTTCCCCCTAAATATTGTTGAATGAGTTGTCGAACTTTATCCGCATTTTCCTCAGCATACACTCTTTGACAGAATTCTGCAACATTTTTTTGACCTTTCATATACCACGCCAGGTGTTTTCTGGCAATAAAAAGACCATGTTTGCCATAATAATTCATCAATAATTCAAAGTGTTGCAAGGCAATATCCGCTAAATTAAATATCGGTTTCTTACCCGTTTCAATTTCGGATAAAAGCCAGGGTTTCCCAAGTAAACCCCGACCGATTAGGGCCCCGTCGGCACCGGTTATATCCAAAGCGTTTTTAAGTGATTTTAGATCCGTAATATTACCGTTAACAAAAACAGGAATATGTAGATTTTCTTTAATTTCGCTGACAGTATCATAATGCGGTATACCGGCATAACCTTCGGATTTTGTGCGGGCATGAACCATAATTTTATCGGCGCCGGCGCTTTCCAAGGTTTTGGCAAAGGAAACACCGTTGATGTGTTCCGTATCCCAACCGATTCGCATTTTGACGGAAACGGGTAATCGGGTGTTCTTTTTGACGGCTTCAACTAAACGGGCCGCCACATCGGGTGTTTTTAAAAGAGCAGAGCCGCTACCGTTAGAGATTAGTTTTTTTACGGGGCAGCCCATATTGATGTCAATTCCTACAGCTCCCACCTCTTCGGCCAAAGGAAGAGCCGCGATAAAAGAATCTTGATTAATGCCGACAAATTGAATAATGATGTTTTCCTCGTCCCAAATATCCATCATTTTTCGGGTGGCGGGATGATTACGGCGCAAACTTTCGACGGCGATCATTTCCGTATAAAGTGTATGTAGGCCAAAATGCCGTATCATCTGGCGAAAAGGCTTATCTGTAACACCGGCCATCGGGGCAGCAATCAGGGGGATCATAGGTATGATTTTAACTCCTCTAAATCCGGTGAAACGGTTGTTAAGTCGGAAACATCCGGAAAAAGTAAATGAAGGGCTTTTTCCATCCAGAAAACAGCCTTTGGGATATCCCCATTTTCCCGATAGAGATGTGCTAGTCTTAATTGGGCCTGAGGATCATTTAATTCGGCCGCAACCAAATACCACTTTTCCGATTCGGAAGGAAGCAAATGTGCCAATTTGTGGCAGGATTCCAAATGCCCCTGTTTGGCGGCCTTTTGATAAAATTCAACGGCTTTTTGGATATTTTGCGGGACCAACTTCCCCTGCTCGTAAACGTTCGCCACAAAAAATTGACTATCGGGATCGCCATAAGAGGCCACCCGACCATGCCAGGCCAAATCCCAATACGGGTCGGCGGAATCGGATTCTAATGCGGGAGCATTTCCCAATAATTCCAAATCCGAGCGCAAAAAATCGCTGCGCGCCGCACAAGAAAGGATTAAAAGTAAACAAAAGACTTTATTTTTCATTCTAAATATGATATAGCAGAGTTTATTCAAAAAGGAAAGACCAAAATGAAAAAGAATGTAAAGATTATTGGTGCGGGGCTTGCGGGAAGTGAAGCGGCCTACCAACTGTTAAAATGCGGATTTAAGGTTCAAATGGTGGAAATGCGTCCCCAAAAAATGACACCGGCACACAAAACAGACTTGTTTGGGGAATTGGTGTGCTCTAATTCTTTGAGGTCTGATGATGCCGAAACAAATGCCGTGGGGCTTATGCATCAGGAAATGCGAGATTGTGATTCCCTAATCATGAAATGTGCCGACGAAACGGCTGTGCCCGCCGGTGGGGCGTTGGCCGTGAATCGGGAAGAATTTTCACGCAAAATAACGGATACCTTAAAATCTTTTCCGGATTTTTCTTTGGTCGTTCAGGAAGCAGATTTTCCCGAAAAGTCGGATGTACCGGTTATTATTGCAACGGGGCCGCTGACTTCGGATAAGATGGCAGATGCCATTCAAAAAGCGACAGCAACAGATTCACTCCATTTTTTTGATGCCATCGCCCCGATCGTCTATACGGAGACGGTAGATATGACAAAGGCTTGGTATCAATCGAGGTATGATAAGGGAGATGGAACAGATTATTTAAATTGTCCCTTATCAAAGGAAGAATATAATTTGTTTGTTGATGCACTCTTAAACGGAGAAAAGGTGGCTTTTCACGAATGGGAGAAAAATACCCCCTATTTTGAGGGATGTCTGCCGGTGGAAGTGATGGCAGAGCGCGGCCGCCAAACCCTTTTGTTCGGGCCGATGAAACCGGTGGGGTTATCAAACCCTTTTGAAGACGGGCGAAGGCCGTTTGCCGTTGTACAACTGAGGAAAGAAAACAAACAGGGAACATTGATGAATTTGGTGGGTTTTCAAACAAAGTTGAGCTATGGGGCACAAAAGGAAGTGTTTCGCATGATACCGGCCTTGAGACAAGCGGAATTTGCGCGGTTGGGTGGTATTCACAGAAATACCTTCGTCTGCGGGCCAAAAGTTCTTGAATCGGATTTGAGGTTAAAGGGTTATCCCCATATTCGACTGGCGGGACAGTTGACAGGATGTGAAGGGTATATTGAAAGTGCGGCTGTGGGAATGTTGGCCGGTCTTTTTACCGCTATACCCGATATGCCGGTGCCACCGCCGGAAACAGCCCTGGGGGCGATGCTAAAACATATTACAGTGGAAGCGGAAACCGAAACTTTCCAACCGATGAATATCAATTTTGGTCTTTTCCCCGAATTAGAGTTGACAGATGCCAAAGGCAGAAAGATTAAAGGGGCTGATCGAAAGAGGGCCTATACGGAACGGGCACGCGAAGCATTAAAAAAATGGCTTAATGAAATTCAATAATGCTATTATAAATATTTTAAAATAATCTTTTTAAATCAATATGATTTTGTGCATTAAAAAAGTTAAATGAATTTATTGTTTTTTCGGGTATGATAAGAACATATTATAATACACAAGGAGTCATTATGAAAAATTTTATTCGGTTTGTTTTACGCTGTGTTTTTCGGATAATAAAAATTCGCATTTCAGGATGTGAGAATGTATCAAAAGAATTAAATAAAGGTATTTATGTATCCAATCATCAATCTTGGTTAGATCCGGTGGTTTTATTTGCCTTTTTACCGAAAGATCCCGTATTCCTCTTGCACCCGAAACTGTATCGCAACAAATGGATTCAGTTTTTTATGCGCTATGCCGAAAAAATCGAATTTAACTACATGGATGCAGCCGATGTTAAAAAAGTGATTTCCATCATTAACGAAGGTAAATTTTGCCTGATGTTTCCGGAAGGATGTATGACAGATACCGGCGATATCATGAAAGTATATGAAGCGCCGGCCGTTATTGCCGACAGGACAGAAGCCCCCTTAATTCCGATTTGGATTGCCGGTGCGGAATATAGCCCTTTTTCCGAAACAGAAGGATATCAGCCCCATCGGCCGTTCCCAAAGATTAAAATCAGAGTCGGAAAGCCGGAATACTTTAAGATGAATGATGATTTGAGGAAAAACAGGGATTATTTAAAAGATGCAACTTATCAATTATTGAACAGAATGCGTTTTGAAACAAAGTATAAAAGTAATATGACTTTGTTCCATACGTTGTTGCGTGTTTCCAGAATTTACGGAAAAATCGGATTTTTCAAACGTCGGGAAGTTTTGGAAGATATTAATCGTCAACCGCAAACATATATGGATATTTTGGTCAAAAGTTATGTAATGGGTGATAAGTTTGCGGGCTTAACTCAAGAAAAAGAATATGTGGGTGTTTTGTTACCAAATACGGTGGCAACGGTGGTGACAGTGTTCGGGCTTTCGGCCTATAATCGGGTACCGGTGATGTTAAATTTTTCGCAAGGGGAAAGTGTTGTCTCGTCCATGTGTAAAACGGCTGTGGTAAAGACGGTTTTGACGTCAAAAGCTTTTATTTTAAAGGCCAAGATGGAAGGCGTTATTTCCAGGCTTGAATCCGATGGTATTCAAATTAAGTATTTGGAAGATATTGCAAAAACAATTACTTTAAAGAATAAAATAAAAGCCCTTGTTTCCTATAAATTGAAAAAACTGCCCGTAAAGCAAAGCAGTGATGAACCGGCGGTTGTATTATTTACCTCCGGGTCGGAAGGGTTCCCTAAAGGAGTCGTCTTGACGCACAAGAATATTGTGGCGAATGTGATGCAGGCCATGTGCTTTGCCCAACTAACGACGCAAGATATTTTGTTTAATTCATTACCGATGTTCCACTCGTTCGGATTTGTGGTAGGGGTCTTTTTCCCGCTGTTTTTAGGGGCAAAATCGTTCTTATTCCCTTCACCTCTTTTATATCGGACGATTACAGAGCTTCTCTATGAATTGAAAGTGACGGTGATGGTGGCAACTAATACTTTCTATAAAGTCTATACCAAAATTTCACACCCGTATGATTTTAAAACAATACGGTTGTGCTATGCTGGGGCGGAAGCTGTTCAAGAAGAAACGCGCCAGGCTATGGCGGAAAAATTGGGATGTTTGTTGATGGAAGCCTATGGTACAACGGAATGTTCGCCGATTTTGTGTATCAATAATATCTTATTTAACAAGTTTGGCACTTTGGGAAAATTAGTCCAATCTATCGAACATAAAATAGAGCCCGTTCCGGGTATCGAAATCGGTGGGGAACTGTGTGTCAAGGGGCCGAATGTGATGAAAGGTTATATCTTGGCGGATAACCCCGGTGTTATTGTGCCGGTACCTGATGGATGGTATCATACGGGGGACGTGGTTGTGATTGACGAATTGGGATTTGTAAAAATTGTCGATCGGATTAAACGTTTTGCCAAGATTGCCGGCGAAATGATATCTTTGACGGCGGTTGAAAATCTGGCCCGCGAAATTTGGCCGGATGATGAATTCCATGGGGCGGCCGTGACTTTACCGCACCCCAAGAAAGGAGAATATATCGTCTTTGTGTCCAACAGTAAAGAAGCCAATAAAGATGCTTTTGTTGCCAAAGTTCAGGAAAAAGGGATGTCGGAACTTTATATCCCGTCGGAATTTATGTATAAAGAAGAGTTCCCGATTTTTGCAACCGGTAAAGCCGATTTGGTAACCCTGAAAAAATGGGTGCAAGAACAGGTGCAATAAGTTTCAATAAAGATGCTTAAGAAAAGTATTATATGAGGAAGATTCTTAGGAAAAGTCTACCCCAATAAATATTCGGCCACTTGAACGGCGTTGGGAATGGCCCCCATGCGTAGGCTATCGCACAAAAGCCATAAATGATATGTGCTCGGCCGAAACGGAACGGCCGATAAACGCGATACGCAAATCGAATCGCCCAAGAGGATGTCTTGAGTTGTTAAACCTAAATCCGGCGCAAAGGCATTGTCTACACAGCAACTATCCGCGCATATTTCACGGATTCGGGATAAAGAGTTTTTTTTGCGCGTTGTGAACGTGAGGGAGTATGCTTCGCCTTGGAAAACCGGTGTTAAACACGATGAAACCGAGATCGGAAAACCTAGGAGAGACTTAGTTTGATCGGCTGTTTTGCGGTTGAGGGCAGGGGATATGTCGGGGATTAAGTTAAAGGCTTGGATTTTGGGGAAGAAATGACTTTCGGGCTCGGTGCGCGTGAATAAACAACGGCTTTGGATGAGGAGGTCTTGAATCGCGGGTGCGCCGAATAAGTTCGCGGAAAGCAATAGAGTTGCTTCGGCATTGATGATTTGAAACTCTTTATGAATGGGGGCTAAAACGTGTGCCAGAGCTATAGTAGCGGCGGTGGGGTTTGTGATGAGGCGTTCTTTAGGGCGACCTTTCAGGTTTAAGGAGGCTATCAGACAAGGGGCTCCGTCTAAAATACCGACACAGTCGATTAAATAAGCGCCGCTTTGCAAGATGCTTTCACGGTCGGCGGATAAGAGGGCCGATTGGCATAGGAAACAAAGGTGGACCTGATGGAAATTAAAGGAATCTAGACCTAAAACCGGCAAAAAATAATCGCCATAGGGAATTTTAATCTTAGCGTTTTTAGGTGTGTCCAAAGCATAAACGGATCCGGCTGACCAACCCGAACTTGCCAGATAGTCCAATAATGAACGACCGAAATTTGTTAGGGCACCGATGACCGCTATCTTCCTCTTCATTAGGGATATATGGATAAGTGTGTTTTTGGGTGCAATACATCCTTTAAAATAGGTTTGTAATAATTTGAAATAATCATTGATTTGATTTTTTAAAGGGGGACGGGTATTATGCCCTCAGATTTTGAAACTAAGGAGATTATATGAACGCGGAAATTCAAACAATGACTCTGTACAAGAATTGCGAAAAAACCCTACAAAACGCTATTCCTTGCGTGGGGGTCGGACTACATAGCGGACAGAAAATTCATATGACGATGAAGCCTGCTCCGGTGGGGACCGGTATCGTCTTTGTCAGAACGGACGTGACGGATAAGGATAATCGCATTCCCGCAAAATATGATCACGTGGTGGATACGCGGATGTGCTCCTGCTTGGGAAACAAAGACGGTGTTATTGTGGGAACGATTGAACATTTGATGGGTGCCTTAAACGGATTAGGAATCACAAATGCTTTTATCGAAGTCGATGGTCCGGAAGTGCCTTTGATGGACGGATCGGCAGCAGATTTTGTTACCTTAATTGAATGCGCCGGCGTTATGAACCAAGATGAACCGGTAAAAGCCTTAAAAATCCTGAAGGAAGTTTCTTTTGATGACGGGAAAGGGGCGTCTGTGGCACTTTTGCCTGCGGACAACGGCATGGAAATCGATTTTATGATTGATTTTCCTGCATCTTCCGTTATCGGACGGCAAGAATACTCTATTGCTTTGACAGAGGATAGCTTTAAAGACTCCATCGCCTATGCCCGCACGTTCGGTTTTGCCAAAGACATTGATATGCTGCGCTCAATGGGTCTTGCAAAAGGCGGATCGTTGGAAAATGCCGTTGTGGTGGACGGAAATAAAGTCCTAAACCCCGAAGGAACCCGTAGCGAAAATGAATTTGTTGTCCATAAAACTTTGGATGCTGTCGGTGACCTTTATCAAGTGGGTATGCCGATTATCGGCCGTTTTGAAGGTACTAAGTCGGGGCATATGCATACGAATATGCTCTTGCGTCTGTTGATGGCAGATGAGGGTTCTTATGAAATCGTAACCCTTGATGAATATGATTGCCGCGCTTATCGTTCAAATCGTAAAAGTGCTTAATTTTTTCCTTAAAGACAATTGTCCCCCGGTAAATGTCGGGGGATTTTAATTAATCATTGCGGGAACGACATGAATGATCCCACAAAATTATACGCCTGGTGTCTGTAAGGTTTATGCTGTTGGCGGTGGCTCTTGAATTCCTGTTCGAACGCAATAAATCTGATTGTGTAACTAGAATGTCGTCTTCGCCATCGGATATGCGTAAAGCCAATTTATCAAAAAAGGAAGGTCTTTGCCCCGTTCTTTTCAGTTCAAGGCAACTAAGGGCATAATGGAGATCTTGTTTTACACGCAGTAAAATTTGGCTGATACGCGAGCCGCTGAGGTTATACATGGCTCCTCTTTTACGCAAGGGAAGGGAATCATTGCGGGATTGCTTATAAAGATTCCAACGCCAACGACTTTTGCATATTTCAGAAATGTTAGTAGTCACTTGGTGTAGAATTCGGTAACCCAATAATTTTAATAAAGCTTCTTGGCCGTCGATATCTTTGGGCACACAAATACCATAATAATCCTGCTTGGTAAAGTCGTCTGTGACTCTATAAAATTGAGCCAGCGGTTTCTCTTGCCCGTCTTTGGTTTTGAAGGTTTTTCCTTCCAAAATTGCCCGTTTAATAATGGGTGTTACCAAATCTTTGTCCAAAGCCATCGTATTTTCAAAAAAGCCTAAATCACACATATCATCCGGCATTTTGGGAACACGTCTTAGGTAATCAGTTAAAGAGATGAGGGCATGTAAATCCTGGCGGGCATCTTCGGTATCCTCCAATAACAAAACATCTTTTTTAACCTGATGTCTTGCAATTAGAACATGGGGATTACCATCTTTGCTTAGTGTTTTAAATTTGAAGCTACTTAAAAATGAACATATGTTGAATAAATCTTCCTGTGACAGGTAATGACCCTTGGCATATTCTTCCAATGAAATTTTATTGGAATTGCGTTTTTGATATTTTTCCTTACAAATTTTTGAAAAGAAGTCCAATGCTTCGGGGTGATTGGATAAGCAAAGGGCCCGAGAACTGCCGCTGCGCACCAGGGATATAAGCTGAAAAGGTTGATTATTGTCATCCATGCAGGTGTTTAATGATTTATCAGCGTATATTTCATGGAACAATGCCATATATTTGTCGGGTGTCCCGCCGAATTTATCGGCAAATTCTTTGGCTGTCAGCATCCCGTCTTGCTTAAATGGCACATATTCGGAGGCTTCTTGTTGTCGATCCTGATGCTTTAGAGTTAAAAGGGTTTTCGTATCCGAAACCAGCCTGAAGTGATTTAAATGTAAGGGGGCAACCTTGGGGAAGGCAGGGGACTGTATTAATCCCCGCCGATTTATGGTTTTGGGTGCAACATAGATAGCCTGAACAACATCCGAATAAAGAACTTGGTTATTTTTACGGGCACTGGTGTAAGGGTTGTGAGATCCCGGAAAACTAAAGACAATATCAACGATAGTGGCTTGTTTATCAGGATTATCGGGATCTAAGCGTAAAGTACGACCGCCCCGTTGTGTGGCCCGAACGGGAGAGGCCGTCGGATAATTGATGCATAAGTCCAATGCCGGAAAGTCATAGCCCTCTTGAAGCATACCGACTTGACACAAGACACCCAGTTTTCCTGATTCAAAATCAGATAGTGCTGCCGTTTTCTGTGTATTGGATGTCCAGACGCCGGCCGTTGGTTTACCGAAAACCTTGTTGATTTCTTCGGCTTGGATTTTGGCTTCTTCTTGGGTATGGCAGTTAATCAGGCAATGTTTTTTATGGGGTACCATACTTTGGTAAAATAAAGCGATTTCATGGGCAATCTTACGATGCGCATTTTTCCAATCCGTATCTGAAGTATTACTCAAATGAACCGGACTGAGGGCCTTGGCAAAAGCTTGACGATAGTCTTCTATATCATAATCGCCGCTGCCGCCGACCCGCTTGACTTGGGATAAGTCCAGTTGAAATGTGGAAAATAAAACAATATTGGAAAATGGGGATAAAATCCCATCGTGAATGCCTTGACGGATATCAACATGTGCAATAGTGTTGTGAAGTAGGTTTTTAAGTGTTCGATCTTCGCTGTAATCCGGTGTGGCCGTCATTCCGTATTGGCAGGCATTGGAAAAACGCCGGACGATTTCCATGCGCTTGTCGGAAACGGCGTGATGCCCCTCATCCAGAAGGAGGAGCCCCACGTTTTGTGGGTTAACAATATGGGCCAATTTGTCTAAAGAACTGTATGTTGTAACCAAGATCGGATGTGTGGTGTCTTTCTTTTCAGAAAAGAATTGTCCCACTTTCGCCGTATCGCTAAAATAAGTCGAGAGTTCTGTGGCTATCTGTCCTACCAGTTCCCGAGTCGGTTCCGCAATAATGATTTGATGGGGAGCATTTTGATGGTATGCATCGGCAAGTAGTGCCATAATACGTGTTTTTCCAAAGGCAGTGGCCAGGTCAAAAATACCTGTTTTAAATTGTTCGGGGCTTTGGATAAAATCCCGTAAAACCTTTTGTTGTGAAGGACGTAATGTACTGACTTTTTCGGAATCGGATAAAATTCGGGCCAATCCGTTTATTAATGCGTTAAAATTTTCCTGTTGTTGTGTCATCGGTTGTTAATTCTCCCTAACAGGGCAATTGTACACCAAAAACATATTTTTGTCAAGTTTTATTGAACAAACTCTTTCTTTGTCTGATAAATATGAATAAAGCCCCCGTGAAGGGGGCTTGTATTAAAAAAGAACGCTTACTTTTTGAAAGCAGCAAATTTCTTATTAAACTTGGCCAATTGACCACCGGCGTCAATCAAACGATAGACACCCGTCCATGCCGGATGAGATAAGGGATCAATATCCAAACGCACAACGTCCCCTTTTTTGCCCAAAGTTGAACGTGTTTTGAATTCTGTTCCGTCCGTCATGACAACCGTGATTTCATGGTAATCGGGATGAATGTTTTTCTTCATTTTTGTATCTCCTTTAAAAAACTGTGTTAAGTCTTATACACTATTTTTTTTGAAATTGCAAGTCTTTTTTACCAATATTCTACAAATTCTAGCGTATTGTCGTTTGACGGGACAACAGCAGGACCGACAATTGTTCGGTCATCTATTTGCAGATTAGGCGCATAGGAGTATAAAGTTCGACTTAAATTTGTAATGCGAATTGCCGCAGTGGCATAATCTCTGCAAATGCCGATAAGTTCTATTTTCCTGACTTTACCGTCCTGGATACGACGAACGGCCGGCATCAATTTTTCCATTTGCTCTTGTGCCAAATTCATTTGAGCGGGATCATACTTAAGTATTATTTTGCTACGGGGGCGTATTGCCGGTTTTGCGGGTGCGGCATATCTGGTAGTTGCTCCTCTGGGCCTATAAACACTACGGCGAACGCCGGACCGATAATAACCGCCGCCACCGCCTAAAGCCCCGGAAAATACGGGTTGAGCCCAAGCAATTTCTGCCCCCAATAAGAAAAAAGCACACAAGATGATTAGAAATTTTTTCATTTTCCCTCCAAATCTTTTAAAAAAGAGTCCTTTAAAGACATATTTGTCGCAATCAGAGTTTGCGATTCCATCATGTCCCACAGCCCCCTTTTGCGATTAAAGTCAGAAATGTAGCCACCGGCTTCTTTGATGAGCAGATAACCGGCTGCCGCATCCCATAGTTTGAAATGACAAGCAATATAGACATCTAATTGTCCGGCTGCAACCGAGGCTAATGATAAAGTTGTGCAGCCGTTGAAACGAGTAGAAGCTACTTTTTCCGAGAAATGCGCGATAATATCCCGATTCCGGGGGTCACTGAACGCGTTGGCACCCAACAATGCATACCCCATCTTGGCACGTCCCGATACGCGTAAGCGCCTATTCCCACCAGGAGTCATTAAAAAGGCACCCTGGCCTTTTTCGGCGTAGTAAAGCTCGTTTGTAACGGGGTTATAAATGACGCCGGCAATGACTTCATCCCCGTCCATCAAGGCAACCGATAAGGCAAATACTGGAATAGCGTGCAGAAAATTGGTTGTTCCGTCAATGGGGTCAATAACCCATTTCATGCGGCTGTGGTGTTCGGATTTTAATTCACCGCATTCTTCGGATATAAAAGCGTAATCGGGGCGTGCCTCTTTTAAATAGGCTATTAAATTCTTTTCGGCCATAAGGTCGGCATTAGAGACAAAATCACCGGGACCTTTTAAGGAAACCTGAAGACTGGAAATTTCACAAAAATCACGAATAAGGCTATGTCCGGCGCGGCGGACGGCTTCTACCATAATATTCAAATTCGGCGACAAAGCCGCAATCATTTTTTCTTCCCGCGTTTCAGGGCGTTTTTTTTGCGCCTTGGCACGGGGTGATATTGATTTTTTTTCAACAATAACAGGCATAAAACCTTCCTTTCCAAACGGATAACCTATTCACGACCAAAAATAAAAACGGGTACATTATATCAAATTTCAAATAAAAATTCAAGAAAAAAATTCCCTTCGTATTTTTTCTTATTGCAAAACACATTTATTCCCCACCATTTTGCGTTGTTTATAGAGGTAATTACCTTCTCCGTCTTGTTTGTTACAGGCCGAACAATAGTCTGTCGTAGACGTATACTCCCCTGAATCTGAGCAAAGTCTGCACACAGTGGTATCTATGGTGGTATCGCATTGGAAGGTTCCACCCGGACACGTTGGAAGTGAACATTTTCCACCGGAATATGTTCGGGTAAATGTGCTATTCCAGTTTCCGCATACTTCGCAGTTCGCTTGGGATGTGGCTTTTCCGGCTTTCAGCCCGCAGTCCGTGCAATTGCCGTTTGCATTTTGAAAATACCCGTCCGGGCACTTGGGGACGCAATAGGTTCCGTCGTAACGGCGATCAGGGCAACTGTTTATACATTCTGACTGGGATGTTTTCCAGTTGCTTTGATAACCTGTGGGGAAGATTAATTCAGAACAAGGAACACAAATTCCATTCTCATTTTTGAAATATCCGCTAGGGCAATTCGGTAAACAGTAGGTACCATCATGATAATGATCGGTGCATCTATCACAGGATGCTTTTGTAGATTTCCAGTTATTTTTGTCACTTGTGAAGTAGATTGATTCGGAACAAGAGACACAATTGCCGAGTGTATTTTCAAAGTATCCGCTTTCACATTTCGGTAAACAATATCCGCCTTCGTATTTTCGGTTACTGGAACACTTGTCACATTCTGTTTGAGTAGATAACCAATTGGCCATATTATCGGTTGTTTGTTGTGAACAGGGGATACAGACGGAAGAATTATTCTTAAATTCATCTGATTCACATGTATCAGTCGTTGCTAACGAACACTTTTGGGTTGTACTGTTATATTCACGCAGATTACCGCAAGTGGCGCAGGCCCATGCGGTTGTTACATATGGTGTTGGATCGGTACAATCTTTACAACTGCTCAAATTGATATCTGTTATGAATTTTTGAGCCGGGCAAGCCCCTTTTATACAAGTGGGGGTCCCATTTGATTTTTTGATTGTATAACTTCGTACAGGGATAGTTTGCCCTTCATTACAGCTGAGGCAATCTGCCTCTAACGAACCATGTATACTGCCATCGGTACAGGGTTTACAGGTCCCGTCATCTTTTGCAAACGTTTTCCCCGGTTCGCAGCCATCATTTCTTAGTATGCATTGTCCACTTTCTGGCATATAGGCACGTCCCGAACATAGATCGCATTCTGCCTCGGTCGCAAATGTTTTTGTTGAATCATCGCATCCGTAACAGCACTCACCACTGGTACATTTAGTATTTCCGTATGCATGTTTTCCTCTGTATTGATTGGATGGGCAGGTGCAATGATTATCCACACAAACTTGACCGGTGACCGAGCAATCTGAAGCATTACCGCAACAATCGGTCTCATCCTCGCAAACATTACCACCATCGGGGCAACATTGTGTTGTTGTGCCATTACAATTTGTAACCGTCACCCAACCGGCAGTGCAGCAGGCCGGATTGGAACAATCATTTCCGTCATCGGGGCAACACTGTGTTGTTGTGCCATCACAATTTGTAACTGTAATCCAATCGGCATTGCAACATTTCGGACTGGAACAATCCCTTCCGTCATCCGGGCAACAATCCGTTACATTCCCTTCACAATCGGTGACTTTTACCCACGCCTGTGAGCAACAACTCGGTTGTGCACAATCCCCTTCTTTTTTGGGGCAACATTTGGTTGTTGTTCCATCACAATTATGGATATCGACCCAACCGTCTGCGCAACACTCAGGACTAGAACAATCGTTTCCGTCGTCAGGACAGCATTGGGTTTTTCTACCGTCGCAATCTGTCACGGTGACCCAGTCAGATTTGCAACATGTCGGTTGAGTACACTTGAATGTATCGGGACAACAATATGTTACATCTCCTTCACAGTCCATAATGGGAACTAGTGCACTTGAACACCCTGTTTCGCGACAAACCGGTGGTTTTATTTTCCCATTAAAGCAGGCGCATCCGTCCCCCCAACACCAATATCTGTCTGTTTTGCAAGTTTTTTCGCATCCTTCACTACAGGGCCTGCAAGGATCTTTTGGTGAGGTACTGGATCCGCCACTGGGGGAAGAAGGTTCCAGTTCGGGGTGCTTTCCGTCATAAACCGAATTGTTAAAGGAAAAGGCCAGTGTATTTGTTTCCCGACAAGGCCCCCTTTGAGCACCGTTAATTAGGATTTCCGACGGTAGAGCCCAATCTTCCGACCTTAGTCTAGAGCAAATTTTAAATGGAATTGAAGAAACGGTAATGGTAAAGGTCTGATCATCATTAAATTTGCCCTCAAAAGGATATTTCAAGTTTCCGTTGATTTTAAAATTGGAAGAGGTAGATAATTTGATACTGGTGGTAATGGCCATAGAACCTAATTCGGCTTTTAAGGCATTTGTCCGATACCGTTCAAGGGCATACCAGTAAAGATTTAACCCCAACACCACCAGAACCCCGATAATCGCCAATACGGCCAACATTTCAATTAAACTCCGGCCGCTTTCGGATTTTACCGAGGATTTGTCGGACGATTGTCCGTGCGTGTTCTCTTGTTTGTTTTTAGCGTTTTCCATATTATTGCCCTCTTTTTTTTGGGATTATACGGGAGCAAATTAGCAAAGTCAATAGTTTTGGTAAATTTTCTTTTATAAATCTTTTTCCATTCGAATAATCGGGATATTTAATTTCCAGTATTTTTCGGCCGTATTTGAAAACATTAGTCCTTGTTTTTGATAAAAACCCAAAGAAGGACCGTCTTTCATTGTCCACAAAACCAATTTGCTGTAACCCTCTTCTTTTTTACGGCGACAAACTTCGTTTACAAGGGCCGAACCAGCGCCTTGCCTTTGAAAATCGGGATGGATATAAAGGGCCATGATTTCAACCGTCTTTTCTTCCGGGTATTCTAAATTCACAAATCCAATGACATGATTATCAATTTCGGCAACGTAATATTCATGTTCTTTGATATAATTTTCCGTTCGGTTAATGACGTTTTCATCAAACGGCATGTGATCTAAAAAATCGTCCGGTAAGTACCCCCGATAGGATACCTGATAGGCGTGATAGTGCGCGGATTTTATTTCCTTGGCATCCAGTGGTGTACCTCTGCGAATTTTCATGATTTGCCCCTCCTAAAAAAATTTATCATATTTTGTGTTTTTATGCAACAGGGAAGTGTAAAAAGTGCTTGATTTTTCATTTTGCATACGATATGATGACTATAAAGGGTAGGGGGGTCCCGATCCTTTAAACAGATGAAAGGAATATAAAATGAAAAAATTGTTAATGACGGCTGTGGCTGTTTTGCTTTTAACTTCTTTAAGCGCTTGTGTTGGTATTCGTGGACGTGACGGCAGTGGTAAGGTTTGTGAAAATCAATATGTTTTGGGAATTTCTTTGATTGAGCTTATCGATCCGTGCGGAAAATAATTATTTTCTAAAACAAAAAACCGTATGACAATTGCCATACGGTTTTTTTATAACCTTAATATTAATAATGATAGCGTCCGTGTCTGTAAATCGGATAACGGTGATATGGACGTGCCGGAACAGGAACCGGAACAGGAACAACAGCCGGAGCCACAACCGGAGCCGGTGTCACCACAGTCGGAGTTACAACGGCAGGTGTTGCCACAACCGGAGCCGGGGTTGCCACAACCGGAGCCGGTGTCACTACGGGAGCCGCAACCACAGGTGCTGCTACAGCCGGTGTTACAACGGCCGGAGCTGCCACAACGGTCGGGTTACCATTTACGGCACCGACAAGATCAGCTAAACCGTGAAGCAATCCACCGGTTGCACCGACAATATGAGCGGCCTCATGACCACGATGACCGGCCTCAGCACTGGAAATACCTGCAACACAAACGGCGCCGGCAATTGCAATAGACATTAAAGTTTTATTTTTCATTTTTTCCTCCTTGGTTTGATTAAAAAAATTTTTCCCTCAATGGATAGCACCATCATATCATAAGTTCCTTGTTTTGTCAAGTCTTTTTTACTGAAATCTGAAAAGAAAAAAATAATAACGCTTGATTTTTGTCGGAAAATAAAGTAATATCTATCCATTCACATTTTTACAAAGAAGGACTTTAAAATGACAGAAAAGCAAAAATATTATCCGGAATTGAATACTAAAATGAATTTTTCCAAAATGGAAGAAGACATCTTGAAAATTTGGGATGATAATAGAATATTTGAAGCGGTTAAGGATAAACGGAAAGACGGTGATGAATTTGTGTTTTATGACGGCCCTCCGTTCGCAAACGGTCAACCGCACTATGGGCATATTTTTATTTCTTTTGTGAAAGATACAGTTGCCCGTTTTCAAACGATGCTTGGTAAAAAGGTAGAGCGTCCTTTCGGTTGGGATTGTCACGGATTGCCGGCGGAAATGAATGCGGAAAAAGCCCTTGGTATTTCGGGTCATAAAGCCATTGAAGATTACGGTGTGGATAAATTTAATAATTTTTGTAAAGAATCCGTCCTTAAATATTCGGGTGATTTTGTGCGTTTGTTTCATCGGTTGGGACGGTGGATTGATCCTACGTTGGAATACCATACGATGGACCTGCCTTTTATGGAATCCGTAATCCATAATTTTAAGGAATTGTATGATAAAGGTTTAATCTATCAGGATTATCGTGTGCAACCGTATTCATGGGCTGCACAAACGGTTCTTTCCAATTTTGAGGTAAATCAACCGGGGTGTTATCGCGATAAAGTAGATACGGCTATTACCGTGATGTTCCGCTTGGAAAACGGAATGCATTTATTGGTTTGGACAACAACGCCGTGGACATTATTCTCTAACCAAATGATTGCTGTGGGGAATGATATTGACTATGCCGTAATGGAAGAAGCCGGTGAAAAATATGTTTTGGCGGAGGCTTTAAAAGGACGCTATGCCAAGCAGTTAGAACACGCCATACAAGTAGCCACTATCAAAGGCTCGGAACTGGTTGGGATGTCTTATGAACCGATGTTCCCGCACTTTGCTTCCTTAAAAGAAAAAGGCTGCTTTAAAATTTTGTCCGGTGATTTTGTATCTACCGAAGACGGAACCGGTATGGTTCATATTGCGCCGGGCTTTGGGGCAGACGACTTTGATGTTTGTCGCAAATACGATTCTCATTTCCCGATTGTTTGTCCCGTGGATGAAGCGGGTTGCTTTACCGCCGAAGTTCCGGAAGTGCAGGGGAAACAAGTCTTTGACGCGAACGAATATGTATTAAATTATTTGAAGGAAAAGCGTCTGTTGGTCAAAAAAGAGCAAATTACACACTCTTATCCCCATTGTTGGCGGACGGATACCCCCTTGATTTATAAAGCAATGTCGGGGTGGTTTGTGGATGTGCCGAAATTTAGGGATGAACTTTGCCAACTCAATCAAACCATTATGTGGACACCGGAACATATTAAAGACGGACGTTTCGGTAAGTGGTTAGAAGGGGCACGCGAATGGTCTATTTCCAGAACACGTTTTTGGGGTGCCCCGATTCCTGTGTGGCAATCGGATAATCCCAAATTTCCGCGTACGGATGTGTTCGGATCTTTGGCCGAAATCAAAGAAAAGACCGGCGTTCATGTAACCGATTTACATCGGCCGGCCATCGATCAGGTAGTTTATCCGAATCCGGATGATCCGTCTGGTCAAACAATGATGCGGCGTGTACCGGATGTGTTTGATTGTTGGTTTGAATCAGGTTCCATGCCCGAAGGTCAAATTCACTATCCCTTTGAGAGACAAGATTGGTTTAAAGACCATTTCCCTGCTGACTTTATTATGGAAGCCGTGGATCAAACACGCGGTTGGTTCTATTCGTTGCATGTATTGGGAACGGCCCTGCATCATAAACCGGCCTTTAAATACTGTATGGTATCCGGGCATGTCATGGCCGAAGGCGGTGTGAAGATGAGTAAGAAACTCGGCAATTATCCGGATCCGTATATTATTTTGAATAATTCCGGTTCGGATGCAATGCGGTGGTTTTTAGAATCTTCTTCCATTATGCATGGCGGAAACGTTTGTATGGACTATGAAGGTAAAGAAGTTGCCAAAGCTATGCGTCAATCATTGATGCCGTTATGGAATGCGTATTACTTCTTCTGCCTGTATGCCAATGCGGAAGGAATTAAAGCCAAAGAAATTACCGATTCCGGTGATGTGTTGGATAGGTACATTTTGGCAAAATTAAAAGATTTGGTCAAATCGGTGCGTCAGTATATGTTGAATTATGATATTCCTGAGGCTTGTACTGCTTTTACCGACTTTTTGGATATTTTGAATAACTGGTATATTCGCAGATCTCGGGATCGTTTCTGGGACGGTACGGATACAGCGGCCTTTGATACCCTTTATACGGTCCTTGTAAACTTGACGAAAGCAATGGCGCCGCTGGCACCGTTTATGACAGATTTTGTTTATCGTGGATTGACAGGTGAAACATCGGTACATTTGACGGATTGGCCGAATGTTGACGGCTTACCCGATGAAAATGACCTGAAGACACAAATGGATTTGGTGCGGGCAGTAGCCTCTACAGCGAAGTCAATTCGCGAAGAGAATCACTTACGTAACCGCTTGCCACTTGCCAGTATGACGATTGCAGGCGAAAAGGCCGGCACATTGATTCACTTTAAGGAAATGTTAAAAGATGAAATCAATGTGAAAGAGGTTGTTTTAAAGACGGATGTGGCCTCGGTGGCGGATAGATTCCTCTATTTAAAGACACCTTTAATCGGAAAACGTCTTGGTAAATTCATGGGTGCCATTATGGCGGCCAGTAAGCAAAATCAGTGGACGCAAAATCCGGATGGTACCTTGGCAATCGGGGGTCAGACTTTAAACGCCGATGAGTTTGAGTTGCGTTTGGCGATGAAAGAGGGCTTTAAGGGACAGGCTCTGCCCGATAATACGGCAGTGGTACAATTGGATACAACGATCGTGCCGGCCTTAGAACGCGAAGGAATTGCCCGCGATTTTGTGAGGTTAATTCAATCCCGTCGGAAAGAGAAGAATCTGGATATTTCGGATCGGATTACATTGTGTTGGAAATCTGATTCGACCCTTATTCGGGAAGCCATTTCGGAACACAAGTCCTATATCATGGATCAGGTCTTGGCAACTGGCCTCTCGGAAGATTTACCGGCCGGATATGCAACCGAAGAATTGGGCGATGGCCAGATTTCTTTTGAAGTCGTGAAATAGGTTAATCTATTAAAAACCACCGCCGAATTGTTTCGGCGGTGGTTTTGTTATTTAATGAATTTGCGTTTATAATGTTTGGTGTCTTGATAGCCCAGGTTGTCATACAGTTTTTCTGCGGCATTGTTGAATGTATAAACATCAATTTCAATAACGGAAATATCCCGCCTTTTTATCTCTTCTTCAACCCCACTTAATAAGGCTTTTCCAACCCCTTGGCCGCGGCAGTTTTCATCCACACCGATACTGCCGATAAAAGCCCGTTTGGGGAACTGAAAATATTGTTCGGGATAGGTATTGAAATAAACAACAACATAACCGGCAATTTGTCCTTTTAATTCAGCCTGTAAGACCAGAATTTTTTTTGTCTGAGACACTTTTTTGAATATATTCAATTTGCCCCGCCAATGTCGGTTTTTGAAACTCATCGGGAACGGATTCATAATGCAACATGGCGGATTGAAAAGCAATCTCGCCAATTTTGGATGCATTTTCCGGTTTTGCCGGTGATACGATAATATTGGTCATCACTTTTTCATATCACATTAGTTTTCAAAAATCAATGTAATTTTACAATTGCCTCCTCTTGTTTTTAAAGGGATGGGGTCTTATCTGTTTGGCATGAGCAAACATTTAACTCTAAAAGATAAACTGGAAATTGCCGAAGCCGTTTGCACCATTATTGTGACGGTGATGGCTTTATGGGGAACTTTGGTTGCTTTTCAACACAACTTGTTCCAAAAAGCAACACGCCTGATAGACCACTATCATCGGGAAATAACGGCATTGGAACACGAAAAACACCTATAAAATACCAAAAAAGAGCGGGATTTTCTCTTTTGACTTGAATTTTCGGAAAAAATATGCTAAAAGAAGCCATCTGAAATGAAAGGAGCATATAATGCGTCGTAAATTAATTGCCGGTAATTGGAAAATGAATTGCCTGAAAAATGAAGGTTTGGCTTTGGCTAAAGCCGTGTTTGATAAAACAAACGGGGATTTGCCGTTTGATGTTTTGATTTGCCCGCCGATGAGTTTGCTGGGCCAAATCGCTGCTTTGCCGCACAAAATCGGGGTCGGGGCACAAGATGTTGCCGTGGCACCCAAAGCAATGGGGGCCTTTACCGGTGATGTGTCGGCCGAAATGGTAAAAGATTTAGGTGCAACACATACAATTGTCGGCCATTCGGAAAGACGCGCCATGCATGGTGAAACGGATGCCGTTGTGCGTGCAAAGGCTGAACGCGCTATTGATGCCGGTTTGACGGTTGTAATCTGTGTGGGCGAAACGTTGGCCGAACGGGAAGCCGGTCGGGCTTTGCCGGTTGTGACGGCGCAAATCCGCGGTTCTGTTCCGGAAAAAGCTACGGCAGAAAATTGTGTAATTGCCTATGAACCGGTATGGGCCATTGGTACGGGAAAAGTTCCGACAACCGCTGATGTGGCGGAAATTCATGGCGCCGTGCGTGCGGAACTTAAGAAGGTGTTGGGTACCGATATCGCGGATAAAATGCGGATTTTGTATGGCGGTTCGGTAAAACCGTCCAATGCCAAAGAATTATTGTCCGTTTCCGATGTGGATGGGGCTTTAATCGGTGGTGCCAGTTTAAAAGTTGAAGATTTTTGGGCTATTGCCGAAACACAATTTTAAGAAAGGAAAAATTCATGAGTTCTGTTATCTTAACCATTCATATCATGTTGGCGGTTGCTATTACGATTTTGGTGTTATTGCAACGATCGGAAGGTGGCGCTTTGGGCGGTCTTGGTGGTGGACAGGGGGCTAATGGCCTCTTTACGGGACGCCAAGCGGGAAATATCTTAACGAAACTGACAAGTATTTTCTTTGCTTGTTTCGTTGTGACCAGTCTTTCCTTGGTCATTATGGCGCGCAACAGTTCTAATGCCACACCGGAAACAATTTTACCGCCGGTATCTAGCGAACAAAAATAAACCTTTATAAGGGGGGTAGTATGAATAAAGCCGTTACCTTAAACGATATTGTGTTTGGGAATGATAATCCTTTTGTCTTAATCGCGGGGCCGTGCCAGATGGAAAGTTTGGCCCATGGGTTGGATATGGCAGGCGCTTTAAAGGAATTAACTGCCCAAATGGGGATCCCCTTTGTGTTTAAGGCTTCCTTTGATAAAGCCAACCGCACCAGTATTAACGGGATTCGCGGCATGGGATTGGAAAGAGGATTGGAAGCATTTAGCGAAATTAAAAAGCAAATCGGATGCGCGACGTTGACGGATATTCATGAACCGTATCAATGTCCTTTGGCGGCGGAAGTGGTGGATATTTTGCAAATTCCGGCTTTCCTGTGTCGGCAGACGGATTTATTGTTGGCGGCGGCTAAAACCGGCAAAATTATCAATGTTAAAAAAGGGCAATTCTTGGCCCCTTGGGATATGGCACAGGTTGTTGCCAAAATAGAAAGTGTGGGCAATACCAATATCTTACTGACCGAACGGGGGACGACTTTCGGGTATAATAATTTGGTGGTGGATATGCGATCTTTACCGATTATGAAACAAACGGGTTATCCGGTCATTTTTGATGCGACACATTCGGTGCAATCGCCGGGTGGTAACGGGGGCAGCAGCGGCGGTAAACGTGAATTTGCGCCAATCCTTGCAAATGCGGCTATTACGACGGGCATTGCGGGTATCTTTATTGAAACGCATCGGGATCCCGATAAAGCCCCCAGTGACGGGCCGAATATGATAAAACTTTCGGATATGCCGGCGGTTTTAGAGCGGTTGATGGCTCTGGACAAAGTGTCAAAGGCGCTCTAAATATACCCCCAAGGGGGGATCATGATTGACATTATTGAGATTAAAGCACGGGAAATTTTGGATTCCCGAGGTTTTCCGACTGTTGAGGTTGATGTGGGCTTATCCGATGGTTCCTGGGGGCGAGCCGCCGTGCCAAGTGGTGCTTCTACAGGAACCCATGAAGCCATAGAATTACGGGATAAAGATAAATGTCGCTTTGCGGGGAAGGGTGTTCTAAAGGCCGTTGAAAATATCAATGGCGAGATTTTTAATCATTTATTGGGGCATCCCGCGGATAATCAACGCTTGATTGATGAACTTTTGATTCGGTTGGACGGAACGGAAAATAAAAGCAGGCTCGGTGCTAATGCAATATTGGGGATATCTTTAGCGGTGGCGCGGGCGGCAGCCAAGGCTTTTCAAATGCCACTCTATCGATATTTAGGAGGTGTAAACGCACATATCTTGCCGATACCGATGATGAATATTTTAAATGGTGGAATGCATGCCGATAATGCTCTTTCTGTTCAGGAATTTATGATTATGCCTGTGGGAGTATCGAATTTTCGGGAAGCTCTACACATGGGGGCGGAGGTTTTTTATGCCCTAAAAGGCCACTTGAAACAGGCGGGGTTTTCAACTGCTGTCGGGGATGAGGGCGGATTTGCACCCCCCTTAAAATCCAATCGGGAAGCGTTGGATTTTTTAATGCAGGCTATTGAAACCGCGGGGTATCAGGCCGGTACAGAGATTATGCTTGCTTTGGATGCGGCGGCCAGCTCTTTCTATCAGGGCGGATTTTATCAATTATCGCAGGAGCATAAAAAATTCACAACCAATCAAATGATTGATTATTATGTGCGATTGATTGCGGATTATCCTATTTTATCTTTAGAGGACCCCTTGGCCCAAGATGATTGGTCGGGATGGCAACAGATAACAAAGAAAATGGGGGATAAAGTTTGGTTGGTCGGAGATGATTTATTTGTGACAAATACGGGACGATTAAAGCAAGGTGTGGAAAAAAGTGTTGCCAATGCGATTTTAATTAAGCCTAATCAAATTGGGACGCTAACGGAAACCCTGAACACTATTTATTGGGCAGAGCGGGCGGGATATAAAACCATCTTATCGCATCGGTCGGGCGAAACAGAAGATACCTTTATTGCCGATTTGGTAGTGGCAATAAATGGCGGCGTGATAAAGGCGGGATCGTTATCCAGAACGGAACGCCTTGCGAAATATAATCAGCTATTAAGACTTTCTGAAGAACTGGGGCCTACCGCCCGATATGCGGGGGAAGAGTTTTTTAAATAAAAAACCGGTGCAGATGCACCGGTTTCGATTCGTTTTCTAAAAATTAGAAAGCAACTTTGAAGTTCACACCAACTTTGAAGGAGTCAACATCAAAAGTTCCATCCCAGTCAGGTATTTTTGTACGCATTAAATAGGCACCTGTGAGACCTGCAGACATGCAATCCGAGAACACATAGTTCAATGCACCGTCAACTGACCAAGCACTCATATGTTTACCAGCATTTGTATCATTGTCCCAATCATAGGTTACACCCAAATCCAAATTGGTCTTTTTGCCGAGAACTGTGTTCAAAGCGGCACGTGTTGAAATAACAGGTTGACCTTCATAGTCTCTTCCAATCGGTTTGATGACTGTGGCGGCTAAGTACGGCAAGAAACGACCCATTTGATATCCGGCCTTACCATAGGCGGAAATTGCTTTGGCATGATGGTCAAAACCTGCAAGCGCCAACAAATAATTATTCAAAGAAAGTGTACCTTGTGTATAGTCGGCACCCAATTGAACTTTCCAATTTGTTTTGCAGCAGTCAACCAAGTTGTATTTCAAACCAGCACTCCATGCCGGATTGTCATAACGATCATGGCCATGGTAACCTGCATATTTTGGATAATCAAACATCCGAAGGTCGGCAATCGTTGCATTCATCGAAAAGTTCCGAGTAATACCATAGGATAAAGTTTCAGCCAAAACAGCATCTTCTGCATCACTGTGTTCCCAGTTAGTATAAACAAGAGATGTTTCAGACAAGAAATCACCTTTCATCGGAACGTAAAACGGGTTGCTGACATCCATAGCAAATGCCGAAGAAGAAGCCAATAAGGCTACAGCAAATAAAGTTTTTTTCATGTTAAATTCCTTTCATAAATTTATGATTTGGGATTATACCCTAACGAGGATACTCTATACCATCTTTCGTCTGTATGCAAGCCTTTTTTGAAAAAAAATGTTTTTTTTGCGTTTCTGATATGGAAAAATTAATATAATTCCAATAAATACAAATGGTTATCCTGATATAAATTATGATTTATTTTTCTGATTTTTTTTATATTCAATCATTTTAGCAATTTTTAAAAATCGGAAATAGGCGCAATTCATGGCCATGATAAATCCAAAAATTCCCCGCAGAAAAAATCTTTTGAAAAAATAGTATCTGATAAATTGATAAGGCATTTCTATAAACAAACGGGCGGTTGCATATTTTTTACCGGTCATATTTGCGGTGTTGACCAGTTCCGTTGTGTAAGCATTAAATTTATTGAGTGTGTGTTCGATACTCAAGTAAGAATAGTGATGCACCAACCCCTTTAGTTGAACGATATTGGCGCCTTGCTTCATAACAACACGATCATGTGTTAAATCATCGGGCATTTCGCCGGCATTTCGATTATAGAGGCGAATCAGATTGTATTGGGCGGCGAACCGTTGCGGTCTTTTATTTCCGGGGTACATATCCTTAATTTTTATGCGATACGCATCGGCCGTCATGTTTTGTTTAAGGGACTGTATTTCCTGTATCAGTTCCGGCGACAGTGTTTCATCCGCATCCAAAGAAAGTAGCCATTCGTTTTGGCATTGTTGACTGGCAAATCTTTTTTGGGACGAGATATTCTTCCATTTGTGAAATATGAATTTTGCGCCGTATTTTTTAGCGATTTCTTCTGTGCTGTCGGTCGAACCGCTATCCACAATGACGATTTCATCGGCTACTTGATGAAGAGCCTCTAATGTTCGGGGGAGTCTGTCTTCCTCGTTTAAAGTAACTATGTATGCGGAAATTTTATTGGGTTGTGACATTTTTGCCTTCCTTTACAGCATATCGGTTCCGAACACGGTAAAGAATAACAGGTTGGAGCCTGTTATCTTTTACCGTTTTATTTCACCACTAAGTTCATTAACCGGCCGGGTACATAAATAACCTTGACAATTTCTTTACCGGTAATGAAGTCCTTAATATGGGGTTCTTCTTTGGCCAGCGCAAGTATGCTATCTTGAGTGCTGTCAACGGGAACGGTTAAGGTTGCCCGCTTTTTGCCCAAAACTTGAACTACAATTTCCATATCATTTTTGATTAGTAGTGCCTCATCAAAGATTGGCCACGGGGCATAAGTAATGCTTTCGTTATGGCCCAGTTTTTCCCAGAGTTCCTCTGCAATATGCGGTGCCATCGGGGAAAGGAGCTTAACAAAACTTTCCATGTCCGATTTTGCAATCGGCTTATCGGATTTATAGATGGCATTTACCATTTCCATCAATTTAGAAATACCGGTATTGAAGGTCATGCGCTCGATATCCTCTGTCACACCTTTGATTGTCTTATGCATCAAACGGGTCAGTTCCGGATCACCGGAATCTTGGATTTTGTTCGGTGTTTCCCAAATATTCCAAACGCGTTTTAAAAAGCGATTTACACCATTTACACCTTCGGTTGTCCATGGTTTTTCGGCCTCTATCGGTCCCATGAACATCAAGTAAAGTCGCATTGAATCAGCCCCGTAATCCCGTTCAATATCATCGGGATTAACAACGTTATAACGCGATTTACTCATTTTTTCGACCTGCGTGTTGACACGTGTATCGGATCCTTTAACATACCAATCCTGGCCGCGGCGTTCAACCTGATGCGGATAGTAGTATTTTCCCGCATCATCCCGATAGGAATAGGCAAGAACCATTCCTTGGTTTACCAGTCGTTTAAACGGTTCATCCGTTGAAACAAGGCCGGCATCAAACAAGACTTTTTGCCAGAAACGGGCATAGAGCAGGTGCAATACGGCGTGTTCTACCCCACCGACATATAAATCCACCGGCATCCAGTATTGATCGGCTTCAGGACTGATGAAAGCGTTATCATTATGCGGGTCGCAATAGCGCAGGAAATACCAACTTGACCCCGCCCATTGCGGCATGGTGTTTGTTTCGCGCTTTGCGGGTTTGCCGGTTTCGGGATCCGTGGTATTTACCCAATCCGTGCAACGCGCCAAAGGTGGCTCACCATCGGCTGTGGGTCTGAATTCCGCGAGTGGTGGCAGTAAAAGCGGTAAATCCGTTAAGGGCAGGGATTTGATCGTTCCGTCTTCACAATGGATTATCGGGAACGGTTCACCCCAATACCGTTGACGGGCAAACAGCCAATCCCGAAGTTTATAGTTGACTGTGCCCTTGCCAAAACCTTTGGATTCGGCATATTCAATCATTTTCTTTTTGGATTCGGCTACATGCAGCCCGTTTAAAAAGTCCGAATTAATCAAGGCACCATCACCTTCCCAGGCGGCCTTGGATAAATCAAAGTCGGCAGGGGATTCGATAACCTCAATAATCGGTAAATCAAACTTTTTCGCAAAATCATAGTCGCGTTGGTCGTGCGCCGGAACGGCCATAATTGCACCATATCCGTAATCGCCCAACACGTAATCCGCAATATAAATCGGTATTTCTTTACCGTTTAAGGGGTTAATGGCATAAGCACCCGTAAAAGCCCCCGTTTTTTCTTTGGCATCGGCCAAGCGGTCTTGGGCAGATTTTTTGCCGGCCGCTTCTACATAGGCTTGAACGGTGGCTTGACATTCCGGTGTTGTAATTTCTTTTACCAGTGCGTGTTCGGGTGCCAATACGCAATAGGTTGCACCGAACAAAGTATCGGGACGTGTGGTATAAACGGTAAATTCGGCGTTGGAACGGGCAACCTTAAAAGTAATATCTGCCCCTGTGGATTTTCCAATCCATTCACGTTGCATGGTCTTAATGCCTTCGGGCCAGTCCAGCTTGTCGATATCGTTTAAAAGCCGTTCTGCATACGCCGTGATTTTAAGCATCCATTGCCTGAGCGGTTTTTTGACGACTTCATCCCCTGTTTCCACATACTTACCGTCTTTAACCTCTTCATTGGCCAGCACGGTGCCGAGTTTCGGACACCAATTGACCGGTGTGACAACTTCGTAGGCCAGACCTTTATCAAACAGAATTTTGAAAATATACTGTGTCCATTTATAGTAGGCGGGGTCAGTCGTGTTAATTTCCCGATCCCAATCGTAGGATAGCCCCATTGATTTTAATTGCCTGCGAAAAGTATTTGCATTTTCTTTTACCACATCTGCCGGATGCATGCCCGTTTTTTCGGCATAGCGTTCCGCCGGCAGACCAAAGGCATCCCACCCCATCGGTTGCAGAACGTTAAAACCCTTCATACGTTTATATCGTGACACAATATCCGAAATGGTAAAGTTTTCCGCATGTCCGACATGAAGGCCCGCTCCCGACGGATACGGAAACATCACAAGTGAGTAAAACTTTGGTTTATTTTTATCGATTTCCACATGGAAGGTGTTGTGTTCATCCCAATATTTTTGCCATTTTTTTTCAATTTCAATATGATTATATTCTGCCATTTCGTTCTCCTAACGTAAAAAAATTTCTTCTATTTTATCGAATTTTGGGATAAGAGTCAAGATTTTTTCTTTGAAAAAAAGCAGAAAAAGAACCGATAAAAACAGGGAATAAATCTATTCCCGCTCACGGGCGGAGATATTTTCGGGGGAGAAAAAGTAATAGTTCAGACCTCGTTTCCCGAATTTGCGATAGCTCATTAAGGGACCTATAGGGAGCATCACCATGGGTGCCGAGAAAACGCGTTCAAAAAGATTGGCCTGTTCTTTAAATTTTTGGTGTGTTAATCCCATCCAAGCTGTTATATAAATACTACCGATAGCCGCTTTAACAGCACCTATCGGTTGCCCCGATAAATCATGAACAACCGTCCCGTATTGAAAGTGATGCAACATTTCCCATTCACTCATATCAGGGGACATTTTTTGGACAAAGTCATAAGATACTTGAATGCTTTGCAATTCATTTCCTAAAACTTTTTGTTCTGCTGGTAAATTTTCCAGGCGGTTGATGGCTTGGGAAGCATAGTCGAGATGGTAGGCATAAATTCCCGTTGTAGCCGGATTTGTGAGGCGACGACCTTTTTCTTTTTCCTGAAGGGCATAATTACGGATGATTTTTTTTGCCGCCGTTAAGGCTGCCGCCCCGCTCTCATAACTTTCACGCCAGAGTGTGCGTGCTTCTTGATCACTGAGTTCCAATAATGTGTCTTCTGTCATAAAAAATCCCTGTCAACAAAACAGGGAAATCTTATCACAAATCCAGTTGTTTGTCAAGTATTTTTAAAACATTTGAATGTGATTTAGAAAGTGTAGCCTTTAGAAACTCCACGATAATATCGGCGGTTTCACGGGGTGTTTGTGATGTATTATTGATGATAAAGTCGGAATAAGAGCGGGTGTGATAACCTTCCGCATACATTTCCCGAATGCGATTTTTTCCCCAATCATCCAGTTCCCGCGATCCCCTGTTCTTCAGGCATTCATCCAAATCGGGTGCCAAAGTAATATTGATAAAGCGGGTATTTTTATCCTCTAGTGACTTCCAATCCCGATAGGTGTTATCTGCAATCGGGTAAGCAAAAATAACCGTATCAAACGTGCGTGATTTTTTAAGCAATTTTAATTTTTCATTCAGGCGCCGATGCCTTTCTCGCCACCCTTCCTGCAGGGAAAGGCCAAGGGCTTTTTGTTCATCATCAGACATTAAGTCATCAACTTCAATAAAAGTGGAATTTTTCATCCGCTTTACCAAAATTTTGGAAACGGTCGATTTGCCGGCATTCATTGGCCCGTTAATGTTAAGAATTAACATGCTGTATCCTTCTTCATTTTTAATTTCATTTTATAAAGGTGTCGGGCACAAATTAAAATTGGTATTAAAAGAAGGGCAGATACCCCAAATGTCGGCCCGACCCCGATTGAGTCAAACAAAGGTTTTAAAGCAAACATACCAACTGCCCAAAAGATACGGTTGACCATGGAACTGACAGACAAAATGGTGGCCCGTTCATCTGATTGAATGCGGTGATTAATTAAGACGGTTGTTGCCATTTTGGATAGGACAACAGATGAACTGGCCATCATCATGAGCAAAAGGCATAAATATACCATTTCTACGGGAACATAAGCAGCCGCACAGGCCCCTATCGCGGCGATAACAATAATTACGCATTCTAACATGATAATGCCGGATAACTGTATCTTTTCCAAAATTTTTCCCGAAACACCTGACCAAAATGTACGCAAGAAAGCATTGGCTCCCATAACAATACTAAACATAAACACAGGTAATCCCCGAAAGACCATCACGGATTGTAGCCCCCACATCAAAACAAATGTTAATGTGCCGTAGACAGCAGGAAAAAGCATCAACCACTTGATCTCATGATTCTTCATGGCGTATTTGGAAATATCCAAAATATCTTGCCATTTGTTTTTATCCTTGGCGACGGTTCGCCTTGATTCGGGAACATCCGGCAATAAAAGGAGAATGATAAATGCCCCGGTTAGGCAAAAAATACTTATCCACAGGGGGGCTGTTTCCCCTATAAATTGATAAATAAAGCCGCCCGTTAAGGTTGAAATCGTTAACGACAGGTTTCCCAACATTTGCATCTTGGCATATTTTTTGTGGAAGATATCTTCCTTATGCCGCTTTTTTAATAAGTCATACAGATAGGCCTCTAATGTTCCGGAAATCAGGGAAACCGCAAGTGAAAACAAAACCTCCCCAATTAAAATCGGCCAAAAACCGCGATTAAAAATCCAGATCAGGTATCCGGTTATCCATACCAATGTTCCGATAATTAAGGTATTTTTTCTTGAAAATATATCCCCGATATAACCGGTGGGAATTTCAAACAGGAAAATGCCTAGTGAGCAGACCCCTTGAATTAAAAAGAAGTCCCCCATGGGTACGCCTTTGTATCCGTAAAATAACATCAAAACCGGCAGGATAAACAATGCTCCGATAAGGGCATCTGCAATAGACAGCCATCTGGTCGCGGCTTTAAGGGGAATCACTGAGTACCTCCTTCAAATGTGTCTTTGTAGGAAGGAATACCAATGGAAACTTTAAACCTGATAGGGGCAGACATAAAAACTCTCTCCTTACCCCCAGAATACGCTATTATTTTCTAAAACGCAAGGATTTTCTTATTCGTGTTGGCGACCACCGGCAGAACGCATCATTTTGCGGTTATAGGCGGCAATTTTGCGTTGAAATTCGCCCATGGCCCCGTCAACAGTTGTGTTGCGTGAAATGAAAACGGATACGTCATTGATATCGGCACGGATTGTTACATTTTCATGCATGGCGCGGAAGGCTACCAATGTTCCGTCCACATTAACGTTTCCACTTTTTCTGGGGACTTGAAGTGTTAAATAGGATATATCATTGCTTGTAACGGTTTTTGTTTTGTGATCCGCCGTATCCACATATTCAACGGGTTCACCGCCACGTGCCATGCAAACAGCTTGGGCCAACGGACGAACGATGGTGTTTTGCGCAACAGGGCTAAAAATAAATTGATATTTCATTTGATCCTCCTGAGAATTAAGTATGTAATCGGGTAATTTGGTTTGTGTTAATTTAGCTTTATCAAACAGAGACAGATTTGCAGACAGTTCTATGACCGTGGCATCACCGTCTGTCTCAACAATATGGCTATTGCAAAATGCAGAGAAAACTTCCCCATAGTAAAAGTATTGATCTTCCGGTACACCCGGTTGATAGCAAACCTTTCCTTTCCCGTTGGCTTTGCCCGCGGATAGAGGAAATTCAGCGATAAACTCCCCTTTGGGACCATAGATGAATTCCTTACCGTTTTGATGTTTGTCAAGGTGATACACGTGGGATAAATAGTTTGCTTTTTTATCGGGTGTATAGGAATAAATTGCAATATTTTGCCCACCATCAAAAGGGGTTTGCTTTACCTGACAGATATCTTCTTTGGCGGGTGTTATTAAATCTTGACTGAATACCATTTGTTATCCTTTAAACGAAAACCATTCTATCATAAAATTCGTAAAAAGTCAACAGGTATATTAAAACCTATTGATTTTAAAACAAATTTTAAAAATAATCCGATTAAGAATAAAAATCTTGTTTTTCGGGAAAAAATGTGGTATAAAGAGCATTATTTAAAAGAAAGGATTACACTATGTCAGGACATTCACAATTTAAAAATATTATGCACAGAAAAGGTGCCCAAGATAAGGCCCGCGCAAAGGTTTTTTCTAAGCTTGCCCGCGAAATTACCGTGGCAGCCAAGACAGGGTTGCCCGATCCAGAAATGAATCCGCGGCTTCGGCTTGCGATTCAAAATGCGCGTTCACAAAATATGCCGAAAGACAATATTGAACGTGCGATCGCTAAGGGAACGGGTGGTGCCGATACAACAAATTATGATGAACTCAGATACGAAGGTTTTGGTCCCGGACATGTTGCGATTATTGTTGAGGCTTTAACGGATAACCGTTCTCGGACGGCACCGAATTTACGGGCTATCTTTACCAAGAACGGCGGGGCGATGGGTGAAACGGGCTCGGTTACCTTTAACTTTGAGCATATCGGATATATTGAGTTTCCTGCAAAAGTGGCAACGCCCGATGCGATGTTTGAAGCCGCTTTGGAAGCCGGTGCCGAAGATGTTTCATCAGATGAGGAAACACATGAGATTGTTTGTACACCGGAAGATTTGGGACCGGTGCGGGAAGCATTGGAAAAGAAATTTGGTACACCCAATGCCGCGCGTATGGATTGGCGCCCAACCGTCCAAACGCCTGTGACGGATTTGGAAACGGCAAAGAAGTTGATGGACTTCATTGATTTGTTGAACGAAGATGACGACGTCCAACGCGTGATTACCAATGCGGATATTGCGGAAGATGTCTTAAAACAATTGGAAAGTGAAGAATAATGTTACGTGTTTTGGGCCTTGATCCAGGGTTACGCCATACAGGGTGGGGCATTGTGGATAAGGAGGGCCCGAAATTACGCTTTATTTCGGCCGGTGTGATTAATCCGGATGATAAGTTATCTTTGCCGGAAAGGTTGGCCGACTTACACGAAAATTTAAAAAAAGTAATTGCCGAATTTTCCCCCGATGAGGCGGCGGTAGAGGAAACTTTTGTCAATAAAAACCCGAATTCAACCTTGAAATTGGGGCAGGCAAGGGGGGTTGTTATCTTGACGCCGGCCTTGTTTGGTCTGCGGGTGGCGGAATATACGCCCAATCACATCAAAAAAATGGTTGTGGGGGCAGGGCACGCCGATAAAAATCAAGTGGATATGATGGTCAGAACACTTCTTAAAACGGTGCCGGAGCATATTCCCCCCGATGCTTCGGACGCTTTGGCTATAGCCATTTGCCATTGTTTTATGCGCCCCGCAACATTGGTGAACAGATAAATTATCTTTTATTACTTCCGTGCGAAAATAGCGTCTTTGGCACGTTCCAAAACGGGTTTAACCAATGCACGAGCCCGTGTCGCACCGGATGACAGCATATCTTCCACCACATCATAGTGGGTTAGGTAATCATTGTATTTTTCGCGTTTGGGCCCGATTTCGTTGATGAGTGCTTCGAGCAACATTTTCTTAATCGTGCCATAGCCTAAACCGCCTTTTTCGAGGCCCTCTTTAACCTCGGCCACTGTTTCGGCGGGGGCGATACCCTTTAAAATCTGATACAGTAAGATTTCATCCGGATTTTTAGGGGCATTGATATCTTGGCAATCGGTCTTAATACTCATGACCGCTTTTTTAAGAGTTGCATCATCGGCAAACAAAGGAATGACATTGTTATAACTTTTGCTCATCTTTCGGCCGTCAAGCCCAGGAACGGTTTCTGTGGCCTCGGTTGTAAAGTATTTGGGTTGCTTTAATATTTGCCGACCGAAGTGGGCGTTGATAGCCCCCGCGATATCGGCCGCTATTTCAACGTGTTGAACTTGATCCTTCCCCACAGGGACAAGGTCTGTATCATAGGCCAAAATATCTGCCGCCATTAAGACCGGATAAGTGTAAAGCCCCATATTGATACCGGCATCATTGGGTTCCCCCTTGGCCAGATTTTTATCCACGGCGGCTTTGTATGCGTGGGCTTTGTTCATAAATCCCTTGGGCGTGTAAGCCATCAAAATTGTCGTCAGTTCAAACAATTCCGGCACATCGGATTGTTTATAAAAATAACTTTCCGCCGGATTAAGGCCACAAGCCAAATAACCGCAGGCGATTTCCCGTGTCAGTTGCTTTAATAACGGGGCGTCTTTTAGGGCATTGATAGCGTGATAATCGGCAATAAACATGATGTGTTTGCCGCCTTGATGATTGACCTGATGGCCGAGCTCTACCGCCGGTTTTAAAGCGCCGGCATAGTTTCCGAAATGAAGCGTTCCGGTGGGTTTAATACCAGTTAAAACAGTTTGTCCTTTTAAATCCATGTTAATTCTCCTTTTGCGCCACAATATCAGATTTTTTGCCTAAAATCAAGGGATTTTATAAAAGGGCTTGCAATATCCGTTCGGGTGGGATACAATTTGCCCCAAAGGAGAAAGCCCCATGATATCAAAACAAGATTTTTTAAGAGCGGTTCAAACCGAAATTTTCCCGATTTTAAAACAGAATCAGGGAAAAATGAAAAGGTATAGCTGGCTTAGTAAAGCAATTATTATTTCCTCTTTCGTTTTGATGATATTTTTTTCATTATTATACGCTTATCTATGCGATCATCATGTTCTAAATACACATAAGTGGGTGTACTTTCTTTTGATTTTTTCTTTTCTGGTTATTACGGGATTAGCGCTGGAATTTTATAATCGCTGTTGTAAGCGGATAAAAAGTATGGTTAATCCTAAAATTTTTTATTTGCTGGGATTGGATAATAATATTTATTTTGATAATCCGTTAAAGGAGATGGCAGGGACGGGTATTTTTCCCTATTTTGATGACAAGATAATGGAAGATTCTTTCAATTATGAAATAGGTGATTCTTTTGCTATTCGGGAAACTCAACATTCTCTATTTGTTCAAGAAGTTGAGCTAGAAAATGAAAATAATAGGCGTCGTCAACATATTTTTTCGGGTATTGTTATTTCGGCTAAACAATTACGGCCAGTAGATTTTTCTTTGCTGATATTAGATAAAAAAAGTTCAAAAGCAAAATTATCCGAAGTAAAAATTAAGTGGCAAAAGATAGCTGAAGATTTTCCTGACAAAGAATTTTTATTCTACACGGATAATCCGCAAGCATGTATGGGATATTTAACGCCAACTTTTATCTCGGTAATAGAAAAATTAAAAGCCGATGGTGAGGAGCCCTTAAATATCCTTTTCCATAACGGAAAGATATTCTTGGCTTTTTCAACTCACCGGGATTTGTTTGAATATATTAATTGGGATAATTTTTCGGATATAGAACCTTATGAGGAACTCTATGACGATATTCAATCCATTCATCAGGTTGATGAGTTATTGATGGAATTAGAGGAAAAATACTGATTTTATGCTTTCAAAATCCTTGCAATCTGTCCGAAAGTAGGGTATGTTTTACCCCAAAGGAGAAAGCCCCATGATATCAAAACAAGATTTTTTAAAAGTTGTTGAAAAAGAAATTTTTCCTCATTTATTGCCTTATCAGAGAAAAGTAAAGTGGATATCGATACTTTCGATAAAAGGGCATCCCCTTTTATCTTTATTCTTACTCAGTTCAATTTTAGGTTATTCTTCTATTATTATTTTCGATATTGTTCTGAATAATTCTATCTCAACGTTCGTTTTTATATTACTATCTATCGGTTTACCAATCCTGTTATTTGTTTGTTTGATGCGTATGGGTTATAAAATCAGCAAAATAATTATCCCTAAAATTTCCTCCGCTTTAAATTTGGTCGAACAGGGTGAAAGTGATGGAGAATACTCTTTTTTAGAAAAATTATCGCATTATGGTTTTTTACCCGTTTTTGAAGATTCGGTTATTTCAAGTTCGGATATTTTAAAAGAAAGTTATTATAAGCTGCTTGTTCAAACAGTTGGGTTAGGCATAGAAAAGAATGAAAAATCCATGTCTGTTTTTTATGGAATACTGGTTTCTTCAAAGAAGTTTCAATTGTTTAATTCTTCTTTGTTAATGTTGGATAAAACTTTTAAACATAATAGGAAACAACAGGAATTGATAAGTCGTTATCCGACTAAATTGTTAGGGAAAGGGAAACATTGGGAAGTTATTTCTTGTGGCGATTCTTGGCTTAATAGTGAATACATGATTTATGGTATGAATATTGAAACAGATAAAATTTTAGTATCTGCTTTTGTTGGCGAAATAAAAAAATTAAAGTCTCTTTATCCTGTGCCTATCAATATTTTGATTAATATGGAGGGTATATTCCTAGCCATAGAAACAGATAAATATCTGTTTGATCTTAGCGGTTTAATAAACATAAAACCATATGAAGAATTTTATGATAGGGTTAAAACTTTGAATCAACTTGATGATATTTTTAAAAATCTTGAAAATTCGTTCTAATCCACCATCACGGGGGCCCATTGGGTATCCGTGATTTTATCCGCCCCTGTGATCAGCATAATCAGGCGGTCTACTCCGATTGCGTTCCCTGCACAAGTCGGCATCCCAAAACGCAGAGCGTCCAGAAAATCCTCGTCTACCGGAATTTTATCGCCGTAGAGTTTTTCTTTCATGCCCAGATCGTATTCAAAACGCTCTTGTTGTTCTACAACATCGGTCAATTCCGAAAAAGCATTACAGATTTCTACCCCACAGATATAGGCCTCAAACCGTTCTACCACCCGCGGATTATCGGGCTTTTTGCGTGCCAAAGCCCCTAAACAAGTCGGATATTCACATAAGATTGTCGGTACCCCGTCGCCCAGTTTATCCTCAATATGGTTGAGCATTATGCGGAAAAAGATATCTTCCCAGCGGTCAGTATCGGAACATTTTTCGCCAATTTTTTCGGCGGCGGCGCGCAGGCGTTCTGGGTCTGGTTCCAGTGTGGGTTCGTCGGGAACGGTTGCCAATACGTCAATACCGGTGTATTTTAAAAAGGCCTCTTGGACCGTCAGTTTTTCCCAAGTTTGAAACGGATCACAGGTGCGCTCTCCGCGTCGGAGCAGGGTTGCCCCACAGGCTTTGGTTGCCCCGCGGACAATATCGGCGGTATCTTGCATAATTTGATTATAATCTGCCCCTGTCCGATACCATTCTAACATGGTAAATTCGGGCGAGTGGGTGGCGGATACCCCTTCGTTGCGATAAGTATGGCAAATTTGGTAAATTTTCGGCAGGCCCGCAGTTATTAACTTTTTCATCGTCAGTTCCGGCGAAGTATGCAAATAAAATTGTTGTTTGGTGCCCAATGGATTATCAAATTCGGTTCCAAAGGATTTTAAATGTACTTCTACCCCCGGACAAATTTGCAGGGCAGGGGTATCGACCTCTAAAAAGCCATCGGCATCAAAAAAAGAACGAATGCTTTTAATCACCGTTCCACGGGCGATTCGGGTATTTAGGTGCTTTAAATAAACATCGGGTTTCCACCATTTTATTGTTTTTGTTGTCATTTATCTTGCCTTTCGAAAAAAAATGTGTTATAGTGTTTCCACTTTTTAACTTTAACAGAGGTATAGCACAAAATGAAAGAACAAGCAAATCAAATTCGTCCGGGTTGGGTTTTACAACATAACGGCAAACAATATATGGTCTCAAAAATCAACTTAATTCAACCGGGAAAAGGCGGCGCCTTTATCGCGGTGGAAATGCGGGATATCGTAACGGGTGTTAAAACTCAAGAACGGTGGCGCACGGCTGATACGGTGGAAAAATTGATGAGTGAGGAATTTGATTGCCAATTCCTGTATAAAGATGGCGATAATTTGGTCTTTATGAACTCGGAAACCTATGATCAATTCGAAGTTCCCGCCGATATGATGGGCGAATCAGCACTTTATTTACAAGATAATATGGAAGTGACCGTGAATTTTATTGAAGGTAAACCCGTGGGCGTCAATTTGCCACCAAACGTGATTTTGACCGTTGCGGAAACAGAACCCGCTATTAAAAATCAAACGGCGACCAATTCATATAAGCCGGCGCTCCTCAGCAACGGGATTCGCACAACCATTCCGCCCTTTGTGAATGAAGGCGAAAGAATCGTGGTTTCTACCGCCGACGGTTCCTACGTCGAACGCGCGAAATAAGAATATTGAGCTAAATTTTATCCCCCGTTCATCGGGGGATTTTTTAAAACTTCCTCGGGTTTGGGGTGGTGTCGTGCCAGTTTTCAATAAAGTCTGTTAGGGTTTGGTCGGGTTTATCCGGTAAAACCACCGATAGTTGCACCAGAAAATCGCCCTTGCCGGCAACACCTTTCCCTTTTAAACGGAGGGCTTTTCCAGAACTGCTATAGGGCGGGATTTTAACCGCAACTTCCCCCGAGGGTGTCGGTATTGTTACTTTGGTGCCTAAAACCGCTTCTTTCAGGGTTAGCGGAACCGTCATTTTGATATTGTTTCCTTCGCGGGTGTAAAGGGTGCTGTCTTGAATTTTAATTTTAACCAAAGCATCGCCCCCGTTTTGGCCTTGGCCTTTCAGGCGCAAAGTTGCCTCATCCGCAATACCGGCCGGAATTTTTATTTTGACATGCTTTCCGGTATTTAACCCGACAGTAGTTTCCCCGCCGGTAATGGCTAAATTAAACGGGATAGAGAGTTCATAAGATACGTCTTGCCCGTGCGAACCGAAGGGATTGCCTTGAAATCCGCTATGCCCTGTATGAAAACCGCCTCCCATACCACTACCGAATAAGTCAGAAAAGTTAAATCCGCCCATTCCCCCCATGCCGCCAAACATAGCGGCCAAATCTTCGGGATTGATATTTTGGGTGCGATATTGGTTGCCACCACCGAACCCGCTTTTATCATATCGGCCGAATCCAAATGGGGTAGGATTTCCGTTTTCGTCAATGATACCGTCATCAAACTGTTTGCGCTTTTCTTTATCGGACAGCAATTCATAAGCCGCAGATACAGCCTTAAACTTTTCAGCCGCCTTTTTATCCGGATTGACGTCGGGGTGTAACGTGCGGGCCAGTTTATGATATGCCTTTTTAATTTCGGTATCTGTAGCCGATTTTGAAACGCCCAATAAATCATAAGGATTTGCCATTTTTAAAACCTCTCTTTAACATATTATGATATAATATAGTCCAAAAAAATAAAAAATCTATGGAAAAATCAAAAAAAAAGGTATAAAATAAAGTCATGAATGCAAAACTGGAACGAAATAACCGATTGATGAAGCAGGCGGGGGTAGCCTCGGTAATGGTTGCGTTTACCCTTATTGTGATGAAAGCCATTACTTTTTTCATTACGGGGTCGGTGGCTATTTTATCAAGCCTTTTTGATTCGACCCAAGATTTAATCACATCTGGGGTCAATATGGTGGCCATTCATCATGCGACGGAGCCTGCCGATAAAGAACATCGCTTCGGCCATGGAAAGGCTCAAGGTATCGGAAGCCTGATCCAAGCTGTCATTATCGCTATTGCCAGTGTGTTTTTAATGGTGGAATCCGTGCGTCGGTTTTGTCATCCGGAACCTTTAAAACAAGTTTCCTTGGGATTGGGAATAACTGTTGTCGCCATCATTTTAACATTTTTTCTCATTCGATTTCAAACCCACGTTATCGGGGAAACAAAGTCCCTCTCAATCGCAGCGGATCGCGCCCATTATACCGGTGATATTATGATGAATGTGGGGGTTATCGTGTCTTTAATTTGCTCTTATTACCTAAAATGGGAATGGGTGGATTCCGTCTTTGGGGTAGGGGTGTCGCTTTATTTGTTTGTCGTTGTATATCAAATTTTACGGGAATCATGCAATATGTTGATGGATAAAGAAATGCCTGAGGATTTTCGGAACAGTATCCATGCAATTGTTCATGCTTTCCCTGAGGTTACTCAAATCCACGATTTAAAAACACGTCAAAGCGGTAGTCATGCTTTTGTGCAGTTTAGCGTTCATTTAGATGATACTTTAACACTTAGACAAGCGCACGATATTACCGATAAAATCGAAGACAGAATCAAAGAACAGTTTCCGGATACCGAAATTATTATTCATCCGGAACCGGAAAGGAAAACCCAATGATTTCGGAATCCCAAGCAGATATTATTGCAGCACTTTCTAATCCCAAAAATTATCCGTATCGGGTAAAAACCGTTGAGGTTCGTCAATCACATATTGCCGTTTTATTTTTGGCGGGGGATAAGGCCTATAAATTAAAACGCGCCGTTTTATATCCCGAAACGGATTTATCTTCACGGGAGAAAAGACGCCTTTCCTGTGTTCGGGAGATGAAGCGTAGTGCTGTTTATGCCCCAAATCTGGTTGAGAAGATTGAGCCGGTGCGTCGCCTTAAAAACGGTAAAATCGTTATCGGCGGCAAGGAAGGCGCAGAAATAGATACCGTTTTGGTTATGCGGCGGATAGCAGATAAATATCTGTTAAATAATTTGTTGCCCAGCCCAAAATTTGATCGTTTTGAGGCAATGGATTTGGCCGAATGTTTATCGGATTTGCACAAAAAAGCAAAGGTTTTTCATAATAAATGGGGAGTTGATACGGTTAAGCGTCTGATTTTGGAAAATGAATCGGTGTTGTCCTGTTTTTGTCCGGATGTGTTTGATAAAAAGCGGGTTAATGAATTAACGGTTAAAAATCTGAAATTGTTGGCTGAGCAGAGTCGCCTTATAAAAGTTCGTCAAGCATCGGGTTTTGTGCGAAAATGTCATGGGGATTTATTGCTATCTAACATTGCCTATGAAAATGGGGAGTTCCTGTTTTTCAGCCCTATTGAGTATAATGAGAATTTATGTTCAATTGATACGTTGTATGATTTGGCAGATTTGTTGATGGATTTGGAAGCCAAAGGGTTGAGGCGTTTGGCAAATATCTTGTTTAACCACTATATGGCATATATGAATGATTTAAGCGGTTTCCCCTTGCTGGGGCTGTATCAGTCTCTGCGGGCGGGACGACGTGCTGCGGTTTGTGCCAAAAAGGCGACCCTAATGCACGGGTGGAACCGACGGCGTATGGTTAAAGAAGCCCGCCATTATTTTGAACTGGCATGCCATTTTGTATCGGAGAAGAAACCTTTCTTAATCGCCTGCGGGGGGCTGTCGGGTAGTGGTAAGTCTCGTATTGCGCGGGAAATCGCCGGTCATTTGGATCCGGCACCGGGGGCGGTTGTTCTTAGGGACGATATCGTTAAAAAGCAAATGACAGGTCTGATGCCGACCGAAACCTTGGATAAAAAATATGATACGGCGGCGTTTGAAGAAGTGGTCTATGATGTTTTAAGGCAACAAGCTGCCGGTGCTTTGTCTGTTGGATCGTGCGTAATTCTGGATGCTTTGTTTTATAATGAATCCGAACGGCTGGCCGCAGAGGAATTAGCCAAGCAGATGGGTGTTCCCTTTGTGGGGCTTTGGATGGACGCGCCTTTATCTGTGCGCGAAGAGCGGGTAAAAACCAGACTCAGGAACCCGTCCGACGTTCGGGATCGCGCTGAACTAGATAGTCAACTGCAACTGGATACCGGTAAAATTACCTGGCATAAAATTATGACAGATAAATCTCGCGATAAAACTTTGCAGGAAGCGTTGCGTATTTTAGGGCATATACTCCATCCCAATCGACGTTTGTTTCGTTAAAGGGGTTTTTATTCTGCTTTTGATATGACGGGGGCACAGGCGGCTAATTGTTTATAATCGACCATATTGCCATCTGTTATCCCCATTTTAAATGATTTAAATTCGCGCAATTTTTTGATACATTTATCCACACAGGACGTGATTTTTTTACCCTGACAAAAGCTTTCACTGCAATAGGATCTTTCCATATCGTCCCGATTGAATACCGTTTTGAAGTAGCCTAAACAATAATGTAAATTAGGTTGGGTATACTTTGGGTTTTTACCTGTGAAAAGGTGCTCGGCCTGACCGATCATCCCGTAGACCGCCATTTTACAGGCATCTCTTTGGTCGCGGGTTATTGTATCAAAAGGAATTTTTTCTCCGACCTGATAGGCAGGATGAGCGATAATTTGATCATGAATTCCCAATTTTTTTAAAATTTCGGTATTTTGTTTCAATATACCCTTACCTTCTGTTCGGTGGTAAATGGCATAACAAGTCGCTATCATTTCCTGCATTTGAGGTGGTACCCTGTTGATATCCCAATTCTGGGCATGGGCCCCAGTAGTGCAAAACAAAACAAGAAACAAAACTATTTTACGTATCATGGCAAGACTCCTTCTAAGGTTTTGTATCATACCGGATAGCGGCTGTCAAGGAAATTGATGACAAAACATACGAAATTATATTTAACCGATAAAGTTTTGAAAATGATAAAAAACATCTTGATTTTATAAAAAAAATATGGTATAAGAAGATGCTTTTTTGTTGAAAGCCCGTATTGACCAAACTGACCGATATCTCGGTTTGCGCCGGTCGGGTGGGAAAAAGAGCACTTTGATTAGCAAAAGAAAGGAAAAACAGATGTCGATTGAAAAATCAAAAAAACAACAAATTATCAAAGATTACGCTATTAATGAAAAAGACACGGGTTCGCCCGAGGTTCAGATTGCCGTTTTGACCGAAAAGATTACTGCTTTGTCGGCTCATATGCAATCTCATCCGCAAGATTTTCATTCACGGCGCGGATTGATGAAGATGGTCGCGAATCGTCGCAGACTGTTAAAATATGTTAAGGAAAATGATGCCAAACGGTATGAATCCCTTATCACGCGTTTAGGCTTGCGTAAGTAGTCTTATAGGGGGAACATCAGGGGATGTTCCCTCTTTTAAACTTGTAGGAAAAAAGGATATAGAAAATGAGTATTTTTAAAACATATAAAAAAGAAATGATGTGGGGCGGAAAGAAACTGTCCTTGGAAACTGGTAAAATTGCCCGTCAAGCCGATGGTGCCGTTATCGCCAGATATGGTGATACCGAAGTTATTGCTACCGTGTGTGCCAGTAAGACTCCCCCCGAAACGTTTGAAGATTTTATTCCGCTGACGGTCAACTATCAGGAAAAGACCTATGCGGCGGGTCGTATCCCAGGTGGATTTTTTAAGCGGGAAGGCAAGCCGTCGGAATCCGAAGTTTTGATTTCGCGCTTAATCGATCGGCCTATTCGTCCGTTGTTTGCCAAAGGTTTTAACAATGAAACACAGGTTGTTTGCACCCTTATCAGTCATGATTTGGAAACACAACCTGATATCGTGGCCATGATTGCGGCAAGTGCTGCTTTAACTATTTCGGGCTTACCGTTTTTGGGACCCATTGCGGGGGCACGGATTGGCTACATTGACGGGCAATATGTCTTAAATCCGGATATGAAAGCCGTTAAACACAGCCAGTTGGATTTGGTTGTTGCGGGTACGCAAGAGGGTGTTTTGATGGTGGAATCCGAAGCCCAAGAACTTTCCGAAGATGTCATGTTGGGTGCTGTCTCCTTCGGTCATGAAAGTATTAAGCCCGTGATAGAAATGATTATCTCTTTGGCGGAGGAATGTGCTAAAGAACCTTGGGAAGTAAAACAGGAACCGGCCGAATATGCAACCGTGCGGGCCGAAATTATGGAAAAGCTCGGCGATGAAATTAAGGCTGCCTATCAAATCCATGAAAAATTAAAGCGTCAGGATACGGTTGCGGCCGTTCGCGAAAAAGCGCATGCTTTGTTTGCGGATAAAGAAGCCGAAGATGCTGTTTGTGATAAAGTTTTCCATGAATTGGAAGCACGCATTATGCGTGATGCCGTTTTAAATACCGGAGTTCGGATTGACGGTCGTGATACAAAGACCATTCGTGTTATTGAAACCGAGGTTGGCTTACTTCCGAAATCCCATGGGTCGGCTTTATTCACCCGCGGTGAAACACAAGCCATGGTAACAGCAACTTTAGGAACGGGCGAAGATGAACAAATTGTTGATTCTTTGGCCGGTGAATACAAAGAACGCTTTATGTTGCATTACAACTTCCCGCCGTTTTCGGTTGGTGAAGTGGGGCGCATGGGTTCTCCGGGACGGCGTGAAATCGGTCACGGAAAGCTGGCATGGCGTGCCATTCATCCGATGTTGCCGTCTTTTGATGATTTCCCATACACGGTTCGTGTGGTGTCCGATATTATGGAATCCAACGGGTCGTCCTCTATGGCAACGGTTTGCGGTTCCACTTTGGCATTGATGGATGCCGGTGTGCCGATGAAAAAGCCTGTGGCCGGTATCGCGATGGGTCTTATTAAGGAAAAAGACAAATTTGTTGTCCTGTCTGATATTTTGGGTGATGAAGATCACTTGGGTGATATGGACTTTAAAGTTGCTGGAACCAAAGATGGTGTGACAGCCCTTCAAATGGATATTAAAATTACGTCTATCACAACCGAGATTATGAAGACCGCTTTGGCACAAGCCCATGAAGGTCGCCAATTTATCTTGGGTAAGATGGCCGAGACGATTGCGGAACCGCGTGCGGAACTCAATCCCAATGCACCGCGGATTCAATCGTTTAAGATTAATCCGGATAAGATTCGTGAGGTTATCGGAACGGGTGGTAAAGTTATTCGTGAGATTGTTGAATCAACCGGTGCCAAGGTGGATATTGAAGATGACGGAACGGTTCGTATTGCGGCTGTGGATCAGACAGCCGGTAAGGCAGCCTATGATTGGATCCAAGGTATTGTGGCCGAACCCGAAGAAGGTAAAAACTATTTGGGAACGGTTTGCAAAATCATGGAATTCGGTGCGTTTGTTACATTTGTCGGCAAAACGGACGGATTGGTACACATTTCCGAAATGGCCCCCTATCGGGTGGAAAAAGTGACCGATTTGGTTAAAGAAGGCGACAAAGTGTGGGTTAAATGCTTGGGTTCGGACAATCGGGGTAAAATCCGTTTGTCAATGAAGCGCGTCAATCAAGAAACAGGTGAAGACGCCGTTTTACCGGAAGAACCAAAAAAAGAACATAAGGATCATAAAGATAAAAAACATCACGATAAAAAACGTGAGGAATCTCCCGTTATGGAACAAACCGGAGAGGACCTTGCCGGAATTTTTGGTGATAAGTAAATAATCTTTAACCTAAAAGAAAAGCCTCGGACAAAATGTTCGGGGCTTTTAAAATATATTTAAAACGGGCGTAATTCCGGAACAGGCGGTATTTTTCCCGCGCGATGTTCGGCAAAGTCGGGATGAAGGCTTTCGGCGGCAAATTGAAATTGCTCTAACTCAAAGCCCGATAATTGTTTGGCTGAAATGACATTTTTTCCAAAGGGATTGACTGTCTTATTGTTCTTTAAAACTTCAAAATGCAAGTGTGGACCGGTCGAACGGCCTGTGCTGCCGACATAACCGATAACTTCCCCGCGCTTTACTTTGCTTCCGACTTTTAGGTCTTGGCGATACCCGTTCATGTGGCCATAGGCCGTTTCATAGCCCTCAGTATGCCGAATACGAATATATTTCCCATAACCGCCTTTACGCCCCAGTTGTGTAATGACACCATCTGCCGCTGCCATAATTGGGGTATTTTTTGGAGCCGCCAAATCAACACCGTGATGGAAAATTTCATACATTAAAATCGGGTGGCGTCGGCGTCCATATGGGGAGGAAAGCCTTGATTTTCCCTTTAACGGACGTTTCATAAAGGCTTTTTCGCCGCTTCTCCCTTGGGCATCGTAAAAGGATGTGAGACCGGCTTTATTTGTGAAGGCATATCGATAAATTTCTTTCTGATGTGTTTTTAACCCGATAAACAATAATTGTTTGCTCCCGATTTCTAATCCGCCGGCAGTAACCTTTGTTTCAAAGATTACATCGAATGTATCTTCGGGATGAATGTCGGATACAAAATCAACTTCACCGTCCAAAGCCGCAATAATTTGTGAGATGACAGAATCGGGAACGCCGGCCTTTTTGGCAGATCCCGAAAAAGTGCGTTCGACCGTTCCTAATTTCCGAATTGTTTGTGTTTCAACCCGTCCCGTGGCGGTAAAAGGTGTCCAAGATCCGTCTTCTTCTCTTAAAACAGCCAATGTTTCCCCTTCACTGATCTGAACGGAAACGCCTTGAATTTCATCGGCTTGATTCTTAAACAGAATGAACATAAGCCCCGGCTTTAGTGATTTAACGTTAATCATTAACTCTAACGATTCCACGATTGCCAATCTGTCTTTTGTCGGAACCCCCGATTGGGATAACAGGGCTAATAAACTGCTTCCTTTTTCCAGGCCCTTTGTTTCAATATGAAGCTCACCCAATTGGACACGCTTTTCGATTTCGTCCAGGGAAGTTTGCGGGGCCGGTATAACGGGTTCGTCCCCCAAATCGGGATGAACTTCCTCGGTGGATACAACTTCGGGTACCGGTACTTCTGGGCAGGTTTCAACGGGTGCCTTGGGAACAATAAAAAACGGGAAAACGGCAATACACAGGATCAAGAGCAAAAGCAAAGTCAAATCGACTTTTTTGCGGTGGCGGGCAATCCCCATTTTTTTATAGGTTTGATACTTAAAAATACGCCCCTTACGCCATGTATTATGAATCTTCTGTTTCAAAGTCATGGTGGGTATTTACACATATTTTAATCGGAATGTCAAGATAAAAGATATGTGCATGGGAATAAAAGAGTATAGTAATAAAACGACTTGCAATGTTTAAAGGAATATAATATAATGGTTTTACATAAAAAAGGAGATAAAAATGGACTTTGAAGCAGAAATCAAAAAAATTCAAGAACGCAATAAGAAGGTAGAGTTGGATAAGGCTTGGGAAACAAGTAAAACACGGAAGGTAGCTATTGCTGTATTGACATATTTGGTGATGGTATCGGTAATGTATTCTTTGGGTATGGATCGTCCTTTCATCGGGGCCATTATCCCGACATTGGGTTTTATGCTTTCTACTTTCAGTCTTGGTTTTATCAAAGAATTTTGGAAAAGGTATTAAGAGTATTTTTTTTAGTGTTGCACAGACGAAAAAATGGAAATTACATCTAAAAAAGTGTTGACTTTGTTTGATGTTTCTTTCATAATGGGACAAAACAATTTGAAAAGGATATTCTATGGGATTTAATTGTGGAATTGTTGGCCTCCCGAACGTGGGAAAATCAACCTTATTTAATGCTTTGACGGCTACCGTGAATGCACAGGCGGCAAATTATCCTTTCTGCACGATTGAGCCTAATGTCGGTCGTGTTGCCGTGCCGGATAATCGTTTGGCGGAATTACAGCAAATTGATAAAGCGGAAAAAATTGTGCCGACGCAATTGGAGTTTGTGGATATTGCAGGGCTTGTAAAGGGTGCTTCCAAGGGGGAGGGGTTGGGTAATCAGTTCTTGGCCAATATTCGGGAAGTGGATGCAATTATTCACGTTTTGCGTTGTTTTGACGATTCGGATGTGGTGCATGTGGAAGGCTCGGTGGATCCGATCAGAGATGCCGAAACGGTGGAAACAGAATTGATGTTGGCGGATTTGGAAAGCCTTGAAAAACGGATTGTCGGGGTGCAGAAAAAAGCACAGGCCGGTGATAAAGAATCCAAGTTATTGATGACGGTAATGAAACCGGCTTTGGATGCTCTTCAAAATGGTCAGCCAGCCCGTTCGGCACGCCCGACGGATGCCGATGCCCAAAAGTTATTTGACGGCATGTATTTATTGACCGGTAAACCGGTTCTTTATGTCTGTAATGTAGAGGAGGCTTCGGCCGCAACGGGGAATGCATACAGTAAACGTGTTTTTGAAATGGCCGAGAGCCAGGGCAATAAAGCTGTTGTGATTTCTGCGGCAATAGAGGCCGAGGTCGCGCAATTGACAGACCCTGCCGAGCAGCAGGAATTCTTATCGGCATTGGGACTATCCGAAACAGGGCTCAGCCGGATTATTAAAGCCGGATATGAATTGTTGGGGCTGGAAACCTTTTTTACCAGTGGCCCAAAAGAATCACATGCTTGGACAATGAAAAAGGGATGTTTGGCACCTGCCGCCGCCGGTATAATCCATACCGATTTTGAAAAAGGTTTTATTCGGGCGGAAGTGGTATCCTATAATGATTATGTAACTTATCGGGGCGAGGTTGGTGCCCGTGAAAACGGAAAACTCAGGCAAGAGGGGAAGGCCTATGTTATGCAAGATGGTGATGTGGTGCACTTCCTGTTTAATGTATAGGGGGAAAACATGGCAATAGTGGCTTGGCGCGAACAGATGAGTTTGAATTACCTGCCCTTGGATCAGGAACATCAGGATTTCCTGAAAGTTGTGAACTATTCTTTAGGTGCGGCTAAGTCCGGTGATTTTCGGGGTATGGAGCAGGTGTTTAATTCTTGCTATGATTATGTGCGTAACCACTTTTCCCACGAAGAAGATATTATGGAACGCATTAAATTCCCTGACATGAAGGCACATATGCAGGCGCATCGAACCTTTATTAAAAATATTTCGGAATTTCGTCAAAAATATGAAACGGCTAAAACAAAGGAAAAGAAAATAGAGTGGGCCGTAAAAACCGCCGATTTTTTAAGCTTGTGGTTGTTGGGGCATATTCTAAGCCGAGATAAACTCTTAAAACCGTATTTGGTACGCCTGAGGAATTTACCGCCCAGAATGGATTACAATAATCCCTAAAAAATTTGTTTTTGCGAATAAAATACCCCTTGATTTCTGCATTTTTTTATTTTAGTATGATTTCTGTTATTTTAACCATATTTTAACAGAAAGGAAAAATTTATGCAAATTGGTGCTTTTATCGGAATCTGTCTGGTGGCTTTGGCCTTTTGGACACTTTTTAAATGCTTTGTTATTGTTCGTCAAGGGTATCAATATACGGTAGAACGAATGGGGCGTTTTACACGCGTTTTGACGCCGGGTTTCCATACAATGATGCCGTTCTTTGATGCGATTGGCGCTAAATTAAACATGATGGAACAAGTGTTAGATGTTCCTTCACAAGAAGCTATTACCAAAGATAACGCTATGGTGCGGGTAGACGGCGTATTGTTCTTTCAAATTCAAGATGCGGTTAATGCAGCCTATCAAGTGCGTGATTTGCATTTAGCGATTTTGAACCTGATTATGACCAATATCCGGACCGTGATCGGTAGTATGGAAATTGATGAACTTTTGTCGCAACGGGACATGATTAACCACAAGTTGCTTTCGGTTGTGGATGAAGCAACGGTGCCTTGGGGTGTGAAAGTAACCCGTGTAGAAATTCGGGATATTACACCGCCGCGGGATTTGGTGGATGCGATGGCACGGCAAATGAAAGCCGAACGTGAAAAACGGGCAACGATTTTGGATGCCGAAGGTATTCGTCAATCTGAAATTTTGCGGGCCGAAGGTGAAAAACAATCAGCAATTTTGGATGCTGAAGGTAAAAAAATGGCGGCATTTTTGGAAGCTGAAGCCCGTGAACGTGCGGCCGAAGCTGAAGCTAATGCGACTAAGATGGTGTCTGATGCTATTGCCAAAGGGAACATGAATGCCCTGAATTATTTCTTGGGACAAAAATATATTGAAGCCCTTAAAGGAATTGCGACTTCTTCCAATCAAAAACTTTTGATGTTGCCGATGGATACCACAAATGTGGCGGGATCGTTGGCCGGTATTGCAGAAGTGGCTAAAGAAATCTTAAAACCTAGCGAAAGCCGGAAGAAATAAGGAGGCAAAAAATGTTTGATGCAATACCAGTTCCTTTATTGTGGTTAGCAATCGGGATTTTGTTGGCGGTTCTGGAATTAATTATTCCGGGAACATACCTGATCTGGTTTGGATTTGCCGCATTGGTTGATTGTTTAATCACGGCGTTTATTCCGGGTTTAAGTTTAGCCTGGCAACTGACATGGTTTGCTATATCTTCGGTTATATTTGCATTTATCGGTTGGAAAATTTACGGTTGGACGATTTTCCATTCGGTTGTGCCGGAAAAATACAGAAACCTGAATGATCCGATTGCCCAAATGACGGGTAAAACGGTTAAGGTTGTCTCGGTTAAAGGTGACAAAATGCAAGTTGCCGTAGGTGATACCGTGTGGACAGCAACCTCTGATGACAATATTAAGGCAGGGGATAATGCTGTAATTTCAGGTAGTTATAATAATGTTGAGTTAAAAATTAAAAAATTACTTGACAAAAATAAAAAAAAGAGGTAGAATAGCATCAAGAACGGAAAATGAGCCTGTTATGGTAATACCCCTCATAATCTCATTTCAAAATCACCTTCTGGTTTGTTTTCCGTTCTGAAAACTTCTTTTAAGATTGACACTTACAAAATAGCCCGCCTTCACCGGCGGGTTGTTTTATGAGCATAAAATAACACCACCGGTGAAAGCCGGTGGTGTTTCAATAAAAGAATGACCGCTATTCCCGTGTGTGCGAATTATCTTGTTCGCCGTTAACTTTGGGTGCGGAGGTAATCTTTTGAGGATTAGCAGCCTCCTTTTCCAGTTCTGCCAGATAAAGTTTAGCCTCTTCCCCAAATAATTGTCTTCCCATCTGATAGACACGAGTTTGGTTTAAGGTTCCATATTCCGTATAGTTTTTGTAGAGTCCGTTCTCTTTACCTTCTTTCATGGTATATTCTTCAAACAGTTGGCCGTTTGGATAAAACTTACAAAATAGACCTTCCTCTTTCCCATCTTCAAATGTACAGGTCATACGCACTTGTCCATTGGGATAATATTGAATATAAGGACCGACTCTTTTTGTGTCTTCCAATTTGCAGACTTCACAAATTTGCCCGTTTGGGTAATAAACAGTGGACATGCCATCCTTTATCCCTTTCCGATAAGTTAATTTTAATTTACATTGGCCATTTTCATAGAACATCTTTTGTTCACCATCCAGAACACCGTTTACCAAAAAGCCCGAATCACTTAAATTCCCGTTTTCATAATATCTTTCGCAAAGGCCATCTTGGACGCCCCTTTTGAAAGAAGCCCGCATCAATAATTGGCTCGATGGATAAAAGCGTTCGCAAATGCCATCCCTTTTATCGTCCAGGAACGTTCCTTTTTCCTGTAAATGGCCGCCTTCATCATATATCTCAAAGGGGCCTTGTTTTAAACCTTTATCGTCTGCCGTGAAAATAATTCTGGTTTTCAGACCATCACTAATTGCATTGAATGCCATATTTCCTCCATAGTTGTTCTGACCCCTCGATTGACATTCTATCATATTTTATTCCAAAAATCAAGGCATTTGAGATGGGCGCAAAATTAGAGTATAAAATTATTCTTTATTTCATCAATAGGGATAGAATTTGTGTCAATTTGGCGCGGAGTTCCGAACGCGGGACAACGGCATCTATCATACCGTGTTCCAGTAAATATTCTGCTTTTTGAAAATCAGGGGGGAGTTTTTGGTGTATGGTTTGTTCTATCACACGGGCGCCGGCAAAGCCGATAATGGCAGCGGGCTCAGCCAATGTAATATCCCCTAACATGGCAAATGAAGCTGTTACACCACCGGTTGTCGGATTCGTTAAAATAACGATATAGGGCAATTTTTTTATCCTTAATTTTTGAACCCCGATCGTCGTGCGCGCCATTTGAATGAGGGAGAGCATACCCTCCTGCATACGTGCCCCGCCCGAGGCAGGAACTAGGATAAGGGCGGCCTCTTGCAACAGGGCCAGTTGCACCGCCGTTAAAATGGCTTCCCCGACGGCCGTTCCCATAGAACCGCCCATAAAGTCAAAATCAAATACGCCCACAACGGCATTTTTTTTACCGATTTTCCCGTGGGCGACCTGTATAGCATCCTCGGCATGCGTTTTTTTGCGGGCATCCTTTAGGCGATCCGCGTATTTTTTAAGGTCCGCGAATCGCAAAGGATCCTCTTTCACTTTCGGTAATTGGATAAGGGTGTATTTTCCGTCATCAAACATCATTTCAAATCGGCATTTGGTTGGCAGTTTAAAATGATACCCGCACCGGGGGCAGACATAGTTTGCTTTTTCTATCTCTTCATGAAAGAGAATCGAATCACATGCCGGGCATCTGTTCCAAAAATCATCGGGAACATCCGTATGAATGTTTGTTTTCTTGACGGTCGGTCTTTTATGACCGGTAATCCAATTCATCGGAAGAAATTAACCTTTTTTGTTAAGGGCTTCTTTAATGGCCTTACCGGCTTTAAAGAACGGGACGCGCTTGGCTTCTACCTGAACACCGGCACCGGTCTTAGGATTACGGGCAGCACGGGGTTTGCGTTTGCGTACGGAAAGCACACCAAAGCCCCTGAGTTCCACACGATTATCATTCACTAAAGCTTTACTGATTGTATTTAAAACAGTGGATACAACCCGTTCTGCATTTGTGTGGGTTAAATTATTTTTTTCCGCAACGGCGGCGACTAATTCTGATTTAATCATTTTTTTCTCCTTTCTGTAATGATGGGAACAGTTTAGCGAAATTTTATCCTAATGTCAAGCCGTATTGTAACTTAGCGTTTCTTTTTTTAACTTTCACTACTGAAACAGGTAATTTGTTGTATTATTTTTTCTTGATTCGCATATTAAAGTATGTTAATTTGAAACTGGGTATGGTTATTAGACTATATTCTGACTACCTGTTATCAGGTGGTTTTTAATTTGGTTAGGAGAGAGAAATGATTTCTATTATCATTCCTGTTTATAATGTGGAAAAATATTTACCTAAATGTTTGGACAGCCTAATTCATCAAACATTACAAGAAATTGAGATTATCTGCATAAATGATGGATCAAGAGATCGTTCTTTAGAAATCTTAAAGGAATATGCGGCCAAAGATAATAGGATAAAAATTATCAATCAGAAAAATTCAGGGGTAGGATTAGCACGAAATGTTGGAATTGAAAAGGCAACAGGGGAGTATATCGGTTTTATTGATTCGGATGATTATGTCTCTGATGATTATTATGAAAAATTATATAAGGCAGCACTTAAAAATAATTCTGATATAGCCATGACTTCCAGAGTGTATGTTGTTTCAGGGACAAGAAAACGTTTAAAAAATGTTGGGGCGAATCAGGGTATTATATCATCTATTGTTGAAAAGGAAAAAGTTATTATCAGTACGGGAGTTATATGGAATAAAATATATAATGCCTCTTTTTTAAAGAGGATTAGACTTCAAAATATTAAAGTTTGTTCCTCAAATGAAGATAATTATTGGACAGTTTTAAGTATTATACAAGCTAATCAGATTACTGTTATTGACAATGTCCAATATTTTTATGTTTATAGGCCCATTTCTTTGGGGTATAAGGAAAAAACTGAAAAAGTTTTTGAAATGATTCAGATCTATCAGAAAATTTTTGATACTTTGAGTAATATGAAAATGCCTATATCAGAGAAAGAACAGTGGTCCAATATTATTAATGCCAGAATGTGGGCGGATAAATTTACATTTTTAAGAGATTTTTCTCCTAATCTTAAAAATAAATTTCAGCAAGCCTGTAAAGGAATTGGTCATCCCATCATCATTTCTTTGACTTCTTATCCGGCCAGAATATCTACTGTTCATAAAACAATTGAATCTTTATTGGATCAAACGATTAAAGCAGATAAGATCGTTTTATGGTTGGCACCAGAACAATTCCCTAATAAAGAAAAAGATCTACCACCTGAATTATTGGACTTAACTTTGAAAGGGCTGACAATTAACTGGTATCACGATATTAAATCATATAAAAAATTAATTCCGGCTTTAAAAAAATATCCTGATTCGTTGATTATAACAGTCGATGATGATGCGATTTATCAAAATAATGTCGTTGAAAGGTTATTAAAAGGGTATATTCAGAATCCAGCAATGATTCATACTTTGCGAGCCCATGGGATTACTTTTAAAAGAAAAAAGATGTCTCCCTATCGAAAATGGGTATCGAAAATGAAATCGGCTAAACCATCTTTTAATAATTTTTTGACAGGAGTAGGAGGGGTTCTATATCCACCGAATGCACTGCACACAGATGTTTTTGATGAGAATAAGTTTATGAAATTAGCTCCTCAGGCAGATGATGTCTGGTTTTGGGGGATGGCGGTGCATAATGGGACAAAAATCAATTTAGTATCCAATAAAGGAAATAGCTGTATAGAAATTCCGGAAACCCAAGACAATGCATTATGGAAGAGTAATGTTACGGGCGGAAAAAATGATCAGCAAATATCGGCTGTTTTAAAAGCTTATCCTGATGTTTTGGAAAGATTAGATAAATCAGCCAGACGATTTTCCATTTTTGGTATCCCTATTCTGAAAATCAAAAAAAATCAAAAACGAACTCTTAAAAAAATATATTTATTGGGGCTCCCTATTTGGATTCATCATAAAAAAGAAGAGATCAGATAAAAGAGGTATTTTCTCCCATTCAGGTAATTTTCTATCGTCTAACGGGTTGCTTTTCTTGATTTTTGTCCAGACAGGCCCCTTTTAGTTAAAGGGGCTGTGATGAAGAAATTTCTAGGTTTATTGTTTCGGTGTCTTTTATTTTTTTATAAAAAAATGAGTTCAATAAAGGAGGTAAAATAAACTTGAAATTATTCTTTACACAGATTTTTGTGATTATATGAAGTTGCCAATTGATTTTCATTTTCATCAAGATATTATGGATCGGCTAACGCCCCAATCATTAAATAAAATGATAGAAATGATAAGAAAACAAAAAGGATAATTTTTAGCGTTTCTTTTTTAAACTTTCGGCACCGGAAACAATGTCTATCAGTTCATCTGTGATTCCGGCCTGACGCAATTGTTGATAGGTTAGGTTCATCTCGGTTAAGGAGTCATCAATATTTTTTTCGGCTTGCTGCATATTGACCATACGGGTATAGTGTTCGGCCGCCAATGAAGCTGTTAAAGCACCGCTTAAGACAACCGTCAGGTATTCATGGATAAGGGCGGTGAAGAGCTCACTGTAATCTGCGGTAATTAAGGGCGGTGTTTTCCCCGTCCATTTTTCCGATTTGAAGCGCATCATATCCACATAGGGCAGGGGCATCAGTTGCAAAACGGTTGGCCTTTGCGGCTCGCCGGATTTTCGTTTCATAAAGTAAATTAAGACCTGTTCCGACCTGCGAATCGGGATAACTTCATTTACTTTCATCAAGACCATTGAGGCAATAGAGGCTATTTCCTTAAGGGAATTCATAATGGCATAGGTTGCCGCGATCGGCAGTTTTGCCGAATCCGCCATCAGGCCTAATCGTTTGCCGACACAAATAAATTCTGTTTGATCGAAACAATTTTTTTCTTTTAAATCCGATTTGGCATAAGCAAGCACATCCCGATTAAACCGCCCCACAAGGCCGTTATCTGTTCCGATAACAATGGCAATCGTTTGTGGTGTGGTTGATTTAACGGGCCTGGGTTGATAGGTGAAATTTTCCTTTTTTAAAAGACCCACAAAGGCATCTTTTACTGTTTGCCCATAGCGATTGATGGATTTTAAAGCCTTTTCATACGGCGCAATACTGACGGATGAAAGCATCTTCATCGTGCCGACAATATCTTTCAGGTCCGTTGTTGTTTTAATCCGTTTTGTCAGGGCTTCCAGTGTCATTTGATTGCTTCAAGTGCCTTTTTCAGTTCGGTTAAAATATTTTTCTGGGTCTCAGGGCTCAATTTTTCACGGCGGGAAATAGCCGATACCGCGCCCGAAAAATGTTGATGGAAAATTTTGATAATCAAGTTTTGGGCTACGGTAATTTTGTTTGCAGGGATATTATCCAATAATCCCGCATTGGTGGCCAGGAAAACAACGATTTGGTCCGCCACCGGCATCGGCGCATATTGGATTTGTTGAAGGACGGAGCGGATAGCCTCCCCACGCTTCAGGCGTTCGGTTGTAGCGGCATCCATTTGTGTCCCGAATTTGGCAAAAGATTCCAATTCCTCAAACTGTGAAAAGAAGAGTTTTAAAGGACCAACCAAACTACGGTAAGCGGGTAATTGTGCATCGCCGCCTACACGCGATACGGACCTGCCGGTATCAATGGCGGGCAAAATGCCTTTTTGAAACAGGTTTGTGGATAGGTAAATCTGCCCGTCCGTAATCGAAATAATGTTTGTCGGAATATAGGCGGAAATGTTACCGGCCTCTGTTGAAACGATGGGTAAAGAGGTTAAACTACCACCACCAAATTCGGGACGCAGGTGTGTGGATCGTTCCAACAATCGGGAATGAATATAGAAAATATCCCCCGGAAAAGCCTCACGTCCCGGCGGTGTGCGCAAAAGTAATGACATTTGTCGATAGGCTCGCGCATGTGCCGTTAAATCATCATAAATGACTAACACATCTTTACCGTGCGCCATAAACCACTCCCCGATACTTGTCGCCGCATAGGGGGCAATATACTGAAGGCCTGCTTCATCATCGCCGGAAGCAATTACGACAATTGTGTTATTCATTACACCATGTTTTTCCAAGTCCGCTATAACGCGCGCCGTTCCGGATGCCCGTTGACCAATAGCACAATAGATACAAATAACCCCGGTATCTTTTTGGTTGATAATGGTATCAACGGCAATGGCGGTTTTTCCCGTTTGCCGATCCCCCAGGATCAATTCCCGTTGCCCGCGACCGATTGGGGTAAAGGAATCAATGGCCTTCAAACCTGTCTGAAGTGGGGTATCCACCGGTGCCCGATGCATAATCGGGGGGGATTCCCGTTCCACCGGCCAAGTTTCGGTCGTTGCAATGGGACCTTTGTTATCCAGCGGTCCGCCCAACGGATTAATCACACGCCCCAATAAAGCTTCACCCACCGGTACGTCCAATACCCGATTGGTGCGCTTAGCGCGATCACCTGCCTTTAAATGATCGGCGTTTGTCAAAAAGACAACACCCACCCTGTCGGTCATAAGCGTTTGAACCATACCGACGGTATCCCCCCGAAAGGTCAAAAGTTCATTCATCTTCACCTTGTTCAGGCCGCCGACTTCTGCCGTTCCGGCCGAGATAGAGATAATGGTGCTGACCTCGGATACATTTAAATCGGTTTTGGTTTTCCCGATTGTGTCTTTGATGAGTTTTGTTGCCTGTTTTGATGCGCCTTTTAACATATACTACTCCTTCACGATTAAACCGGCCAACGCCGCGTTTAAGTTCCCTTCAAAATGATCCAGATAGGATTTTAAATTCCATTCCAAAACCGTCTCCCCGATAAGGGCTTCTATTCCCAAAATCAAATCCGGTTGAACACGATAAGAAATGGCGCTTTCTCCAAATTGTTCTTTTAAAAATGAAGAAAGGCTTTTTTGTTCTTTTTCAGTCAATTCCGCCGACGAAGAAATGATGATTTGGTTTTTCTTTTTCAAAACATCACGAATGGATTTAACATCGGCCTTGGGTAAATCGGATACTTTTTTGCGGAAAAGGGTAACGGCCTGTTCCATGGGGGCAAGACGGGATAAATCCGTCAAAACCTTTTGGGACAGATTTAAAAAGTTCCCCGCCATCATATCCCGAATTTCCAACTGCATTGAGGCACTTTCGCGATTGAGTGCATCTTGCATCTTTTGTCGCAAATCACGGGCTTCCCGTTCGATAGCCGTTCGTTCCTCGCGCCGATAAGCCTCTAATTCCGTATCCAGTTCATCCAACCGCTTTTGTTTGTCTTTTTCCCATTGGCGAACCTGTTTGTTCAGTTTTTCTTCTTGTTTTTGGGCAGATTTGACGGCCTCATCGGCTTTTTTGACTTTATCCTCAATATAAGCCTGACGCTTTTCTATCGCGGATAAAATCGGCCGATAAAGGAACTTTTTTAATAGCCACACCAACAAAAACAAATTGATAATTTGGGCAAAGAATGTAACCCAGCTAAATCCCATAACGGACTCCTTTTACTTAGAGGCTGCTTCGATGGCATAGTTCCAAAACGGATTGGCATACATGATCATCATTGTTACCACAAATGCATAAATAGCCGTTGATTCCACCATGGCCATAGCAATATACATTGTTTTGGTAATGTTGCCTGCCTCATCGGGTTGTTGGGCCATTGCGCGCAGGGCGTTTGCTGCCACATTTCCTTCACCCAAAGCCGGTCCGATACCGCCAATCGCGATACATAAACCTGCCGCTAGGACAGAAATTGCTCCGATTAAAGTTGTTGGTTCCATAATTTTTTCTCCTTTCTTAATAAAAATTCAAATGGTCTTCAAAGGGTTGTTTCGGCGATACCGAAGACACATAAACTATCGCCAAAAGGGCAAAAACGTAGGCCTGAATCATACCGGTAATAAGCCCTAAAATCTGCATGGGAAGCGGTATTATAAATGGCACCAACATCATTAAAACAGATGCCAAAATCGCACCGCTGAGCATATTTCCATAAAGCCGGAAGGCTAATGCAAAAGTAGATGAAAAATCGCTGAGGATATTCATGGGTAGCATAATTGGGGTCGGTTCGATGTATTTTTTTAAATACCCTTTTACACCGGCGTTTTGAATACCGTAAATCGGCATGGCACAAAAGACGCACAGAGCAAAGGCCGCCGTTGTGGACAGGGAGGCCGTCGGGGCTTGAAACCACGGGATAATCGTCAACAGATTACTCATCCCGATGAACAAAAAGAAAGTTCCCATAATCGGTAAATAGCGGGCAGGGTTATCGCCACTGGCCTCAATAATCTGTGATCGGATTGTTCGCACAACGGATTCCATTGCTGTCTGTAGGGCAGATACGCGTAGGGTTGTTTTTAAATTTCGGGTCGAAAGCCATGATAAAAGAACCAACACCCCCATGACTAGCCATGAATAGAAAATTGTTCCGCCAATGGTGAAATCTCCTACTTTTATGATAGGAATTGTATCTACATTTTTAAGGTCCAGACCCTCTGTATTTTGTCCCCCGATCATTAAGGCACTCCACCACGCTGATACGATTAGGAACAACAAAAGCCCTCGGCCAATCTTATTTTTAATCCAGATGCACGCCCCAGCACAGAACAAAAGAGCCACCCCAATTGACAGTAAAATTTCAATTGATACATCAAAATGTCCTAACTGAAACAGGATGGTTTTCATTTTTTCTTTTTTTTCATTCCTTTTAAAAGTTGTTTTTCTTCTGTTTCATGATAGACCCGAAAACTGACAAATTTCAAGATAATTAATCGAATAGCCCAAAATCCGCAAAAAATTGTTAAGAATTTACCCGCATGGTGGTCGGAAAATAAAATCATGACACATAAAAGTAAGAAAATCCTTAAGGCCTTGGATACGAATAGAAACAAGTATTTGTGCTTAACCTGCGGTAATAATTTAACCGTTCGCCACAACAGATACATGAATATCAGCCCGCATATGGCCCCTATTAAAAAACAGGTGCCGAATTCGGAAAGCGAAAGTTTAAAAGCATTAAAATTCATTTTTTACGCCTCTCCCGTTTTATTTCTAATTGAGGGCACTATCTCAATTTCATGAGGAGATATGTTTAAAGTATTCTGATTCATTTGGTATCCTTATCTTTTGACAACAATTGGAGACAAGTTTCAACATTATCTACCCAGACATTATTGACGTCACTTTCTAGAGTAAAAACATAAAGACAATCACCACAAAATCCAGATTTCAGATGATCAGGTATATCGATTGTAGGCTTTCTAGTATATTCACACGAAAATTTTTCGTTTTCAATGATATGTGGTTTGCCATTGTCACCCATGCAAGTTAAGCATTTATTCATAAACGCATCATTAAAAATGGCTTTTTTAAGTACATCAAACCTGTGCCTTTCTTGTCTAATTTTGTTTTCTTCCCGTGCAATGGTAGTCCTTCGATCCGTTAAATATGCATCTATACAATTGTATATCACAAAGATTAATATAACAGAACACAATATAATCAAAATATCTGTTATTATATGTATAATTTTATTCATTTTTGTTTCCCTTTCTTTTTGTTTGAAAGGCTACCTTCTCTTTTAATCCAGCGGGTTGCATTATAAAAACCGATAACTGCCCCGATTAGAATAAAATTAAGTGTCCAAGATAAGTATGTCATTGGTATAAAATGGTCCAAGAGTCTCCCTAAAATGACCCCTAATACCATCGGAATAGCCATTTGCCAGCCATAAACACTTAACACCGCGGCATTAAGTTCAATAACACGTTCCTTTCGACCTGCCATTTTATGCGCCTTTTTAATCAGGATTTTTTCGGCCTTTTTGTTTTCTTGATCAAAGGTTGCCATGTGCGCCCCCATCTTGCTTCAATGATAAAATCCCTTTTGCAAGTCCCAATTCCAATTTTGCCATCGCCAGGTTCACTTCTTTGCGTTCTTGTTCCATCGCCTTAAAATCAATTGCTATTTTTTGTTGTAATTCTTTTAGGTCAGAGCCTAAAATAGCCAGTTTTGTTGATACGGATACATCACTTCCCTTTTTAACCAAAACACCATTATGGCACGCTACATAAGATTTTTTATCACCGACTTTGTAACTTAAAATACCGGATTTTAGGGCCGATACCATATCCGCATGGCGGGGCAGAAGGGTGAAAAAACCGTCTATGGCCTCAAAATCCACTTGGGTTGTGGCGGTATCCAAGGCGATGCCGATTGGGGTCGAGATTTTAAGGTTCAGTTCCATTTATCCCTCTTTCCTCTTTTTGGCTTTTTCGCGTGCTTCGTCAACCGTTCCGATCATGTAGAAATCATTTTCATCCAGATCATTAAATTCACCCGATAAAATACGTTCACAGCCTGAAATTGTGTCCTCTAAGTTCACAGATTTACCCTGCATACCGGTAAATTGACCGGTGGTGAAGAACGGTTGAGTCAAGAAACGTTCCAGTTTTCGGGCGGTCAGCACCGTTTGTTGATCATGTTCGGGAAGTTCATCAAACCCAAGCATGGCAATAATGTCTTTTAGGTCTTCATATTGGGCAAGTGTTTTTCGAACTTCGGTTGCAACCCGATAATGTTTTTCCCCAACGATTAAGGGGGTCAACATATTTGATCCCGATGTTAACGGATCCAATGCCGGATAAAGGCCTTGGGCCGCACGCACCCGCGATAAAACAATGGTGGAAGATAAGTGTGCAAAAGTATGTGTTGCCGAAGGATCCGTAAAGTCATCGGCCGGTACATAGACGGCTTGAATAGAGGTAATGGCACCGTTTGTCGTGCTGGAAATTCGTTCTTCCAAATCGGCAATATCTGTCCCGAGGGACGGTTGATATCCCACCCGTGACGGAATTTGACCCAGTAAAACCGAAACCTCGGATCCGGCCTGAATAAACCGGAAAATGTTATCGATCAAAAGGAGCACGTCTTGCTTTTTCTGATCGCGGAAATATTCCGCCATGGTTAGGGCAGATAAGGCTACCCGAAACCGCACCCCCGGTGCTTCATTCATTTGCCCGAAAATCATAACCGTTTTATCAAGAACGCCGGCTTCTTGCATTTCACGATAGAGTTGTTCACCCTCACGCGAACGTTCCCCGATACCGGCAAAAATACTGACGCCTTCGTATCGGCCGACCATGTTGTTAATCATTTCCGTAATTAAAACGGTTTTACCGACACCCGCCCCACCGAAAAGGCCCGCTTTACCACCCCGTTCCATCGGGGCCAAGAGGTCTATGGCCTTAATACCGCTGACGAAAATTTCGGATGATACTTCTAATTCGGAGACCGGTACGGGCTGGGCATGAATGGATTTAAGTTCGGGATTTTTAATCGGCTTATCCCCGTCAATTGTATCGCCGAATACATTGAACATACGTCCCAAAGTTTTATCGCCGACGGGGACTTCTATCGGATGGCCGGTATCCAGAATTTTCATTCCTCGGGCGAGCCCTTGTGTTCCCCCCATCGCCAATGCACGGACGGTGTGTTCGTCAATATAGCCTTGTGTTTCCAGAATAAGGGGTTTTTCTGCTTCGGTCTCCAAAGCATTAAACATGGCCGGCAGGTCTTTTTCAAATCGAACTTCAACAACGCTGCCGCTAACCGCTACGATTTTTCCGATACTTTGTGTCATTTTAACCCCTCATTCCTACTGTTATGGCTTAAAGTTGAAAAAGCCGCGTTTGCCGATTTTGATTTTTAGGCCCTCTGCCATCGGTGCGATTTTGGCATTGATATCCGTTACCTTTTCACCCGAAACAGATACGGCGCCGCTTTCAATTAAACGGCGGATGGCCGATTTGCTTTGCCCTTGCATAACCGCAACGCCAAAGTCTACCAAACCGCAAGGCGAAGCCAAATTCAAAGAAGCGGCACTTACATCCTCAAACTCTTTGGTATCAAATCCCCGTTGTTGGACCTGCACATAGAAAAAGTGTTCTGCCGATTCTGCTGCCGCTTTATCGTGGTATTGTTCCACAATGTTAAAGGCGATTTTCTTTTTAATTTCCATGGGATTGACCGACCCGTTTTTATAATCGGCAATAGCCTTAGACTGCTCATCCGGTGTCCAATTTGTGACCAGTTCTACCCAATCGGGGATTAATTCATCCGGTATGGACATTGCTTTACCATACATATCATTGGGCGGTTCATTAAGGCCGATATAGTTGCCCTTAGACTTACTCATCTTCATCTTACCGTCAAGGCCGACCAAAAGAGGCATTCCGATCACAATTTGCCCCGGCATACCCATGCTTTCTTGAAGGCTCTTCCCCATCAGGCAGTTTAAGAGCTGATCCCGACCGCCAAATTCAATGTCCGCTTTTACCATTACGGAGTCGTAACCCTGCATTAAGGGGTAAATCAGTTCATGGAGTGCAATGGGGATATTTTCTTTATAACGCAGGGAAAAGTCATCTCGTTGCATGACCTGAGCCAATGTTGCTTTTCCCAGTAGTTTAATGATATCGGCAAAAGTCATCTTATTCATCCATTCGCCGTTAAAGACGATTTTGATGTTTTTAGTCATATCTACGACTTTACCTAGTTGCTCAATGTATGTTTTAGCATTGACTTTTACTTCTTCCGCCGTTAGGGGAGGACGTGTGGTATTGCGCCCTGTCGGATCACCGATACAGGCGGTAAAGTCACCGACAATCAGACACAATTCGTGACCGGCTTCTTGAAACTGCCGCAATTTTTTAAGGCCTACCGCGTGTCCCAGATGTAAATCCGGTGCTGTCGGGTCCATACCGAATTTAACGATTAAGGGCCGATGTTCCTTTTCGGCCAAAGCCAATTTTTCTTTTAATCCGTTTTCGGGGATAATAGATTCGATACCGCGTGCTAACTCTTCGTATGTCATTGTCATAGTATTTCCTTTCATGAATGAAACTAAATTATCACACTTTTCGTCTCTTTGCAAGATTTTTGTAATCTTTTTTTACTTGCTTTTTGAGGGCATTTAGAGTAAAACTAAGCCAGTTTTTATTTTTTATACGAGGTTAGTCATGAAAGCAGAGCAAAAACAAGCAATTACCGAGTTAGCCGAATTGTTGCATCAGAATAATTTATCGGAAATAGAATATGATGTAGATGGTGTCCACTTGCGTGTTGTCGGTCATCGCCCTGTGGCAGAGCCGACAACGGTTGTTGCACCGGTTGCGGAAAAAAATGTGGACGTGCCGGCAGGTAATTATATCCGTTCTCCTATGGTCGGGGTTGCTTATTTGGCAAAAGATCAAAATTCCGCACCGTTTGTGGCTGTCGGAGACACAGTTGTCGTTGGACAAACGGTATGTCTGATAGAAGCAATGAAAACCTTTAACCCGATTAAGGCCGAAAAAGCCGGTCAAATTACGGAAATTTTAATTGAAACGGGCAATCCGGTTGAATATAATCAACCCTTATTCCGGATAGGTTAAATATGTTTGAAAAAGTTTTAATTGCCAATCGTGGTGAAATTGCCCTTCGAATTCATCGGGCCTGTCGAGAGATGGGAATTAAAACGGTTGCGGTCCATTCGACGGCGGACGCGGATGCCATGCATGTCAAATTGGCCGATGAGGCCGTTTGTATCGGTCCTGCAGCGGCGAAGGATTCCTATTTGAACAAAGCGGCTATTATTTCTGCTGCCGTTATGACGGGGGCAGACGCCATTCATCCGGGATACGGATTTTTATCCGAAAATGCCGAATTTGCCGAGATGGTAGAAGCCCATGGGATTACCTTTATTGGTCCGAGCCCAGAGATGATTCGTTTATTAGGCGATAAAATTTCAGCAAAAAAAATGGCATTGGATGCAGGCCTACCCGTTGTGCCGGGGTCTGATGGGGCAGTCCAATCGGTTGCGGAAGCACAAGAAATTGCCGAAAAAATTGGCTATCCCGTTATTATAAAGGCAACAGCAGGTGGTGGCGGCAAAGGGATGAAAATTGCCCGTTCTGCGGATGAAATGCAGGAAGCTTTTGAACTGGCGCAAAAAGAGGCATTGAATGCCTTTGGGAATGATTCGGTATATTTGGAAAAATATTTGGAAAATCCCCGCCATATTGAGGTTCAGGTTCTGGCCGATAATTATGGTCATGTGGTGCATTTGGGTGAACGGGATTGTTCGCTGCAACGTAATCATCAAAAAGTGCTTGAAGAAACGCCTTCACCGGCTTTAAATCCCGAACAAAGACAACAGATTGGTGAAATTGTGGTAAATGCCATGAAAAAGATTGGCTATACCAATGTGGGAACGGTTGAATTCCTTTATGAAAACGGACAATTTTATTTTTTGGAAATGAATACGCGTGTTCAGGTCGAACACCCGATTACCGAAGCCGTAACAGGCATTGATATTGTGCGGGATCAAATCCGGATTTCCAGTGGGGCTGCTTTGGGTTATGAACAGGCAGATATTCGCTTTAACGGGTATGCGATGGATTGTCGGATAAATGCAGAAGATCCTAATACTTTCATTCCGCGTGCAGGCACGATTGGTCAATGGCATACGCCGGGGGGACTTGATGTGCGGGTAGATTCCGAAATGTATGCTGGGTATACGGTGCCGCCTAATTACGATAGTTTGATTGCTAAATTGATTGTTCATGGACGGACACGAAATGGCGTTTTAATGCGCCTAAGGCGTTCGCTTGAAGAATTTGTGATAGAAGGTATTCCGACAACAATACCGCTTCATCAACGGATTATTTCGGATCCAGAATTTATAGATGGACAATATAATATCCATTGGTTGGAGAAATTTTTAAGAAAATAGAGTATTCTTATTGAAGATATATTCACCGGTTGGCGGGTTTTGAAAGATACGCTTTAATACTGTCATTTAAAAAAACTTGACAAAAAAACACATAACATGATATAATTTAATTGTTGAGTGACCAGATTCACTTTCATTTTTAAAGGAGGAGAGAAAATGAAAAAGACAAAATTAGTTTCTATGTTTATGAGCCTGATAACGGTCTCTTCGGCATTTGCCACTATTTATTATGGGGAAAGTCGAAAAGAATATGAGCAACGGAATGCCAAGATTGATGCAACCTTGCCACAATCATTAACTTTGGTTGGAAAACGTATTATAGACAAAACAGATCATAAGGGAGTTGATGAAAGTGAAGCTAGATTATATTTTGATACAGATGGTAATACGAATACTACGGAGGTAGTTGCAATAAAAGGAATTGGATGTTTAACTGCCGAAGCACGTGTATTTGATGCTAAAATCGGCGAAAAAAAGAAAATTTCTGAATGGCGTAAACAGTTATCTCATAAAAATGAGGATGCTTGCACGAGTCACAATCCGTCATATGGTAGTAGAGAAAAACATGACTTTTACTGGGAATTAGTCAAGGAATAATTGATTTTTTTTATTAAAAAAAACACCCGCCAGTTGGCGGGTGCTTTCGTTTGCTTATTTGTTATACAACTTTCTGGGTTGATAATTGGTATGAAGCAGATGGTGTGATCTTTCAGACAGAGGTTTGCCCAAAAATTCATCATACAACTTTTTCACATCCGGATTAAGGTGCGAACACCGGAACTTACTTTGACGATCGTCTTGTGTGAGTCCTGCCGCACGGGCCTTACGGATTTCATCCGTTACCCCCATGGGTTGTCCGCCGCCACCGACGCAACCGCCGGGGCAAGCCATAACTTCAATGAAGTGATACAGGGGTTCTTCGCCTTTTTGCTCGGCCTCACGCACTTTTTCCAAAAGGGCTTGAACATGGCCAATCCCGTGTGCAACAGCGATACGAACTTCCTTACCGTTCAAATTCATTGTCATTTCCTTAATGCCTTTGTCAATACCTAAAATCGGTTTGACCTCTAAGGCATCTTCCGGCATTTCTTTACCGGTTACAATGGCATGTACCGTCCGCAATGCCGCTTCCATCACACCGCCCGAAAAACCGAAAACGGTTCCGGCACCTGTATAGGCACCCAAAGGACTATCGGCTTCCTCATCCGGTAAGTTCACAAAATCAATACCGGCTTGTTTAATCATGCGGGCGAGTTCGCGGGTTGTTAAAGATACATCCACATCTTGGAAGCCCGAAGAGAACATCTCCTCCGAACGTAAGATTTCGAACTTCTTCGCCGTACAGGGCATAATGGAAATCACACGCATTTTTTCTGTTGGAACACCGATTTTATCCGCATAGTATGTCTTTGACAGAGCACCCACGATTTCGTGTGGGGATTTACAGCTGGAGAAATGTGGAATCATATCACTGAAATATTTTTCCATATAGTCCACCCATGCCGGACAGCAGGAAGTAATTAATGGCAAAACGCCTTTCCCGTTCACAAAACGTTCAATAAATTCGCTGCCTTCTTCCATAATTGTTACGTCGGCGCCAAAGTTGGTATCAAATACCGCATTAAAGCCCAAACGACGTAAGGCCGCATAAATCTTACCGGTTGTTACTTCGCCGGGTTTATAGCCAAAGACTTCTCCAACGGCAACACGAACGGCCGGCGCAATTTGAACCACGCAGTATTTTTCGGGATCTTGGAGTAAACTCCACACATATTGTGTATCGTCCCGTTCCGTTAAAGCACCCGTCGGGCAGTGCGCTGTACATTGACCGCACTTAATGCAAGGACTATTGCCCAGTTTTTCATCGGCAGCCGGTGAAATATGTGTGCTGATCCCCCGTTTCAACATGGACAAAGCCCACACGTTTTGGACGTTTTGGCAAACTTCCACACACCGTCCGCACAGGATACATTTGCGTGGATCTAAAACGATACTCTTGGTTGAATCGTCTTCGGGCATTTCTTCCTTAGTGGGGGTAATGTTTTCAAATTCAGAATCCCGAATACCGAAATCGGCCGATAACTTACGCAATTCGCAAGTATCGTTTTTAAGGCATGTCAAACATTCATTCGGGTGTTTGCTGAGCGTTAATTTCAGAACCGTCCGACGAGCCTCGATAATATCGGGGTCACGTGTAACGACTTCCATACCTTCGCTAACCGGTGTGCAGCAAGACCGAACCATACGCCCGTTTGATTTCACGATACAAATACCGCAAGCCGCAGTCGGCGGTAAATCCGGATGATGACACAGTGTCGGGATTTTAATTTGAACCGATTTGGCGGCATCTAAAATTGTTGTTCCCTCGGGAACTTCAACGACTTTTGAATCAATTGTTAATTTTACCATAGTCTTTTTCCTTATCTTTTTGTATTGATATTACAGGCGTTAATTTCTTTTTTTGCCGGTGCATCCGGTTCATTGCCGTCCACCAAAAGTGCATCATATTCGTTCTTAAAGAACTTCATGGTCGATAGCACTGGATTTGGAGCCGTTTGACCCAGTCCGCAGAGCGAAGCCTTACGCATGGCGTTACCGATTTCTTTGATTTTTGCAACATCGGCTTTGGTACCTTTGCCGGCCGCAATCTTGTTCATCAACTTAAGCATCTGATAACCACCAATCCGGCAAGGTGCGCATTTACCGCAGGATTCATCTACCGTAAAGCCTAAATAGAACTTGGCGATTTCAACCATACTGTCGTCTTGATCCATAATAATCATACCGCCCGAACCCATCATGGATCCGATTTTCTTAAGTTCTTCATAGCACAGTGGCATATGCAGTTCTGAGGCCGGAATCACACCACCCGAAGGGCCACCCGTTTGGACGGCCTTAAAGGGCTTACCGGAGCTGGTTCCGCCACCGATATCGTTCACCATTTCACCAACGGTCGTTCCCATCGGAACTTCCACAAGGCCGGAATGTTTCACTTTACCGGTAATGGCAAAGACCTTTGTTCCCTTGGAAGTGGCTGTACCGACTTCACTAAACCATTCGGGGCCATTGACCATAATGGGGCCGATATTGGCTAAAGTTTCCACATTGTTGATGGCTGTCGGTTTTTGGAACAGACCTTTTTGTGTCGGGAACGGAGGCCGTGGGCGCGGTGTTCCGCGTTTGCCTTCCACCGATGACATCAAAGCCGTTTCTTCACCGCATACAAAAGCACCGGCACCATAACGGATATCAGCCATAAAGTTAAAGTCCGTACCGAAAATGTTGCGACCCAAGATACCATAGCGTTTGGCTTGCTTAATCGCCAATTCCATCCGTTGAATGGCCAGAGGATATTCCGCACGAATGTAGAACCAACCAGAGGTTGCCCCTGTCGCATAGGCACCAATCATCATACCTTCCAGTACGGCATGTGAACCGCCACCCAAAATACAAGAGTCCATATAGGCCCCCGGATCACCTTCGTCGCCGTTACAAATCATGAATTTTTCCCCGTCAACAAGCGGTGATTTAGCCAGCATTTCCCACTTTGTTCCGGTCGGGAATCCGCCGCCGCCACGTCCGCGCAGGCCGGAGCGTTTAATGATATCCAACACTTCTTCCGGCTTCATCGTTAGGGCCTTCATCAAACCTTGATAACCGCCGTTGGCAATATATTCGCCCAAATCTTCCGGATCCGAATGACCCAAAAGCCGCAACACGATTTTCCGTTGCTTTGTAAAGAATGGTAAATCCAATGAAAGTTCTTGCTTTTTCAAGTAATCCGATGTTTTAATTTCGCCTTCCGTTTTTAATGCCGGTACCACATGTTCCGCCACAATAAGGCGTGCCATGTCGGCTGTTACATGCTGATACAGGATGGTCTTTTTGCCTTTAATTTCAACACGTGCCAACGGACCCGAAGCACAAAGTCCCATACAACCTGTACAAACCAAACGCACATCAGCTTCCAACCCCGCAGCTTTCAGGCTTTCCGTGAAAGCTTCCAACACATTGGAGGCACCGCCCGAATGGCAACTGGTTGCATTACAGGTGTAAATAGCAGCCCGATAATTTTTAACGCGTTCTTTAAAATCTTCCCCCAGTTTTAACAGGTTTTCTTTCTGTGTCCGCCCAAGGGCTTTTAATTTTTCAATTTGTTCTTGTGTTAATTCTGCCATTTTAAAATCTCCTTATCCTTCTGCGGCCATAGTTTCACGCCATTCGGCAATAATTTTCGGGGCGTCCAAAGGTGTTACCCGACCATAAGTCTTACCGTTTACCACTACAACAGGTGCTAAACCGCAACATCCGAGGCAACGCACAATTTGAATATAGAACAGGCCGTCGGCGGTTGTTACACCGGCTTTTACACCCAATTCTTTTTCAAAAGCTTCAATCACCGATTGACCGCCCTTAATGTGGCAAGCCGTTCCGTCACAAATAGAAATCACGACCTTACCGGGGGCCGTTAATTTAAAGTGGTTGTAAAATGTTAAAACCGAATAAATTTGCGCCATGGGGATTTTTAGTTCTTCGGACACAACTTCCATCGAATCCCAAGGTACATAACCGAAAGCCCCTTGAATTTCGTGGAGTGCCATAATTAAGGCCCCACGTTTGGACTTCCATTTAACCATCATTTTTCTGGTATCTTCTTGAATTTTAGCTTTATCTTCTGCCATACCTTTTGTTCTCCTTTTGATTAAAAAATTTGAGTAGCAATCTTTTAGCATATCTTGAACTAAAAATCAAGATTTATTTTGATTTTTTCGTTATCTTATCTTTTTCACCGTTATCCCGAAATTATTCGGGGGATTTGTGGGGCTTTAAGGTATTATTTGGCAGCTTTTGCCAAAGATTTTAATAAAGTAAAGATATTGTATTTTGCCTGATAATCACACCAAAATTCGGAGATTTCTCCGTTGGGGAGTTTATCCGCTTCTTTAAAAAAACGTTCAATTTCGTCCGGCATCATCAAGCGACCGGCCCCGTCGGGTGATACACAAAGGGCTTTTATTTGTCGCATGTCCCAATAGGCGACCAGTTGCCCTTTTGAGTTGTAGTATAACTGCTGAAGGCTGGCAACACCTGTCATCGGATTGTCGGCACCTAAATTTTGATTGGTTGTTTTTAATACTAATTGGCCATTTGGGGTATACCAACTACCCATTAATTCCCTATTTTCTGATGTGTGACTTTGATTTGCTAAATATCCGTTGGGATAATAATTTTCATAATTTACTATGCGACCGTCTTTCAGATAAAGCCACATACTTAACTTGCCGACGGATTCATTATCTTCTTTTCTAAAGCCGAATCTGTTTCCGGTAAATTTTCCATTTAAGTATTCAGAAAGGACATTTATTTCATGACCTTTATACATCACAAAACCTGTAATGGGTTCGTGTGTTGTTTTATGGGAGGCAGTTTTATAGTTTTCACCGAACTCAACATCATCTGCCGGATACCAATTATCCGTTTTTGATTCATACTCTATCACTTTCCCGTTTTCATACCGAAGGGGGATGGGGTTGTCTTTTCGAATGACAAAACCGGTTAAATTTTCTTTTTTATCATCTGGGATTTGTCCTTCATAGAACACATATGTTTGATCGGACGGATAAACCCTTAAAACCGGGGGGAGGATATTGGGGTACTTAATCAAATTATATGTTGACCAAATCGGCAGGATAAGGGAAGACCCCACAACGATAAGGCCAACAATGCCATCAAATATCCAAAATTTGGATATTTTTTGGCGTCGAACCTGCATGATAATTCGAATAAAACCAATCAGGCAGAGAAGTGCAAAACCGTAATTGAAAATAAAACGGAACCAAGGGGGACATGTGAGGCACTTTGAAAACACAAAACTGTCGTCTAATGTAATACCTATAAAGTTAAATAAAAAAGTCAAAATCCAAATAACAATGACGGTTAAAAACAGTTGGGCGATTCTTTTAAAAAATCCCCAGATTCTGCTTTTCTTTTGCGCTTCTTTCATTTCCCCCTCCATTTTTTTTAAATGGTTACTTTACCGAAACGACGATTACGGCGGCCATAGGCCTCAATGGCGTCATCCAAGTCATGCTCGTTAAAATCGGGCCAGTAAACCGGTGTGAAATACAGCTCCGCATAGGCGCTTTCCCACATCAGAAAGTTGCTGAGCCTTTGTTCGCCACTTGTCCGGATAATTAAATCGGGATAGGGCGTATCGTGTGTGGACAAAGCCTCATTAACCTTGTCTTCGTTGATTCCGGAAATCAGGTATTTACGATCCAAAATATCCACGGCAATTTTCTTAATGGCGGCAATCATATCATCCCGAAAGCCGTAATTTAAAGCCAGCACCACCCGAAAATCGGTATAAGCAGCCGTTTCTCGTTCAATTTCGTTCATACGTTTAACCATGTCGGCTGGGAATTTTTCGCGGTCGCCGATAAAGGATACACGTACCTTTTGTTTTTGAAGTTCCTTGATATCTTCGTTCATATATTTACGGAAAATGTCCAATAAGGTCTTAACTTCGGCCTTTGGACGTTTCCAGTTCTCGGTGGAAAAAGCATACATGGTAACTACCTTAATCCCACGCTTTTTGGCATGTTCGATAACGAGCCGTGCTACCTCGGCCCCTTTTTTGTGACCTGCCGTTCGCTTTAACCCTTGCTCTTCGGCCCAACGGCCGTTCCCGTCCATGATGAAACCAATGTGAACGGGTAATTTTTTTTCTTCCGGTGTATCAGTCATTATACTTGTTTAATTTCCGCTTCTTTGTTCTTTAACATTTCGTCCAAAGCCGCCACTGTTTTGTCCGTTAAATTTTGAATTTCCGTTTCAAACCGTTTTTGATCATCTTCGGAAATGGCGTTATCCTGTTTCATTTTTTTGACTGCATCTAGGGCTTCACGGCGCACATTTCGTGCTGAAACCCGTGCCGATTCGGTATATTTACCGGCAATTTTGCAGAGTTCTATCCGGCGTTCTTCCGATAGAGGCGGAATGGGAATACGTATCATTTGTCCGTCATTCATAGGGTTAAGGCCTAAGCCCGATTCCCGAATCGCTTTTTCAACAGCTTTTAGCAGACCTTTATCCCAAACCTGAACCGAAAGCATTCTGGCCTCAGGTACCGAGGCATTCCCAACTTGATTTAGGGGAACGGTGGCACCATAGGCTTCAACCATAATGCCGTCGAGTAAGCCGGTAGAAGCACGCCCCGTGCGAAGTCCTGCAAAATCTTTCCTGAGGGCTTCCTCCGTCTTAGCCAAATGTTCCTGCATGGTCGCTTTAATTTGTGAATAATCCATGGTATATCCTTTCTTGAAATCAATTTTGCCTTATTTTATCCAAAATCCGAATAAAAATCAAGTAAAAAATAACAGGGTATTTTAAAGCCCTATCGGGACTATTGATTCATACTTTCAAAGAAGTCGTCATTGGTTTTTGTTTGACGAAGTTTTTCCATTAAAAATTCCATGGAATCCGTAACGCCCATCGGCATTAAAACACGGCGTAAAACCCACATTTTGGGAAGCTTATTCTTATCTACCAAGAGTTCTTCTTTCCGGGTGCCGGATTTTGTCACATCGATGGCTGGGAAGATGCGTTTATCCGATACCTTACGATCCAAAATAATTTCACTATTACCGGTACCTTTAAATTCTTCGAAAATCACTTCATCCATGCGCGATCCCGTGTCGATAAGGGCCGTCCCGAAGATTGTTAAAGAACCGCCTTCTTCAATATTACGTGCTGCCCCGAAAAAGCGTTTCGGCTTTTGAAGGGCATTGGCATCCACACCACCGGTTAAGACCTTACCGCTGGAGGGGATTACCGTATTATAGGCCCGTGCCAGACGCGTAATGGAGTCTAATAAAATAATGACGTCTTTTTTGTGTTCCACAAGCCGTTTTGCCTTTTGAATCACCATTTCGGCAACTTGAACATGGCGGGCGGCCGGTTCATCAAACGTAGAAGAAATAACTTCGCCTTTGACCGAACGTAGCATATCTGTTACTTCTTCAGGCCGTTCGTCGATAAGGAGCATAATTAAATGTGCATCCGGATAATTTGCCGTAATTGCATGCGCGATGTTTTTAAGCATGACCGTTTTACCCGTTCTGGGCGGGGCGACGATTAAAGACCGTTGACCAAAACCTTGTGGACAGATAAGGTCTATAATGCGTGCCGTCATATCTTTTTCAGAAGGAGGCACATCATGCTCCATCTTAATCGGTTTTTCCGGGTAGAGCGGTGTTAAATCATCAAAGTTAATCCGAAAGCGTAACTCTTCGGGTTTTACAAAATTAACCATGTCAATTTTGACTAAAGAAAAGTATTTTTCGCCGTTTTGTGGGGCGCTGATTTCCCCGGCAACGGTGTCACCCGTGCGTAATCCCCATTTTTTGATGTGTTGCGGGGCAACATAAATATCATCTGGACCGGCCAGATAGTTTGCTTCCGGTGAACGCAAAAAACCGAACCCGTCTTGCATTACTTCCAAAACCCCTTCGCCAAGGAGTGTGTTTTCCGTTTCCGCCAATCTTTTTAAGATGGCATACATTAAATCTTGAGTCCTGAGGGACGCGGCGTTTTCAACTTCTAATTCTTCGGCATAAGCCAATAATTCCGTAGGCGTTTTTTTCTTTAAATCCTGTAATTGCATGGAATTCCTTATAAAAAAATATGGGAAATTTAAAACTCTGTCGGACGACAGACAGAGAAATTATAATGACCTTTCATCCCAAAGTCAAGATATTTTTTTAAAAAACGGATTATTCGTCCCGTTCGCGCCCGAATGACAGCGGTAAAAGCATTTGTATCGGCTTTTTGGGGGAATTTTCAAGGAACCGGCGAATGCCCATATCCTGGTAAAATTTTGCCTGTGTTAAATAAAGCCATGAAAAATTCTTTAAATACGGTTCGATTTGTTCTTTTTTCCGGGCGATAGACGTCAAAAGTTCATGGGAAGGCCAAGGTGTTTTACTTTCTTTAATAGCCTTTTGTTCTTGACGGAAGAAACAGGGCAGTAATTCGTCCGTTAAATTTTGAACACCGGCACTCAGCCCCTTTTCTTTAGCGGTATTTTGTGCAGTTTTAACGATTTGAACAATGGCATCTACCGGCTTAACTTGTTCTTGAGCCAGAACCAATAAGGCATTCTCTTTTGCAAAAGGCCAGACCAGAGAACATTGACTTGAAAATAATTGTTTGCCCAGTTCATGTGTTGAAACATCATGATAAGGCGTATCGGGGGCCGGTTGATTGAGCTCCGGTCGTGAAGCCACCGTTCCCGATATGATATGACTTTTGAAATCCTTTCTTTCTTTCGGCAACGAAAACCAATAGGCATATTTTAAAGCCTGTGCCCAATCACGGCTAAAACCCATCCCTTTTATTCCGGAAAAAGCTTTTTCTGCATCGGGGCCGTAAAGAATACCATCCTCAAAATCCCAGTCCGCGGTACCCAGACGAAAGAAAATTTCACGCCGTTTTTCATCCGGTTTTTTGGCGCAACACCGTTCAAAAAAAGTAAAGGTACCGGCTTTGCGGTGTTCAAATTCTTGTATCTTTGCGCCTAGGTCTGAAATATCGCTCTGATTAATATCGGGAAATTTTTGAAATGTCATGGGTAGCCTCCTGTGATAACCGTTTGCAGCATATCATAATTTTTTAAATAAGTCAAGAAAAATCCCTTCTTATGCGGAAGAAGGGATGAACGGAAAAATTTTTCCTTATTGATAAAACGAAATTTCTATCCGACGATTTTTTGCTCGATCGGCCGACGTATCATTTGGTGCCATAAAATGGCTTGCTCCATAGCCGTGAGTCGTAATTCTGTCCGCCGAAATGCCCAGTGATTCTAAATACGCTGCCGTACTTTGGGCACGTTTTTGGGATAAATGCATATTATAGGCCGTAGGGCCGGTGTTGTCAGTATAGCCGTTAATACGCACCTTTTCGGACGGATTTTGCTTCATCCAATCGGCCACTTTCATTAGGTTTGCTTTGTCCGTTCCGTCCAATTGTGCGGAATCAAATGCAAAATGCGCCGGTGTTTTTTGTGAGCAAGTTGCTTTTGGTGGTTCCTTTTGCATAGAACAGCCCCTCTCATAACAACGATGTGAACATCCCGCGGTTAGTAAAGCGGTCCCTAAAAGTAAAATAGATAATGTTTTTTTCATAAAAATCTCCTTAAGGTTAAATAATTTGACGTAAAAAATTTGGATTGACAAAGCCCTGTTTTCAAGCCCAATTACTCCAAAACCATACGAAGGAATATAAATATTTTTGCTAAAAAATATCTTGATTTTAAAATCATGTCATGATACACATGAAAGTATGAGATTTATATTTTTTTGTTTTATGATGTTTTTGAATCTTTCAGCCTTTGCGGATTTTTGGACGGATGATACAAAAATCGTTATTTCGCATGCTGGAGGATCTATTGAAGGAAAAAAGTATCTAAGTAGTTTGGAAGCTGTTCAATCTTCCATTAAAAAAGGATTTAAATTTATAGAGTTAGATTTATTGGAAACTTCAGATGGAGATTTGGTCGCGGCTCATGATTGGAAAACTTTTCATAAGATAACCGGGTATCCGGCACAAAATAATGCTATATCTTCAAAGGAAGTTAAGGGTCGGAAGATTTTTAAAAATCAGACCGTATTAACTTCATCTGAGATTAAAGAAATTTTTATGCAAAATCCGGAATTGTTCTTAGTAACTGATAAAATTAGAAATATTAATATAATTAAGGAAAAGTTTTCCACTTTTCTGGATAGGGTTATTGTAGAATTTAAATTCCCTAAAGAGTGTAAACGTGGAATAGACGAAGGGCTGTCAAAGTGTGCCTTTTTGTTTAAGTTTCTTCCTATTGATGATAATGTAGATGAAAAATATACTGCAGTCATAACAATACCATTACGAAAACTTGATGAATATAAAGAGAGATTGTTAAAGCAATCCTCTGTAAAAGTTCTCGTCTATACGGTGAATGATGATACCGTTGCCCGCGAAATACTTAATTTACCATTTGTAAAGGGTATTTATACGGATACTTTACCCCCAAATTTTATGGATAATAAAAATGAAAATTTTTAATTTAATTTTTTCTTCATTGTTTGTATTTATTACAGTATGTTTGTTTTTTATTCCATTCGGAATTGTGCAAACATTTGGCGATATTGAATTGGAAAGTATTATATTTCATATTTTTATGCCTCAGAAAGATATGTCATTTGATTGGCTGAAAGAAATGTCGATTTTTATTGTGTTGACGTTTATTCTTTCTGTTTTACTGATTGTATGTTCTTTTAAATTTTTAAGAATAAAAAAATACATTTATGGATTAATATTTGGGCTTTTGGTTTTTGATTTTTATTACATTAATAAACATTTTTCGTTGTTTGATTGTATTTACAACCAATTTACTGCATCCCACTTCATAGAAGATAATTATGTTTCACCATTAAAAGTAATTCCATCCCATATGGATAAAAAACGACAAAATTTAATTATAATTCAGGTGGAATCACTGGAAACTTCTTTCCAAGATAAGGGAAGTGGTGGTTTGTTAGATATAAATTATATTCCTGAGCTAACCCAATTAGCGAAGGAAAACACCAGTTTTTCATCCTCCGATTTAATCAGCGGAGCTGTCGTTTTACCGGAAACAGGGTGGACAATGGGAGGGGTTGTTGCTGAAACGGCAGGAATTCCGCTAAAATCATATAAAATACATAAAAATAATGATCAAATAGGAAATCGTTTTGATAAATATGTTTCATTTTTAGATGGCGTCGTTTCATTGGGGGATATTTTGAATTCATATGGTTATGATAATTATTTTATCCTCGGTTCTTCCAAAAATTTTGCCGGTCAAAATGTGTATTTTAAAAAGCATGGAAATTACAAAATATTTGATCATAATTATATAAGCAAAAATATGAAGGTAAAAAAGCCTCAAAAAGACTGGTGGGGATTGTTGGATAAGGATATATTCGAATTTTCAAAGAAAAAAGTAACGGAAATTTCAAAAAAGAATAAGCCGTTTTCAATTTTTATTCAAACAATTGATAGCCACAGGGATGGTTTTTTATCACCTGATTGTCCTAAAAAATATAATAAACTTGTTAAGAATGTTTATGCGTGTGTTTCTTTTCATCTGAATGATTTTGTTCTTTGGCTTAAAGCACAGGAATTCTTCCAAGATACCACAATAGTTATCGTTGGGGACCATTGTAATATGAATCGCACTTTGTTCTCCAAGGATATCAGTAATGAAACAGGATATTACGAAGGAACGGAAAGGCGTATATATAACGCTTTTATTAATCCAGTGGTAAAACCCGTACAAGAAAAAAATAGATTGTTTTCAACAATGGATATGTTCCCGACCATTTTGGCCGCGTTGGGTGTAAAGATAGAGGGTGAACGATTGGGATTAGGAACCAATTTATTTTCGGGCAGAAAAACTCTTTTGGAAGAATATGGTTATCAGTACTTGTATCAAGAGCTTAGGAAAAAGTCCCATTTCTACAATAAAAAATTGTTGTATCCGCAGTAGACTATTGTCATTTTATGTATGATTTTTCCCTATACAGATAAAAAAATGTATTTTAGGGGTTGACAAAATGAATAAAACAGAGTATGATATCCGCGTTCTTATCGCAGGGTAGAGCAGTCCGGTAGCTTGCCAGGCTCATAACCTGGAGGTCGTGTGGTTCAAATCCCACCCCTGCAACCATTAAACACAAAACGCCTGAAAATGGCGTTTTTTTTCTTTTATTTACAAGCACTTACAAGAGTTCGAATGTTGGAAGTCAAAAAATAGCTGTTTTCTTAGATTTACGAACTTTTAAAACAAGAAAATTTTGAATTTACTATTTTAGCAATATAGTATTCGTGCTGCCACTGGTTATCGAAGAAAGCCGTTTCACGGGCAATACCTTCAATCTGATATCCAAGTTTTAAATATAAACCAATTCCACGTTTATTATTGTGTCGAACAGTTGCTTTAATACGATGAACCCCTTTTTTAATAGCCCACTTTTCTAACTCTTTAAGTAGTATAGTTCCCAAACCTAAACTTGTATATTTTTCTAACACGCTCAGTGCAAAAACAGCCACAGGAACTTTCCAAGGGTGATTGAACCCACTCACACTTATCGAAGCCTCAGCAATTAATCCTTTATCATTCCACACACCTAAAAACAAGCTGTCATCTGATTCATATTTTTGAATAGATTTTTCCTTATCTTTTTTGGGTTGTCCAGCGTACTGATTTGTCCAAATTGCTCCTTTTCCACGAGAAAATTTATCCAAAAAATCCATAACTTCATCGTAATCTTTTCCTCGAATACGTTTTAATGTCGCTTTTGAACCATCTTTTAAAGTTATTTTCATTGCGTCTCCCTTCTGTTGATATAGAAATTAACATATTTTCTTATACATTTCAACATAAAAGTTCGCAAATTGCGCATTGTGTCCAACCAAAAATCAAAAGGTCAGCCATTTGGCTGGCCTTTTTTGATTTTGGGTCAAGGATAAAGTGATTTAAGGCTTTTTTCCCATTTTTTTCATAATGTAGTTTTGTAGGTTTGAAAGTATGCACGATTGGGCATCATTAATATTTGTCTTACTTTCGCCACATTCCTTAAAATATTTATGGAGTGTATCATAAGAAATTAGTTTTTCTGCCTCTAACTTTGCCAGTTCCTTGTTTGCCTCAACACCTTCCTGTTGCTGGTATTGAACCATTTGGTTGGCATATCCTTCCAAATAGCCTTGATACATAATATGTGCCACTGTTGTGCAATATGGGTTTGAAGTCGGGTTGTTGTCGCAAAAAATATTTCCTGATGCAAAGGCATTGAAAGAAATTGAAAGACAAGTAGCAAGAATAAAAAGTGATTTGCGCATTTTATAAATCCTTTCGCTTAAAATGTGATAACCACCCCAAGGTAATGTATTAAATTTTATATGTCAACCAAAAATATAATACTGTCGGGATAAACGTAAAAATCTATCTTGTAAAATAAAAGTTGCGGGCTGCTTGTTCGGAACGGGCAAACAGGATACGGGCCTGCCGGCGAACAAGACGCAATCGAAAATTCATGTCAATAAAAAACCGTGTAATTGGTCTATTCCATTTTCGTTTGACAGAATTTCGGTTCGATGGTATACTAAACCATATGACAGGAGGGAAATTATGCCATCTGATGCATTTGAAATAAAGAATAAATTCGTAAAAAAACTTCCGGATATACCGCCTAATGCGCGTGTTGAAGTAGATGCCGACGGGGGTAGAACTTATCGCTTTAGCGTATGCGGTTATGAAATAAGCTATCACACCATCTATATTTCAAAAGACCAATTGCATGTTGTTGAAGAGATAGAGGCTGTTCATGACTGTCGTCAGGTAAAATACGCACGCAGGGAAACATGGGACGGCCTTAAGCACGGTATCCAAGAATCATACGATAATAAGGGGTGTTTACTGAAACGTGAGGAATATTCTCACGGGGTTAAAAACGGCCTTTATGAATATTACGACACGAGAAGCGGTAAAATATGGGAAAAAGGTCAGTACAAAGATGGTAAAAGAGAGGGCGTTTGGAAACACTACTTAAACGGGGTTTGTAATAGGGAAATATCATATTCAAACGGAAAATATAATGGTGCCTATAAAGATTACTTAACTACTGGCGGGGAAAGGGTTCTATACGAAAAAAAATATTACATTAACGGAAACCTTTCCGGCATGTGTGAAAGTTATTCAAATGGGAAGCTCTATAGTAAGACCGGCTATCTGGACGGTAAAAAAGATGGTGTTCATGTTCGATACTTTTTGGGAAAACCCTCGGTTGTCGGGGAATATTCAAACGGTAAAAAAACAGGGGAGTGGACACATTATTTTACCGACAATCTTGTTTTACGGGTGGAACATTTTAAGGATGGGAAAAGACATGGTATCTGTCAAGAATGCTATTACCGTTATACCAAAGGGGTTGGCCTTGAAATAGATTATGTTGAGGAATATAATTACATTAACGGTGTTCGAGATGGTGAATTCCCTTACGAAGAATTTAATCAAAACGGGGAATTGGTATTAAAAGGAAGCCTGATTAATAATAAAAAAGAGGATATTTGGAAACATTATCAAAATAATGAGCTTGTTTCACAGGATTTTTATTTTGCCGGAGAACTTATCAATACGATAAAAAGCAATATCAAACCCGTCGACAATAAAAAGAATGCCGGGGTATATGACCTAAAAAATATGGATTTTAAGTGTAAAGAAATACAGGTTAAAGAGTCAGATACTCACACAGATCGATATGAGGGGGATATTATTTATAAATACGGATCCGTATGGGGGATCAAAAACGGCCTGTATCAATCATTTGATTGTAATGAACACTTGGTTGAAGAGGGCTACTACTTAGATGAAAAAAAAGTGGGTATTTGGAGATCTTATTATGAGGACGGATCTTTATCAAAAGAAGTTCCTTATGTTGACGGGGTGATTTCGGGTATTATTAAAAATTATTTTGACGGGGAATTGGTTGAACGCATATATGTTTCCGGCGATAAGTTTACTGAGACCTGCCCCTATGAGAGGTACTATTTGGGTGAGATAACCGAACAAGGCGAATGCACCATAGAAACCGAATACGGCCCCTATAAGAGAAATGAAAAAGTAATTCAAAGATACAGACACGGAAAACCACAAGACGAGGGAATGTAGGTATTTTCCATATTTACGTTTTAGTTAGTTCTGTCTCTATCCGCCAAATGCTGCTGTTGTTAATCTTGGATATTGTTAAATTTATCCAAATGCTTTTGTATCTGGGCGAGGGTTTCGTCCTCGGTTAAGGAGGATACATCAATGCACAGTTTATTCGGGTGTGTATAGTCGGGTAAATCTTTTTGATGTTCTTTTAAAAAATTTGTCATACTATCCGCGGATGAAATCTTTTTTCGGGCCCGCCGAACAGGGTTTTGACACCGATTTTTTAAAACATCGGGCCGGGCGACCAATTCTATCGGGATAAAATCACCTTGAATATCGGCGGCAAATTTTTCCAATCGATCCGGCAGGCTTTCCCCTTTCAAAAGGACAGAAGTAAAAATATATCGGACCTGTTTTGACTTGGGATAAAATTGGCGTAAGATATCAATAAATTGTTGCTTTAATTTACCGACAGCTGACCAATATTGGGGGAGTTCTTCTTTCGGGACCTCTGTTGAATGGGCAAACATATCGTGAAAGTAGTGATTATCCAATAATATTCCGTCCTGGGCTTGCAGGCGTTTGGCCATGGCGTATTTTCCCGTTGCCGGCATTCCATAGATTAAGATGACTTGATTCTTCTGCACAGCCCCTCCTGAACCTTGATCGTCTCCCTGTTTTAAAGGAAGATGGGAAAAATTATACAAAAATTTTGGTTAAATTGCAACTGATTTATTTGACATTTTGTAAAAAAAATCGCTTGCAAGTAATTTTTTTTATGTTACCCTAGGGGAGGGTGAGGATAGCCACCCCGTTACTAACACAATTAAGGAGGATATATGAGTACCACTTTCGATGTAGAAAATACACCGCTGCATATTGCGGCGCATAAAACAAACAATTCAACTTCCATCAGGTCTTTAATTCGCCAAGGTGCCGACCTTGAGGCAACGAACAAAGCGGGGTGGACGCCCTTGCATATTGCGGTTGCCGAGAATTCGTATGGAAAAGCAAAAGCGTTATTAGAAGCCGGCGCCAACGTTAATGCAACCATTGACCGGCAGGAAGATGATACAGCCCTGCATTTGACGGCTTGGACCAATAACGCAAAAATGGCCAGATTATTGATTGCACATGGTGCCCGTTTAGATATGTATGGAGAAATGGGAACGCCTTTGGAAACGGCAAATCATTTTCGGGCTTATCGGGTTGCAAGCGTTATTCAAAAAGAAATTCATAAAAGAGAGCAAGCTTATTTGACCCAAATTGAAAATCGTCATGCGTTGCGGCGGATTGTTGCTTATAAACGGTGTTTTAAGCATTATGCACCGGTCAGAACACGTGTATAAATGACGGAGGGTCGATTATGAAAACTATTAAAGAAACACCTTTAACATGGTATGCTTATTTGGGTGTAAAGCCGGAAAGAAAAATTAAAGAATTTTTGGCCTCTGGTGGTGATATAAATACACCGGATGTATATGGGAAAACAATTTTACATCATGTGGTTGAGCATATCCCGGGTACTAACTTGATGAAATTTCTTATTCAACGAGGGGCCGATGTTAATGCAAAGGAATCCGATACATGGACGCCTTTGCACCTGGCTGCTAATGTTCCTTCGTATGCTAAAGCAAAATTATTGTTGGAAAATGGTGCCGATATTACGGCTAAGGTAAAGGATGAAGAAACACCGCTTCATATTGCCGCATGGTATAATGATACCCGATTGGTACACCTGTTGATTAATTGGGGCGCCGATTTACGTGATGGTTCCGGTGAGCACGGAACTCCTTTGGAAACAGCTTATTATTTCAGGCAATATAAGACGGTACGTGCCTTGGAAACATGTATCTATAAGCAAAAAATTGCAGAGACATATCGGTCGGAAAGATATTTTGAAGAAACGCGTCGCAAAGTTACGACTAAACAGCCTCAAAAGCGTCCTTTATCTCCTTCCCATGAACGATAAATTTTTCGTCAAGCACCCCCATTTCGGGGGTGTTTTTTATGGATTTTTAGGTAAATCTTTTAAAAATTTTAAGATAAACGGAATATTCTTTTGATTCCAAAAAAGGGATACATGATTTTCGTTATCCAATAAATGCAGTTGTTTTGAGGGTGATTGGGATTGTGCAAATAGATCCTGTGAATGATGGTAAGGAATAACGGGATCACTTTTACCATGAACAATCAAAAGGGGACCCTTATAACTTTGGATATAACTGTATGACGGATAGGAATCTTTTAATAAAAATCTGGCCAGTGGGACCGGCTTTTCCGAGACAATTTTCTTAAGTGAGAAAAACGGTGCCGTTAAAATTAAGCCATCCACCGGTCGCAAAGAGGTAAGGGCCGATGCAAAAGCGCCCCCGAACGAATAACCGTAAGCCACAATATGTGTATGCCCTTTGGATTTCAGAAAATCGTAGGCATTGGTTGCATCTTGAAAGAGGGCATCTTTTGATATTTTGCCAGCTGTATTGCCAAAGTTTCGATATTCCATTGCCAAAACGGGATATCCTGCCTTTATAATCGGAACAAGCGCCGGCGCAAAATCGGCAATTTGTCCCGTATTCCCATGAAAGAATAAAATGGCGGGTTTTTCTTTATCCCCTTCGTAATACCAATTCATAACGGCAACATCTTCGGATCCTAAAATCTGTTCTTCCCGAAACGGTAAAGCAAGATCTTGTGGACTTTTATATTTTTTATCAGGCAAAAACAACAGGTCGTATTGGCAAAAATAGAGAAAAGCCAGATACAGGCAAAATAGGTATCCGACAAATAAAATAACCTTAAATGTTTGCTTTATGTTTATGCGCGTAGTTATATCTCCTTTTATACGGAAATATATCAGATTTAGAGGGAAATGTCCAGTAATGAAATTTTTTTCTTGACCTTTGCATAAAAAAGTGGGATAAAAGAAAAGTTAATTTTATTTTTTGAAAGGGATTACTATGAAAAAAATATTTACTGCCATTGCTGCTTTAGGTCTGTTGGTCGGGTGCGGCATTGGTGATACAAATACAACTTATAATCGGGCTCAAATCGGGCGTCAAGGAACAACATCAACAGGGCGAATCATTTCCATGACTCAGATTGAAATTGAAGGCAGTTCTGAAGGTGGTACTTTGGTCGGTGCCGGTGTCGGTGGTGTCGCAGGTGGTATCGCCGGTAGTACAATGGGCGGCGGTAAAGGTAAAGATTTGATGACCTTGGCCGGTGCAGCGGTCGGTGCTTTAGCCGGTGCGGCTGCGGGTGGAGCGGCGCAACAGGCAGCAACTTCCGACAGAGCTTATGAATTTTTGGTCCAAAAAGGAAATACTAATAATGTGATTTCTATTGTCCAACGAATGAATTGGGCTTAAAACCCGGTGATAACGTTGTCTTGGTCACGATTGACGGCACAACGCGTATTCGGGCGAAAATGTACAGGAGGCATTCATGAAAAAAATTATATTTCTTTGCGCTGGTTTGATGCTTTTGGGGGCTTGCACTTTCCACAGCAAACAACCGCTTGATGAAACATACTATAAAAACACGCAAAGCGTGGCTTGGCCGGATGATGCGCCGAGTTCGAATTCAAAGACATCAAAATAATTGATGCTCAGATAAGGATTTCCCCCGTCAAAAGCGGGGGATTTTTTATTTCTTCTTTAGTCGGGCATATTGGATAAAACCGAGGGCGAATAAAATTGGGAGTGTCGCTTCGCCGCCTTCTTCAAAAAGTTTTAACCATTCTTTTACAAGCGGGCTTAATTGTTCGTGGGTAGCCTTAAAATATTTACTGGGAAAACGATCGCAAAATTGGGAGACAATTAAAATACCGCCAAAGGTGACAACCGTCCAATAGAGCGGATTTAATTTCCAAAAGCCTTTCCAAATTTTTGGCAGATATTTTAAAAAGAGCCACAAAGCTGTTCCCACAACGATAATCACCAATAATCCGGAAATGATTTTTTCATGCAGCGGATTATTCGGATTTGTGAAAAATCTTAATTTGATGGCTGTTGTATCATGTTTCGTTAACCAATGTTGAATTCCCATTTCACGCAGTAATGCGGCTAACCACAAAAACAAAAGCGCAAAGTAGGTTGTTTTCTTATCCGTTTTTAAAAATAAGGTGCGATAATGTAATGCAATCCCCAGGGCCACGACATAAAGCCCATAGGTTATTATTTCCAATCCTTGGTTGGCTTCATAAAAAAGAAGGCCTTTATTGGGATAAAATAAGACATCAAGTCCTTTAAACAGAGCCAAGGACAACAAAACAATAATTCCGGCGCACAGCGGACAAAGTAAAAATTTTTTCATCATGGCTGCCCTTATAACCTATATTTATTTATGTGTCAAGTAATTTTTGCTGAGTTGTTGAAAAAAATTTTTATTTATGTTATAAATCTGTTCATGGAAACAAGCGAATTACATAAAACAGTCGGCTACTTACTGGAAAAAATTGAATCCAGATCCACACCCGCAAATGATATCATTAACGATTATTTAAATACGCATCGGTATCTTTCTGCTGCCGATAGGCAAGAGATTTTATCCCTTACGTGGCGGATTATTCGGAATTGGTTTAAGGTTCATTATCTGTATCCTGATCTGACTTGGGGGGAGCGTCTTATCCGAATACAGGAAGAAACAGATTTAACCGCGCCCGATATGCCCGATTATGTCAAATTTGAAGTGCCTGAGTGGTTCATCCCCCATGTACCGGATGCCGATTTGGAATTACCTCATCTGTTGGGACAGGCGCCGATTATCCTGCGGGCCAACGGCAATCGGGAAAAAGTGATGGAGATGTTGGCGGCCGAAGGGTTAAAAGTAGAGCCTTGTACCCAATCGCCTTATGGTATTATTCTTGCCGAATATGCAAATTTATCGGATACGAAGCCGTATAAAAAAGGTCTTCTTGAAATTCAGGATGAGGGGGCCCAACTTGTCGCGTTGGATATCGGGGTTAAACCGAAACAAGATGTGTTTGATTTTTGTGCCGGTGCCGGCGGGAAAAGCCTGATTTTTGCGCAAATGATGGAAAATCGGGGTTTTATTCAGGCCTATGATGCCGCCCCAAAACGCCTTTTTGAATTGGTTAAACGCGCCAATCGGTGCCATATTTCCATTATTAAGATTGTGACAAAGTTGCCCGAACCCCATAAAAAATTTGACCACGTGGTGGTAGATGCTCCTTGTACGGGGACGGGGACTTGGCGGCGGATACCGGATATGCGGTGGAAACTTAATGAAAAACAATTGGCAAATATTGTAAAATTGCAGGGGGAAATTTTAAATCGTGCGGAATGGTTTGTAAAGCCGGGGCACTATTTGTCGTATATTACCTGTTCACTCACGATTGATGAAAATGAAAAACAAATCCAAAGCTTTCTAAAAGCACACCCGAATTATGCTGTTTTAAAGGAAAAACGGTATTCCCCATATCGCACGGGAACGGACGGATTTTACCTGTGCGTCATGCAGAAAAGATAGAAATCCCTTGCGTTTTTATTTGATTTAAGGTATAAAAGCCTAAATGGTTGTGAATCCGAATACACTATCCCCCGATATCTTGGATTGCCCGAAAGATTGTCCCTTTCTGGCAAGCCGGTCTTTTTTACCCCAAACGCTCCCTTTTTATTGCAATAAATATGATACTTTTTTGGGGGCTAATATGCGCCAAAATCCACGGCGTCATTTCGCATGTTGCGGTATTCTACAAAATATTGTTGAGGATGGCCTTTCCTTTATCGATTCCTATACGGTGGATCATTATCGGATAGAGGAAACAAAAAACGCTTTCTTAAAATTAAATCACGGTTTTCAAAAAATGTTTGTGGATTTGGTTTCTAAAAGCGGTGTTCAAATTGTTTTGGATGCTTCCGATCATGAAAATCCTGATGTGTTTGCCGATAAAATTTTAAAGGCTCGGCAAGAGGTTAAAGATAAATACGGTTCCCCCGAGGCTCAGGAATTTAAAGGAATGCTTGATGCCGAAGGGATGCCTCTGTTATCACGACAAACAAAGACACTTTTGATGAATTTGTTTATGGTGATGGATAAATCCGAAAAAGAAATGGTGAAAAACATTTTACAAAATAAAAATCAGGTTGAGGCTTTTTTGGAATCTTTCCAAAAGCAACCGCAAGATAATGATCTTTTGAAAAATGTGCGGGCATTGGTGTATGAATATGACCGAAAAAATCAGATGGAAATCGGTCGGCAGCGTGCCTTGAATTTAAGTCATACCCGCCTACATACCCGGAACCAGGAACGCCTGCAACGGGAAAATGAACTTCAACGCATACTGCGCGAAAAAGCACGCGAAACACAGCAAAAATTAAGGGTGCATACCAGATGAAATTCGATATTGTCGTTTGGGATTGGGATAATACACTTTTGGACAGCCGAATGGCGGCGGAATTAGCCCTTAAAGAATTGGCGGCGGAAAATGGACTGCCTCAGCCGACTGAGGCTGATATCATAAACGTCATCGGATCAAGGCGTGGTGAATATTGGTTAAAAAACTACCCAGATGATGTGTTAAAATCCCTGCACCGGTATTTGGATTTATATGTTGCCCATGCAAAAGACGAGGTGTCTTTGTTTCCGGAAACAAAAAAAGTTTTGGAATTTGTTCAAGCCCGTCATATCCCTCAGTTGATTGCCAGTAATAAAGATCAATACATTATTGACGAGGAAGTTGATCGATTTGGACTTAAAGGATATTTTGAAAAAATTGTCGGTGGCCATGGGGTGACGGTTGCCAAGCCTAGTAAGGCTTTTGCTGATTTAGTTCTTGGAAAAGAGTGGCCTAAACGTATTTTAATGATCGGTGACGGCGAGTCTGACATGAACTTTGCCCAAACGATGGGGGCGTATGCCCTATTTATGCGGTCGGGCAAGGATAAAATGGCTTTCCCCTATGACAAACGGGTCCAGAATTTGGGTGAAGTTTTTGATTTTTTGAAAGAGAATTTGTAAAGGAGTTAAAATGGAAAAAGAAACTAACAAAAAAGCACTTTTCTGGCGTGTTTTTGATTGGGGTGAAAAAATAGTTATCTGGGGTTGGATTTGTGTTAGTTTATTTTGTCCTGAAACAGTTCAAGAATACATAAAACAATATCATATTTTGGATTATTTACCACATGAAAGTGGAAAAGAAATTCAACTTGGAAAAATAGGTCTTCTCGTCTTAGGGGTGTTCATTTTGTCTCTGCCTTTTGGGATATTGAAAAGTATTTTGGTAGTACTGTGTTTTATTTTTCAAAAACTTTTTCCTAAGCGGGATATTCGTGAATTATAAAGGAGGCTCTTATGCGGGCAAAATGGGGTTCTAAAATCGGGTTTATTCTGGCAACGGCAGGGTCTGCAATTGGCCTTGGGAATATTTGGCGTTTTCCTTATTTGGCGGGTCAATACGGTGGCGGTGTTTTTTTGATTACTTATTTGATTTGTGTTGTTACACTGGGGTATTTTATGTTGGTTGCCAAATTGGCTTTCGGACGTGCAGCGCAAACAAATATTGTGGACGGTTTTGAGGCTATCGCCCAACAAGGTCATAAATCCGTTTCCAAGATATGGGGATGGCTGGGCGGTTGGCTCGGTTTTATAAATGCATGGTTGGTATCTGCGGTGTATGTAATAGTAATCGGTTGGACACTATCCTATGTCTTTTCGGGTGGGGCCCTGTTATTAGGACTTTCAGACCAAAAAATTGATGAGGCCTTATTTAATCGCCTCAGTTCTTCATTCGGGACACAATTATTTTGGGGAATTGCCTGTATTGTAATTACTGCCCTTGTAATCGTTAAGGGGGTAAAAAAAGGGATAGAAAAGGTATCACTCTATTTAATGCCGTTTTTGTTTGTTTTGCTTCTTTTTATGGTGGTGTGGATGATTTTTTTGCCCAATTCGGGAAAAGGCATTTTGTTCTTTTTAAAGCCGGATTGGGAACGAATTGGTTTTACACCTTTAGGCTTTCGGCCGGATTTATTTTGTGATTTAATTTTGACCGCATTCGGGCAAGCAATTTATTCTCTTTCCTTGGGTATGGGAGTGGCATTTGTATATGGATCATACCTACCGCAAAACAGCGATATTAAGGGCTCCAGCAGGTGGATTGTGTGTTTGGATACCTTGGTGGCTTTTTTGTCGGGTATGATTATTTTACCGGCGGTATTCGCCTTTGGGTTGACGCCTGACCAAGGGCCGGCACTCAGTTTTATCAGTTTACCGCTGATTTTTTCAAAAATGTTAGGTGGAACATTTTTGATGTTTTTGTTCTTTTTGTTACTGTTCTTAGCGGCGTTGACATCACTGATTTCCATTTATGAAGCCTCGGTCAATTTGATAATGGATAAATTATCGGTAAATCGGTTAAGGGCTACCTTGATTACAACGGGGAGCAGTGCTTTGGGTGTTATTTTGGTTTTGATGTCTTTTACCAAGAAAAATGAACTGCTTGCCAAAGCGGATTTATTTTCCGTTTTTGATCGAATAACGGGTTCTTATACCATGCCCTTGATGATTTTTGTGTGTTGTCTGTTTTTGGGATGGAAAGTCCCCGATATTTTAATTGCGCGTTTGGGACACGGTTCCCCATTATTTAAGACATACTTAAAATGGGTGTTGCGTTATATTGCACCCGTTGTCATGATTATTTTGTTTGCGGCCGCTTTTATCTAACTTAAATTTTTTAACGATTAAATCCACAATTTCATCCGGTGTGCGGTGTGTGGAATCAATAATGTAATCAAAATTTTCGTCGTTATCAATATCCACGTGGTAAATACGTTTAAAACGTTCTACCTCGGATTTACGGCGGGCTTTTAACGCATCAATGGATTCTTGAACTGTCTTATATTTTTTTTCACCGGTTCGGGAGGTGTCTTCAAAAATTCTTTTACCGGCTACGGCTACATCGACATTCAATTTAATTTTAATGGAGTTGGGAACAAAGAAGAAGGCCATTCTGGAATCAATAACCAAATTTTGACGAATATCCTCATTAAAGTTTTTGAAAACACTGTCTATTTCTTGATCAATAGTGGGGTCCGTATCCGCCAGACGATTAAGTTCTAAGGTTGTCATACCCCTTCTTTCAGCAATTTCACGTTGGGCGTTTCCTGTAGAATAATAGTCAAACCCCAGTCGGTTGGCCAATAAACGTGCCACGGTAGATTTTCCGCTCCCAAGCATACCCGATATTGTAATAATTTTATAGGTTTCAAACATCCAGATTTTCCACAAATTTTGCGTGTTCTTGAATAAATTGGAAGCGGTATTCTGGCTTATTTCCCATGAGCCTTTCCACAATATCGGCGGTGTAGGCCGCTTCTTCTTGTGTTTCCTCAGAGGTGGAATTTTTACTCGGTAACACTACCCGAAGCAGTGTCCGTTTATCCGGATCCATTGTTGTTTCTTTTAATTGTTGCGGGGGCATTTCACCTAAACCTTTAAAACGGGAAACCTCCACATTTTTGGCATTTTTAAATTCGGTTTTTAATAAAAGTTCCTTTTCCGCATCATCGGCGGCATAAACAGATTTTCCCCCTTGTGTCAGTCGATAAAGCGGCGGCAAAGCCAAATATAAATGCCCGTTTTCAATCAGTTTTGGCATTTCCTGATAAAAGAACGACATCAAAAGGGAAGTAATATGCGCCCCGTCCACATCAGCATCTGTCATGACAATTACTTTTTCATAGCGAAGTTTATCTTCATCATATTTGTCCCGATTGCCGCACCCAAGAGCCTCAATCATATCATGAATTTCTTCGTTGGCCAAAATTTTATCATGTGAAGCACTGATAACGTTTAAAATTTTTCCGCGCAGGGGCAGGATAGCCTGTGTTTCGCGACGACGCGCCTGTTTGGCTGATCCGCCGGCCGAATCTCCTTCCACAAGGAACAGTTCTGTCCCTTCGGTCTTATTGTGGGAGCAATCGGCTAATTTTCCGGGGAGGCGTAATTTTTTGGTAGCCGAAGCCCGTGCGGTTTCAATGGTTTTCTTTTTGCGTTTGCGGTCTTCAATTCGTTCCATAATAAAATCAAGAAGGGCCTGTGCTGATTTGACATCACGGCTCAGCCAATGATCAAACGGATCTTTAATCGCATTTTCGACCAATCTGGCCGCACTTTGCGTCACCAATTTTTCTTTGGTTTGGCCTTGGAATTGCGGGTCCTTGATAAAAACCGACAACATTACACCGGCGGTATTTAGGATATCATCTGCGGTAATTTCACCTGCTTTCTTATTGCCGACCATTTCCGCAAAAGTGCGCAAGGATTTTGTAAGGCCCGCTCTAAGTCCTGTTTCATGTGTGCCGCCCAAAGGCGTAATAACGGTGTTACAATAGGTATAGGAAAAACCGTCCTTAAAATCGTCCGGCCAGGCAATGGCCCATTCTACGGCACCCATGCCGTCCGGAAATTCCATCCGCCCCGTAAAGGGTTTTTGGGTTACGGCAGTTCGCCCCTGCATCAAAAAGTCCAAAAAGTCGGCGATACCATTTGGAAATTTTAGGATTTGTTCGGCCGGTGTTTTATCTTCGGGACCGATTAAAACAGGATCACAATTCCACCGAATTTCTACCCCGCGGAACAAGAAAGCCTTTGTGCGTGCCATCCGAAACAGGGTAGAGGGTTTAAAATGAATGCTTTCACCAAAAATTTCCGTGTCGGGCAGAAATGCCACACTTGTCCCACGCCGATTGCTGACGGGCCCCAGACAGACAACGCTTGTCACGGGCTTACCCTGACGATATTCCTGACGATAAAGTTTTTTATCTTTGGCGACCTCAATAATCATATGGCTGGATAGGGCATTTACGGCCGATAATCCCACACCGTGTAATCCCCCCGATACAGCATAGGCCCCACCGCCAAATTTACCGCCCGAATGCAGTGTTGTTGTGATAACCTCTAGGGCAGATTTATCGGGATATTTGGGATGCGGGTCAACCGGAATACCGCGCCCGTTATCCTTAACGGTCACGTATCCGTTGGCGGAAAGTGTGACCTCAATATTAGTAGCATACCCCGCAACGGCTTCATCCATCGCGTTATCAATAATTTCCGCAACCAGATGATGATAAGCCCGTTCATCAATGCCGCCGATATACATACCGGGGCGTTTGCGGACAGGTTCAAGCCCCTCTAAGACTTCAATGTCTTTGGCCGAATAATCCGATTGAACGGCAGGTGTGCTAAATAAGTCTGACATAAGGGTATTCTATCCCGCCCCAAAAATAAAATCAAGAAAAAAATAATTTTATGTAATAAAAAGATGCCTCAATAAAGCAGATTACTTCTTTATTTTTCAAGCCGACATTCACCGTCTACCCATTTTCTGTCGGGGCATCGGGCACATGTTTCCTCGGTTGTATAGTAGGTATTTTTATCTTGGCAGGAAACACAAAAGCCTTTATCAAGTTCCCGAAAACCGTTGGGACACTTTAAAACACATTTCCCGTCAATAAATTCCCTGTTCGGGCAATGTTCACATTCTGCCTGCGTCGTATAGATGGCTTTATTTTTTTGACAGGGAAAGCACTCATAATTTCCGACAAAATGATCTTTTTGTGAATGACACTTTTTTTCAAATTCCGGTGTCGGGGTTAAAACTTCCGCAGATAAATCAATTTCTTTATCATACTCATACCACGGATTTCCGATAATGGCACATGGTAAAGACAGAATAAGTAAATTAAATGTATCGGCTGCAACCCCGCTGATTAGCCCTAATCCACCTAAGGCAACTGCACCAAACGGGGATAGAAAAGCCCCTTCCCAACCGTATTCACCAACGGGTGCGGCAGCTCCTGTTGCGACACCTAAGGCTGTGTATTTAACCGTTGGAACAAGGGGTATCAGGTTTATTGCCGATTGATCCGACAGGTAATTTACAACCGGTACAAAGTCCTTTGCCCATTTGTCATCCGTAAAATGACTTTTGATTTCAATTTTTTTACTTCCGAATCCTTCTTTTGAAAGGGTGCCTTTTAAAGATGAAAAAGACCGTCTGACCTTTATTTCGGATGCATTTTTTTCAAAACCGTCCATTGTAAAGGTTGTCCCTTTCGGATATTTAAAGGAGATGGTTTGCTCATAATCATTATATTTCGGTTGAAAACATCCCGATAAAGCGATACATAATAAAATAATAGAAATCTTTTTCATAATATGCTCCTTTGATAGGAATTTATCATAAAGTTTTAGGGATTACAACTAATTTCATGAAAATATATGTTTGCTTTAAAAAATTCTTTTTGCTTTTCGACTTTTTTTGTGTTATATCGATTTTATAAAACAGAAAGGAAAAACCATGATGAAAAAAATTATTTTTGCGTTACTTTTGTCCTTTTCCCCTTTTGCTTTGGCAAAGGAAAGGCAGTATAGTCTGCAGGAATTATCTGCTGTTAATGAGGCCCTTTACGATAATACGGGGAAATTGGTTAACGGTGTTGTTGCCTTAAAAATAATACCGGAATATGATTTTTTTGTGCCATACCAAAATGGGAAAGTTGCAGACGGTCCTATGTCGGTTACGGATAAAACAGGGAATCTTCTGATGGATTATGTCATTAAGAATCAAGAAGTTGTCTCCGGTTTTCGGGTCCGTAACGGGAATAAGCAACCTCTTTCGACATCGGAGAAACAAGCGGCGACTAAAACAGCCCAAAAAGTAATAAAAATTATACCTCAGGCAGTTAAAGAATATAAAAATACTCCGCCCGAACCGCAAAAGAAAGATATAAAAACCGTTTTAACTGAAACTAAAAAGCCGGTCTTAAGCGAAAGTAAGAAACCTGTTTTGCCTGAAGCAAAAAAGCCGGTCTTAACCGAAAGCAAGAAACTGGTTTTACCTGAAGTTAAAAAGCCGGTCTTAACCGAAAGCAAGAAACCGGTTTTGCCTGAAGTTAAAAAGCCGGTCTTAACCGAAACTAAAAAACCGGTCTTAAGCGAAAGTAAGAAACCTGTTTTGCCTGAAGCAAAAAAGCCGGTCTTAACCGAAAGCAAGAAACCGGTTTTACCTGAAGTTAAAAAGCCGGTCTTAAGCGAGAACAAGAAACCAGTTTTGCCTGAAGTTAAAAAGCCGGTCTTAACCGAAAGCAAGAAACCTGTTTTAACTGAAACCAAAAAGCCGGTCTTAACCGAGAGCAAGAAACCTGTCTTAACTGAAACTAAAAAGCCAGTCTCGAACAGTCAAAACGTGAAGAAACAAGTATCTCTACCCCATACATATGATTTGTCGAATTTGACGATGAACAAAGGTGTTCTTTATGATAGAAAGGGAAACTTAATTAGTGGTACTGTGGCATTAAAAATGGTTCCGAATGTTGACCTTTTTGTCCCTTATCAAAAGGGTAGGGTTTCGAATGGTTCCTTAATTGTGAAAGATAAGAAAGGAAAACTTCTTTCGAATTGGCAGGTAAAAAAAGGTACGGTCGTATCCGGATTTGATATGCGTGATGGAAAGAAATATTCTCTGAAGGGTGATGATCTAGATAATGCAACGGCCGTAATCCGGAACATATTTAGGGACATTCCGAAATTTATCGGCTCATCCGCTAAAGTAAAGTAAAATCCGCTATATGTTATAGCAATTTTACAAAGAAAGGAGATTATGATGAGAAAAATTATTTTTGCGCTGTTTTTGTTCTTTTCATCTCTTACTTTGGCAAACGATCGGTATTACAGCTTGCAGGAATTAACAGTGCATGAAGGTGTCCTTTACGATAATATGGGGGAACTCGTTGATGGTATTGTTGCCTTAAAGATAATGCCGCAATATGATTTTTTTGTGCCGTATCAAAACGGTTTGGTGGCGGATGGTCCCTTGTCGGTGACGGATAAAACGGGAAATGTTTTAGCGGATTATGTTATTAAAAATCGAGAAGTCGTATCTGGATATCGTGTCAATAAAGGGGGTCAACAACCGCTTTCCGAACAGGAAAAACAAACGGCAACCCATACGGCCCAAGTGATTATTGATATGATTCCAAAGGCTATTGAAAAATATGCATCTTCCTCGGAGGAGGAAGAACAAACCCCGATATCCATTGATTATGAAGCGGCGGAATTAACGTTGCGTGAAGGAAAACTCTATAATAAGACGGGAAAGTTGGTTGACGGTGTGGTCGCTTTCAGAATGGTGCCCGAGATTGATTTCTTTGTTTCATATCAAAACGGGGTCGTGTCAGACGGCATACTGCTCGTAAAGGATAAAAACGGGAAAATCCTTTCGGATTGGCAAATTAAGGATGGTTTGGTGGTATCAGGCTTTGATGTTCGTGACGGAATAAAATTCCCGTTGGAAGGAAGTGCTTTGAATGCTTCCACAGTGGTAGCGCAAGGCGTATTCAGGAAAATTCCGGAACTTCTCGGTTCCCCTATTGAGGATAAAAAAGATCCCTTGTATCAGGCGGCTGATACCGGTAATTTAAAAGAGGTCGAAAAATTGGTTAAGGGGGGTTTCGATGTGAACTATGTTTGTAATGATAGATGTCAGGGTTGGACGCCCGTCATGATTGCCGCTGCCAACGGACATGAAGAAGTTGTTCATTATCTGTTGGAAAATGGGGCAAATCCAAATATCCCAAATCGCTTTGGGCGAACGGCTTTACATTATGTGGCCAAATATAATTTCTTGAATATAGCCAAAGATTTATTGGTGCATGGGGCAAATCCCAACCTGGAATCCAAGAACGATTCTGCCAATACGCCGGTAAAGGCAGCCCTAGTGAACGGGTACACGGATATGCTAATTTTATTGTTAACGTACGGTGGTGATAAAAACGTTGTCGTTAATGGCATTTCCATAAAAAATTTAGCCGATGAAAAGAATGATGCAAAGTTAAAAGAACTTTTGAAATAGGGCATTAAGGGGCTTTGTCGGAGGCCATTTCCAATTGTTGGAGTTCTTTAATCCGATCCCGAATACGGCCGGCTTCTTCAAAATTAAGGGCTTCTGCTTCACGAAGCATTTTCTTTTTGAGGTTTGCTATCGTTTCAGCCAGATTTTCGACTATATCTTGAGTAGATTTAGCGACTTTTGTGTTTTCATTTTCAAATTCGCCGAAATCTTTAATCAGATCCGGAATTTCTTTTTGAATGGTTTTTGGGGTGATATGGTGCTTCGAGTTAAACGCAATTTGTTTATCCCGCCGGCGTTTTGTTTCAGTCATGGCAACGCGCATGGATTCTGTGATTTTGTCCGCATATAAAATAACGCGGCCGTTTGCGTTTCGAGCGGCACGTCCCATCGTTTGTATCAGTGATGTTGCAGACCTTAAAAAGCCCTCTTTGTCCGCATCCAAAACGGCAACCAATTCGACTTCGGGGATATCAAGACCTTCCCTCAACAGGTTAATCCCCACCAACACGTCAAATGTTCCGAGGCGTAAGTCCCGAATGATTTGAATGCGTTCTAAGGTATCAATGTCGGAATGCATATATTTGGCTTTTATATTGTTTTCCAACAAAAATTCGGTTAAATCTTCGGCCATTTTTTTTGTGAGTGTTGTGACAAGCACGCGCCCTTTTCTTTTGGCCACAACTTGACATTCAGCCATCAGGTCTTCCACTTGAGTGGTTATCGGGCGTACCACACATTCCGGATCCAACAGGCCCGTCGGACGAATAATTTGTTCGGTAAAGGCGCCCTTTGTCTGTGTCATCTCCCACGGGCCAGGGGTTGCCGATACAAAAATTGTTTGGGGGCGCATGGTGTCCCATTCTTCAAATTTTAAAGGGCGATTATCCAAACAACTGGGAAGCCGGAAACCATATTCCGACAAAGTGGTTTTACGTGATCGGTCCCCGCGATACATGGCCCCGATTTGCGGGATGGTTACGTGACTTTCGTCGACAAAAAGGAGGGCATCTTTGGGCAGGTATTCAAAAAGTGTCGGCGGCGCTTCGCCGGCTTTTCGCCCCGTTAAGTGACGCGAATAATTTTCAATTCCTTTACAAGAACCCGTTGCTTCCATCATTTCCAAGTCGTATTTTGTGCGACCGGCAAGTCGTTGAGCTTCCAAAACCTGACCGTTGGCCTCATAAAAAGCGAGTCTTTCCTTTAGTTCTGCTTTAATGCTTTTAATTGCCTGTGACAGGGCGGGGCGCGGGGTTACATAATGGCTGGCCGGAAAGACGGTAATTTCGGGAAGAAGCAATTTTTTTTGTCCTGTTAGAGGGTCAAACTCGGAAATATTTTCAATTTCGTCCCCGAAAAAAGATATCCGCCAGGCTAAATCCTCATAATGGCTGGGGAATATATCTAAGACATCCCCGTTCCGGCGGAATGTCCCCCGCTCAAAAGCAATATCGTTTCGAGTATATTGCAGTTCCGCAAGACGCCTTGTTAAATCTTGCATATCTATGGTATCCCCTGTTTTTAAGGTAAAAGCCATTGATGAATAACTTTCGGCATCACCGATACCGTAAATACATGATACGGAAGAAACAATAATTACATCCCGTCGTTCCAAAATGTGGCGTGTGGCCGAATGGCGCAGGCGGTCAATTTGCTCATTAATCGCGGAATCTTTTTCAATATAGGTATCTGTGCGTGGAATATAGGCTTCGGGCTGATAATAATCATAATAAGAAACGAAATATTCCACTGCATTTTCCGGAAAGAAAGATTTCATTTCCGCATACAGTTGTGCCGCCAATGTTTTGTTATGTGCGAGGATTAGGGCAGGGCGACGCGTTTCGCGGATAATTTGTGCCATGGTGTAGGTTTTACCCGAACCCGTAATGCCTAAAAGAACCTGGTCTTTAAGGCCGGATTTTAACCCGCTTACCAGTTCGGCAATGGCCTGAGGCTGATCGCCGGCCGGCTTAAAATCGGAATGTAGTTTAAAATCAGCCGCCCCCGTTAACTCCGGCTTTTGGTAAAGGGGAATCATTTTTTATGGCCTTTTTTCTTTTTTACATCCTTTTTAAGGGGGATTGTCATCATTTCTTTTTTAAGTTCCGAAAAGCCTTGTTTTAAATCCGAACCTAAATCCCGGAAACGTACTTTTGGAATCGCCCAACGTTTGAATTGCACGCAAACGGCACATAGGAAAATTGCCAATAAAATAAATACTTCCGGCCATACACCAGGTCCTAAGTTTGCCAGAGAAAAGAAAGATAAAAGAACCAATACAAAAAATAAAGAACGAATAAGGCGTTTTGTATTTAATTCGGTATCAAATGCCTGCTCTATGAAATAAGGCGTTGTCGGAGCACAAATGCGTCGTGCGGCAATCCAGCTGAGGACACAGGAAAGAACAACTTCCGTGGCACTGTAACTGAATAACACGGATGGAAGTGCCCAATAGCCCATGGCAATGATGAATGTCCAAAGATATCCTAAAACAAATCCGGTAACCGATGAAGCACAATCACCCAATATGGGCTGACCGAAATAAACTTTGACTGTTTGGGATACCGCTACCGTCGCGACAAAAGCATAAAATAACGGGTGCGCCAAATTTCCGGGTAAGATATCCTTTTGAAATAAGAATAGGACTAAAATGCCTTGGGCCATTAAGGTTAAATTTGAAAACCATGGAACCCGATCCATCATCATGAATAAACGCATCATTATGTATAAGGATACAGCCAAAACCGGATAGGTCCAAATTTCCCCCAATGCTTTAAATAGTGGCATATTTGTGGGCAATAATAAGGTACTTGCTCCGCAAACAAATAAAAATCCGATTTCCCGTAACAGGCCGCCCGCGCGAAATTGTATAAGCAAGAGAATGCATAAAGCCAATAAGCCTGCCGCCAACCATAAGAGATTATACCTGAACCATGGGGGAATAAAGATAATGAAATAGGCTGCTAACAACACAAGGCCTCCTGCCGGAAATACCGGCGAAGATAGCGGCATAGATTTTGTCATGTATCGAACCAATACCGAAACCGACAATGTAACGGCACATACAACGGCTAATGCACCTAAAAATAACCACAAATATTCCATTACTACCCCCTTTAAAACAAATTAAGCCTTATGCCGGAAGGAAATCCGGCCTTTGGTCAAATCATACGGTGTCATTTCAATATCCACTTTATCCCCGACCATGACGCGAATACGGAATTTCCGCATTTTGCCCGAGGTATGCGCCAAAATTTCATGCCCGTTTTCCAGTTTGACCCGAAAGGTTGCATTTGGCAGAGCTTCTACCACCGTTCCGATAAATTGTAATACTTCTTCTTTTGCCATAAAAACTCCTATCAAAAACAAAATGTAGGGTCATTCTATGCTTTTTTTATCCTTTTTGCAAGAAAAAAATATAATCTTTTCTGATATTTTTCAAAAAAATAAAAATTTTTATTGATTTTTCTGAAAAATAGTTTATACTGAAAGAATAGTATTATGAGGTATCGCATATGACACAAAATTTAGTTGAGCAAGAAAAAAAGTTTAGCATTTTAAAGAACCCCGCCGGCGATTTGATGATTTTAATTCGTGCGCGTTTAGAGGATGCCACGGCGCCTAAGATTATTTATAATGGCGGTAAGCATGCCGTTTTGTATCGGAATGGCGGTAATACCATTGTGTTAGATTTTATTCACCCGTCTGTTCGGGCCGATTTGGAAAGGGTTTTAAACCTGCTTGTGGTGGAGGCTCATGACGGTTCCATCATCCGTGAATATATGGCGGAAGTAAAGCATATGAAAGAAATCCCTCTGCCAAATGGTTTGGTATTGAATTAAATTTGATAAAAGAGTTTTAAAGCAGGCCTTTATGGCCTGTTTTTTATTGCTTAAAACGGGTAATATCGGCGCCGATGGCGTTTAGTTTATTTTCTATATGGTCATAACCGCGGTCAACATGATAGACACGTTGGACAATTGTCTCCCCCGTTGCCGCAAGACCCGCCAGTACCAGGCCGACTCCACCCCTTAAGTCCGAAGAAGTAACAATTGCACCCGACAATTTGGGAACCCCATGGATTAAAATGCGCTTGTTATCCAAAACATCAATATTTGCACCCATGCGGTTGAGCTCTGGCACGTGCATAAAGCGGTTTTCGTAGATTCGTTCAGTTACCAAAGAATCGCCTTTCGCCAATGACAGCATAGTTGTTAACAGAGGTTGCGAATCGGTCGGGAAACCCGGATATTCCGATGTCGTTACGGGAACGGCCGTTAAAATTGCTTTTGTGGAATCTACCAACACCCCCTTAGGCGTTTGCGTCAGTTCAATGCCACTGGGGGTTAGGGTATCGACAACGGCTTGCATCAAATCCGTTCGACCGCCCTCTATCATTATCTTCCCCTTTGTCAGGGCCGATGCTACGGTAAAAGTGGCCGTTTCTATCCGGTCGGCAACTACCGTATGTGTGGCACCATGAAGTTTTTTAACGCCTTTAATCGTTAATGTTCGGGTTCCGATTCCCTGAATATCTGCCCCCATTTTTTGAAGCAGTAAAATAAGGTCTATTGCTTCGGGTTCCAATGCCGGATTATGGATAACCGTTGTGCCGGGGGTTAATACCGCAGCCATAATGGTATTATGGGTAGCTCCGACGGAAATTTTTGGGAAAGAAATTTCGGCGGCCTTTAATTTCCCTTTAGCAACCACATATCCGTTTTCAACCCCGATATCGGCGCCCATGTTTTCTAAGGCTTTAATGTATAAATCCACAGGTCTTGCCCCGATGGCGCATCCGCCGGGGAGGGAGACTTTGGCCTCGTGGAACCGACCCAAAAGGGGACCCAATACCCAAAAAGTGGCCCGCATTTTTGAAACGTACTCATAAGGTGCGGTTGTGCTTGTGATTTGATTGCACTTAATGGTCATCGAATCCGAATCGCATTTGATATCGGCACCCATATTCTTTAACAGTTCCGAAAGCGTTACAACATCCGATAGATAAGAAATGTTCGAAAGTGTTATCGGTTCATCTGTCAAGAGTGCCGCTGCCATTAACGGCAAAATCGCATTTTTAGCGCCCTTTACCCGAACGGTTCCCGATAATTTTTTACCCCCGTTTATTTTGAACGCATACATTTATTTTGCCTTTCCTGTTGTTGCTTTTTGCGATTTTTAAGATTTCTGCGCAACGCTGCGGCTTCTTTTAAAAAAGCGGCCATTTTTTTATCGGACATCGTCAGGTTCTCACGCGCCTGTGCTTCAAACGTATTTTGTTTTTCGGTCATTTAGGACTCTCCAATACAAAAGTGACCGGTCCGTCGTTATGAATATAAACCTGCATATCGGCACCGAATACACCATGCGCCACCGGTACACCCAAGGCCGCTACTTTATCCAAAAATTTCAGGTAGAGTTTTTCGGCCGTTTCCGGATTACCCGCACCGATAAAAGAAGGCCGGCGCCCTTTGACACAATCGGCAAGCAAGGTGAACTGTGAAATAATAAGGGCCCCTCCACGTATATCCAACAGAGATAAATTCATTTTTCCGGCTTCATCTTCAAAGATGCGCAGGTTCGCAAGTTTTCCCGCCATCCAATCCAATTCTTTTTCAGTATCTGTGGGTTCTATTCCCGTCAGGACATAAACACCCTGTCCGACTTTACCGACAACTTGACCGGATATGGAAACGGACGATTCTTTTACGCGCTGTATGACTATTTTCATAAATCCGCATTTTAGCAACTTATTGCCCTGCTGTCAAGCATTTTTTATTAAAAGCCGTTGCAATCAAACTTGTCTTTGGCTGCTTTAATCGTGCCCTGAAAGCGGAGGCCGACCACGGCGGAAGTGGTTCGTTCGCCCCCCACTTCCTGATGTACGCCGGCAAAAATGTGGACGCCGCTTTTCCCCAGATGGTAATCCAAACCGGCGGTGGCAAGCCCTGTCGCTTTTCCTTGATCGGGATGTGTCACTTCAAATCCGCCGAAAGCCTTTAAGTTATCGGTGATTTGCCAACCTGCTGTCAAGAATTCGGACATTTCTTTATCCTTGTAAATGGCTTCGCCAACAATGGTGACATCCTGACGTGGTTTCCATTTGGCGGTAAGACCGGCACGGGTTAATTCGGAACGCGTGCCGCCGATATGGGCTTGAACGGCGAATTCATCACACAATTCTTTATGCCACGTCAGATATCCGGTATCCCAATCGCTGGGGTTCATCTGGTTGTTACTGGAGGCTACTCCAAAACCAAAACCCGATGATTTATGTTCGAAATTAATACCCGTAAGGCCAACACCGACACCTTTTGCTGTTGAGATATTATCGAACCGGGGCGTAGTCGGACAATAGACGTAACCGGCGTACTCACGGACCAGAACCCGACCGAGCCGTAATCTGAAATCCTCATTTTCAAAGTTAACATGAGATGCCAAGCGCCACCAATCCGAGACATTTCCTTTTGTATCTCCAAAACGCCAATAGCAACCCTCGAATCCGACTTTCTTATCATCTTTTTCCACCGATACTTTTGGAAGTAAGCATGTTTCATAGTACAAAGGACGATCCCCATCCTGTTCCAAGTTGTTGAAATACGTCAACTCTGCTTGGGATTTAATTCCGCTTTCAGAATTTTGGGCAGACTCTACCTTTTCAAACGGCCAAAAAACCGCTGCTAACGCAAGCAATTTCATGACAGATTCTTTTACAATACTTTTCATGTTATCCTCCTTAGTTTGATGTGGAACTCTCTCCACACTTTCAGGATATCATAAAATACAGTATTGAAAAGGGGAAAAGCCCCTTTAAATAGAGGCTCTATGTTTTTTGTATAGTTTTTGTATAAAAAATATATAAAACCGACTTAACGCGTTGTTTTTCAAAGATGTTCAAACGAATCGATAAGTATCCTAGAAGGTGGGGATGTTATTCCCATATTTTTATTTGGCTATTTTCATATATTTTTTTGAGACCTAGTGCCATCAGCTTTTCTTCCTCTTTAAAATTTTTATCCGTTTGAAAGAAAATAAATTTACTGCATTTTAAATCATGGGCTTGTTTAATATCTTCCATCGATACAGAACCATTAAAGATCCGTTTGATGGTAAATTTAAAATCCAGAAAATCATGTGATCCATAGGCTCGCACAGACTGATATGATTGATAACAACTTTTTCTTTCTGAAAAGAAGGAAAAAGCAAGATTTCCAGGAAATTTTTCACGATAAATGTGATTTAAATAATATTCATCTTTCTTTACATGACTTTGGATTGCCGATATCGTTTCCTCCGTTAAAGGAATATCATACTTTCTTTCATCATCAATAAATGGGAATGATATAAAATATAAAGATGCTAAAACGACAAGAATTTTTAAAAATCTGTTTTTTATTGTTCCTGTATAGTAGATTGCAAAAATTGTTAATAACTCAATTGCGACAAAACAAGATCGCCATCCTAAATCATTTTGATAAATGGTTGTTTGTAAACAGCATGAGATAAGCAAAGAAGCTATGATAGCGGAATAAAAAACAGTATATTTCTTAAAAGTAGCAACCTTTAAAAATTTAAAGTTAATCAGCAAAATTAACGGCATTTGTGCGCATAGAAAGATTGTCCAAAATCCAATAAATTTTTGCGATACACTATCAATCTTAGCCCAATCATAAAGCGCAAAAGCCACTGGAAATCCACCAATTTTGTTAGCGCCTGATTGCACTAATAAAAATGGTAGTGATAACAAAAAAACACATCCGGCAAAGGCGCTTATTTTAATAAATATTTTTTTCTTTTCAAAACTCAATAAAAATTCATATAAGTAGAATAAAGCCAATCCCCCAAAAGCTACCACAAAAATATAAGAAGAAAGCCCAAGTGAAACCGCTATAAGCAATGCCGGAATATACATATGCTCAAACTTTTTAATATGTATCCAATATAGGGAAAAAATCAGAAATGAAGCGGATAGAAAGGTATTCGGTGTCCACAATACTGTATTTAAAATAGGATCCATTCCGAAATAACCTTTAAAGGCAAATATCGACTCTATTCTTTTATTCATTAATGCAAACAGGAAACAAACGATGACTCCTAGCCATGAACATTCTTTCTTTTTGAGTAAACAAACACATCCTACGATAAATGGGAAACAAAGAATGCATGTTAACACTTCTCCAGCCAATTCAATCTCATATGCAGAGGCTTGAAAAATAATTTTAAAAACCGACAAAGGAACATAAAACAAAAAATAATAATAACTTTTATCCGGAAAAGCACAAAAGGGGTTAACTACAGGAACCCCCGAATGAGCAATAGATGATATAAAAACCATCTTTCTATGATCAAATACGGGGCGGATCCAAGAAATACCCTCGGCTGAAAATTTGGGGTATAATATATATAAAGCATATGCAGAAATTATTAGTGACAAAAACAAGGCAAAATAGGGCGGGTCCGGGAAAACAACTTTTTTCTTTTTAGATAAAAATATACACCCAATCGGCAACAGCAAAAAAAATGATAACACACACCAAAAATCTGTTGTTAGATAAAGCAATCCAAAACAGAGGTACGAAAAAAACGCATATCCTAACAAAGGAGCAAAATAGTGGCTAAAATCCCATTTTAACAAACCTAAAATTGTTCCGCCAATAATGTAAAAATATACATACATAACAAAAGCTAATGTTAGTATCAGTCCTAAATCCAAATTTGTCATAAATACCTTCTTTTAACAAAAGGCTCTAGACTAGCATCTTTTAATTTTTGATAAAAAAATGTGTTCAATAAAGGATGCAAAATCATCACCTCTGTGATTAAATCTACACTCAGATTCTTTTAAATGCAAGATAAATTTTTCATCGGTCAAAAACTGACGTCTTTCCGGCTGCTCCGCGTCCTCTCTATCCACGAACCCGGCGAGCGCCAAAATAACTTTCATCCAGTTCAAATTCTCCCAATTCTTTCTCTTGTTCTTTTAATGAATGTTCCAAAATCTTCCCTCTGAATGCATTATAATACGCATTTATCGTGTTCCGATTTATCCCTAAAACTTTCACAGCAGAACTCGCTGTGATGTCCTCAAAAAAACACAAAATTATTTTTTTTAATTTGATATTGACTTAACCTATTGTATTTAATACTCTTTTACTATACTTCTTCCATAGATACTAGTCAAGAGCCTAAATACATATCCCACAATCGGGGCAAAGTAATTGCGAAAAGGTTGTTTTGCCAGATATAAAATTGTATCACCGATAATATAGAAATAGGTAAATCCTAATAGGAAAATAATTAGAATTAAGCTAACATTTAAATCCAACATCCAACTACTACCTAAACCGATTTAACGCGTTGTTTTCCAAAGATGTTCAAACGAATCGACGGATGTTTTAAAAAGGGACGGATTATATAAAATACACACATAGATAGGATTACCCAAAAATACAAGTGCCACACGACCTTGGTAGATAAAGGTTGGTATTAATGGAACGTCATCCGGTACGATTTTTTGCTTTATGTTCGGAAAGATCACTTCACCTTTATCGGCACGATGGCATAAAACACGTACCTGAACATGTTTTTGTTTTATGATAGAAAGGCATTTTTTTAAATCATCACCGGCTTTTTCTTTTAAAATTGTTTCATCGATACCGGAAATTAAAAGATCGCCCTCCGCTTCAAAGGCGGCTCCAACCTTTGTCAGCAAATAATGAAGGGCATCTTCCCCTTCGTAAAATTTAATTTGAAAGTCAGAATTTTCTAAACGAACACCGGATGAAATAAACTGAATTCCGTTTTGTTCAAAGGTTTGAATAATATCATTGATGGTGGCCGAGTGTGCTTTATACACACCGCGTTCAATGTTATTGATGGCAGGCAGGGAGTATCCGGATTTGGCGGCCAAGTCGGCTTGTGACCAATCCAGAAGAGAACGGGCAGCTTTTAATTGCCCGACGGAAATTTCTCCGCGGGTTGACAGATTTCGCGTTAAAGATACATTTTTATAATGAACTCTTTCAATGATTTTTTTGATTAATTTACGCATATTATCCCCCCAGTTTTGAGTGATTTGCTAATACTTTTTCAATCATGGCCGGTAAATTGGCATTAAGCCATTCAATAAGTGCCGGAGATAGTTCCGGACTTGATTGTTGTTGCAGTTTATTCAAAACCCGTGTTGTTTGCTTTTGAACCGTTTCAGACAGTTCCGAATCCGGCGGTAAATCACACCGCATCGCCGGTGTTAACAAGAAATAATCCGGTTCTTCCGGTTTGACTTTCTCCAGTGTTGGGGCAGGGGGCGGAATAACCGGCGGAACAGGCGGTTTCGCTTCAGGTTTTTGATTTATAGCGGGTTCCTCTACCTTGTCCGTTTGTGTCGTTTGTGCCGACAGCATTTGGCGAATTTCTGCCAGTACCTGGTCCATTGGGATTTCTTCGGGGTCTTGTTCTATATCATCCATTGAGGGCTCCTTATTCTATGTCATAACCGATCCATTTGTTTTTAACGGATTCATAATAATCTTTCGGGTCATAAGGTTCAACCGTTAATCCAAGGCCTTTCGGATTTAATTCACCGACCGCCGCCATTAAGGCATAGGAAGAAACAATTTCTTCCCGATGGGCTTTAACCAAAGATACCTGGTTGTCCAAATGCTCCTGTTCGGCATCCAATACATCTAAAACCGTGCGAGAACCGACATTGGCTTCCCGAATAACACCATCCAACGCGATTTGTGAAGCATTGATTTGTTGTCGAATGGAATCCATTTGTGCCTTAGTTGCGTTATAACGTTCCCATGCCGCGATTGTTTCGGCGCGTACATCTTGGGAAGTTTTTGACCACAAAATGCGATATTTATTTTCTAATTGTCTGGCTTCACGGATATCCGCATATTCCTTACCTGACTGGAATAAAGGAACCGTTAGATTCGCACCAACCTGCCAATAATCGGATTGTTTGATGGATACATGCTCTTTTTGTCGGCCGACGGCACCGTTTAAGTTAACTTGGGGGGCTAAAGCGCCCTTTTTAGATTTAACGGCAGAACCGGCGGCTCGCATGGCATACTCGGCTGCTTTAATTTTTGGATTTCCCGCCAAAGCCGATTCAATAGCCTTATCCAAGGTTTCGGGTGGTGTGAAAAAGGTTTCTTTTACATCTTTTAAATCCTTGGGCTCAATACCAACGATACTGAAAAAATTGGCTTTGGATACCTGAAGTTGCCCTTCGGCTGCAATTCTTGCTGCCGTCGCTCCGGCCAGACGTGCTTCGGCTTGTTTTACGTCTGTGCGTGTTAAGACACCCGCTTTCAGTTTCTTACGATAGGAATCCAAATGTTCCCGTAAAACTTTTTCTTGATTTTTTTGAAGTTTTAAGACGGCTTCATCCCGAATGACATCCATATAGACTGCCGCCGTATCCAATAAAACAGCCTGTTCGGTATTTAATAAGTCTGACCGTCCTGCCCGAACTGTATCTTTAGCCGATTGAACGGCATTTACCGTTGAAAGTCCCGAAAAAACGGGCTGCACAAACGATAAGGAAACATCCGTCGGGGTTAAATAGATCTTTTGTTTGTTGGCGATTGCGGCATTATCATAGGTATTTTTATATCTGGCACGTGCGACATCGGCCTCACCCAATACAACAGGACGATAGCCGGATTTAGCCTGAGCCACTTTTTCATCAATGGCCTTTAATCCGGCACGATTGGCGCTGAGTGTTAGGCTGTTTTCATACGTGTAGGCCATCACTTCCGGTAGGGTATCGGCCATAGCTATATGGGCAGTACCGCATAAAATAAAGGCTAAATATTTAAAAACTTTCATTATTTCCGTCTCCCTCTTTATTTGGAACAGGTTGAGAATAGACTATTTATAAAAAAAATTCAAGTGTTATTCGCTTTTTTTCTTGACTCTTTTGAAAAAAACGTGTAAAAATATCCTTACCCTTTGAGGGTCGGTTGGCAGAATGGCTTATGCAGAGGACTGCAAATCCTTTTATACTGGTTCGATTCCGGTACCGACCTCCAAAAAAAATTCTGTTTATACGAAAAAAAGACTTGATTTTTATTTTTTTTTGGTGTAAATAGATGTCCACTGTTCCAGCGTAGCTCAGTGGTAGAGCAATCGGCTGTTAAC
>JAFYHG010000011.1 GCA_017539265.1 Alphaproteobacteria bacterium | reverse complement strand
GCTATAAAGGTGAAAATAAAAAACTGGTGGTTGTGCCGGAAGATGCCGAAAAGGTCAAACATGTCTATGAACTGTTTTTATCATCCGGCAATTTATCCATGGTGGGCCATGCCTTGTTACGAGAAAATTGCACCTTTAGGGGGAAAGTTCCCGGCTGGACCTTTTTAAGAAGTATGCTTACTAATCGTGTTTATATTGGTGAGATTACGCATAAAGGGACTTCTTTCCCGGGCCTGCATCAACCGATTATTGATAAGGAAACCTTTGAGGCCGCCCAGGAGTTGTTCAATTCGCATTCGCAAAAAATCCGGCGGCGGCACTTAAAACCGGTGAGTAAGAATGAAGAAATCGGATTACTCCGCGGGATTTTATCTTGTGGGTGTTGCGGGTGTAAACTTTATCCCAGGTATTCTTTGAAAAATGGCAAACGATACTATTATTATACCGATAATACCCACAAAAAATATGGACCTCATTTATGTCGGCTGAGTGCTGTCCCCATGCACCTGTTGGATAATTTGGTGATGGACCTGCTCAACCCGCTGATTAAATCCCCGTATGTGTTACAGGCGCTGGCGCAGGAAGCCTGCCAAGTGCAACCAAACCTGAAAGAAAGCGAAGTCTTTTATGCAATGCGTGAAGTTGACTCTGTCTTTCAACAACTGACCGGAACGCAAAAGGAAAAAATAGTCAGCCTGCTGGTTCAAGGGGTAACCATTTTCGCCGATAAAATTGTTGTGGTCTGGAAACCTCTGGCCATTCACCTGATGGACAAACGCTTAAAAGCCAGTTTGAAACCCAACGAATTAAAACCGGAACTGATGGAATCAACGGTTCCCATTGACCTGATTACCCACCGCGGGGCCAAAGAAATTCACTTGCCCGAAGCTGTATCGGATATGCTGTTTTTAAGCCCGCCCGAAAAGCACTCCAAGAAAGAGGACCGCTATTTAATCAAGATTTTGGCCAACGGTTTTACCTATCGTGAAACCCAAGAAGCCAAGAACTTAAACTTGCACGAACTGGCCGAAATCTATCATCAGGATCCAGCCTATATCGGGGCGCAAATTCGGCTTACTTTTCTGGCACCGGATATTATTGATGTCATTTTACGGGGAGCTCAGCCCAAAACAATGACTGCCAAAGAATTATTGAGGGCCTCTATCCCGGCCAGTTGGCCAGAACAAAGAAAACTATTCGGTTTTCCAAAAATTTAATCTAACAATAAGGAGTTTTTAAATGGATAAATTAAAACATTACCCTAAATCTCTCGTTATTCATGGAGATTGGTGGAATTTTATTCAATTCATGAGCATGGAAGAACGGGGATACCTATTTACCTGCATTTTGAAACTGATCAATCAAAATCCCATTGAGGAAAGTCAATTGCCTGAAAGGTGCTTTTTTGCTTGGAAAATGATTTCCGGTTTATTAGATATCAGTATTCAAAAGTATCAAGAAAAGTGCGAGCGAAATTCTGTTGCGGCACGCAAGCGTTGGCAAGGTAACCTTAGGTCACCTAAAAATGGCATGCAAATGGATAGTAATACTGATACTAAGAATAACACAGATACTAAGATTGATAATAAAACTAAAAATGATACTAAAAATAATACTGAAACTAAGAAAACAGTAAGTTTTCAAAGACCGACATTAGATGAGGTCAAGGCCTATTGTCAGTCTATCAACAGTCCTATTGATGCAGAACAATTCTACAATTTCTATGAGGCAAAAGATTGGATGCTTGGCAAAAATCACATCAAAAAATGGAAGTGTTGCGTCAGAACATGGGAACGTAATCAAACGAAAACAAACAAAACATACATATCCGATTCTCAAAAAGAAGCGTGGATGAAGGGAGAAATCTAACATGACAAATGAACAACCAAATTTACAAACATCAACTGCTTTGAAAATCTTTGTGGATTTTTACGGCTTTCCAAGTTGGGAAAACAACCCCAAAGAAGGGCAAAATAGGAACGAGATCATTAAACTGTGGAATGAAACTTTGAAGGGGTATTCAGAGCATCAAATTGAAGAAGCCGCCTTTAACATTGTCCGTAATCAACGCACAATGAAGTTTCCGACAATCAGTCATATGCGGGCACAACTATTTGATAAATCTAAGGATGCAGAAATACAACAACAGTTGGCAGAATTAAAAAGACGGCTTGCAGAACCGCGGGTTGAAACAGATCCTATTCGCAAGCGTGCCGGCTCTTTTTATGTTCGAGGTCGAAAGGTCTTGCCCGGTTTTTATGAGGATGCGGCCCGCAGAGTTTTAAATGATGTCCGGGTGGCCTATCCGGAACTTCGAGATGGCGGTTATACAGAGCTTGTCCGTAAAGCAGACAGTTTAGGGTGGCTGGATACAGGGCCTATCTTAAAACACTGTGCCGAACTAATGGGGTTTGATGAGCCACCTTCTCAAAGTGAAGAACCACAAGACAATAACCTGACACAATCACTGGCCAGCCACTGGCGGATAGCAAATGATGATGAGGAGAACTTTTAATCTTTCGTTTATACTGTGAAAAATGATTGCTATTTTTTTCACTTGTGTATATTATCAACAGAACCCAGTTAATAAAAGGAGACTATAATGAATATATTTCAAAAAGGACTTATTTTAACATTTTTAACCCTGCTGATAGGAGGTCATGTCATGGCAGAAGAATTAAAATTAACGCAAGAATGGGATAAAACTTTCCCGCAAAGCGAAAAGGTCAACCACAGTAAAATCACATTCCATAACCGCTATGGTATCACATTGGCGGCTGATTTATATGAGCCGAAAGGAATTAAAAAAGGTGAAAAGTTGCCGGCGATTGCTGTTTCAGGACCTTTTGGTGCAGTTAAAGAACAAACTTCCGGACTGTATGCCCAGCATATGGCCGAACGTGGTTTTATCACAATTGCTTTTGACCCATCCTTTACCGGTGAATCTGGTGGTGAACCAAGATATGTTGCCTCCCCTGATATCAATACCGAAGATTTTTCGGCGGCGGTTGATTACTTGTCCACCAAAGACAATGTGGATCCGAACAAAATCGGCATTATCGGTATTTGTGGTTGGGGCGGTATGGCCTTAAACGCGGCGGCAATGGATACACGTATCAAAGCCACCGTCACTTCCACCATGTATGACATGAGTCGCGTTAATGCCAACGGTTATTTTGATAAGCAAAACACACCCGAAGATCGCTATCAATTAAAAGAACAGTTAAACGCTCAGCGCACAGAAGATTACAAAAAGGGAACTTATGCGTTGGCAGGCGGTGTTGTTGACCCGTTACCCAAGGATGCCCCATTTTTTGTAAAAGACTATTATGATTATTACAAAACCCCGCGCGGTTATCACAAAAGGTCTTTGAACTCCAATAACGGATGGAATAAAACTTCTTCGTTGTCCTTTATCAATATGCCGCTTTTGTCTTATAGTGATGAGATTAAAAGTGCGGTCTTGATGATTCATGGCGATAAAGCAGATTCTTATTACTTTTCCAAAGATGCTTTTGCCAAACTTAAAGGCGACAACAAGGAATTGTTGACCATCCCGGGTGCAGTTCATACTGATTTATATGACGATAAAGCGGGTGTGATCCCCTATGACAAAATGGAAGCATTCTTCAACAAGTATTTAAAATAAAGGAAGAATCATGAGCAAAAATATTTTAATCATCACGTCCAGTTTGCGCCCGAACAGTAATTCGGATGCCTTAGCCGCCAGCTTTGCCAAAGGTGCGGTTGAAGCCGGCCACAATGTAGAGACCATCAGCTTAAAAGGCAAAAAGTTCGGGTTTTGCACCGGCTGTATGATATGTCAAAAAAATCAAGACGGACATTGTATTTTCAAAGATGATGCCGAAAATATCGTGCAAAAAATGATTCAGGCGGATGTGTTGGTATTTGCCAGCCCGATTTATTACTATGAAATGAGTGGTCAATTAAAAGTATTGTTGGACAGAGCCAATCCGATTTACCCGATTGAATATAATTTCCGCGACGTTTATGTTTTGACCACTGCCGCCGATGGTTCAGATCATACTCCCAAGCGTGCCCTCAGCGGTATTGAAGGTTGGATTGCTTGTTTTGAGCATGCTCATCTTGCAGGTTCCCTCTTTGCCGGTGGCGTTGATGAAGCCGGTGAAATTGCCACACATAAAGCATTAAAAGATGCTTATGAAATGGGAAAAAAGGTTTAAACAAAAACGTTATTTATAATTCGTATTATTCTTTGGGGCGGTAGCATATACCGCCTTAAATTATACAGATGATAGTTCACTGCTTTGCTTTGGCTTAGGCATGGGTCCTTCCCGGCGATTTTTCATATGCGGGGACGCAAGCCGCGCCATTTTTTTAGCAAAACACAAAAATTTTGGGTGGTCAGTGGTCAGGTAAAATCATATAAATATCAATGACTTATTTAGTTTTATTTTAAGCTTGGGTGGTCACTTGGCCTTTTTGGGTGGTCACCTGAGTGGTCAGGCATCCGGCCATGGGTCCTTCCTGGCGAGATTTCATATGCGGGGCCGCAAGCCGCGCCATTTTTTTAGCGAAACAGAAAAAATCCGGCTGGTCGGGTGTGTTTAGAAAATACTTAAATATCAAATACTTATACAATTTTCAAAAATCGGGGGCTGGTCACTTTTGAAATCGGGCTGGTC
>JAFYHG010000003.1 GCA_017539265.1 Alphaproteobacteria bacterium | reverse complement strand
CACCTTCCAATCTGGCAATATCTATCATGGAAGAACGCAATGTGGAAGTGATCTCGGGCATGAATATTCCGATGCTTGTCAAATTAATGCGGGAACGGTCGGAAACAATCCCTGATGCCGTGGCCGCCGCACAAGAAGCCGGTCGGAAATATATCAATATTGCGTCTCATCTGTTGAAATTGGATACCTAAAATGTCGGAAACAACCGTCATTCGGATACAAAATTTAAAAGGTCTGCATGCGCGGGCAACGGCGGCTTTTGTGAAAGTGGCCGAACAATTTCAATCACAAATCAGTGTTGAAAAGGACGGGGAAAGCCCTGTATCGGGTAAATCCATTATGGGATTATTGATGTTGGCGGTGCCATTAGGGGAAGAAATTAAAATTACGGCCGAAGGCGATGATGCAAAAGAAGCGATTCAAGCCTTGACGGACTTGATTAACAACCGGTTTGGGGAGGAAATCTGATGCAAGAAAGGCTCAACAATATAGAAATGTGCCTATCCGAACAGGAACGAACTCTGGAAGATCTGAATACCGAGGTTTTGCGCCTGAGTAAAATCGTAACTTTTTTAGAAAAGCAAATTGAACAATTAAAAGCCGAACGGGAAGAAACCCTTGTTAAACCCCTATCGGAAGAAACTCCGCCGCCACATTACTAAATCAGCGGTCGCTCCGTCCCTTGGCGTTTTTTGGATGAATGTAGGCATCTTTTAAAACATCACAGCGGGTGTAACCGTTGATACGGCAAAAATGGGAAATTTGTTTGATTTTTCTGCGATGCTCGGTCCAGATATTATTTACTGCCAACGCGTTATTCATTCCATTTTCTTGTGATATCTGTTGTATCTCTTTAATAACTTGATCGGTTTCATCGGAAAGTGCCACTAATTCTGTCAGTATCCTTTTCTCTCGTTCTTCCGAGGGGTTTTTAGTGCGCCTTTTTAATTCTTCCAACCGGCGTGTTTCATAACCGCGTATTCCAACACGAACACCGCCCTCGGGCACAAAAAAATAACCAACAAATTTATAATCTTTATCCCCACCATAATAATCTTCGGGATTTATAAGCGGTTTCTTATCGGCACCATTTCTTGTGGGTTCGGCTCGACCATCTTTACTGCTCCAACTTCCATCCCGATTTTGACGAATAAAATGGTATTCTTTAGGCTCTAAAAAGCAACAAATGACATAATGACCGGCTGGTATCTTTTTAGGATATTTCATCCCTGCAAAATCAATACCGTCTTCATGAATGGCACGACGCATACCCTCAGGCGTCCACCATAAATCTTTATAAGTTCGCCCTCGCGTTTGCCCGGGACGGGGCAAATATTGACTATCCTGATGATCATCTTCAGTCAGATAACCGGCAGTATAATCTTGAACAGCATAGGAATAACAATTACACTTGTCATTAAAATGCTTTATGACAAGGTCGATATCATCACCGGCCGGTGCAGATGCCAATTTTGATGGTTCCGATTTATGCCCCATGCATTCTCCTTTCAAAAGGAAATCTCTTCCCTATAGGTTTATTATACCATATTTTTTTTAAATCACCAAATAAAAGTTTGACACGGGGTATATTTTCGTATAATCTTTGGGGAAAAGGGGAAAAAAATGAAGAAGAAATTTGAGATAACAAAATCATTTGTCATAAAAACCGCTCTCTTTTCCCTGTTGGGAATTTTGGCATTTGTTGTGGGATTTGCAAATATTGATGATTTTCTTCCAACCGCGCTATGTGTGGGACTCCTTTGTGGTTTTGTAGTCAGCATTATCTATTTTATTAAGAAAAAACATTGGGGATACTTAAATATTTTATTAGCCATCATATTGATGTATACGATTCTCATCCTGTTTGCCCTCTTTACCCCATCGGATGGAGTTTTGGGTGCAATTATATTAAACTTTCGAAATGCCCGTTCGATTATTTTTATTTTTCTATTTTCTATATTGATTGGACTAGCTCTTTTAAATTTAATAGATTTCTTTCTTGGAGAAAAAATTCGCAAATTAGAATTGTTTCTTTTCTTCATCTCTTTGACAGCCATTACCGCTATCGCAGGACAAGTAGTAGATTATGTGACACGATCGGACTCGATCGAAACTGCCATAGATGCCAGAGGGGTATCTTTTTACGGTGATATATTATCAGATGTGGATATTTCCGAATCGTACAATAAAGGGAGAGAAAAATGAAAAAGAAAAAATTTGAAATAACAAAATCATTTATTATAAAAACAGCCCTCTTTGCTCTGTTGGGGATTTTGGCATTTGTTGTCGGTTGGACAGATGTTGAATTTTTATCAATTCTAACGGTTGTTTTCACATTTGCATTTGGGATAAGTTTGCTTTTCGGGGCGAATTTTTTGCTTTTAAAAAACTGGCGTGCCTTATTAATCTCTCTGTTGGTTTTTGTGGTATCACTTGTGGGATTAAAAATCTCCTACATCATGAATTGGCAGTTATCTACAACTTCAGAATTCTTTGAAGGTCTTATTTTCCTATTCTTAATCTTTGCCTGGGGGGAATCTTTTATCGGTATTTTCTATTCAATAAAAAAGCGTAATTTCTGGTTAGCCGGCGGGTGCTTTATCCTATTCCTGATTCCCTTTATCCTAGGGTTTTGTCTGCCCAATATCGTTTGTGATCGTATATTGATGGTTTTTCGACATGCCCGATCGATTATATTTATTACTTTGATGTTTTTGATTTTAGGTCAAGCGATTCTTGGGTTCATTTGGAAACCGGCACAAAAATGGGGATTATTGGTGTTTTACATGGTATTGGGTATCATTACCGCCATCACCGGACAAGTGTTGGATTATATTGCACAGCATAATACCCCCCAACGTGCGGTTGAAGTAGTGGGCAGATCTTTTGGTGATTATGGTTTAAGAGACAGCCTTTATGACCAAGATGAATCGTATCGCAATGATACAAAAAAATATAAACCTCGTCAGGATAATCGCATGATTACCAAATACGGAATCGGGGTTAGTCGGTTGGATCGTGATAATTCTTATACAAACAACAAAGGAGAATAAAAATGAATACTGTTTTAAAAAACGCTTTAATGGGATGTGCCCTTGTAGGGATTTGCTTCGGGCTTGGCCGTGGGGTCAAGTGGATCCAAAACCATGATTGGAGCACGGAAGATAATGAAGAAACACAAATTGAACGATTGGAAAGAAGGGTAAATCGATTAGAGTACAGAATTGATAAAAGTGATGATTCAACCGAACAACTTGAAAGAAAATTAAATCGGTTAGAAAATACATTGAACAGAAATGACGATGTGGATATCAGACAACTTGAAAGAAAATTAAATCAACTGGAAAATAAACTGGATAGAAATGGTGATTTAGACCTTAGACAACTTGAAAGAAAACTGAATCGAGTAGAATACGATATAAGAAGATTAGAAAGTAAGCAACAACTGCTTTCCAACCTTAAACGCATGGCTGAAGAAAATGGGGAT
>JAFYHG010000010.1 GCA_017539265.1 Alphaproteobacteria bacterium | reverse complement strand
GGTGTTGCTGCAGCTGTTGTTGTCGGTGGTGGCATTGCTTTGGCCGCCGGTGGCGGTGGTGGTGGCGGTGGAAGTAAAAAACATGACAGCAGTTCATCCTCCAGTTCCATAAAACCCTCAATAAATTCATCGGTATTTAGTTCGATGAGTTCATCAACGACATCATCCGTCAAACCAAGCTCGAGTAGCAGTTCATCCTCCAGTAGCAGTTCCTCATCCTCGACCACTTCATCAACGACTACGACTACAACTACATCATCAAGTAGTTCATCCTCTTCCAGTTCATCCAGTAGCTCAACCATAAGTTCATCTAGTTCCAGTACGACATCATCCATCAAGCCAAGCTCGAGTAGCAGTTCCTCATCCTCAATGACTTCATCAACGACCACGACTACAACTACAGCATCATCAAGTAGTTCATCCTCTTCCAGTTCATCCAGTAGTTCTTCCGTCGGGTGTCCGGAAAATTATTATCAAAGTGAAACAATCTGCATGCCTTGTCAACATGGGGGGACATCGGATGGAGGAAATGCGACCACCTGCTCATGCGGAAATACAAATTGGATGGGAAGTGATTGTAATACTTGTTCTTTAAGCGGTGAGGGTGTTATTGCTGACACCTGTGAATGTGATACGGTCGCCGGATATACAAAACGAGGAACAAAATGTGTTAAAGATTTCCCCAACATAGATATTCATCCCGCAAACAATACCCCCTCTAATTACGTAACAACGGAATTTAATAAAGGAAATTTCTTGGAACAAATCAATGCCCAATATGCGTATGCCCGCGGATATAACGGATATATTGCAGATAGGGATAAAACAACGGGTGAACTTATTTCAAACGAATCAACCACCGAAAAAATCAAAGTGGGTGTTCTTGATACAGGGGTAGATATTACCCATCCGGATTTAATTGATAATGTGGTAAAGGACGGAACAGGGAAACCTTACGGCTATAATTTCGATTATGGTCGTTGCAAAAGCGGAGATACAACACATTGCTATGGCATATTATCTACAGACGGAAATAAAACGGGAATGCTGGTATTTTATAAAACGGGCGCGGATGATTATGATATTATTACAGACGGTATCTATTCTTACTCATCTTTATCAAGTTACTTATCTAATTTTCAATATTATAACTCTTCATACGATTGGGATGCGGTTCAAAATGATCCATCACCTCATAATACATCTGAGAATACAACACCGGATGAAACGAATACAAATGATGCTGATCACGGCACACATATTGCCGGAATTATTGCGGCATCCGCTAATGGCGTTGGCTTAAGGGGTGTGGCCTCATCCGCAGAAATTGTTGCCGCCGTCCAACCCAATTTTGTATCGATGGTGGATGGCAATTGGATAAATAACGCCTACACATTAACTTATCAGGCTTTTGCGGATGAAGGTGTTCGTGTCATTAATAAAAGTTGGGGACAATATTCTACAAGTGATCCTGAAACCTGGGCTTCCTATGCAGCCGGAAAAGATGCAACCGATGTTGACATGGTGATGGTCGATGCTTACAAACTTTTAGCCCAAAAAAAGATCGTCAGCGTTGTCGCTGCCGGTAATGACGGAAATGATAAACAACCTTCTTTGGATAACGGGATACCTTTAACAAAAACATTTGGAAAGGGAAGTTCTTATGACTTAACAAATCTCTTTATCACGGTTGTGGCGGCTGATAAGAATAATAAACTGGCCTCTTATTCCGATATTTGTGGCGCAACCAAGGAATATTGTATTACGGCACCGGGTGGTGATGTCAGTAGGGGTGCATATACGTTAAATAGTGAGTATGAAGATAAATTAAATACATCATATGCGGCATATATGGCAAATCCAACATATCAAAACTACGTTGCCTATAGTACACTTTTAGATAAATATAATACCGCATATGATAATCTCTATAAAGAATGGGATATTTATTCCACCGTTCAAAATGACTCTCGTCATTCTGCGATAACGGAAGGAACAGGAAGTAATAAGGGGGCATATGGTTTTATGCGGGGGACATCTATGGCTGCACCGGTCGTAACGGGATCAGTTGCTTTACTGATGTCTGCTTATCCCCATTTAAGCAGTCAGGAAATTGTAGAAATCCTGTTTCGAAGTGCTAACAAAGTTCTGCCCGGTTGGGGTGAAAAAGACTATCTTTTTGATGAAATCAATGGTATAGTTATAACTGATACCATCACCATTTGGAAAGATTCTTTTGGAAACCCCTATGAAGTCAGTTCTGTCTATGGACATGGAATGGTGGATCTAAAGGCCGCAATCGAACCTTTAGGTGAATTAGAAACACCCATCAGCCAATCCGTTGATACAAAAATTCCCATTGCCAGTACCAGATTGCGTTTACCTAATCTAATCAGTGGCGAGGCTGGTAATTCAATCCCGGCATCTGTTTTGGGCTTAGATGATTACAATCGTCCGTATACTACATCTATTGCCGGAAGAATTAAACATGCCCCCCGTAATCCGAATGCTTTTAAGCGTGATTTTAGGTCTTTTATGTTTAGGAATAAAATACAAACGGCCGGTAAAAAGGATAAATTGAGTTTTGCTTTTTCATCTGCCCGGACAGACCGAAATTTAATGGGTTGGGGTATTATGGATATGAACTATCAATTTAATGATATAGCTGCTTTAAAATTATCATATCGTTCAGACACCTTAAATGAAAACAGCATAATTGATAAAGCCTTATCCAATCCCTTTATGAATATGAGGGATAGTTATTCTATATCCCAACAATTAAAATGGAAAGATTTAGCCTTTACTTTTGGAACAACGTTTGGGAAAAATGCCTTTTATGAAACGGATGATAATAAAGATGATGAGTTCAAAAAATCAGTTCACGCTTTTAATACCGAGTTAGCCTATCACGCCAATAAATATTTGACTTTGAAGGTTATCGGTGGCCTCTTGCGGGAAGAAGAATCTCTCTTGGGGATAAACGGGACCGGTATTTTTGAAACAGACGATGGTGAAACCTATTATACAGGGGCAACTTTGGAATATCAACCCATAGTACCCCTTACATTGTCTGCCAGTTATTATTATGGTCAAAGTTCTATTCCCAAAACAAAAGCCTTGGTGCGCATAGATAATGTCATCAGTGATAGTTTCGCTTTTGATGCCCGTTATCAATATAATGACAGGGATATACTGGGGCTTCAATTTTCTTCACCGCTAAGGGTTCGACAAGGGAGTGCTTTCTTTAACCTGCCGATAGCCCGTGATTTATATAGGGATGAGGTTTATTTTACCCAGAAAAAGATTTCCTTAAAGCCAAATGCCCGCGAGTATGATTTAGGCCTTTATTATCTGACGGAAACAGACAATTATGATTGGCGCGGTGAATTAATGGCACGTTTCCATCCGGATCATATTTCGGGTATCAAACCGGATTATCGTGCCTTGTTTAGCCTCTCATTGAAATACTAATGCTGAACTTGAAATAGATAATTATCAAATATTTTCGATACTTGTCTCTTGTGAGTCTAAAATAGCTATTCCCTAAATCATTAATATTTTTAATTGCATTCTTTTATGCCTTATGTTAAAATCAAGTCAGTCATTTAGGAGGTCTTTATGCGTTTTAATAATGTGTTTTTTATTACTGGAACAGCTTATGCAGGAAAATCAACAATGCTCAAGCTTTTGGCAGAAAAACATAATGGTATTCTCTGTGAGGAAAACTATCACGATAGGTTATTGCCTCAACTGGATAAAAAAGATTTTCCCTGTCTGACCTATACACGCGATTTAAAAGATTGGCATGATTTTATAAGAAGAAGTCCAGAAGAATATAAAGCATGGTATGATGGGGTAACTAAAGAATGCGAAAAACTGGAATTGGAAATACTGAAGGGAATAGATAATCAGGAAAAGCCCATATTTGTAGATACCAATATTTCTGTTGAAACATTAAAAAAAATAACTGACCCAAGCCATGTTTTAATTATGTTGACCGATCCTCAAATATCTGTACGCAGATTTTTTGAAAGACCGGATCGAGACAAGCAATTTCTATATCGTTTGATTATGGAAGAACCCAACCCTCAAAAAGCTATGGAAAATTACAGAAAAGGGCTAGAGTTGATTAATTCTCAGGAGACTTACAATCACTTTCTACACTCAGGTTTTCGTGTGATTCTTAGAGATGATAATCGAACGGTGGAACAAACTTTAGAACTCGTTGAGGATGCCTTTGCTTTAGGGACTCACAAGAGACAAAAAAACAAGATACAATCTACCAAATGCAAAGTGCAGAATGAAAGATAATCGATGAGTTCGTGATTTGTGAGCTGATTCCGACCACTAAACACAAGTCGTCTGAAAAGGCGACTTTTTCTTTATTTTACAAGCGCTTGTACGAGTTGGCATGCCCGACAGTCAAAATTGGCCATTTTCTTGAATTTACGAACTCTTGAACAAAAAAATCCTTTGTTTTCAAAATCCTTTCTATAAAAAAGAGTTTTTTATTACAGAAAGATTATATTAAATTTAACTAAAAAAACTTCTTGACAAAATAATTTATTTTTGCAGAATATAAACATTATTGTCAAAGGCATAAGTATGAAAAAAAATATTAAAAATTATGATATTCTTTTTTGGATTATATTATTTGTTGTTGTATTAACACGCCTACTTTTTTTGGACAGTATTCCCGCTGGTATAAATCAAGACGAAGCTTTTGCGGCATATGAATCTTTTTCCCTCTTCACAACAGGAATGGATAGTATCGGGAATAGATTTTCAGTATATTTTCCAACTTGGGGCCAAGGGATGAGTGTACTATATGGCTATTTAACTGTTCCTTTTTTCGCACTTTTAGGAATTAGTACATTAACTGCAAGATTACCTCAAGCCTTATTTGGAATCCTCAGTTGCTACTTATTTTTTCGTTTAACAACATTAATGTATAATAAACGAACTGGCTACATTGCTTTTTTTCTGTCGGCTATTATGCCTTGGCACATAATGATGTCTCGCTATGGAATAGAAGTAAATCTAGCCCCATTTTTTATTCTGGCCGGTTTTTATTTCTTTATGAAAAGTTATCAAAAAATTACTTTCTTGCTGATTAGTGCTCTTTTCTACGGTTTAGGTGTTTATGCTTACGATTGTTGTGCTATTTATATTGCTACTTCGTTTGCTTTTCAACTGTTCTGTCGATTATGGTCTAATTTTAGCAAAAAAACTTTTTTATTCACCATATTATCCGGTATTCTCTTTTCGTTAATTGTTTGCCCATTTGTTCTCTTGGTTGCTGTTAATAATAATTTAATTCCTGAAATACGAAGTTTTATAACAATTCCCAAAATGCATTATTGGAAGCAAGGAAACGTTAACTTTTCGAGATTCTTTCAAAAATTAGTCAGTTTATGGAATATTTTTTACTTAGGAAACGACGGGAGAATTCAGAATGTAATTAATAAATACGGGATATTTTATCCCATATCTTTTCCCTTCATTATAACAGGTTTATGGATGATGATACGAAACGTATATCTAAAAGCAGAGAATAGAAGAAATAACTTGATTCTTATCGGAACACTGATAATAGGTATTTTATATGCAGGTATGATCAGAGTTAGTATACATAGGGTTAATTTTTTATGGTTTAATTTAATTTTATTTTTGGCAATAGGCATAAATTATCTATTTGTTCAAAAAAAAGACCTTATTTTTATTATCGGCCTATATTTTTGTTTTTTTGCTTCATTTTGTTGGTGTTATTTCACACAGTATCCTACTATGTCTCAAAATCATTTTTCCACAGGTTTGGAAACAAGTTTAAAAGTGGCATTAAAAGCACATGAAACATCAAAATATCCTATTTATATCTATTCTAGTCTGACAGTTTACCCCAAAATTTTATTTTGGAATCGTGTAAATCCACAAGAATTTCGTAAAACAGTTAAATGGGAAAATCAACAAGCAAAATTCTTACATGCAAAGGCCTTTTCTTTTTATTATATCAAGAAAAATTTAAAAAATAATGAAATTACACCTAATGCTATTTATATCGTTCCTCAAAATAAAAAAAATTATTTTAATAATAATTTTGAAATAACAAGAAAAGGGAAATTTGTAGTTGCTATTCCTAGGGAAGGGAAAATAACAGCAGAAAGTAATCTAAAATAATAAATTCAAACTGTTTGAATAACCTATTGCTTTAGAAAGCAAGTAAAAGTAATTATAAATTATGTATAAGTATTTTAAAACTATTCATAAAGAATGAGCCACTTACTCAGGACCTTCTTCCGGCCAATAAAAAAGTCCTGTTTACAGGGCTTTTTTTATTGCATTAAAGGAAATAATTGTGTATGATGCGGAAAATCGAAAAAAAAGGAGAAAACATGTCGTCCTTTCTACAAGTTATTAAGTCGTCACTATCCGGACATACATTACGTGGGATTAGGTTTAGAACCATCTTATCCCTCATCTTAACTTTTTCTGTTCTTACCATAGAAATTGTAATGTACTACATACATTGGGATTCTATTCCGGACATGATTCAATATGATTATGACTTTTCAGGTACCCCAAATAACATTTGTGAGAAAAAATGGATATGGTATAACCTTCTTTTTCAAATAGTTATTTGTTCTTTTATATTTATAATAAAATATCTTTCATACAAAACAAAACGTATTCGCCGGATTATTTATGATAAAAACAATAACTTAATTCCGATCATAGATAAGCGATTTTCTATGTTTGCCTGGGAAACGGCAATGCTTTTTGTGACGACCGAGCAGAGCTATATCTTTGCCCTCATCGGCATTATTAAGGATCGGATGTGCGATGATATCGTAACGCTGATATTCCTGTTTTGGCTAATTATACTTATCATTGAATTTCGTTCCGACTTAAAAGCATTAAAAGACAATACATTGAAAATAAAATAAAAAATTGATAATATAACCAAGAGGCATTTATAATGACAGGTGTTGAATATATAAAAAAATCTGTTTCCGAATTGTTTGGTAACCATTTTGACGGCCATGATGATAAACATATTTTTCGTGTTTATAATCTGGCTATGGATTTTTGTGATGAGCTCCCCGACGTTAATCGCGATTTAGTCGCGGCTGCCGCACTGCTTCACGATTGCGATGATTATAAATTATTCGGTGAAGAAACGGCACAATTGCTGACAAATACCCGCCGCATATTGGCCGGATCCGGTTTTGATGATACTTTTATCAACAAATGTATTGAAATTGTAAAAACAATCGGATACAGCAAGCGATTAAGCGGCACCATACCCGACTGTATTGAGGGCAAAATTGTTTCCGATGCCGATATGGCTGACGCAAGCGGTTTAATCGGCGTTATTCGTTGTATGGAGTATCGTGCCTATCGTTCCAAAGGCGGGGAACCGTTTTTCGACCCTGATTATCTGCCCACAAACATGGATGCCGAAAAGTATAAAAAAATAAAAACTTGCCCCGTCGTAAACCATTTTTTTGATAAACTATTTCATTTACGTGATATGGCGTTAACTGAGCCCGGCTATCGCTGCCTAAAACAACGGCACGAAATACTTGTCGATTTTCTAAAAACTTACTTTGATGAAGTTAACGCCCCTAATGTCTGGAAAGATCTGTTAGCCCAGTACGCATAAAGCCCTTTTTATCAAAGGAGACCTTCCTTGTTTCTCTTGGCATTATATGTTTTTAAACGATAGACTTTGATGTCTGTTTCCGGTTCTTCATAATATTTATTTAAGAATTCTTCATCTAATTCCATTAAGACATCGGTTGATTTTTTATCCGGCGTATGCATATAGTTTAAAATTCTGTATCCAATAATGATCAGCGGTTTATTTTGATAAATCCAATTATCATAATTTTGGATCTCATGGCGGTGAAATAAATGCATATCCCAAAGGGCACCACGTCCCAGATTATACCAATAATATTGACGTGGTTTCTTTAAATATAACGAAAATATAGTAGGTGAATTATAGTTCATCCATTCATTTTCGCTTAATTTTTCTAATTCTTTGAAATAACTCATAAATTTATATATAACAGGAGGTTCTATTGCTTTTGAACAACGGAGAAATGAACGGGATGCGCAAATCAAACAAAATGATATAATTAACATTTTAAAATATTTCTTTTTAATTCCATCAATTCCCAAGGCGACAACAATTGACATAAAAGGAGCAAACAGCATATAATAATAACGATAAGGTTTTGGAATCATAAAAAACAGACAAGAAAATCCCAACAATAGAACAGATAATTGGCGAATAAGCCCTTTCCCTTTCAAAATACCGTAAATTAAAAAAGTGCAAAATAAGAAATGATATATCCAATCATAAACAGTTAATCGATATATTTTATAATCGCGAAAAAAATAGAAATTCAAAATCCAATTTAACTCAATATATCGCCACAACATTCCGATATGATACAGATACAGGGCATATCCTATTGTAATTGACACAGGAAATATTAATGCATATCCGACATCTTTCCATGACAGTTTCTTTCGATAAAGCAGATAAAGTTGATAAATACCAAACGGAATAAAAAATAAAATAACTTTTTGAAGGAAAGCAAATGACAGAAATAAAAAAGCATAACATAAAATCAAAAAAACTCGTTTTTGCTTTTGAAAAAATTGAATCCAAAAATAAACGCCCAACAACAGACTCGTCAGCATCGGATTATCAGGGCGACCTTGAATATAATAAAACAAAAAAAGAAGCGGATAAGAAAAATAAATTAACAAGGCATATAACGCCACTCTTTTTGACCCGCCGAGTAACCGAGTTATTAGAAAAATCAACAATAAATCAACGATATGGCAGAAACAAACAAATTGTCTAAGCAAAAAGAAAGCTTCAAGCGGATGATTGACTAACGAGAAAAAAGGTTGAATTAAATACCAAAATAGGGGATTATGATGTTGGAAAAAATCCCGATACGGTTCATACCCGTTATATATCCACCACGCCGAGGAAAGATGCTCAAAATCATCTGATGAAACACCACCGGAATATATTCGACACAGTTCTAAAAAAAATAAAAAAGCAACGGCTAAGATGGCCAATCCGTCAAAAATTTTTATACTTAAATCATCCCGTTTCATGATACTCCTATGCTAACATCTATCGTAAAATTTCTTAACACACTTATAAAGGATTATTCTATCCTTTTCAATAAAAAAATACATGAATATTTTAAATTAAAGTTATAATTGACATTCACTTAAAAATATTTTATTCTCGTATTAGAAAGGAGAACTCATGACAAATGCATCATTTATCACAAGTTTATTAGTTGCCGGTGGTATTGCACTTGGTGGATTTTTTCCCGGCTATTATTACTATAAAACACGTTTTGATATGCGCACCGTCACGGTCAAAGGGTTGGCTGAGCAAGATGTAAAAGCTGATCTTGGCGTTTGGAATATACGTTTTCAATCGGCGGACAATGGCCTTTCTGTGGCTAAAAATAACATAGAAGCTCAAGAAAAAACAATTCGCACTTTTTTAAAAGATGCCGGTTTTACGGATAATGAAATTATTATTCAAGGCCTTGGCATGCAAGATGCCTATGCCGATTCATATCGCGATCGGAATTCTATTCCTGCCCGATATACCCTTACCCAAACCCTTACGGTTCGGAGTGATAAGGTCGACTTAATTGCCAAAACTTATCCTAAAATCGGGGATTTGGTATCTAATGGAGTCAATCTCGGTGGCTACGGGAACGGTGTTTCGTATCTTTTTACAGGTATTAATGCGATTAAACCTGCGATGCTTAAAAAAGCAACTCAAAACGCACGTAAGGCCGCTGATGAGTTTGCCAAAAACTCTCAATCCAAGGTTGGAGATATTCGGTCCGCTAATCAAGGTGTTTTTTCCATTCTTCCTCGGGAAGATATTCCTGATCAGTCCGAACGCGAACAAATTAATAAGAAAGTCCGTGTAGTTTCAACGGTTGAGTATTATTTAAACTAATTATGCCTTCGTTCGCTCTGCGGCATCTTTCAATTTTCGGCGATAAGTTGCCTGTGGCATACTTGTCCCAAGGCTGATTTTCTGCCGTTTAACAAAGGCGTTGGGTATTTGTTCTAAATTTTCCGGTAAAGGGATGAAACTGCTTGATTTTGCGTTCTGAACTGAGTTGGCAAGTCCGTTAAATAAGATTGATTTTCCCCACAAAAGCGCAACTTCTTGCGCCCGATTCGCCGGATTGCAATAGGTATTAATATGATGCGGTGCATGTTCTGTATTATTTTCTAACGTATTAATTAATAACACAATTTGATTTTTCTGTTTTTGAATATTTGTCCGGATTAATGTTTTCTCCGCATTCCACTTAGGTACCATTTCAAGCATATCCATTCCCACCACATCATCTTGAGTATTCAGGATATGAAAATTCCGAAATTCCGATTGATAATGATACTGATTTAATGCAGGTCCCATATGAAGCACTAACATTTGAGATTGCGCTAATGCAATTTCAGTTTTTTTAAAGCCGCTGTCAATCATATCTTCCCGCATAATATCCGACATAGCCTGTATCACAAAAGAACCATAACTATATCCGATCATATTTAATAATCGCATATTTTTAACGATTTCACCTATGGGCTTTCTGCAACCCCGTTCGTCTAAATAAAGCGGACGCATATACCGTTCTACAAAAGACCTCACATATATAAGCGGGTGATCTGGATTTTCCAACTGTCTTTCAATTGGTTGACCAGAAATTAAAAAGTCATTACACAAATCTCTCTGTGTACCGGGATATCGTACGGAAACAACCTGAAAATCTTCAACTTTTTGTTGATAAATACCCAAAGTTTTCCGCATCAACCGTCCAAACCCGTTAATTAAGGGCAGAGCATAATTTCCTCGACCTGAAAATAATAATAGGGTAGGGCGTTTTAAAACCGAATCCGATTCTTGCGACGGAATTACCCGATAACTCTCGTTTGGATCATTATGAAATTGCTCAACAAAAGACATATGAATGCTTTTTTCTAACTTTTCTTTTAATACCGGATGGGTAATATATTGATATAGAATCCGTCTGAAAGGTCGATTAGAGGTATGGGAATGTAATTGACAACCATCCAAAACTTCTGCCGGTGTTTGTCCCAATTTGTTCTTTTCGTCGGCCAAATGCGGATACTTGATTAAAAGGGCCAACACTGGTTCAACCGGCACATGCTTATATTCTTCACAAGCCGCCAAACTGTGAAGCAACGTATCTCCTTTTCGATCACGAAAAAGGAAATCACCTTCTCTTATTTTCTGGATAACCTCGTCGTAATCAATCATGAACGCTGTCTGGTAGATCTGTTAGTGGCATAAAAATCAGGTGCAACTGTCTTTCTTTTCGTTTCACGAATGAACGGCACAACGCATAAAATTCTATCACATGTCCGCCGAACAAATCGTACTAATTCTTGAAAATAGTACAGGCGTCTCATCGCGGCATATTCTTCCTTTAGGGCTTTTTGCCAATGCTGTTCTTTTAAGGCATTCATTTGATCAATGTCCTCGCGTGCGTTTCCACAAGCTTTCTCTGCTGAAATCTTCATTTTTTCCGGCATCGGCGGACAAACAAACCTTTTTCCCGGACGTTTCATGACAACGCCGTTCTTTTCCATAAAATCACCGCATTTTTTAATAGGCATAGGATCCTCCTTTTTCAAAAAGAGAATCCTATCATAAAAATGCCAATTTGTCAAGTTTTATTTAGAAATGGTACTGTAATCCCACCCCGACAATATCCATACGAACACGATATTTAGCATCTAAGGTTGTAGTACCAAGTTTATTGTATGAATTGGATGCCTTCCAAAACAGGTGCATATAGGCCGCATCAATTTGCCAGTTATTTTTGGTGTAACTGACCCCTACAGACGTTTGCCATCTGTTGGAATCGGGTACACGCGCTGTTCTGTTTACCCTTGTTTTAACAGCACCCTGATCAAAGGCGACACCGGCCCGATATGTCCAATTTGTGTTGTAGTGATAATCAACACCCGTCCCAAGCGTCCAAACATTCCGCCAATTTTCATCAACTTCCGGCATATTTCGTGTTCCGTACACTTGTGCATATGCATCCGAATGAATATTTAATTTGTTAAATTGGCTCCATCTGGTCCAACGTGCCACAGCCGATAACCCGAATTTTCCGATTTCCTGATAACCGGAAATTAAGACATGTTCCGGAAAAGTCAAACTGGTTCCGCAATCACCCGTTCGCTTTCCACCATATTCGGCCGGCAAATTGAAATAATGCGGCCCTTTGATATCATGATGGACTTTCGACCGATAGGAAATACCTAAACGTGTTTCTTTTTGCGGCTGATACATAATACCGAAGCTATATCCCGGTTTCCACCCGTCTGCATTTAAATCTGATTTTAAGGGGGCTACTGTTGTACTTGTAAGCCTTGCATCGGCGTATTCCATAAAAGCACTGGCACCAATTGAAACCGTTTTTGTTAATTGATAGGCAACTGCCAAAGCGGCATCAATGGCCGTGATTTCAGAATCCAAAGCATGTTTTTTGCCATACCAATTTTTGTTGTAATAAGTTCCCAACCCGAACGGCACAAAAACACCGCCACCGATTCTCAATTTTTCACCGGCTTTTATTTGCCCGAAAAGGTTCGGTAAAAAGGCATCTGTTTTTAAATTCCCTTTTCCACCGTCAATAATTTCACCGGAATTGGCATCTCTTACATTTCCTTTTGCATGCGCCCGAATGCCGGCATAGGCTCCGCCCACTTGGACACCCGTATCTTTAAGCATCATACCCGCCGGATTAAAAGCTACCGCGGAATAATCATCACCGGCAACACCGGCTCCGCCAAAGGCCCGTCCCAGATTCACAATCGAATATTCCTGTAATTGATATCCGCCGGCCATGGCCAAAGACGAAAAACTGCAAGTCATAAGTAAAGTAAGCAATAATTTTTTGTGCATATTAATTCTCCTAACGTTAAAAACACATTCGTTAGGGTAGGGGATTAATCATAAAATATCATTTAACTTTTTTAATGCTAAATAATATATTGAATATTATGTTATTTTTAAAATTTAAATTATAAACATTTTTTATTCTTGACAACAAATAATTTATTTTGTATGATCATTTTATGATTTGTCCAAAATGTCATTCACAACAAATTAAAAAGAACGGCCTCGTTTTCGGGGCTCAACGGTATCGCTGTAAAGATTGCGGTCATCAATTTATACCAGACGCACCGCACGGTCGCGATTTAACGGATAAAGCAACGGCAATGGCACTTTGCCATCTGGGCGTTTCTCAAAATCAAACCGCCCGTATTTTAAAAACCACCCCGACAAGTATTTCCCGTTGGCTTTCCCAAATGCCAACCAGTTTGCCCTTTAAGTTTAATCAAGACAACCATTTATCCGAAATAGAAGAAACTACCCTCTGTTCTTATATTAAAAAGTTATATATTGAAAACAAAGAAAATTTTTTAATATCTCAAAATCATTTCGGCTCCGATTTTGAAGTTGATGTTATCATCAAAAATAAAAAAGCTTCTCCCGAAAAAGCGGGGAAGGGACTTTTGGTTTGTGCCTTTGGCGATTCGCTTCTTCAAGGGGTCGTCCACGATGCTCAAGTCAATAAATACAAGATCTTACGTGAAAATTTTGTGGCTCTTTCCGAACAACGTTTTAATGTCGTCTGGAAAAACTACGCCCGCCACGGTTCAACAGTTCTTGATGGTGAAAAAGCATTTTTATCCCATCTTTCCCAGGTTCAAGACAGCGACTATATTCTTTTTTCTTTTGGAGGAAATGAATGTAATCATGACTGGGATAAAATTTCACAAAACCCGAATCTGCCTCATAAACCCAAACTAACCCTTAAACAATTCCATGATAAATATATCCAGCTGATACAAATGGCGCAAAAACGCGGCAAGACACCGATTCTGTTCTCTTTGCCGCCACTCCATGCTGAAAATTTTGTACGGTCTGTGTGTTTGGGTCGTAATCAATCTAACATTATGAAATTTTTACATAATGATATTAGTATAGCATATCGTTGGCATAGCATGTATAATTTAGAAATTTTCAAAATTGCGCGTGAGCGGGATATCCCGATTATAGATATTTCCACTTGCTTTTTAGCTAAGTTAGATTATGCACCTTACCTTTGTGATGATGGCGTCCACCCCAACGAAAAAGGGCACCAACTCATCGCCGAAGCCCTCAAAGAATTCTACTGCCGTTATTTTTAGTTTGACAAAGGTAATACTTTATGTTAAAAAACACTCATGAAACACAAAATAAAATTTTCTTTTTTCTCTGAAAAGCATATCATGTGGGCCATCGGCCTTCTTGCTTTTTGTTTTTACGTACTCTTTAATTATGCTGTTCCATTCGATTATTTTAACCATGATCTTGGGGGATTAAATGCCGATCACGGACACATGGGGTATATGTGGCATATTTGGAAAAATTGGAGCTTACCCGTTTTTTCCATTGATCCTGCGACTCAGGAATCTTATTATAATCCTCCATTACATTATGTATTGAGTGCGTTATGGATAAGATGTACTTTATTTTTTACCGATTCGTTTAAGACCGGTTTTGAAAGTCTTCAAATATTAACCTCCATTTATATGGGAATTACTCTTATCTTCTTTTATAGGATATTATTTCTTCTAAAAATTAAACACAAAATTTTATGTTGGGTTTATTTTTGTTTTAATCCGATGCTATTTATTATGTCATCTATTGTCAATAATGACGGATTATCTTTTTTGACCACATTGGCAACTTTTTACTACGGATTAAAGTGGTATAAAGATCAATTGTTAAAAACAATGATAATAGCCGCTCTGTTTACAGGATTGGGTTTGATGACAAAACTAAATGGTGTCTTAATTATTGCTGTTTTAGCCTTAATTTTTATGATACGCTTTTTTAAAGATAAAAAGAAAAGAAAAAATTATATATACCAACTACTGATCTATCTCTTAATTGCCTTACCAATCGGAGGATGGTATTACGGATATGCCTATTTTCGGTATCATACGCCTGTTAACTATGTCCAAGGGTGGAAAGATCCTCACTCAGACATCGGCAGCAAACATACGCTTTTGGAGCGTTTTACAAATAACGAATGGTCCGATATATATGTAGATTTAGGTTCTGACAAAAACTGGAATATGTGGGCCTTAGGGCTAAAAACTTCTGTGTTTGATGAACATCGCTATCAAGATAACTCAATAATTTATTTTTTTGCAAACTTTCTTTTTTATTTTAGTGTATTCTTTTTCTTTAGTATTTGTATTTTTTCCCTTGGATACATTCTATATAAACCCATCTTAAATTGGCAAACGGAAAATATAATTTTTATTTTTTATATCATCTTATTTTTAACTTCATTTATTCATTTTAATTATTATTTTCCACATCCTTGGACGGCAAATTTTCGTTATATGCCTACTTTTTTTGCTTGTGCAATATGTCTGTGGAATAAAATAGTAAAAGACAAAACACTCCTTTTCTATTTTTTGCCTTTTGCTGTAGCATTTTCATCCATCGCATTTTACGGTGTATTGATTTATCAACGTTTATTTTAAAAGGATTGTTTCATGAAAACGTTTTTAATCACAGGCGGGGCTGGTTTTTTTGGAACTATTCTAAAGAAATATCTGCTATCCAAAGGTCATAAGGTTGTCAGTGTTGATCTGGTCCATGATGATTTCAAAGATAAAAATTTGTTTTCGTTTCAAGGTGATATTTGTGATAAAGCCTTAATGGAAAGAATATGTAAAGAATACCAATTTTCTGCCGTTTTTCATTGCGCCGCTTTACTTGCGCATGTTCGTAAGGATATTCCCAAACTTTGGCATTCTAATGTTGAGGGTACTCAAAGTATTTCGGATTTATGTTCAAAATTCGGAATAAAAAAGGTTATTTTTACTTCAACGAATTGCCTATATTCCAAAAGTTATGATAATCCCGTTTCCGAAGATGAACCAATTTGTCCTACAGAAATATACGGTCGATCAAAATTAGAGGGAGAAAAAATTTTATTAGGAAATTCCGATATCCAATCCGTTATTTTCCGCTGCCCCACCATCATGGATGAAGGACGTTTGGGATTATTGGCTATTTTATTTTCGTTTATTGATGAAAATAAGAAACTCTGGGTCGTTGGCAGCGGTAAGAATAAATATCAATTTATTTATGCCCAAGACTTAGCCAATGCTTGTTATTTGGCACTCGAATACAACTTCAGTGATATTTTCAATATCGGTTCCGATAACGTAGAAGATTTTAATACCGTTTACCAATACGTAATTGATGAAGGCAAATCATCCTCAAAAATTGTACATTTACCCAAAACTTTTGCCATTTGGGGAATGAAGGTATGCTATTGGTTGGGGATTTCACCTTTGGGACCTTATCAATATAAAATGATTGCTTCCTCATTTGTTTTTGATACACATAAGATCAAGAAAAAACTGGGTTTTAAACCAACCTTAACAAATAAAGAAATGCTTTTAAAGGCATATCGTTATTATCATCAAAATAAAGAAGAGATTAAACATCGTAAAGACGTTTCTGCTCATTCTCAAATTGCTAAAATGGGCATTATTCGTTTAATTAAGTGGATATCATAATGAAGAAATATATTAAAATTGCATACTTATTTATTTTTACTGCTTTTCTTTTTCAATTGTTTCCTCATCCGATAGGGGTAATCAGTGTCGATGAAGTAGAACATCTGCGAACCAGTTTCTTAATTCATCAAGGTCAGGTTCCTTTTCGAGACTTTTTCCAACATCATGGGGTCTTACTGCAATATTTATTTTCCCCTGTATTTTTCTTTGTTTATCGGGATCCTATCATCTTCTGGATTGCTCGCATAGCAGTATATCTAATTTTGTTAGGTTGTTTGTATTATGGTATTAAAATTTTAGACTGTTTTAAAGTAAACAAACTGGTATCAAGATTATTTTTCCCTCTTTGTTGGGGATTGCTCGCCTACGAAAATAGAGCAATTTTCCATTTCAGACCCGATGTTTTAATGCTATTTTTCTTTTTAATTGGGGTATATTATTTATTTAAATTTTCAAATACTTATCAGGTAAAATCATTATCGATTTCTTTTGTGGCATTAACCTTATCCTTTCTCTCTCTCCAAAAAATTGCTGTTTTTTATCCCATCATTATACTGACTTGTTTATATTTTCTGATTCGTAAAAAAATATCAATTAAGAAACTTTGTTTAGCCTCCATACCTGCCGGTATTATATTGCTTGGATATATATCATATCTATTTTTTACCGATAGTCTTCATGCTTATATTACCTGTTGTATTACTGTCAATAAATTATTAATGCAATCTCTTACTCATCCATTCCAGATATCAGCAGGTACAAATATCGGAGGAGTAGTCTCAGGCGCTGTTTTCAAATATTTACCATTTTTCTTAATCAGTTTACCATTAATCATAATTAGGCATAGATCTATTTGTGCAGCATTATTGAGTATATTCTTCTTAATAGCTTATACCCAATTATGTTTTTGTATTCTTTGGGTACAATACATAATACCTCTATTTACTATTGTTGCTTTATTAACAACCCTCATATTATCCGACTTTTACGAAGAGGACAACTATAACTTAAGATATATAAATATATTAACCTGTTTTTTGTGTTTATCTATTATGATTACACACGCAATTTTTGTAAAAGGTGATGTGAATGATTATAGTACTCGATATCAAAAACTCCTTAATATAATCAAGGAAGATTATACTGTTGCGGATGAATTTCGAAACTTTAATATCTGGAATCCGACCGTTGCTTGGCATGAATTCTTCTTGGTTCAAGATATAGATTATGAGGCTCTCGGTTTACCCAAAAAAGATGCAAATGGGGCTATTCGCACACATAAACCCGATATTATTAACGCAGGAGTAGGACCTCTTCTAATTGATTTACAACCGGAATATGAAGAAATCTCCAAAGAAAAATTAGGTTTTAATTTGTCAATCTGGCAAAAAAAGAAAAAATAAAAAAACTCTTGCTTTTTTAAAAAATGTATGCGATAGTTTTTCCGTTCAGATAGGATTCATAATGCGGACAGGATTCACAGGTTGGTTTTTGGGCTATCGCCGAATCGGCGAATGTGGATTTTTCCCCTCAATAAATACATTAACAATAAATAACAACCCCTTGATTTTTAAAGGGGATTTTTCTTTAAATTTTAGGAGACTTCAATGACAAAGTATATCTTTATTTTGGGTGGCGTTGTTTCATCATTAGGCAAAGGAATCGCCTCCGCAGCGACCGGTTCTCTTTTAAAGGCGCGCGGTTATTCTGTTCGAATGCGGAAAATGGATCCCTATTTGAACATTGATCCCGGCACAATGTCTCCGTATCAGCACGGTGAAGTTTTTGTCACCGACGATGGGGCCGAAACGGATTTGGATTTAGGCCATTATGAACGTTTTACAAGCGTGAATTGCCACAAAACCGACAGTATTTCCGGCGGTCGCATTTACTATAATGTTATTCAAAAAGAGCGTCGCGGGAACTACCTTGGGGCAACGGTTCAGGCGATTCCCCATGTCACGAATGAGATTAAAGATTTCTTAAAATCCGACTTGCATGGTGAAGATTTTGTCCTTTATGAAGTCGGTGGCACCGTCGGTGATATAGAGGGAACCTTGTTTTTAGAGGCTATTCGTCAATTTGCCAATGATGTCGGCCGTCAAAATGTCTGTATTCTGTTTTTGACATTGTTGCCTTATATCGGTACGGCCGGTGAGTTGAAAACAAAACCCACTCAACATGCGGTCAAAACCTTAATGGAATCGGGGATTCAAGCCGATGTTTTGCTTTGCCGCAGTCAAGTTGAACTTGGCTCGGATGAACGTCGTAAACTTGCTCTTTTCTGTAACGTTGCACCCGCGGATGTCATTATGGCACTTGACGTAGATAATATTTATAAGATTCCGCTAACCTACCATGCTCAAGGTTTGGATGTTCAAGTCCTCAAACATTTCGGTATGCTTGAAACATCGCCCGATCCGGATCTTTCCCGTTGGGAAGAAATTGTGCATATTTCTCAAAATTATGAAAAAGAAGTTAAAATTGCGGTTGTCGGTAAATATTGTGGCCTGTTGGAGGCTTATAAATCCCTCCATGAAGCACTTGTCCACGCGGGTATTGCCAATAATGCTAAGGTGCGCATCTCCTGGCTCGAATCCGAACAATTTGAAAATCTTTCCCAAGAAGAAGTCAATAATGCTCTTAAGCCTTATGCCGGCATTCTTATCCCCGGCGGATTTGGTGTCCGCGGGATAGAGGGAAAAATGAAAGCAATTCGCTACGCTCGTGAAAATCAAGTTCCGTTCTTCGGTATTTGCCTCGGGATGCAGATGGCTGTGGTTGAAGCTTGCCGACATTTGCTTGGGATTGAAAATGCCAGTTCTGCCGAATTTGGCGGTAACTGCACACCCGTCATATCCAAGATGAAAGTCTGGGAACAGGATGGTCAAAAACAAATCCGGCCCGATAATGGTGATTTAGGCGGTACCATGCGTTTGGGCGGGTATCCGTGCGTTCTCAAACAAGATTCGTTGGCGGCACACATTTATGATAACGCACGTGAAATTCGCGAACGGCATCGCCACCGGTATGAAATGGACATTTCGTATGAAGCCAGCCTTAAAGAAAAAGGCTTCCTGATCACCGGTAAATCCCCTGACGGATTACTGCCGGAAATCGTTGAAATCCCGACACATCCGTTCTTTATCGGTGTTCAATTCCATCCCGAATTTACATCACGCCCGGGTAATCCCAACCCGATTTTTAAATCGTTTATAGCCGCCGCATTGAAATATGGTTATTTAGTCTAAAGGTGTTTAATGATTCGCATTCTTCCCCAAAATTTAATCAATCAGATTGCCGCCGGTGAAGTCGTGGAACGGCCGGCCTCTGCGCTTAAAGAACTCATCGAAAATGCGATTGATGCCGAATCGACACAGATCGATATCAAAATGTCCAACGGCGGTAAAACTTACTTTTCCGTCACGGATAATGGTAAAGGGATGTCGCGGGAAGAGCTATCGCTGTGCGTAGAACGCCATGCGACAAGTAAGCTCCCTGATGAGGACTTATTTAATATCAACTTTTTGGGCTTTCGCGGTGAGGCTTTACCATCTATTGCCTCTGTTGCCCGTGTCCTTATCACATCTCGTGAACGGGCAGGGGATTCGGCTTGGGCTTTATCGATTGAGGGTGGTCACAAAGATACTCCCAAACCCGCTTCTCACAAAATCGGTACAACGGTTGAAGTTCGGGATTTATTCTATGCGACCCCTGCCAGACTCAAATTTTTGAAATCCGATCAGACCGAAGCCATGGCTATCAAGGATACAGTTAATCGTCTGGCAATGGCTTATCCCCAAATTTCTTTTTCTCTTTCGGATGAGCGGCGACTTATTTTCTCCTATCCCGCGACTCAAAACTTTATTGACCGGTTAAACCTCATTATCGGCAATTCATTTTCGGATAATGTTATTCCCGTCACGGCAACCGATGAAGGAATTTCCTTAACCGGCTATATCGGCCTTCCGACTTACCTGCGTTCAACGGGTGCGGATCAATACCTTTTTGTGAACGGACGCGCTATTCGGGATAAACTGATGACCGGCGTGATACGGGCAGCGTATCAAGGTCTTATCGGTCACGATTCTTTTCCGGTTGTTACTTTGTTTTTGCGCGTTCCCAAAGATGATGTTGACGTCAATGTTCACCCGGCTAAAAACGAAGTACGTTTTAAGGATCTTCCCCGTATCAAGGGAATCATTATCGGTGCCATTCGTAACACATTGGCCGAACACGGTAATCGCACTGCCACCACAATTTCTCTTGGCGCCATTCATCAGGCCGAAAAATCCGTTCTTCCCCAAAGGACTCCCCAATTTTCTTCTTTTCCACGGGGCAGGATCTCCTCATATACACCACCCAAGGTATCAAATCCTGAACCCAATTTATTACGGGACAGTTATTCCGTTCGGGTTGAACCGACCCCCGCACCACAACAACCGATTGATGATTTTCCGCCATTAGGCTTTGCCAAAGCACAACTCCATAAAACATATATCGTGTCTCAAGCAGCGGATGGCATTATCATTACCGATCAACACGCGGCGCACGAAAGACTCACTTATGAAAAGTTAATCAGCCACCAGCAATCCCCCGAAATTCAAGCCCTTTTAATTCCGGAAATTGTTACTCTAACGCCCGATAAAGTATCTCTTTTAACGGCCCGCGCGGAAGAATTGAAATCTTTTGGCCTGACCCTTGATACCTTTGGTGAAGATTGTGTTGCCGTTCGGGAAATACCGGCTTTGTTGGATAAAACGGATATCAAAAAACTGGTGGAAGATTTGGCCGATACTCTTAAAGAATATGATGATACTGTGCTATTGAAAGACAAAATAAAAGATATTTGTGCCCGTATGGCCTGTCACGGCTCGGTCAGAGCAGGGCGCACTTTAACAATTGACGAGATGAATGCCCTCCTGCGCCAGATGGAACAATGCGGCACCTCCGGTCAATGTATTCACGGTCGTCCGACATATATCAAACTAAACCTCAACGATATCGAAAAACTTTTCGGCCGCAAAGAATAGCACATAATCCTTGACATTTGAAAAAGTATCTCATAAAATGGAGTGAATTAAGAAGAAAAGGATACTTTAGATGTTAGATGATATTCAATCTTTTCAAGGGTTGAAATGGCGCTTAACTTCGGCTGATGATGAACAGGTTCGGGCATTAGCTCAAAAGTTCAACTTACCCGAGGTTGTGGCACATATTTTAGTCTCACGCGGTCAAACCGTTGAAACCGCAGACGCGTTTTTAAACCCAACCCTTAAAAACAACCTACCCAATCCGCTCAGTTTAAAAGACATGGAAAAAGCCGCCAATCGAATGGCCGATTCCGTTATCCGTCACGAACCGATTGGTATCATGGGGGATTACGATGTCGATGGCGCAACTTCTACGGCGCTTTTAAAGATGCTTTTGGAAGATTTGGGGATCACCGTTCATACTTTTATCCCCGAACGGGAAGATGGTTATGGCCCCAATGCGAAAAAAATGAAAGAATTTTGGGATTTGGGCTGTCGGTTGGTTGCTACCCTGGATTGCGGGATGACGGCTTTTGAGCCGATTAAAGCCGGAAAGGATTTAGGTCTTGATATTATCGTATTGGATCACCATGATCCTGAAAAGACTTTGCCGGATGCCTATGCTGTTGTGAATCCCAAACGCTTGGATGAAAGTCCTGATCATCCGTGCCGATATATGGCAGCGGTTGGTGTTGTCTTTTTGTTTGCCGTTGCACTTAATACAGTTTTGCGTAATCGCGGCTTTTATTCTGATAAGGCTGAACCGAATTTAATCCGCTATCTGGATTTGGTTGCCTTTGGAACGGTTTGCGATGTTATGAAACTGCAAGGTGTTAATCGCCTGTTTGTAAAGGCCGGCCTCAATCAAATGCGCAAATGTGAAAACAAAGGTTTAGCGGCTCTCTCCGCTCATCTGCAACTGGACGAACCACTCACCACTTATCATTTAGGATATGTACTGGGTCCTCGGGTTAATGCCTGCGGTCGGGTCGGACATTCGGATATGGGCATGCGGCTTTTGTCTTGTCGTGATTCGATTAAAGCCGCCGCCTTGGCTCAGCAATTGGATGATTTAAACTTAACCCGCAGGGATATAGAGGCCACCGTGTTTTTAGACGCTATGGAACAGGTCGAAAGCCGTTCCGACCCTTCCGATCCGTTCTTACTTGTCAAAGGGGAAGATTGGCATCAAGGCGTTGTCGGTATCGTTGCCGGCCGATTGAAGGATCGGTATAATTTACCTGTTTTTGCTTTAAGTATCGAAGGAGATGAGGTCAAAGGTTCCTCCCGTTCTGTCCAAGGAGTAGATTTAGGAACGCTTATCATGAATGCCCTTGCTAAAGGGATTTTAACCCGTGGTGGCGGACACCCCATGGCGGCCGGTTTTTCGCTTAAAAAGGAAAAATTGGATGATTTTTATACTTATTTAAAAGAAAATATCTCCCCGGAAATTGCCAATACGGGTGCCTCTTCTTTGGATATTGATGGCATATTGGATATTGGCGGTGTCACACCTGAATTGGTGGATAAATTGGATTTACTGGCTCCCTTTGGGGAAGCCAATCCCGAACCGCGCTTTATGATACAAAATGTACGGATTTCCTATGCCAAGCTTTTAAAGAACGGTCATATTTCCTGTTCATTAACGGGGCGGGGAGGTGGCTATCTTTCCGCGATAGCTTTTAGGTCGGCAGATACAGAACTCGGAAACCAACTTTTAAAAGCCCAAGATACCCTTTTTAATGTTGTCGGCGTTTTACGTCATGATAACTGGCGCGGACAAAATAAGGTTCAAGTTCAAATACAGGACATGGCTAAGGCTTTGTAATTGTTTAGAAATTAAATGAATGTATTTTTTTGCTTGCCTTTTATTCGGATTTTTTTTAATATAGGGCATCGTTCAAAGGAGTTTTTATGACAGGATACATCACATCAATCGTTTTTGGCTACTTACTGGGATCTATTCCTTTCGGATTGGTCATAACCCGTTTGGCAGGGCTTGGGGACATTCGCAAAATCGGTTCCGGCAACATCGGGGCCACAAACGTCTTACGCACGGGTCGTAAGGATTTAGCCCTCTTAACCCTTCTGTTTGATTTAGGTAAAGCGGCTTTGGCAGCCGTTTTAATGCGCACTGTTTTTCATTCTGAAGTTATGGGATTTGTTGCCGGTTTTTCGGCGGTTATCGGGCATAACTTTCCGGTTTGGCTCCATTTTAAAGGGGGCAAGGGCGTGGCTTCCACCTTGGGAATGATGCTTGTTTTAACACCGATTACGGGGGTTCTGACCTGCTTGACATGGTTGTTTATGGCATTCATTTTCCATTATTCCTCTTTGTCTGCTTTAACGGCCTTAATTTTGGCGCCGGTTTATGCCTTTGTTTTTTCCGGTCAAGCTGCTGTTATTTGCTATGCTCTTTTGGGAATTTTATCCCTCTGGCGACATCGTGCAAATATAAAAAGACTCTTAACGGGCCAAGAAAGCAAAATCAATTTTAAAAAGGCCAAATAATGGAACTCTCCGATACCGAAAAAATTTCCTGTCTAAGGCTTTTAATGACGGATCGTATCGGTCCGATTACCTATGGCCATTTACTGGATTATTACGGTTCGGCAACCGAATCAATTAAGCATATTGCCGATATGGCTCACTGGGGCGGCAGTAAAAAAAAGTTCACGATTGCTTCGGAAAAGACAGCCTCTGAGCAATTTGATTTGGCTTTAAAAAATGGTGTCTCTTTAATTTTTAAACAGGAAAAAGCCTATCCTAAAATACTGGCGGAAGTATCGGACGCTCCCCCTGTTTTATTTGTTAAAGGAAACACAACTGTATTTAATAAAAGAGGTGTTGCCATTGTCGGCACCCGAAACGCTTCACTAAACGGCAAAGCGTTGGCCAGAAAGATAGCCTTTGATTTGGCCGAAGCCGGTTTTCAGGTTACTTCGGGTTTGGCGCACGGGATTGACCGTGCCGCCCATGTCGGGGCCCTCGCTTCTTTAAAATTGCCCACAACAACGGCTGTTTTGGGAACGCCGGTTAACGAGGTTTATCCTCTTGAAAATCAGGATATTTATGATGAAATTGCCGAAAAAGGCTGCTTAGTTTCCGAATTTCCGTTTAACAGTATTTTATCCCCGCGCAATTTCCCGCGTCGCAATCGAATTATTTCCGGGTTAAGTGAAGCCACACTGGTGATAGAGGCTCAAGAACGTTCCGGTTCTTTAATTACGGCAACTGAGGCCGCTTCCCAAGGCCGTGAAGTCATGGCCGTTCCCGGCTCACCTACCGATCCGCGTAGTGCCGGTCCTAACCGGCTGATAAAAGACGGTGCCACATTAATCAGTTCCGCCGATGATGTGATAGAAGCATTATCAAACCTCAATCATTTCAGGTTAACAGAAACATCTCCTCAAAAAGCCTATCAATCCGCGCCGATTACCGATTCGGCCTTACTTGATGCCCGACAAAAAGTTTGGGATAATTTAAGTTCAGATCCTGTATCGGTTGATTCTATTATTCAAGAAACAGGCCTTTCAGCACGTATTGTGAACATTATACTGGTAGAACTCTCTTTAGCCGGCAGGTTAGAACGTCACACCGGCAATCGGGTCTCAATGATTTATTAAGTGGAGCAAAATATGAAATTAGTTATAGTTGAATCCCCATCCAAAGCCAAAACAATCAATAAATATCTGGGAAAAGATTATGTCGTTAAAGCCAGTTTCGGCCACATTCGGGATGTGCCGGCTAAAAACGGCTCCGTTCGTCCCGAAGAAGATTTTGCCATGGATTGGGAAATTCAACCACGCGCCGAACGGGTTGTGCGTGAAATTGTTCAGGCTCTCTCCAAATCTGAAGCCCTCTATCTGGCGTCCGACCCTGATCGGGAAGGGGAGGCTATCGCCTGGCACGTTTTACAAGAACTTAAACGCCGCAAAAAATTAAAACCCGACTTTCCCGTCTATCGTGTGGCTTTTCATGAAATTACCAAAAATGCGATTTTAGATGCCATTGCCCATCCGCGGGAAATAGATATGCAATTGGTAGATGCCTATATGGCTCGTCGCGCTTTGGATTATCTTGTCGGATTTTACATTTCCCCGATTTTGTGGCGTAAACTCCCCGGTGCAAAATCTGCGGGACGTGTCCAATCGGTAGCCCTACGCCTTATTTGTGAACGGGAAGACGAAATTATTGCCTTTAAACCTCAAGAATATTGGAGTATCGATGTCGATTTAAATACACCACGCTCGGAAAAATTCACGGCACATTTATCCAAAGTTGCCGGTAAAAAACTGGATAAATTCGATTTAGGCAATGCCTCTATTACCGATGATATCAAAAAGAAAGTTGAGGCCGCTCATTTTCAGGTAGGTACCATTGAACGCAAACAGGTCAAACGAAATCCGGCCCCCGCTTTTACAACTTCTACCCTGCAACAAGAGGCATCCAGAAAACTCGGCTTCGGGGCTAAAAAGACAATGCAAATTGCTCAAAAGTTGTATGAGTCCGGTTTAATTACCTATATGCGTACCGATAGTGTTGCTCTGGCCGATGTTGCCGTTGCAAAACTGCGTGAAGTAATTTTAAAAGAATACGGCCCCGAATTTTTGCCTGATAAGCCTCGTATTTATAAAAATAATTCCAAAAATGCTCAAGAAGCACACGAAGCCATACGCCCCACGGATGCGGCACGCATGCCCGCTACGATTGAAGCAGATTTGGATGGAAAAAAACTGTATGAACTCATTTGGAAACGCACCATGGCCTGCCAAATGGCCAGTGCCGTATTTGATAAAGTCGGCATTGATATTCCCTCAAGTGATCAGATGTTGGTTTTGCGGGCGACGGGTCAAACAATTGCATTTGCCGGTTTTATCAAGGCTTATAAGGAAGATATCGATGATTCCAAGGATGAGGACGATACAACCCTCTTACCACCGATGACGGAAGGGGAAAATTTAACAACATTATCCGTTTTGGCCGAACAACATTTCACCGAACCACCCCCACGTTTTTCCGAAGCCAGCTTGGTTAAAAAACTCGAAGAACTCGGCATTGGGCGACCTTCCACCTATGCCACGATTTTATCCGTTTTACAAGAACGTGAATATGTAAAACTTGTTTCAAAACGCTTTGTTCCCGAAGATCGCGGTCGAATCGTTACGGCCTTTATGGAAAACTATTTTAATCAATATGTTCAATATGATTACACGGCGAATTTGGAAAACAAATTGGATGATATTACAAATGGTGCTTTAAAATGGAAAGCCGTCCTAAGCGAATTTTGGAAGACATTTGACTCCACGGTCAAAAGTGTTGAACCCCATAAAATGAGTGAGGTTCTGGAAACCGTTTCCAAAACTTTGGAAAAGCAAATGTTCCCTACTGATGAATCCCGTGTTTGTCCCGAATGTAAAACCGGACGCCTCTCCCTTAAGGTCGGTCGTTTTGGGGCCTTTATCGGGTGTTCCAATTATCCTAAGTGTAACTATACCAAACAATTTGCAACTATTGACGCCCCGCGCGATGAAAACGGGGAACCGATCGAAGAACCCGCCGAAAAACAGGTTTATGAACTTGGTAAAAACGAATCCGGTCAAGATGTTTCCGTGCGTCACGGTCCCTATGGTTGGTATGTTCAGGCCGGTCTCGGGAAATCGGCTAAACGCACCAGTCTTCCTAAGGGTACCAATCCCGAATCCGTCGATATAGTCAAGGCTTTGGGCTTATTATCTCTTCCCCGATTGCTCGGCCAAGATCCCAAAACCAATGAAGCAATCGAGGCCGGTTTGGGCAAATTCGGCCCTTATGTGCGTATGGCGAAAACCTATAAATCCCTTATGCCTACGGATGATGTCTTAACGATTGATTTAAAACGGGCTTTAGAATTGCTATCGGAAAAAAGTGAAGGGGCAAAAGCCAAAAAACTCGGCAAATGGAACGGGGAAGAAGTTACCTATCAAATCGGCCGCTATGGTCCCTATGTTAAATGCGGGAAAATGATGGCCTCCGTCAAAAAGAAAGATGAAATCCCCACTTTGGAAGAGGGTATTGCCCTTTTACAAGAAAAAATGCATCAAAAGTAAAAAAAACTTGTAAAACGTAAATATTTTGATTATAAATGAGTAAACAACAAAAAAAGGATACAACAAATGATACAGTTTTTTATCAAAATTGCCAACAACGTAATCGGCAAAATTATTTTCGTGGCACTGCTTCTCGGAATGTGCTTGGGCTATGGTGTTTTATCACGGCAAAGCAGTTTTTCCGGCGGTGTTATTAATGTGGGTGGTCAAAGTCTTTCACTTAAACAATTGGATACCGTTTTCCGCAAGGAAACACAAAAGCTATCCTCTTTAATGGGCGGACAATACATTTCCCCTAAACAAGCCTTGGAAATGGGCCTACTGAATAACATTATCACTCAACAGAAAAATGAGATGATTTTGTCCGAAATTAAAGATGAATTAGGCCTTACCGCCACAAATGCTGCCGTACAAAAGTATGTCGAAAATAATCCCGCCTTTGCCGATGTAAACGGCAAATTCGATCGGAATTTATTTTTGGCTTATTTGCGTCAAAATCGAATGAGTGAATCGGAATTGGCTTCCAAACTGCGCGGCGAATTATCCACACGGCATTTAGTGCATGCGGTCCAGGGTGTAGCCTATGCTCCTGAGGTTATGGTGGAACAAGCCTACAATTATAGCAATGAAACCCGTCAAGTTATCGGTTTATTTATTGAAACGGACAAAATCCGCTTGGATAAAGAGCCTACCGAAGAAGATTTAAGGGGGTATTATGAAGCCTACGCAACCGAACGCTTTATGACACCCGAATATCGGGCATTCAGTTATCTGTTATTAACACCGGATGCACTACTTGGCCATGTTCAAGTATCCGAATCTGATGTTGATGCGGTTTATGAAGAACGCAAATCCCAATTTGAAACCCCCGAAAAACGTCTCGTCAGTCAGATGTATTTCAAGGACGAAGAATCCGCCAACCAAATGAAATCCCGTGCCACACCGGATAATTTTGATGAATTGGCCGCAACTGAGTTAAAACAAACACCCGATATTACAAATTTTGGCTATGTTACCGCCAATGGTTTAACCGAGGAGTTATCTGAGGCTGTCTTTAAAGCCCCCCCAAAGACTGTTATCGGTCCGGTCGCCACACAAAACGGATTTCATTTGATATTGGTAAAAGAGGTCCAAGCCGCCCAACAACAGCCGGTTACAGCCGTGCGCGATCAAATAAAGAAACAACTGGCACAAGAAAAAGTCTATGATAAAATGGAAGGAATGACCCGCCGTTTAGAGGATATCTTGGGCGAAGGTAAATCTCTTTCCGATGCGGCAAAAGAGCTCAAATTACCGCTTCAAAAAGTACCCGCCGCAAGTATAGCCGGCATTCGCCCCAACGGTCAAGAACTCACAGGTGATGTTGCCAATACCGAACTGTTGCAAAATTTATTTACCTTAAAAGTCGGCGAATCAACTCCTGTTTTTGAAAGCGGCAAGGGCGTTGTTGTGGCAGAACTTCTGGAAATTATTCCGGTCGGCACAAAATCTTTCGAAGAGGTCCGCCCCGAACTCGCTCAGATTTGGACACGGGATCAACAAAAAGAGAAACTGAAACCTCTTGCCGATACAATTATCGAACGTGTGCGGAACGGTTCAAGCCTTTCTGCTCAGGCCACGTTCAATAATTTTCAACTGATTCAAGATTCGAAATTAACTCGGCTTCAGGGCGGTAATTTGCCGATGCCTGTTGTTCAGGCCGTCTTTAATCAAAAACAAGGAGTTGAAGGTCTGACACAAACGCCGACCGAGAAGGGTATCTATATCACTCAACTCAATTATGTTTCTCATCCCGCCATGGATAAGGATAAAGCCGGCACAAAAGAAATCACCGATAACACCCAAGCCTTAATCGGGGCAGAACTCTTATCCGATGTTGTCGGATCTTATGCGGCCGACATTGGCGTTTCCGTGAACGAACAAGAAATTGACCGTGCATTTTCTGTTTATAAAAATGAATAAAAACTGAAAGGAAAGACAATGATGAAAAAATTATCTTTGATTACGGGTGCATTACTGTTAGCTTCAACGGCGCACGCCGAACCGCTTATCAATGGTCCGTACCTGACACTGCGCTTGGGCGCGGAAAACGCACATTTTAAATCCGATGATGCAAAGGAGCATGCTACCACCATCGCCTTTTTACCGGCTGCCGGTATTCGTGTTAAGGCTTTTCGGGCCGAATTTGAATGGGCTAATATCGCTCGCGTCAGACCCCATGATACAAGTTATCATCAACAACGCTATATGGCTCAGTTTTATTATGAATTTCCCTTTCGCTCAAAATTCCGTCCGTATTTGAATGCGGGTGTTGGAGCCTCTTATGTTGAATCAACATATCATCGGCGTCGTATTCGTGAATCCGCTGACGATACAACGCTTGCCTGGAACGCTGGTGCAGGGTTAAGTTTTAACTGGACCCGTTATTTAAGTTTTGACTTGGGCTATCGTTATGTAGATGCCGGCAAACCGGAACTCTGTGATGAGACAGATGTTAAAATCCGCGACCACGAAGGCTACTTTGGTGTCCGCTTAACATTCTAATTTAATAAGATATATTTAAAATGCCGGTATTAACTACCGGCATTTTGTAATATCAAAACGCTTTTTACAAAAGACACACAAAAAGCACTTGCAATTTAAATTTATCTTTGTTAAATTGGCATCAGGGTAGGGTGGCGTCTACCATCGGTCATAATGGCACTTTTTCGCCAAAGTGCCTGTTTTAATGGATGAAAACATGAACGTATATGATAAAATTGAAAGGTTGCATAACCTTTTCCAACAAGGTTCAATCAACGAACAGGATTACGAATTTAAAAAGCAAATTCTCTTAAGGAAAAATGCCCTAGACATCAGTCCTAAATATCAGGTTGTCTACACCATTCTGGCACTTGTCTATGGTAGCATTGGCGCCCACAATTATTACATCGGACGTTGGAAAAGAGGACTTGTTCAAACTCTAATCTCCGTCTTAACATTAGGTTTGGGTGTGCCTATCACATATCTTTGGGCGATTATCAATATATTCACCATTAAAACGGACGCGAAAAACCGTCTTTTGGTTCCTTCCAAACCGGCAAAAATAACTTGTGCCATTTTGGGTATTTTAGTTTGTCCGATTTTCTTACTTATGTTTGTATTTCCTCTAGTCGTCGGCGGTTTAGCCGGTTACACAACGGCAATGGGTCGTTATAATGCAAATGAAATTTTAAATTTTGCCGCGCTGGCAAAAATATCCATGAATAGTGAAGAAAACTATCTTCCTGTCCCGTGTTCTGAAGTAATACCGGATATTACTCTTCCCAAAGTCGGTAGATGCCTTGTTCATCCCGATGGAGCCGTTCAATTATCCGGCGTGGATAAAGTCTTAATGCAGACCTTAGTACGTGAAGGTAAGGGTAAAGCCCGCCCCACTGGTCCCGATGGAATTATTATTAGATTTTAAAGGAGAGTTAACATGAAACAAGCACAAGAATTAGATAGACTTTTAGATTTACTCCAAAAAGGGATTATTTCATCCGAAGAATTTGATATCCAAAAAGCCGCCCTAATCCAACGATATGAAAGTATGCCTTCCGGCCCGATGGTTGGTTTTTTACCGGCGTATAAATCCTATTGGCAAAATATTTTTCGTTGGCGGGGTCGTTCAACACGGGCAGAATATTGGTGGCCGATGTTGGGGAATTTTATAATAGGATTCGCAATTGGATATGTGTTTGGGGGAAAGAATCCAACGGCATACTCTATTTTCTCATTGGTATGGACAATTGCAAACTTTATCGCAGGTTTAGCCCTAATGGCTCGACGCGGACATGATTTTGGGAAAAGTGCACGATTTTCTCTTTTTCCATGGCTCAGTTGCATCACATTAGCCCTCTTTTTGGCTCTGTTTGCTGTTACCGGTCAAATCATAGATTATACCACCCGCGGTAATCCAATTATTTGGTTCAAAACATTCCGTTCTATAATTTTTATCATTGGCGGTTTTGGTATAATTGGTTTTGCCTTTTTGGCTGGAATTTGGGGAATTATTGTCGGCTTTACCCCCAGTCAAAAATTCCCCAATATCTATGGTGATCCAAAGTAAATAAAAATAATCGTTGCACTTTGATAAAAAATCGCTTATCCTTGTGGGCGAAGGAGAAAAGATATGTTTTCATTTTTTAAACGCCCTATAAAGCCCTATGATACCGGTTATGTCCCGGTGGGTAGCGGTCATGAACTTTTTTATCAACAGGTCGGCAACCCAAATGGTGAAGTTGTCCTATCCTTTCACGGCGGTCCCGGTAGTTCCGCCAAAACCAAACATGCATCCCATTACGATCTTAAAAAATACCGCATAATTTTATTTGATCAGCGAGGCTGCGGTTTTTCAAAATATACAGACGCTTTTGCGGATAACACTACCATGGAAACAATCCACGATGGTATGAAAATTTTGGATCACTTGAAAATAAAAGGAAAAATTACGGTTGCCGGTGCTTCCTTCGGATCGGGCGTAGCCATCTTATTTGCCGAAACATATCCCGAACGCGTTAAGCAAATTATCGTCAATTCCGTTTTCTTAATGCGTTCTGCCGACTCCATGTGGACCAGTCGCGATTGCCGTATTTTTTATCCAGACCTGATGGACGAAATGCGCTCAATTGCCAAATCCGATCACATTGTTCCGTTTTTTCATAAAATGGCCTTTTCCGAAAAGTATAAAGACATCCAATTGGCCCAAAAATATTATGGATCTTTTGAACGGGAACTCGGAAGCCTTAATCCCTTTTTCAAAGATCAAGCCCTAACAGATGCTTCTGTCCAATCGTTACGGATTTATCTCCATTATGAAAAAAATCTGTTCTTCTTAAAACAAAATCAAATTATTGATAATATTGATAAAATTAAATCTATTCCGACATTAATTGTCCATAATCGACTTGATTTTGTCTGCCCCGTTTATATGGCTTATGATTTACATAAAGCTCTACCAAAATCCCATTTGGTTATCGTACCGGATAAAGGCCATGCCAGTCCTTTATTATTCAAAGTATTGGATGCTGAGATTAAAAAGCTATGAAGGTCTTCTTAACGGATTTATCGGATATAGGCGACGATTTGATTCATCGCTATGAACTCTTATTATCCCCGTCCGAAAAGGCAAGATACACCCAAATATCAAACCCTAAACGCCGCCTGCAATTTTTGACGGGTAGGGCACTGATCTATGAAAACTGTGGGGAAAGTCCAACACTTTCCGAAACTGGCAAACCCCTTGTTTCAAAGGGATATATTTCTCTTGCTCATTCCGGTCCCTATGTGGTGTTAATAGTCTCCGATACTCCTGTCGGTATAGATATTGAAGATTCCTCCCGCCAACGCCCGTTTAAAGAAATATCCGATCGCCTTCATTTCCCTTTAACCGACCAAACCGATTTTTATAAACATTTTACCCAATATGAATCGGATTATAAATTGGGGGGAGGGGGATCTCAAATTCATCATTACTTTTATTCAATTAATACTTTTATAATATGCATTAGTTCATTAAAAAATAAAGAAAATATTGAATTTATTAAATCAATACCTTTCGTCCAAAATAAACCGTTTAGCCCTAGGATTCTTCCATGAAAATTTATGATAATTTACTTGAAATAGCAGATCAATTTGATACCTTTCTGGTCGATGCCTATGGGGTATTTTGGGACGGCAAAGGCCTTATTAAAGGTAGCGCCGAAACACTTGAAACCTTGATGAAACAAGGAAAAAAAGTCTGTATTTTATCAAACACTTCCGCCATTAATTATTCTTATGAGCCGCGTGGCCTTAAAAAGGGTGTCCATTATACAACCGTCATCACATCCGGCGACGTGTTTTATGATGCACTCTGTCGGGATAACCTTCCTTTCCCCGGGCATAAAATTTATATGACCGGCGTTCTGGAATTTGATATTACAAAAGGTACATCTTTTCAAATGGTTAACAGGATTACAGATGCCGATTTGGTTTATTTCGGAATCCCCCAACTTTCCTCTGATGAAATAAAGCAATACCCCGAATTACAGGACTCTTTTTTTCTGGCAAAAAAATACTATAATTCCATTTCCATAAAACCATTTTTGCCAAAACTGGAACAAGTCTTTTCGTCACATCTTCCGGTCGTCAGCACTAACCCCGACTTAATCGCGGCCGAAGGCGGACATTGGATGATTCGCCAAGGCACCCTTGCCAAACTTTTTCGGGATATGGGCGGGGAAATTTTTGAATTTGGGAAACCTTATCCCAACATTTACCAATATGCTTTTCAAAAATTAGGGATAAAACCTTCCGCTAAAATAGCCATGATTGGCGATACCTATCGCACAGATATTCGGGGCGGCCTTGATGCCGGTATTACCCCCATTTGGTGTTTAGATACCGGCATCGCACAATATGAGGTCGACCACGGCACACCTATCTTAACTCAAGCCGGCGGTTCATTGGACGGTATTGTCCTTATTCATCATCTGTAAAATTTTCCAACGTTTCGTCATATCCGTGCTCGTATTCTTTCAGGTCCGACGGGGACAGCAATTCCAACAATTTATAAAGCCCTCCCGCATGATGTTTTTCATCATTTGTGATTTCTTTGAGTACATTAATAATACGCTTATCATCCGTACTTTCCATAATTTGCTGATAGATTTGAATTGCCTCAAATTCCGAAGCAATCGCCAGTTTTATTGCGCGTAGCATTTCGACCGGTCCCAATTTTTTACCTGTTTTATAGACACTGCTGATTTCTAAAAATTCTGCCATAATTCATTCTCCTTTCTGCAGGAGATATATAATTTTAAAACTCTCTGTCCGCAATTCGCCCAAAGTCGGTTATATTTTTTTATAAAAGTGCAAAAAAAAGGTTGTATTCTCTCAAGAAGTGTTGTAAGAATAGATAAGTTTATTTTTTGAAAGGACTTGAAAGATGTCAAAATTACATCGTTTAAAAGGGTTAATGAATTTTTTCTCGGCAAATATGGCTATTGACCTTGGTACCGCAAACACATTGGTGTTTATGCAAGGTGGTGGCGTTGTCTTAAACGAACCGTCCGTGGTGGCTTTGGCCGATAATCGCGGTAAGAAAGAAGTTATTGCCGTCGGTGAAGAAGCCAAACAAATGCAAGGCCGTACTCATGAAAAGATTCAGGCGATTCGCCCCCTTCGTAATGGTGTTATTGCCGACTTTGCCGTAGCTCAGGAAATGATTAAACGCTTTATCGAAAAAGCCCAAGGCCACAAAACCTTTTTCAAACCCATGATTGTAATTTGTGTTCCCTCCGGTTCGACTGAGGTTGAACGTCGTGCGATTCGCGAAGCCGCCGAAGACCGCGCCAATAAGGTTTATCTGATCGAAGAACCTATGGCCGCTGCTATCGGAGCAGGGCTTCCCGTGAACGAACCGTCCGGTAGTATGGTTGTTGATATCGGCGGCGGTACGACTGAGGTCGCGGTGCTCAGTTTAGGCGGTATCGTTTATGCCCGTTCTGTCCAGGTTGCCGGCGATAAAATGGATGAGGCCATTATTTCCTACATTCGTCGCACACAAAATTTGCTCATCGGTGAGGCAACTGCCGAACGCATTAAAAAGACACTCGGATCCGCATCCATTCCCGAAAGCGGGGAGGGTGAAACCATGTCTGTCAAAGGGCGTGATTTACTGCACGGTATTCCCAAAGAAATCGTTATTTCCGAACGCCAAATCGCTGAGGCCTTGGCCGAACCCGTTGCCCAAATTGTTGAGGCCGTCAAAATTGCTCTGGAACATACTGCCCCCGAACTCTCGGCCGATATCGTTGATAAAGGTATTATGCTCACAGGTGGTGGCGCATTACTCACTCACTTGGATGGTGTTTTACGTGATGCGACAGGCCTACCGGTATCGGTTGCCGAAAATGCTCTTCAATGTGTGGCACTCGGAACAGGTCGTGCCCTCGATAATGTTGAACATTTAGTCAATATCGGTGTCCTAGACGGCAGAGGTTAGTTTTGCATGGGAAATCGCCTGTTTCGCATCAAAAAGTGGAGGACTCAGGTATCGATTTTCCTGCCGTTGGCTTTTTTACTGATTTGCTTTTTACTAATAGGTTTCGGACATTTTCAAAACCCGTATTTAAATCAATTTAAAATGGCTTTAATTGAAACGGTTACCCCTATCGGCCGTGTTATTTCTGCCCCCATTCGTTGGGGGAAAGACCTTTTTTGGGGCAGTGCTGATTTCATCAATACTTATAAGGAGAACAAGCGCTTAAAAGCCGAAATTGAAGACTTAAAAAACTGGAAAAACATTGCTCTTCAACTCAATTTTGAACAGGCTGAATTTAAAAAACTCTTAAACTATACACCGCCACCGAAATCGACCTATGTAACGGCTAAAACCTTAACGGATAACGGCAGTCGTTTTTCCCGTTCTTTAATCGTTTCCGCCGGTCGTGAAGAAGGCGTCTCCAAAGGAGATATCGCCATGACGGCTTCCGGTATTGTCGGTCGTGTGGTAGAAGTCGGTCGCCATGCCTCTCGCCTCATGCTTTTAACCGATTATGCCTCCCGCGTTCCCGTTTTAGTCGGCAATAGCGGGATTAACGGCATTTTAACCGGCGATGGCAGTAATACCCCAAAAATTATATCCATCCCCGAAAACCAAACCGTTCAAAAAGGGGATATTGTCTTTTCTTCCGGTCAAGTCGGGGTTTATCCGTCCGGCCTTGGAATAGGTGTTATTGAAAATGTAAGTGATGGTGAAATTTCCGTGCGCTTATTTGAAGAAAATTTCACACCCACCATTGTTCGCTTGGTAAACTTTGGCTTAAATGGTGTTTTGCTTTCCGATACGACGGGGGAAAACCCATGAAATCTTCCCCGGTTCTTTCCTTTCTTCGTAAAACGGTTCCGTTTTTCATTTGTTTTATAATAATTCTGTTATCTCAAATTCCAAACGCCCGATTTATTTTTGATACACTCATTTTTATCCCCATTTTTTATTTTGCTATTTTTCGCCCGACAATCTTAAACGTCTGTGCGGTTTTCGGCTTAGGTCTTTTTGCGGATTTGATAAACCAAACACCCCTTGGAATTCTTCCTTTTACTTTTGTGTTGTTGTTCTTTATTGCACGTTTTAACCGTTTATTTTTAAAAGATCTTTCTTTTAAAACTCTTTGGATATTTTTTGGCTTTTGTTCAACACTCTTGCTTCTTATTCAACTTTTTTTATTCACCTTATCCGAAGGAACAACCGTTCACACCAAATTCTTCTTTCAACAATTAACCGTATTAATTTTGATTTACCCCGTCGGTATTCACTTTTTTGCCCGTCTTAATGACTGGATAGGAGATACCGAATGATGAATTGGGGACATGAAAAAGGCCAAGTTCTCCTTCATCGAATGATTGGTCTGGGATTTTTCTTTTTCGTTTTAATCCTTATCTTGGTCGGACGCCTATTTTACCTTCAAATTTTACAGGGCGAAAAGTACCTTCTCTTAGCCGAAAAAAATCGTCTTTCCACACGGTTGACTATGCCGTCTCGCGGCTATATTTACGATAGGAACGGTATCATCTTGGTCGAAAATGCCAAAACTTTTCAGGCCATTTTTATTCGGGAACAAGCCGATGATTACAAAAAGACTCTTTCCAATTTCTTGCGCCTTATTCCTTTGGACGAAGATGAAGTAAGCCGTATCGAAACCGAACTCAAATTTAAACGTGCTTTTATTCCCGTTCGCTTGAAAGATAATTTAACCCCTGACGAAATGATTACCCTGCAACTCAATATGCCGGATTTACCCGGTATCCAGATTGAAGAAGGAATGATTCGGCTTTATCCGGCAGGGAAGGGGAATACATCCGTTCTCGGCTATGTTTCTCTTTTAACGGATAAAGATGTCGCCGGTGATAAAAGCAACCCTCTTCTGGATCTCCCCGGTTATCGAATCGGTCGCATCGGGATTGAAAAGTCCATGGAAGATACCTTAAAAGGCACCCCCGGTAAACGCCAATCCGAAGTCAATGCTTTCGGCCGAACGGTTCGTGTTTTAAGTGAAACTCCTGCTGTTGCCGGCCAAGATTTAACCCTCACAATCGACAGCCGTCTTCAAAATTTCGCCACACGGCTTTTGGGGCAATACGCAGCTTCCGCCATTGTTATCAACGTAAATACCGGTGAAATTTTAACTTTTGTGTCCACACCAACCTATGATAACAATTTGTTCACCTTACCGATTTCTCATAAAAACTGGAACACACTTTTAAATGACCCCCATCGTCCGCTTCAAAACAAAGCCTTAACCGGCCTTTATTCCCCGGGCTCAATTTTCAAACTGGTTGTCGGCCTTGCCGGTCTCGAAAGCGGCGTGATACAACCCAATAAAAAGATTAACTGTACCGGCAAAACAAAGCTCGGTAATCAACTCTTTCATTGTTGGAAGCACTACGGTCATGGCCCCCTTACTTTTGAGGAAGCCATTATGCATTCCTGTGATGTGTATTTTTACGAAGTCGCTCAAAAAATAAAACCCGAAAAGATTATTGAAACGGCTCGAAAATTGGGATTCGGAGCCCCCGTCGGTATCGGTATTTCCGGCGAACAGGAAGGATTACTCCCAACCCCCGAATGGAAGAAAGCAAAGCATAAAGAGGGTTGGCGTATGGGGGATAACTTGAACCTCAGCATCGGTCAAGGCTATTTAATGGCAACCCCCATTCAAATTGCGACCGCCGTTGCCCGTATCGCCAGCGGTAAAAACGTTCATCCGACTTTGTTTAAGGATAAAGCCGGCAAAACACCTGAACCGCTTCCGTTTCATCCGGCATATTTGAAACTCTTGCGGGACGGTATGTATGACGTTGTGAATAAACAAGGCGGTACAGCCTTTACTTCCCGTTTCAATTATAACGGCAATCGTATGGCCGGCAAGACCGCTACAACCCAGGTCCGCCGTATTTCCCTCCAAGAACGGGAAAAAGGTGTTATTGCCCAAGAAGATTTACCAGAAAAATATCGCGACCACGCTATTTTTGCAGCTTTCACACCAACCGATAAACCAAGATATGCTGCCGTTGTTTTTGTTGAACACGGTGGTGGCGGATCCAAAACGGCTGCCCCGCTTATGCGTGATTTGCTTCAAAAAGTCCTAGAGTTAGAGGAACCCAAACCATGAGTTTTTTTAAAAATCATACCGGTTACTTAAAAGACTATAATTTATCTTTTGCGGATAAAATATATCGTTTTAACTATCTGTATTTATTTTTTATTTGTCTGGTTGTCGGGATGGGAATTACTATTTTATATTCGGTTGCCGGCGGCAATTTTTCCCCATGGGCATTTAAACAAACACTTCGCTTTTTTATGAGCCTTGGTGCCTTATTTTTTATTTCTTTTATAAACCTTCGCCTTTTGATAAAGTATGCTTACTGGTTTTATGCTTTTGCACTTATTTTACTCGTTTTGGTGTCAGCAATCGGCCATATCGGTATGGGGGCCCAACGCTGGCTTAATCTGGGCTTTTTTGTTTTGCAACCCTCGGAATTGATGAAAATTGCTTTGATTTTGGCCTTGGCACGTTATTTTCATGGTGCAAGTTTAGAGGAAATTCGTTCCATTAAATATATTATTCCACCATCACTTATGATGCTGATTCCCGTTGCCTTCATCTTGGATCAACCGGACCTTGGTACCGCTATGATGCTTGTCTTCGCAACCGGTGCCATTTTTTACCTCGCGGGTGTTCAACTTTGGAAATTTGGCGTTTTAATTTCGGCTGTCCTTCTTTCGTTTCCGATTATTTGGTCATTTTTACACGCCTATCAAAAAAGACGTGTTTTAACATTTTTAAATCCCGAAAACGATCCGACCGGTGCTGGCTACCACATCACGCAATCCAAGATTACACTGGGTTCCGGCGGTTTATTCGGTAAAGGATTTTTATCCGGCACCCAAAGTCGCCTTAATTTTATTCCCGAAAATCAAACCGACTTTATTCTGACTGCTTTATGTGAAGAATTTGGATTTGCCGGCGCCCTGGTATTATTGATATTATATACCATTATTATTGTCTACGGGTTCGTTATTGCTCACCGATCCAAAAACTATTTCGGTAAAATTTTGGCCTTAGGCCTAACCGTTAATTTTTCCCTCTATGTCTTTATCAACATGGGTATGGTTATGGGGCTTATTCCGGTGGTAGGCGTTCCTTTACCGCTGATGTCCTATGGCGGCACGGCAATGTTGACTCTTTTCATCGGTTTCGGTATGATAGAAAATGTACACATCAATCGGGAAATGACAATCGGACGCAGGGGCGGCGCGGATGGCGAATAATTTTGATATTATATTGGACTCTGCTTTTAATGCCTATAATCAAGCGCAATTTGATCAGGCCGAAGCCCTCTGCCGTGAAGTTTTAATGGCCGATGCCTCAAACGGGGACGCTTTGTTCCTATTAGGGCTTATCGCCTATCAATCGGGGGCATTGGATCCGGCGGCAGACCTACTGTTTAAGGCCGTAAAATCGCATCCCGATGTTCCCAATTATACATTAACGCTGGCTTCCATTTTATATCGTCAAGGCCATTTGGATGAAGCCCTTCGATATTATGAAAAATACCCTGATAATCCTCTGGCTCTTTCCGAACAAGGCTTTATTTATCTGGAAAAGAAAGAGCCCGACATATCTCGCCGTTTCTTTAAAAAAGCCCTTTTAAAATCGCCCGAACTGCCTCAGGCCCGTTTAGGTCTTGCGCTTTTATCTCAAAACAAAAAAGCCTTGATGAAACTTGCAATGGATACCAACCTGCCGGACGCATGGTATTATTTGGCGCGCCTTTATTGTGGGGCAGGGGACTTTTCCGCCGCTTTGGGCGCCATTGATAAAACGGGATTAAAGCAAACCCCTTATCTCATTCAAAAAGCGCTCATTTATGAAAATCTATCCGATTACACGCAAGCCTTAGAACTTTATCAGGAAGCAGCCCTTAAAAATCCTCACAACCCCGATATCTGGACAAATCAAGCCAACATTTTTAAAAAGCGGGGCGAATTTGCTGCCGCCGAAAATTATTATAAACGTGCCTTGGCCCAAGATGCCGATAATATTCCCGCCCGCCATAATCTGGCCGACTTATTGTTTCATCAGGAACGCCTTGCCGAATCATTGGAACAATATCGTGAAGTTTTAACCCGCGAGCCCCAAAATACCGCCGCCCTTTACAATTTAGCCGTCATTTTGGATAAAACGCACGAATATGCTGAAGCCCTTGGGATATACTTTAAACTCTTATTTCAAGGCGGTGATTTTCCCGATATCCGCTGGCGTATTGCGGATAGTTTAGCGGCTCTTACGGAAAACAATCCCAAACTGGCCCAAGATTTTGCAACCGGTTGGGTTAAAAATGCCCCCGATGATGTTCTGGCCAAGCATACGCTGTTGGCCTTATCCGGTCAAAAAGATCCCGATATGGAGGCTTTTACAACAAAACTTTTTGATGAATTTTCAAAAACTTATGATGATAAGATGAAGGAACTTAATAACCTCTCCCTTATTGAAATTCAAAAGATTTTACCCGACCGTAAATATGCTAAGGCCTTAGACATCGGCTGTGGGACGGGGGCATGGGGCAAAGCCTATAAATCCCACATTGGAAACTTAACAGGGGTTGATTTATCCAAAAATATGTTGGATATAGCCAAGGAAACAAAAACCTATAATAAACTTGTCTGTCAGGAATCTACCGCTTATCTTCAAAAAATCCACACAAAATTTGACCTGATTACTCTGGTGGACGTATTGGGGTATTTTTCAGATGTAAAGGATATATTTTCTCTCATATCCGAACACCTCACCAGGGAAGGGCTTGTGGCTTTTTCTGTTGAAACAACGGATAAAAGCGATATCGTTTTAGCTCCGCACGGTCGATACCTCTACGGGATTTCATACTTGGAAAATCAACTTCAACAGGCAAATTTGCACGTAATCCAAAAACAAGAAGTCAATCTGCGTAAAGAGGGCTTCGGTTACGCTCACGGCGTTGTCATACTGGCCGGATTAATATCCCATAAAGCAGATAAAGGAAAATAAAATGAGAAATTGGGAAAAAGCCTTGAATCAATTTTTAAATTCTTATAAAAATCAACCCTATGTTGAAGGTGCTCTTTTATGCGGCAGTTATGTAACCGGTAATCAAAATCAATTTTCTGACATAGATGTCCACATTCTGCTTTCTGACACACAAAATTGGCGGGAGAGGGGCGTCATTTCCCAAGATGGTTTCTTAATTGAATACTTCCTAAATCCCATTAAAAAGATACAGCAGGAATTTCATGACGATTATCTGGACGGTGGCAATGCTTCTGCGAATATGTTTGCCTATGGCCGAATTCTATTTGATAAACAGGGATATGTAAAACAATTGCAGGATGAAGCCAACAAATCCTTAAAGAAAACACCCCGAAAATGGGGAAGGGAAGAACTTTCCCTCGATTTATACGGTGCTTGGAACCTGATGGACGAACTCAATAGTTTATCGTCAGACAAAAAGCCTTTTCAAATTCCCTATTATGAACTGGCTAAAACTTTATTAGGACTTTACTTTAAAATAAAAGGAATACCCAAAATATCACTGGCAAAACTAGAAAGAATCCTAACAGATCCCGATTTTGCAGAAAGATACCACATTCAAAAACTACCCGATAAAACATTTACAGAGCTTTTCCTATCGGTAATCCAGGCTCCAAATATTGAAAAGATACAAAAACTATATGATTTTGTCATCAAATCTGTTGGGGGATTTGATATTACGACATTCAAGATAAAATCAGAATTAAATAAATAATAAATACAATATCTTATACTGTATAAGCGCCATTTCGGCGTTTTCAAGTGCCATAGGGATAAACAATTCCTCTTGAAAAATAAAAATTTCCTTAAAAAACTCTAAAAAAGCAGAAAAAATCTAATTAAAAAATAAAATATAACATTTTGAAAGAATTATAATAATCATTAAAAAGCCCTGCCTGTTTTTTTATAACTATACATAATATAAATTATGCGACATTTTTATATATGTGTTTTTATAATTCCCTCTTTATTTTCATATATATAAATATAATTGTGGATAACTCTGTGGATTAAATTTGGCCCTGGTGGATAAAATCCGCCCAAACCTCAGATCGATTTTCAGCGACCTCATTTTCAAAATTCATCATTCTGTCCGACAACGTGCCTAAAAATCGATTTTACGACTTGACACAATTTCTTTCCATGTTATAATAAAACTGTAAGGGTTTTGAATTCCCTTTTAATGAAATTATATGGAGGTACGCTCATGGCTGATAAACCAAAAGAAACCGCTCAAGTCTATGATGATAAGACCGATGTCAAAGAAGGAACTTATGTCGATGGGGTTCAAATTTATGATGGCCCCGTTCAAGTCTACGATCCCAATGCTGTTACTCAGGAAAGAACCTATGTGAATGGTATCGAAGTTCGGGACGATGCTTCCGCCGGTAAGAAATCCAAAGGTGTTGGTTTTAGAAAGAAGTTGGCTCAATCTTCAAAAAAAATCCCACCCAAAAATCCGCCGGTTCCAAATTCGAATGATCGCGGTTTAGATCGTTAAAACCGCCCTGCTCTAGCACTTATTATTATTTGGCTTTCTTTCTTCTTAATATTACGAAAGAGCCCAAAAGGAGCATAATCTTAATCACAACCGTTGCGACAATAGCCATCTTGGGGCCCGAAACATCAGCCACCACGCCAAATAAGTACATGACTATCGCCGCCATAATCCCTTTAGCAACCTCAATGATGGACTGCATTGTAGCCCGCTGATTAGGTGAAAATTCCTGCTGTAAAATATCGGTTTTTGCTGTTGAGGAAATTCCCCAAAAAAAGTTCACCAATGACATTATAAATGGTGAAAAAGTATTATTTAAGATAAGGCCTATTGTCTTTAAAACCTCATTCATCGTAACTGATGTAAAAAATAACCTAACCGTTCCAAAGCGCCTTACATAGGGCACGAATGCAAATCCGATCATTCCTGAAACCTGCTTAACAAACCGCATAATATTAATCAACCATTCTTTAATAAGTGTTTGGAAATAGGCTGCAACAATCTGGGTATAGGCCTCCCCCACCGATTCATTCAGTAATGTAAATCCGGCATAAAAGCGTAATTTTTTATTGCGCCACAACCGTCTGAGTGCGATAAAGAAATGGACTATTGATGTTGTTTTTCTTTGCTCTGTGATACGTTTAGGCTCTACAAATAAATAAGCGGTCACCAATTGCCCACCCATCGTCAATACAGATATCCAAGCCAATACTTGCAGGGAAAAGAAATACGTAACCCCTGCCGCGAATAAAGTACTGACGGCTAACCCAAATTGATTCCAAAAATTTGTTTGGGCGTAAAAAATGGGGAAATTTTCTTTTTGATTTAATTCTTCCATTGTTTCATACATTAAGGCATCCATTGTTCCCGATATTAATGAATCGCAAAGCCCCCAAAAAACGGCACCGATAAACAACAACCACACACACTCCAATTCTCCAGCCAAAGCCCATAAAAGAATAGCGGTTAGGACCGAATAAGCCGCCAATATTATCGTTTTTCTACGCCCTATTTTATCCGAAAAAATACCGGTCGGCACTTCCGTAAACGTTTGTGTCAGGCTGGAAATAGACCATACCAGCATCGCCAAGGCATAGGAATGGGTAATTTGTTCAAAATACACAACTGCCAATGCACAAAGCGGCCACGATCCCCCAAAAAAGGCATCTATTTTAAAAAGTTTGATGTTTCTTTGAATGGATGCGGCGCTCATATTAATCCCTTTTTTTAGATCACCAAATCCTTTACCCTAAAATGGAGAACCTAAATTGTATTAAAAAAACCTTGCATGGCAAGGTATCGTTAAAAACTGGTGGGTGTGGCAAGACTCGAACTTGCGACCTTTACGATGTCAACGTAACGCTCTAACCACCTGAGCTACACACCCTACTCTAAAGGCAGGAATATTTTTACACGATTTTTATTTCAAATGCAAGTCTTTTTTTTATTTTTGCACATTTTTTTATTTTTTTCTTTAAAAATAGAATAATATCTGATATAGTCACTTCATGACAAAAAGAAAAAAAATAATTCTAATCTGCCTAATTTTATTGATAATAGCCATTCTACTGATATCCCCTGCCCTTATGGCCGATAGTGGCAATACCACCAACGATTCTTTTACACAAGCCAAAAAATATCTGGAACGCGATATTTACCATGATCATCGCACCACCATTTATTGCGGTGCCGAATTTAATGCCGATAAGTCTATTAAGCTGCCAGCCGGCTTTACTTCTCCCCGTTACCGTTCTAAAAAAATAGAGTGGGAACACGTTGTCCCCGCCGAAAACTTTGGCCGTACATTTGCAGAATGGCGCGACGGCCACCCAAGTTGTGTCGATAAAAAAGGAAAACCTTTTAAGGGTCGCAAATGTGCCGAACTCGCCAGTCGTGATTATCGCCTGATGCAGGCGGATATGTATAATCTGTATCCGGCCATCGGCTCGGTTAATGCACTACGTCAAAACTATAATTTTACGCAATTTCAAAGTGATACACCAAGTTCCTTTGGCTCTTGTTTAATGAAGATACAGGATAGAAAAGCCGAGCCTCCCGAATCTGCCCGCGGTATCATTGCCCGCACTTACCTTTATTTTGAAGGTGCCTATCGTCGCTACCGGATGAGTGACGCTCAACGAAAACTCATGCAGGCATGGGATAAGACCTACCCTCTTCAAGATTGGGAATGTGAACGTGCCTGCCGTATTCAGCAAATTCAAAAGAATACAAATAAAGTTCTTAAAGATAAGTGTCAAGCCAAGGGATTATGGCCATGCTAAACATCGGGTGCCATTTATCCACCGCTAAGGGCTTTTTAAACATGGGGTTGGACACCACCAAAATTGATGGGAATACTTTTCAATTTTTTACCAGAAATCCCCGCGGCGGTCAGGCCAAAGATTTGGATTTAAATGATATTTCCGATTTAAATAAGTATATGGAAACAAATCATTTCGCTCCGATTATCGCACATGCACCCTACACTTTAAACCCCGCTGCAGCGGATCCTAAAACGCGCGAGTTTGCCGAAATGGTTTTTCGGGATGATTTTGCGCGTTTAAAACATCTACCCAACGCCCTTTATAATTTTCACCCCGGTAGTCATGTCGGCCAAGGCATAGAAAAAGGTATTGATTTAATTACAGAAATTTTGAATAAAATTCTAACCCCCAATCAGGAAAATTGGGTCTTGTTGGAAACCATGTCCGGTAAAGGGAGCGAAATCGGTGCCACTTTTGGGGAACTCCGCACTATCATGGATCAAGTCAATTATCGCGACAAACTCGGTGTTTGTTTAGATACCTGCCACGTATTTGCCGCCGGTTATGATATCGTGAATAATTTGGACGGCGTCGTGGCAGAATTTGATAAAATCATCGGTTTAGACCGCCTAAAGGCCGTTCACCTAAACGATAGCCTTATGCCGTTCGGCAGCCATAAAGATCGCCATGCCCCCATCGGCAAAGGGGAAATCGGTCTCCCTGCCCTGGCACGCCTAACACGCCATCCGGCTTTGACGAATCTTCCTTTTTGCCTTGAAACACCTCACGACACTCTTTCAGAATACGCCGATGAAATAAAAACGTTAAGCGAAGCCTAGATGTTTGAGTTAAATCTGAAAGAAAAAATAATTTTATATACCGTTTGGGGCATGTTTATAATATTGCTTATATTTATAGGTTTCGTGATAACATATGAACAACTTTTGGCTCTAATTGGGGTTGGTATCTTTATTTTTATACTTTTCTTATTTTTCCACTTGTATGATAAATTAAGTAGAAAGTATATAAAACTTTCTTATAAAGATAAAAAAAGATTGGTCTCTATGAACATTAAAAGTAAAAGAAGAATTTGCTATTACGCCGAAAAACATAATCAACCTGCTGAAGAAACAAAAAGAGTTCTTGAACTTAATACTTATCTTTTCAAAGAAAACCCTCTTCTCCTATCCGGTTTCAAAAAAGTAATTCTTACTTTTCTATTTAGTTTAATTATCGGAGATTTGGCAGAAAAATATGCAAAACATGTTCTTGCTGAATCAAATTACCCTTCACCTTCTGGTATGACGCCGGCTATGTTCATTGGCACGGTTGCTGGCAGTATTTGTTTTACACTCATATCCTTATTTTTCCTCATCCGTTTTTTCTTCAAAGTAAGGAAAGGGATGAAAGAAGCCCAAGAAAACGATATTATTACTCGTCAATAACATCTTTTCTATTGAGAATTAATTTCTATTCCCTTATTCTACCCTCAACAGGAATACCCCAGTTTATTTCCCGCTCAATCATTTTAGCCCTCTCTTCTAATTTAGCAAAACGGGCTTCCGATTCTTCGTTTCTTTTTTTTGCTTCCTGTATAAATTTAGGATCATGGGGATTAAAATCTCTCACCCAGTCCGAAAAGCGGGGGTGGTCAATTACGGATTTATTTTGGTTTTCATTTGTCATTTTAACCTCCTTATCAGCAGGCTTATTTTACCACAAAAAGCCCCTATTTTCAAGAAAAATTTATCCATCTGATTTAATTAAATTATTCCAAACCAAATACCGACTTCGGTATTATATAAAACCGTAATGGTATTCAGGTAAAATGCAAATAACGTCCATAATAATACCGGTACCATCAACCCACCGGAAACTTTTGAAATTTCCCAAAATTTGCAAATGGTTATTGTTGTCAATATAATCATAATCGCCGTATCTAACAGGGATAAAATCGGGCTTTTCAAATAAAAGAATAAAAACGGCCACAACAGGTTAAACGCTACCAATAGGGCAAAGGAACGCGGGCTTACCCTCCCCCACACAATCCAAGCGGCAACAGACATACACACATACAAAATTCCCCAGGCAATTCCAAACCAAGCCGCCGGCGGATTTAAGGAAGATAAGATCAAGGTGTTATACCACACCATGGCCTCATCTGTTACAAAAGTTCCACCGATATAACCGACCGTAAAGGTTAAAAGCAGCAAAAATCCCAAACGTAATGCCTTTGTGGATACGGAAACCCCTTTTTGCGGGGTAGCAGTAATTACTTTGTGTTTCATTTTTGAACATCTCTGATCATCGTTTTTAAAACATCGGCCAAAATTTTCAAATCCCGTTCTGACGAAAGATGATGATTGGCACCTTTAATTATATTAATAATGACATCTTCAGAAATCAACCTATCCTTTATGGTATTTATCCTTGATTTTTCAATACGATCGTCTTGATCACCCCACAGAATTCGAACTGGTCCCGCAAAATCAATGGAACGATCCAACATAAAGTGCTTTTTACCATCTTCAAATAATTGTTTTGTAAAGCAAAATCCATACGTTGCCTCACTGGGACCCAGGATATTCCCTTTTTCAATTTCGACCTTTGCATAATCGGGCAGCATTTTATCCCACACCCACCCCGTAATATCAGGTGCCGGCGCCAAGCCAATAAAACCAACCGTTTGTTTCAGGTGTTCTGCCAACCAAAGCCCTATCCAGCCACCAACAGAATTTCCAATAATAATCAATGGGATATCAGGTATTGTTTGCTTAATGACTTCAAGGGTATCTTCTATCCCCTGCCCGATGGTAAAATCGGTTGGTTTTCCACCAGATTCTCCATGCGCCGTGTAGTCCAGCGACAGGTATGAGCATCCGTTTTCCAACGCCACATCCCGCGCCGTGAGACCTTTTTGCCGGTGCCGATTGGCAAGCCACCCATGCAGGTAAAGAACGCATAAGTTATTGTTTCCTTTATCAAAAGTATAGGCTAAATCCCATTTGTCGGGACGTTTTAACGTAAAATCACTCATTTTTTTCTTGCCTTGGTTTATCTTTTTCATATATACTTCTTTTTGAAGGATTTTTCAAGATGTTTTTTAAGCATTTATGTTTATGGATTGTGAATTTTCTGTATCCGCCGAGGTGCCCGATTTGTAAGGCACAGGTGGAAGAAGCACATTGTTTGTGTCCGGAATGTTATAAGCAATTGAATTTTATTACAAATCCATGTTGTCAAATTTGCGGCAGACCCTTTGAGTATAAGGGATTAAACGACCTGATTTGCGGGGCCTGTATGAAAAAAGTCCCTGCCTATTCCATGGCGCGCAGTGTCCTGGAATATGATGATTTTTCCAAACAGTTGATTTTGGCCTACAAACATGGGGATAGGACGGATTTGACACCCATCCTGATTAAGTTCTTATTACAGGCGGAAAGCGTTATTTTTCAAGATGTTGATGTCATTATTCCGGTACCCCTACACTGGACACGATTTTTAAAACGGCGGTATAATCAATCAAGTTTGCTGGGGAAAGCATTGGGTAAAAAATTAAAAATTCCTTTTTCTTCCAATCTGTTAAAACGGGTTCGAATGACGGAAAGTCAAGGAACAAAAAACCGCCGCGCACGGGAAAAGAATATTAAAAATGCTTTTCGGGTGCCTAACCCTGATGCGGTTCGGGGTATGAAAATCTTACTGATCGATGATGTAATGACCACCGGCGCCACACTGCAGGAATGCGCAAAAACCCTTAAGAAAGCGGGCGCAAAAGACATTAAAGTAATAACTTTATATCGTGTTATAAGATTATGAATTTATGATATTTTCTTGTTTTAATCTTTGAACGAGTGGCACATCCGCCGGACAGAAATCATAGTTATCCAATTCGCTTTGGGATACCCATGCAATTTGTTCATGCGCATCCAATTTCGGGGGATTAGGATTATCACAAGTTGCCCAATAGGTATCAAAATGGAAATCATCCAATCCCACATATGTGTAATTCATTTCGCAGAGGTAATTGCCGATATGGACCGACATTCCCAATTCTTCCATAAATTCGCGTCGAATACAATCAGGAGCAGTTTCATTCCCTTCTATCTTTCCGCCGGGGAATTCCCAAAGTCCCCCTTGTTTCATTGTTTTTTTACGTTGAGCGATTAAAATTTTGCCGTTATGTACAACAACGGCCATTCCGATTTTTTTCATTTAAGACTCCTTTTATCAATAGCCAGATTATATCAGATTTACATCAAAAATGCAAACAGTTCATTAAAAAATCAAAAAATGCTTTACAAATTTCATCCCCGTGGTATAATAATAGTATAAGGTTGATTTCAAATAAGGAGGTTACTCATGGAAAAAACACCAAATTTTGTAGAACGGGTGCAAAAGTTTTTACCGACCCCTCTCTATATGAGAGATGGCAGTATTTGTTTTAGTTTTTTAGATGGAAAAGCCGATATTTTCGGCAAAAAAGAACCTTTAACATCATTAGGGCGGGAAAGAATGACCCTTGGGGTTTGGGAAGGGACCTCCTTTGAATGGACAGAGCATAGTATTTTTTCCAAAGAGGAAGGATGGCAGAAATATTGGAAGCTCAACGACGATCAAAGCTTGGGTACTCGGGACGAGATCATACGAACCTTGTTTGAGGAGAAATTTGATAAGCTGTTCACAATTAAAGAATGGAAAAAATGTCGCAAATTTTATGCCCAAGAGTATGAGGCTAAAAAGAAAACGCTGGAAGTTCAAAATCCCGTTTGGAATAAGTTAACGGCATTAGATTCCGAAGACGTTAAGAAAGTAATGTCCGACAAACAAATGAAGGCTATGCGCAATTTATATGAGGCAAAATTAAAAGACGATCCGGATTATCAGGCCTTACAGGAATTAAAACAAGATGTATTTGCATTAGACACCTATATCAGTTATCGGGAAAAAGAAAAAGAACGGGATAGTCGGGATGGGTTAAAACAAAAGTTGAAAGATTTGACGGACGAGTATGCCTCGCCCGAAATTAAGGAAGTGTTCCCCGATGAAAAGCAACGTTTGGCCGTACGGGGGACCTTGCATAAAAAATTAAAACGGGATGCAAGAACATAATCCTTTTATAAAGGTATTTCATTTCGTTCAGAATGACAGATACAAAAAAGCACCCCGAAATGGGGTGCTTTCTTTAAGGATTCCCTTATTTCTTGGCAACCGCGGCTTGTGCAGCAGCGAGTCTGGCCAAAGGCACACGATACGGCGAGCATGATACACCGTTCAAGTATTGATTCAAATACTTGATGGAGTCTGCGTCACCACCGTGTTCACCACAGATACTGAGGTAAATATTCGGATTTGTGGATTTACCGGCCTGGCAAGCCATCGCAATCAATTTACCCACACCATGACCATCCAAGGATTGGAACGGATCGCGATCGTAGATGCCTTTCGCCACATATTGCGGCAAGAAAGAACCAGCGTCATCACGGCTCATTCCCAAAGTTGTTTGGGTAAGGTCATTCGTTCCGAATTCAAAGAAGTCGGCCAATTCCGCAATTTCGTCTGCCAATAAAGCAGCGCGCGGCAATTCAATCATTGTACCGACCGTGTAATGGACACGAGCACCTTTTTCCGCAAAGACTTTTTCGGCTGTTTCGTCGATAATCTTTTTGCAGATTTCCAATTCTTTACGAGAAGAAATCAAAGGAACCTCAATTTCCGGAATGGCTTTTTTACCTTGTGCATTCACGATTAAAGCGGCCTCAATAATTGCCCGTGTTTGCATTTCGCAAATTTCAGGATAGACCACAGCCAAACGGCAACCACGTAAACCCAACATCGGGTTGGCTTCATGTAAAGCGGCCGTACGGGCGATGATTTCTTCAACCGTAACACCCATTTGAGCGGCCAAAGCTTCTTGTTCCGCACGTTTGTTCGGCAAGAATTCATGCAATGGCGGATCCAACAAACGAACCGTTACCGGCAGGCCGTCCATGATGGAGAACAAAGCCACAAAGTCGTCCCGTTGGAACGGCAAGAGCTTGGCCAACGCAGCACGGCGACCGGCTTCGTCCTTAGCCAAAATCATTTCACGCATGTGATTGATACGGCTGGGATCGAAGAACATATGTTCCGTCCGGCACAAACCAATACCTTCGGCACCGAAGTCTTTTGCTGTTTGCGCATCGGTCGGCGTTTCAGCATTAGCGCGAACCTTAAGTGTGCGGAGTTCATCCACCCACCCCATGAATTCGCCAAAGTCACCGGCCATTTCAGGTTTGACAAGCGGTAAAGCACCGGCCATCACTTGACCTGTGGTACCATCAATGGAGATCATGTCCCCAGCCTTCAATGTTGTGCCACCGGCTGTCAAACTTTGAGAAGCGTAATCAATCCGTAAATCAGCCACACCCGACACGCACGGAATACCCATACCACGAGCCACCACGGCCGCATGAGATGTCATACCGCCACGAGCAGTCAACACACCTTGAGAGACATGCATACCGGCAATATCTTCCGGAGATGTTTCAACACGGACCAAAACGACTTTTTTGCCTTCGCCGGCTGCTTTTTCAGCATCGGCAGCGCTAAACACGATTTGACCAACCGCAGCACCGGGCGATGCAGGTAAACCTGTCGCAATCGGAGAACGTTTGGCGGATTTGTCAAACATCGGGTGCAAAAGTTGATCCAAATGACCCGGTTCAACACGTGTAACGGCTTCGGCTTTGGTAATCAAGCCTTCATGCACCATATCCACGGCGACCTTTAAGGCAGCGAGACCTGTGCGCTTACCGTTACGGGTTTGCAACATCCAGAGTTTCCCGTTTTGAACCGTAAATTCCATATCTTGCATATCTTTATAATGAGATTCCAATTTATGGCGAATAGAATCAAGTTCCGCATAAACAGCAGGGAATTCTTCTTCCATGCAAGGCAAATTGAGGCCACGGTGTTCGTTCCCGATTTTGGAAATTTGTTGCGGTGTCCGAATACCGGCCACAACGTCTTCACCTTGAGCATTTTTCAAATATTCACCATAGAAATAGTTTTCACCGGTCGCAGCGTCACGAGAGAAGCACACACCCGTTGCCGAATCGTCACCGGAGTTTCCGAATACCATGGATTGTACGTTAACAGCTGTACCCCAATCGGCCGGAATATTGTTCAGTTTGCGGTAGAAGATGGCGCGTTCACTCATCCAAGAACCGAACACGGCGCCAATCGCACCCCAAAGTTGTTCGTTCACATCTTGAGGAACGGGTTTACCTTCGGCAATACCGATTTGTTTATATTCGGCGATAACGGCCTTTAATTGATCGACCGTCATTTCGCTATCGTGTTTGTAACCGTTTTCTTCACGCACACGGTCCAAAACGGCTTCAAACTTATGGATATCGACACCCATAGCGGTATCGGAATACATTTGAATAAAACGACGATAAGAGTCATAAGCAAACTTAGGATTGTTGGACGCTTTGGCCAAACCTTCGACCGTTTGATCGTTAAGACCTAAGTTCAAAATCGTATCCATCATACCCGGCATAGAAACCCGAGCACCCGAACGCACCGAGAACAACAACGGATTTTCCGGATCACCGAACTTACGGCCCATGATGGCTTCTACGCCACGAAGCCCTTCCATAACTTGTTGTTTTAATTCTTCGGAATAAGCTTTGTTATTCTGATAATAATAAGTGCAAGCTTCAGTTGTAATCGTAAATCCCGGAGGAACAGGCACGCCGATACTGGACATTTCTGCCAAGTTAGCCCCTTTACCACCGAGTAAATTACGCATTGTTGCATTACCTTCGGCTTTACCGTCACCAAATGTATAAACCCATTTACTCATTTATATTTCCTTTTGTTATATAACATTATCAAAAACCACAACCAAGTGGAAAATACTTATTTTTTTAAAGACCATAATCCTTTAGCACTTTTTTAAAAAAATTGCAAGTGTTTTTTACATATTTTTAATTAGGGTTGATTTTTAAATTTAAGTGTGCTATCGTGGCTTGATTGAAAGGAAACAAATATGACTGATTTTCAAAATATAACTCTGATCGGATGCGGCAGATGGGGCGGATTTTTGGGCTACTACGTCGCGAAATATAAAAATGCAAATGTGTTGATGTATGGACTGGAAATCGATCCGGCTTATCAATCCCTTGTAAAAACAAGAAATAACGGATATGTGACTATGCCCGAAAATGTCAGTTTAACAACGGATATTGAAAAAGCCCTTAAAAACCAATTCATTATTATATCTATCGGATGTCAGGCTTTTCGGGGATTATGCCGTCAAATGGCACAATATGACCTGAAAGGAAAACGTTTCCTGTTGGCCATGAAGGGGCTTGAAGAAGGAACCGGCAAGCGCATGACCCAAATCTTTCATGAGGAAATTCAAGCAGAAGATGTCGGCGTAGCGGTCCTGTTGGGACCGGGACATGTGCAAGACTATCTGGCGGAAATCCCGAGTTGTGTCGTCATCGATTCGGAAAACGAAGAAGTAAAACGTGAAATTGCAGATTTCATGAACAGTTCCCTTATTCGAACCTATTACGGCAGTGATCTGATCGGGAATGAAATCGGTGGGGCACTTAAAAACGTTATCGGCCTGGCGGCAGGGATTTTAGACGGCCTAAAATGGCATGGGTTAAAAGGGGCCCTAATGGCGCGAGCGCCGGTGGAAGTTGGGCGTTTAATTGAATACTTTGGCGGGAACCCGATGTCAGCCTATGGGTTGGCGCATTTGGGGGATTATGAGGCAACACTTTTTTCACCGCACAGCCACAACAGGGCGTATGGGGAACGTCTGATTATTGGGCCAAAGTTTGAAAAATTGGCCGAAGGCGTACCAACTTTAGCAGCCGTGCATGCCTTACGCGACAAAGTGGAAATGCCGATTTGCGAGATTTTATACCGGGTTGTATACGAAAACCAAGACCCGAAAGAACAAATCGGGCGATTATTCCATCGTCCGAATCGGAGTGAGTTTTAGGAGGATAAAGATGAAAAAAGCATTATGCGGAATTTTATTTACTTTTTTTACTTTTGGCCCAAAATAATGCTTTTGCATTAAGTGTTAAGGAAAGAATAGTAGAACCTCATTTAACATTACGTGCACTTGTTCTTGGAGTATGCGCTGTCATACTTTTAATTTCTCTATCATTGCTACTATTAAAAAAAACACGCAAAATTGGAATAATTTGCACAAAATTTTTAATTGCTCTTGTTGCATTATGGACTTCTCTGGGATTTTGTGTTGAATACTTAAGCTATGTCAAAAGTTATAACAATCAACCTGTGTATGGTATTGTTCAGGTGGAATGGTCAGAGCCAGAGATACCGTATATTGCTTTTGCTATTGCATTTTTAAGCGGCGGATATCTGATATTTTCCTTATTAAAAGGGTTAGTGCATTTATTTCAAAAAAATAAACGCAATAAGTAAAAATCTTCACAAATCGGAGTGAGTTTTAGGGCCTTATTCCCCCTGCCCGCCACGAGTAAGGTGGGATAAGATTGACGGATTTAATTTTTTACTATCCGTTTTGGGAGAGTTCGCAAGGACATTCTGTTTTTTTTCTGTCTGATGTGAAGTTCTGGCGAGCATTTCGGCATTTGTTTGATGCGGTATCGGGGTGGGATTGTCCCTACCATTTGATCTATTAAGTTGCACTTCTTGAGTGGAAAATTTTTGATCCGATTGCGCCAAAATTTCTTTTTTTAGATCCAGACATTCTTCAAGCGTCAGACCATATTTATCCATATAGTATCTCATCAGTTCAGGGAATTCCTTTTTAGGAAAGCTTGGGTCATCATTTAAAATCCCTAATTTTTTTCTATTCTCCGGATTATCATAAAAACGGCGCCAACCTGAATTTCTATCCAAAATGCTTTTTTTAAAGAACGCTTTACGGGTTTCTTTTTCTATTTGTTCCCCAGTCCATTCGGGGTGATTTTCTTGGAGTTCGCGTTGTGTTTTTGCAAGAAATTTCTTTTGGGATTTTAACTTAATATTCGTAGCAATCATACCTGCAAGTTTGGCCATCTGCCAAGCAGGATTGAAGATCCCTTTATCCAGAAAAGAGGATGCTTCGAGTTTCATTTTAAATAAATCGCCGGAAATTTGGGCATCGGCTTCACACATAATGGCGGTAAAATACCTATCTTGATCCGTGATAGCATTTTCTGAGGCTCCTTGATTTTGATATTGTTCCCAGTGAGTCAATTCATGAAATAATAATTTAGGATATCCATGTGTTACTTCACGTTCAATGGTTATGGGAAACTTATGAGGAAGATAATAATCCAATAAACTTGATACACCGATTCCAATTTCAGATTCATCATCAAAACAATGTGCAAAGCCTCCTGGTTTTGCGTAAGTGACCAAATTCATTTTTTTCCCGTTAAAATTTGAATTTAATGAACGCAGAAGGTTGGAACCTTCCTCTGTTTTTATCAGTTCAGCGAATTGTTTTCGAAAAAAGGAGATATCCTTTGGATCAATGGTAAACATCCGATCCATCATCTGATCCAATTCTTGCGGCGTCAATTTTTCAGCCATAGCGACCCCCTACCATCTTATTATAGCATAAGTCGGCAGTTTGTCAAACAGACGAATTAAAAATAAACAATATTACTTAATCGGAGCGACAACCAAGGTCATTTGGCGACCGTCTAATTTAGGCTCTTGTTCAACCTTGGCAAGTTCAGTAAGATCGGTCTTTGCTCGATTAAGAACCGCGGCACCCAAATCAATATATGACATTTCACGACCACGGAAACGCAGGTTGAATTTAACCTTATTTCCTTCTTCCAAAAAGCGCTTAGCAGCACGCATCTTGACCATATAATCGTTATCACCGATATTTGGAGTGAGCTTAATTTCTTTGATTTCAATAACCTTTTGTTTCTTTTTGGCTTCGGAACGACGTTTTTGCAGTTCATAACGATACTTACCGGCCTCTAAAATCTTACACACCGGAATAGGACCGGGGGCAATCTCTATCAGATCAAGACCTTGATCAGCAGCCTTTTTAATCGCTTCACGTGTTGAAATAATCCCAAAATTATCACCGTTCGCTAAAATCAGCCGAACTTGTGATGTTGTAATTTGACCGTTAACCCTAAAATCACCTTTATCCTGTGATTGAGACGGTGCTTGAAAATTCGGTTTAATGAAATCCTCCATAAGAAAAAATTAAAAAACATTCTTATTTTACACATTTTTTGATGACAATCAAGTTTTTTTTTGCTAAAATGCAAATTATGAGATACTTATTATACACTTTTATACTTGTTTTTTCATTTATTTCAAATACTTTTGCCCAATCAGAGTGGGAAAAGCTAAGGGCTTCTTTTAATGAGGCTATGGAAAAAGACGGGGGAAAATCAGAAACCGTGGAAACGGATTTCGGGTATATTCGCCTGGTTTCCTGTCGCACAGGGGTTAAAGATTTATCCGGTTTAACGGTTGGAGTAGATGTCGGCCTAAACCGCGGTTGGATACTTAATAAGATTAATATTGAGCCTGTAGCAGAAAACGCAAAGGCAGATGTCTTACCCATTTTTCAGGAAAATCGCGCCGTTAATCAAAGTTGGACAACCGATTACAACGCTTCAACCATCTTTCCGATTTGGCTGCATAACATGAAAAATAAAGATGTTTTTCTGACGGTTTTGGGAGAATTTGAAGCGTGTTCGGAAGAAACATATAAATGCACAAAGGTAAAACAATTCCTTAATCTACCGTTGCCGGCAAATGAATCGTATCCGACCCTTTCGTGCGGAGCAATACAATATGCCCTTAAAAACGCGGCAACAAATATTCGAAAAACAAAAATCAAAGCAAAAAATCAATTACTTGAAAATGGAGATTTAAAGATCAGAATTGTCTTTCCGAAAGACGTAAAACAGGTGGATATCCAAAGTTTAGAGGTGCCATTAAAACCGGTATTTCAAAAAACGGATCGATTCGTTTTTACCGGCATATTCCGTCCGGAAACTCCGCTAAAAATCTGGGATAAAATACTGTTAAACATTCGTTCGACAAACGGATGCTTTACGTGGAATTTAATCGTATCGAATAAAAAAATGCCGAAAATACCGATGCCCCTACCCTTCGGATTCGGATTTTGGTCAGGCATTTTCTTCTTTTTCTTGTCGCCCCTGTGGTGCGCATGGATGATGCCGAATAAAATAACGGATAAAGTGGCCGCATTCAGAAAGAGGACCAGATATATACAATTAACATCCTTTTGCGCCATTTTAGGATTTGGGTTATGTTGGATTATGGGATTAAATCCCTTTTTATGGATTGAAAATCAAGTGGTTGCCTGGGGCATTATTATAGGATTAATTATCCTGTTGATAAAACCGGTTCCAAAAAAATTATGGGTTATGGGAACATTGATTTTCATCCTTCCTAAACCGTTTGGCGGATTTTTAAATGAGGCAACTATATCTACAAAAATTTATCTGATTCTGTGGTGGATGTTTTGCACTTATATTCCTTTCAATATATGGTTATTGGCACCCAAGAAAATTTTGGAATTTTTCAAAGATGTTCAAGGACAAAACATACCGGCCTATGGAATTATTGTTCGCTTACCTTACCTAATCTTACTGGGATGGTTGGGAATATCCTTAGCGGGATATTATCATTATAATACAGACCCAACTTTCGAGCCAGGTCAAACAAAAGGACCCGCAATCGTGCGTGTGGTAAAACCGGTATGTTTAAGTTGTATAAAGGATCGAGCTTTCTTTTTATCCCGCTTTAAAGATTGGTTATATCAAGTGAATCCGAATTCAGATTGGGCAAAAGCAAGAAAAGAGCTCTATCAGGTGAAAGATAATTCCTTTTATATTTATATCAAGGAAGACGGAGGAGAGATTTTAATTCCGCAAGACCTGACACGGAGTAAATTAACCAATGCAATAAACAATTAAAAGCCGTCTTTAAATTTATCGCGTTCCAAACAGGCAAGCGTATCCACGCGTTCATTCTCAAGGTGGCCGGCATGGCCTTTAACCCAATTCCAATTGATTTTATGACGAGAAAGTTCCCCCACTAAATCTTGCCATAAATCAATATTCAAAACAGGCTTTTTATTTGATTTTTTCCAACCGTTTTGAATCCAATTATCCAGATATTGAGTTACACCATCCATCACATATTTACTGTCGGTAGAAAGATTTACGATACAAGATTCTTTAAGGCTTTTAAGCCCTTCTATCACCGCGGTAAGTTCCATTCTGTTATTCGTTGTTTGCGAGGCACCGCCGGAAAGTTCTTTTTCCTTACCCCGATAGCGAAGTAAGCATCCCCACCCCCCCGGGCCAGGATTACCAGAACAAGCACCATCTGTAAACAATTCAACTTCTTTCATTTGTCTGCCCCCGATGAAAAAGGCGTGAGAAGAAAGACTTTGATGTCCGTGGACGGGCAATACGGGTATAAGATACTTTCCCTGTGCGATTATACATATCGGCAATATCCGGCGCAACAGGGATATGCCCTAATGTTACGTGTGTCCAACGATTATCCGGCCGAGATACTATATTGGCAATTTTAAGATATGTCTCGTCCGTCAATAACGGAAATGAGGCAAAGGTCAATTCGGTTAACTTCTTATCCGAGAAAACGTCCAAGACATCAGAGGCCTCTTCATCATTAAAACCACGCGAAGACCACCCGTCCCGAGAGCGAATACCGTTTAAGACAACCCTTTGACAAAAGGTATTATCCTCAAACGCCCAAACGAGTTTTTTGGGGTATGGTTCCTGTTTGGGAGCAACCGGATCAATTGCATTTAACAATAATTCGGTTTCACGCGGATCATTCATATGAATCCGATTTAAAGTGTATTTAATTTCCAAGGGGGAACTAGGGTGATCATCATTTCCAAAAATGGCAGGCTCATCTGTCGCAACCATGGTAAGCAACTTTGCATTATATTGCTGCATACTGGCTTGCTTTTCCTGATGTTGGGAATAAAAACGACGGCGTTCCGCAGACGAAAAATTCCATAAATACCCTTCCTCGATTGACTCTGATATATCAAACATAAAAATCTCCTTTAGGGGTAGTTTAGCCTAATATTTGATAGTCCGCAAGAAAAAACTTGCAAAAAAATAAAATTATGCTATACTGTGACAAAAGGATGGACAAATAATATGCCAAGAAAAACAGTTTGTGAAACAAGTACCAGATTAATGCAAAAATACAATGCACTTTCACCAATGATGAAAATCTTGTTTAGTGCGGATGCCCAACTACGCTATGCGGCTGACGGAGATTTAATGCCGATAATGGACGATCTGCTTCGGACGGACAGATTGTCTCATTCCCTATTGAGATACCCTATTTCCAATTCGGCACAGGCAGAGTTGCTGATTAACCGAGCGATAGCCAAAATCGGTCGTAAAGATCAATTGCTGAACTATACGACAAATGCCCTAACGAAGGGGGATGCCATTGTGTTCCGGATGGCCTATTCTCATGGTCAAAACTTTACATCAATGAATGATTTTAATATCGTTCACCCAATCTTAACAGATGCACCAACTTTACAGCGGCAAATTGCCCTATTGAAACGGTTCGACAGAACCCTCTTTAGCATGCGCGATCCACAATATAGTCAATACTATCATGCTTGGGTTAAAACACCCAGAGGACGGGCGTTTGAACAAAGACGACAGAACTATACATTAGCGTTAAAAAGTGTCCTAGCGGAACAGGGAATCGCTTATCGAAAAATACCCATACCCTATACCGGTATCGGAAGGGAATATATCAGAGAAGTTTCTCGTCAAAGAAGTTAAACGCGCGTTCTTTCAGTACATTGTGTAGGTGTTTGTTGCGGATGAACTGCAACTTTTTTCGGGTTTAAAAGGGCATCATTCACAACCAGTTGCATAGCGACCGGCATACCTTCCAGATTGCTTTCCATAAATTCCCGAATTGTCAAGTCCGGATGAATCTTTAAATCCATTCTGGCACCGTTATTCAAAAGCATATAAGTTAATTTGGGCTGATTTTGAGAAACGGCAACGGCAAGCGGATAAATTTGAAAAGTTTGGTACCCCAGATGAAATTTTCGCCAACTTTTAAATGGTGTCGGGCGATTAATATCAACCCCATATTTCATAAACAAGGGAATAGCCTGAGAAAAACCCATAAAACAGGCTAAATTTAAGGGGTTTAAACTGTCTTTACCTTGACGGTAGCTATCCGCACCGTTTTGGAGCAACATTTCGGCCATACCGAGTCTTTTCCGTTCGATAGCATAATAAAGAGGTGTTCGGCCACAACTGTCCAGATAATTAACATCTGCATGCAAATCTTTAATGATACCCTGACCGCGTTCAACCTGACCGAGTTTTGCGACTTCGATTAGGGCCCGAGAAGCACAACCACGCATACTCTTGGTCGGGACAACTTCCGGCGTTTCACGGGTAAAGAGATATTTTAACTGAACAAACGGATTAATTGACATAAATTGAGCCTGTAAATCGGCATAACATTCGCACCCCAGTAGTTCGATTTCACATGTTACATGCGCCCAGTAGGAAGGAGGTACTCTATTTTCCGCCTTTGCCTTCTTGATAAAAGCGTTAATTCGTTTCCACTGTTCGGGGGTATGCTTTTTCATGATGTAACCTTTCTTACTTATTTAAAACACATTTGCCAGAAGAATAGCGTTCCGCCATAAAAACACGATTTGGACACTTATCGCATTCTGATTTTAGGGTAAATAATTCCTGAGGATCATCACAGGAAGAACAAACCGGATTATACCATTTGGGGCCACCGCCACATTCCCTTTCACTGAAAAGAGATACATCAACAGTTACCATCGGACGAGAACTTTGACATTGGAGCTTCTGCAACGTCGTTGTATCGGTACCCCATAATTCTTTAAGGAAAGAAGCTGTCCGACATTTATATGAAGGATCAACGGAAATTCCCAAAGCATCAGCCCCACCCTTATAGGAAAAAGTGTATAAAGCATATAGCCCGATGATAAGGCTGAAGAGAATAAGAACTGTTTTAAAAACCTGTTTTAAAGCCATTCCGTTTTCTCCCTGTTTTATAGTTTCGGTAACTCTTATGTCTTACACTTCACCCAATTTCTTATCCAAAAGTTGATTAGCAAGGGCCGGATTTACTTTGCCTTGACTGGCCTTCATGATTTGACCCACAAACCAACCTTTAAGCTTATCTTTACCGGCTTTAATTTCGGCAACCTTATCCATATTGGCGGCCAAAACATCGGCGATAATTTTTTCAATCGCACCGGTATCCGTTGTTTGTTTAAGGCCTTTTTCTTCCACAATAGAGGCCGGATCTTTACCGGTTTCAGCCATAATTTCAAAGACTTCTTTGGCAATCTTACCGGAAATGGTACCATCCTGTATCAGGCCAACCAAAGCCCCCAAATCGATAGCCTTTATAGGACTTTCGGTAATAGATTTACCATTTTTATTAAGATATGCAAACAAATCACCCATAACCCAATTAGCAACCTTTTTGGCATCTCTGCCCACTATTGCCGCTTCAAAATAGGCAGAGGTTTCCTTATCCAAAGTAAGCACATGAGCATCGTAAGGTGTTAAACCCAATTCAGCAATATAGCGCTTCTTTTTGGCTTCGGGAAGTTCCGGTAAATTCTTACGAATATTTTCAATATATTCGTCTGTCAAATTTACAGGTAGCAAATCGGGATCGGGGAAATAACGGTAATCGTTTGCATTTTCCTTACTACGCATCGGACGCGTTTCCAAATTGACCGAGTCGAATAAGCGCGTTTCTTGACGACAGACGCCACCCGATTCATAAATATCAATTTGACGATGGGCGTCATATTCAATAGCCTGCATCACAAAACGAACCGAGTTCACGTTTTTGATTTCTGTCCGCGCACGCAGAGCCGTTTCACCGACTTTACGCACGGATACATTAACATCGCAACGCATGGAGCCTTCATCCATATTCCCGTCACAGGTACCCAAAGCACGTACAATCGCCCGCAGTTGCCGCAGGTATTCCCCTGCCTCAGCCGGCGAATGCATATCCGGTTTTGAAACGATTTCCATAAGGCCTACACCACTACGGTTCAGGTCAATCAAACTTTTACCGGGGACCATATCATGAATGGATTTAGCGGCGTCTTGTTCTAAATGGAGCCGTTCCACACCGATTTTACGTGTGCCTTCATCGGTTGTGACTTCAATATACCCTTCGCCAACGATCGGATAATAAAGTTGCGAAATTTGATAACCTTGGGGCAAATCGGCATAGAAATAATTTTTGCGGTCAAACCGAGAAAACTTATTAATCTTGGCATTAAGGCCAAAACCCGTTTTTACGCATTGTTCAATACATTTTTCGTTCACCTTCGGGAGCATTCCGGGAAAGCCCGCATCAATAAATGATACCTGGGTATTTTGTTCGGCACCGAATTTAGCGGAAGCGCCGGAAAAAACCTTAGACTCCGACAAAATTTCACAGTGGACTTCAAGTCCGATAACGAGTTCCCAATCACCTGTTTTTCCTTGAATTGTGTACATATCTTTATCCTTTCACCCGATGGGGGTTCAAATCAAATCCTGCCGATTTTTCCAATACTTCAGAAATTTGGAAAACCGTGTTTTCGTCAAAATGCTACCAATCACTTGAAGACCGATGGGAAGCCCTTTATCGGATAAACCAATCGGCAAAGAAAGCGACGGAACCCCCGCCAAAGAGGCCGGGGTGGTAAATACATCACCAAGGTAAGTATCAACAGGACTCATATTCTTAAATGCTTCGTAAGAAAGAGCCGGTGTCGGTGCCGCCGGTACAAGAATGGCATCTACATTTTTAAACGCTTCAATAAAGTCGTTATAAATTAAGCGTCTGACCCGTTGGGCCCGTGTGTAATAAGCATCATAAAAACCGGCCGACAACACAAATGTCCCGAGCAAAATTCGGCGACTAACCTCAGCCCCGAAACCGTCGGTGCGCGTGTTTTCATACATCTCATCCAACGTTTTACCGTCTACACGCGTTGTATAACGCACACCGTCATAACGGGAAAGATTTGAAGAAGCCTCAGCGCACGCGATAATATAATAAACGGGCAAAGCATACTTGGTATGCGGTAAAGAAATATCAACAACTTCCGCACCCGCATTTTTCAAAAACTCTATACCTTTATCCCAAACCTTGGCCACTTCTGCATTGAGGCCATCGGGTCTGTATTCCCGCGGGATACCGATTTTCTTACCCCGGATGTCGCCGGTTAATGCGGCGGTATAATCGGGAACGGGAAGCTCTGCCACCGTGGAATCAAATTGATCGGCACCGGCCATTTCATGCAACATTAAAGCACAATCCTTAACCGAACGAGCCATGGGACCAGCTTGGTCCAATGAAGAAGCAAAAGCCACAATCCCGTATCGGGAGCAACGACCATAAGTGGGCTTAATCCCTGTAACACCGCAAAATGACGCGGGTTGACGAATAGAACCACCCGTATCGGAACCAGTGGCCCCCATGCAAAGACCGGCCGAAACCGCAGCAGCCGATCCACCCGACGAACCGCCGGGAACAAGGGTATATTCCCCATTTTCATCGGCCCAGGGGTTTTTGGTAACACCAAAGAAACTTGTTACCGTGGAACCACCCATGGCAAATTGGTCTGTATTCACTTTACCGAGCATGACCGTTCCGGCATCTTTTAATTTCTGTGATACCGTTGATTCATAAGGCGGAACAAATTTGGATAAAATCTTGCTGGCAGCCGTGGTACGAATACCCTTAGTGCAATAGAGGTCTTTATTCGCAATCGGAATACCGTCCAACGCGCCCAGAGCTTCCCCGTTTGCACGCCGCTTATCGGAAGCCGCCGCATCCGCAAGAGCCCTATCCGGTGTTTCGGTAATGTAGGCATTCAAAAAACGGGCTTTTTCCATCTCGGCCAAATGAGCCTTTGTCAGCTCAACCGATGAAATTTCCTTTTTATTCAACAAATCTAATGCTTCGGAAATGTGTAAATTTACTAAATCTGTCATATCTTACTCCACCATTCTGGGTACTTCATAAAAACCTTGAACCGATTCTGGGGCGTTAGCCATGAGTTCGGTTTGAATACCGCCATCAGTTACTTGATCCTTCCGAATCGCACTTTCACGCGGGGAAACGGAAACCAAAGGTTCAACACCCGTTATATCGACCTCTTTTAACTGTTCGACCCAATCCAAGATACCATTGATATCCTGCATAAATTTTTCTTCCTGTTCTTGCGGAAATTTCAGACGCGCCAAGTTGGCAATCGTCTTAATAGTTTGCTCATTAAAACTCATAACGACTCCTTTTGTTAAGATAGCCGTTATTTTAACCCGATTTTTCCACAAAAGTCAAGAAAAAAGAAGAAATAAAGGCACAATAGTTATACAAAATTAATGTTCATCATTTAACTTTAAATAATCGCGTAAAAATTGTTTTTCCTTTGTAATCGTTGAAAATTTTTCATGAAAAACGGTTTCAATAAATGCTTTACGCGTAATGACCAATATATCTCTTTCCTGGCCATACTTAGAAGCATTCGTATAAGCAATCTTTTTCGCCCCGCATTTTGTATTCAATTGGTATGAGGGTAAATTTTGTGGATAAATCGTTAGGTAAATTTTATCGTCTATGTTTAAAAAATAATAAGCCAATAGAGCCTTTTGTGCTTCAAAAGCATAACCTTTATGCTCGTATTATGGGTCTAAAAAAATACCTAAATCACTGCTGATTTTACTTTCCGGACTATATAAAAAACCGATATAACCGATAATATGACCGTTTTTAAGACAAATATTTAATCGTTCTGTTACCTCAGGGTAAACAGCCGTTTCCGCGCTAGTTAAAAGTCCCAACACAGCATTTTTTAAATCACTATCTGTTTTGGCCGAGGTATAATCAAAACGTACATATAAAAAGTAATTGGGATTTAACTCTTTTTGTCGGCGCATATTTTTTGCAATCTCAATATAGCGCTTAACATCTTTGGTATTCAGAGGAGTCAATCGTAATCTTTCTGTTTTAATCATTTCCCGAGATCCCTAATTTATGGGTGGCAATAATCTGAAATTTAAGACCGCCGGTGACGGGAACACTTTCTTTTAAGATACAGGTGACAGATTGCCCCAAAGTAAAAGTTTTACCGGTGGATCGGCCAATCAGGCTTTGATGTGCGGAATCATATTCATAATAATCCCCCGAAAGAGTGGATATGGGAACCAAACCTTCCGCACCAGAGGGTTCAACCGATACGAAAAGCCCAAATGAAGTGACAGATGAAATGCGGCCTTTAAATTTCTGACCGACTTTATCCGCAAAGTAAAGAGCCATATAACGATCCAATGCATCCATTTCGGCAGAGGCAGCCTGACGCTCAGTCGCGGAAATATGATGGGCTATATCTTCAAAGGTATCGGCTTCAGAATCTGTTAATGCCCCCTCCCCCAACTTTAAGGCTTTTACCAAAGCCCGATGAACCAAAATATCCGCATAACGGCGAATGGGCGACGTAAAATGAGCATAGCGTGTAAGGGCAAGCCCGAAATGCCCAATATTTTCGGGGGAATAGCAAGCCTGAGACTGGCTTCGTAAAACAAGTTCGTTAATCGTTTTTTGAAGAGGTGTATCTTCCGCCTTTTGAAGAATTTGATTAAAATCTTTAGCCGCAGGATCATCGGGCAAAGAAACTTTTTTCCCGAGGGCCGAAAGACATTCCGTTAAATTGGCGGATTTTTCAAATGAGGGCCGATCATGAACACGATACATAACAGGTGCCCCCTTTTCCTCTAGCGTTTCGGCCGCGGACACATTCGCCAAAATCATCAATTCTTCAATCAGACGGGTACTGTCGGTTGTTTCACGTAAATGAATACCCGTAACATGACCTTTTTTATTTAAAAGAACCTGCCGTTCGGGAACATCTATTTCCAAGACGCCCCGTCTATCCCTATTCTTTTTAAGGGCAAGATAAGCGGCAAAAAGGCTTGAAACTTCATTTTCTAATCCTTTAATAGGTGTTTTTTTATCCAATGCGGATTGAACCTCATCATAGGTAAGACGGCGAACGGATTGAATAAGCGCCCGATGAAATTGATGTTTAATCTTATTCCCGTTCTTGTTAATCCAAACCTCACACACCAGTGCCGCCCGATCTTCATCCGGTTTTAGAGAACAAACACCGTTGGATAAAGCCATCGGTAACATCGGCAAAACACGATCGGGGAAATAAACGGAATTACCGCGCAAGCGGGCATCCGCATCCAACGCCGTTTCAGGACGCACATAATAACAAACATCCGCAATACCGATCATAATATGAAAGCCGCCTTTATTCTGGCTATCAGGATCGGGCTCAGCCCAAACGGCGTCATCGAAATCACGGGCATCGGCACCATCTATTGTTACAAAAGGGATAGAACGCAAATCAATACGCGCCTTGTCAAGCGAGGGAACCGTTAATTTTAAAGCCTGCTTTTCTGCCAACTCCGTAAAAGCCACCGGCAAATGATGTAAATAAATGGAAATAAGTGTTGCCGCGTAAGCTTCATCGGCCGTTCCGATTTTACGAATGAAATGAGCCTGAGGATTATTAACACGAATAGGCGGAATATCGGCTAAAATCAAATCCCGATTTTTAAGGGTAATATTTTGGGGATGACCAATTAAGGTAAAACCTTGAGTGATACGCCGATCGACCGAATATACTTTCCCGTTTTCATAAACCCCAACCATTTGATTATCCCCAACGGTAACCCGACGAAGAGTGGCTGCATGATAAATCCTGTTACCGACAGATTGAAGAGATACTTGAATCACATCACCGACACCGGTGGCAGGAGAAAGTTTATCTTTGGTAATGATAATTTGCGGCATGGGAGCATCTGACTTCCATTCAAAGGGACGCGCCACCAAATCCCCCATGGAATCAATACCGGTAACCTCAACCACCAACCGTTCGGGAAGCGCATCGGGAAGGCATATCTTTTTACCGCGACCTTCGGCATGAACCAACCCTTTTGATTTTAATTCTTTAATCATCTTTTTAAGGTGGACACGATCGTCCCCTTTTATCCTAAAAGCCCGCGACAAGTCCCGCTTCATAACGGGACGACTTTGTGTTTCCAAATAGGAAATAACTTCATCCATGGTGGGTAATGTTGACTTTTTTATTTGACGCGGCATGACATTCTCCTTGTAAAAAACGGGCTTAAATGGCAAAAGACACAAGATAGAAAACTAAGAAACTGTTTCTTTAATCCGACCGATCATTGCGAAAAAGCCATTACGACGCGTGGGGGACAGATGCTCCCCAAGCCCCAAACGCAAAAAAGCTTCCTGTAAATCCAAAGAGAGAATTTCCGAAGCCGTTTTGCCATTTACCAAGGTAATCAAAACAGCCTCTAAACCACGAACGATATGAGCATCACTGGTGGCGTTAAAATAATATTTATCCCCTTGTTTTTGGACGGTAAACCAGACTTGAGATTGACACCCTTCAACCTTATGGGCGTCCGTTTTATCTTCATCGGGAAACCGGGGGAGCGCGTCCCCCAGTTCTATCAGATATCTGTACTTATCTTCCCATTCGGTTAAATAGGAAAAATTTTCAAATAACTCATCCGGCGTCATTGAGCCTGTTTCCCGTTGATCGTTAAAACATCATCCTCAAATGTAATGACAAAAGTATCCTTTGTTTCACCGGCTGTATCCACAACCCGCTCATTTAAATCCAAATAAGGACGCAACATATCCAAGGGACCGCCTTGAGGAGCGCAAGCTATTTCTTTTTGCATCTCGGCGGTTTCTTTTTGCATAATCGCATTCGGAGCAGACATATCCAAAGAATTCAAGCGTTCTGTGGCACGATCACATTGGAGTTGATCCACTTTAGGCTCCGGTGAAATTTTATCAAAATTGGTGATAACCACTTTAGCGTCAATAATCGGAATCAAATTAGCTTGAACATCGAGAAGGGTTTTAACCGTTTCGGCATTCTTGAGTTTTCCCCGAATCGTTCCGGAAAGAGCCATACCGGCCAAAGAATTTTTGGCTTCTAAAAGATTAAGCTTAATGACACCTGTTTCTATCGCTTGTTTTAGCGCAGGAACATCTTCATCAGTGTAAGATTTGTCTTGAGCTTTCTTGGCTAATTTAGCCAAAACATCTTTGGATATACCTTCAACATCCAGATTTATCGAAATTTCATCAGGGATTAAGGCTGCCGGTGCAAATGCCCCTAAAGTCGGAGAAGTGATATTTCCGATTTTGTTTTCAAAATGGAAAATTTCATTCTGATAGGAGCCCTGTCCCTGTAACGAGAAAGAAGCAATCGGAGCAGCCGATCCTTGCATTTTCAGTTGAATATCCGGAAGAGAATATTTAAAAACATTACTATTGCATGAGAGCATTTGCTTTATCGGATCGGATGTAATATCGGAACCGCTAAGCGCGCTCTCATACGAAAAAGAAGGAACGATAATTTCGGCATTTTCGGCTACTATCCGCACATCTTGCCCATCACTTGTATCGGCGGCATCCATCTTATCGGAAGATACAACCCGCACCAATGTATCTGACGCGAGTGACCCCATGGAGAAATCCATCGTATTGGGGATAGACAATTTTAACCCTTTTATATTTTGAGAACTTTTCGTAACAAGATTATAGGCCGGTGCCCAAACTGTCATTATATCAGCTGATTCGGTATTCAATGTTGCATCAGGAAGAACGTTTTTAAACAAAGATTGAATACTTTCAAACGGCGTTTCAATCTTATATTGAGCATGATCATTAAAACCACCCGCATATGTCAGACGAATCGTTTGAGGTTTGACATTAATATCTCCACCCGAAAAGGCGGGTAATGTTACGTCAAAATCATTTCCGACTGCTTTTACCGTTATTTTATTCAAATCAAGCAGAGTACCGACTTGAGCATTTTCGTTTATAAATTCGGCAAAGGCCGTTTTCATTTCATCTGCCGTCGGTTTAACAACGGCAGGTGCCTTTGTATCCGCACTTGCTACCGTTGCCGACAACGCACACGCGGCAATACATCCTAATAAGATTGATTTTTTCATAATTTTCCCCTTTCATGTTAAAATCTGGAATTAATATACGCCCATTCAAAAACAAAAATCAAGGATTTTCTTGATTATTTTTTAAAAATATGATATAAGTTCCCTTATGAAATGGCAAATAGAGCATTTTGATACGGTTATCAGTACAAATAAAATTGCGCGTTCCCTCCCCGAAAACAGTGTTGTAGTGGCAAAATGTCAGACAGGGGGATATGGACGATATGGGCGTACTTGGGAAAGTCCGAAAGGCAATTTGTATTTATCGGCAGTGGTGAAAGAATGCGGCAAGCAAACACCCCTAATTTCATTTGTAGCGGGGGTATCTGTTCGTGAAGCGCTTATGAAATTTGATGTGCAATTAAAATGGCCGAATGATATCTTATTGGATGGCGGGAAAGTGGCCGGTATCCTTTTGGAAAAGACAGATCATCAAACGGTTATAATCGGTATCGGTATCAATGTAGCATCTGCACCGACAAAAAACATGATGTATCAAACGGCTTCATTAAAGGATAAAATATCATTAAAGGATTTGGAAGAAAAGATATTAAATGCTCTGGCCACCAACATGGCTTTATTAAACCAGGGACGCTTTGACCTGATTAGAGATAAATGGATAAGTTATGCCGCGGGACTCGGGGAGATGATAGAAGTACATCTGCCCCACCAAACCATCAGCGGCCTTTTTAAGGAATTCAGCCCGCAAGGGGAATTGATTTTGGAAACTCCGGACAAAATCATTCATAAAATTACTGCCGGAGATGTTTTTTTAATTTAGGATAATAAGTATGAATAAAAACGAAGAATTAATCATACCCGAAGATAAATTGGTCTTTGTGCCATTGGGTGGCGCGACCGGTATCGGGATGAACTTTTTTGCCTACGGATACAAGGGAAAATGGTTACTTGTGGATTGTGGGGTCGGTTTTCCGGGAGACGGATTACCGGGGGTAGATGTACTCCTGCCGAATCCAGAGTTTATGACAGACAAAAAAGAGGATATTGTCGGTCTAGTTATTACGCATGCCCATGAAGATCATATCGGGGCAATTTCATATCTGTGGCGCGACTTGGGATGTCCGATTTATGCGACACCTTTTGCCAATGAACTGATTGAAAGCAAATTAAATGAAGCGGGTTTTTTAGGGCGAGCGGAAACACATGTGGTACCACCGGGGGACAGTATTGAGTTAGGCCCCTTTGAGGTAGAATTTGTGTCCATGAATCACTCTATTCCTGAAGCCAACGCCCTTGCCATTCGTACAAGAGCAGGCCTTGTGGTCCATACAGGCGATTGGAAATTAAACACGGATTCAATTTTAAACCAACAAATGGATGAAAAAACCTTAAAGGAGTTGGGTAAAGAAGGCGTTTTGGCTATGGTATGTGATTCGACCAATGTATTTGGGGAATCAACAGATAAGACAGAGGCCGATGTTCAAAAAAGATTAACCGAATTGATTAAAGAGCATTTAGGCAAACAAATTGCCGTTACTTGTTTTGCCTCTAATGTAGCACGGGTTAAAGGAATATATCAGGCAGCGGTTCAGAACGGTTTAGATGTATGCCTGATGGGGAGAAGTTTATGGCGGATTGATGCGGCGGCCAGAGCCGTTGGCTACTTTAGCGATATGCCCGAATTTTTATCTGAACAGGAAGCACTGGAACGACCGACAGGATCTGTCCTTTATATCTGTACCGGCAGCCAAGGTGAAAGCAGATCGGCATTGTCCAGTTTGGCAACTATTACACCGGTTAAGAATTCTGTGTACCTGGGACTGGATGATGTGGTGATATTTTCATCCCGAATTATTCCGGGAAATGAAAAGGCGATCGCCCTATTGCAGCGAAAATTGAAAGCCAAAGGGTGTAAAATCATTACGGACCGGGAAGATTTGGTCCATGTATCGGGACACTATGCCGGCACGGATTTGAAAAAAATGTATGACCTGTTAAAACCGCAAATTGCCCTGCCCGTTCATGGGGAATCTTTAGAGCTGAATGAGCATGTGGAACTGGCAAAAAAATGGGGGGCAAAATATGCATTTGCTTTGGAAGACGGTGAAGTTTTAACGTTGGAGGAAAACCCAAAAATTTTAGGCACCGTGCCAACGGGTATTTTGGCCGTGGACGGGAAACAAATTTTAAATTTGGATTCCGAAGTTATTCGTAAACGTAGGAAGATGATGGACGAAGGTTCAATCGTTATTACTTTAGTGGTGGATAAAAAAGGAAATGTATTGGGTGAACCGCAACTGTCAACCTTTGGCCTATTGGATACGGAAGAATCTAAGCGTAGCTTAATTCAGCGCATTATAGAAAAGATTTCCGAATTATCGCCAGATGAATTAACGTATAACACACAGGTAGATCAGTGTGTACGAACCGTTATTCGTAAATTTTTAGACGAATTCTACGGAAAGCACCCCTTAATCGACGTTCATTTGGTGCGGGTATAAATTTTAGAGCCGTCCGATTGGGCGGCTTTTTATTATTATGCTTAATTAAATCAATAATCTTTTCCTTTCGCAAAAAAAGATTAAAAATTCCCTTGCAAAAATAAAAAAGAAAGGTTATTCTTTGTACCATTGAAAAACAATGGGGGTATTATGGAAAATGCTTTTTTAATTACGGCTGTTGGAATGGGAGGCGTGTTTGCTTTCTTAAGTTTATTGATTGGGGCAATGGTTGTTTTGCGCCAGGTAATAGAAGAAACACAACCCAAAACAAATGATAAAATTGCCGTAGCCATCGCGATTGCAAAAGCACAGGAGGAATAGCATGGGCCTAATTGGAGAATTCTTTGGGTATATGGCGGGTATTTTAACGGCAATTTGCTTTATGCCGCAAACCATAAAAACAATTCGGACAAAAGATGTAAAAGGATTATCTTTAACATCGTATTTCATTTATACTATCGGGATTTTATGTTGGGTCGTTTACGGATTTTTTATCCACTCGGTCCCGATGATCTTATTCAACACCATATCGGTCATATTTGCAGGCAGCATTCTTTATATTATTTTTATCGAGGGGAGAAAAAATGAAAAAAATTAAATTCTTATGCACTGCTTTTCGGGACGGGTTTCAATCATGTTTCGGAGCGCGGGTTTTGTCAAAAGATTATTTACCGGTTGTGGCAGAAGCGGTAAAAGCCGGTATTGATAATTTTGAATCCGGCGGAGGTGCTTCTTTTCAATCGGCCTTTTTCTATAATAACGAAAACGCTTTCGATGTTATGGATAAATTTCGCAAAATCGTGGGACCAAAAGTCAATTTGCAGACTTTGGCGCGGGGTGTTAATGTTGTGGCATTGGATTCCCAAAGTTCGGATATGATTAATTTGCATGCAAAACTATTTAAAAAACACGGCGTATCCACGATTCGGAATTTTGATGCTTTAAATGATCCGGATAATTTAAAATATAGTGCAGACTGCATTAAAAAAGCGGGACTAAAGCATCAATTGTGCATCGCCGCCATGTCCTTGCCACCGGGGGCAAAAGGTGCCCATACGGCAGAATTTTATGAAGAAAGACTCAAAAAATTTATAAAAGCAAAAATACCCTTTGATTCGCTGTGCTTTAAAGATGCATCGGGAACATCGGTACCGAGTGTTGTTTATGATACCATCAAAAAGGCCAGAAAATTAGTAGGCGCAAAGTGTCCGATTGAATACCATTCGCATGAAACGGCCGGCGTGGGACTCGCCTGTTATCTGGCCGCGATTGAAGCGGGGGCAGATATTGTGGATCTATCGTTAGCGCCCGTATCAGGTGGTACCTGTCAGCCGGATGTGGCAACTTTGTGGCATGCTTTGCGCGGGTCGAAATATGAACTGGATTGTGATATCGATGCCGTCATGAAAGTGGAAGAATCTCTAAAAGAAGCATTGAAGGATTACTTTTTGCCGCCGGAAGCCCTGCATACAGATCCGAGAATTCCCTGGTCACCGATGCCGGGCGGAGCACTGACGGCAAATACGCAAATGCTACGTGATAACGGCCTGATGGATAAATACGGCGAAATTATTGTCGCCATGGAAGAAGTTGTGCGAAAAGGCGGTTTCGGAACATCGGTTACACCGGTATCCCAATTCTATTTCCAACAGGCCTTTAATAATGTTATGCAGGGACCTTGGAAAAAAATAGCGGAAGGATACGGAAAAATGGTGCTGGGCTATTTTGGCAAAACGCCGGTGGCACCGGATAAAAAAGTTGTCCAGATTGCGGCCGAACAACTAAACCTAAAACCGACGACGGAAAAGGTCTTAACCATTAATGACAAAAACCCGAATAAGTCACGTAAGCATTATGAAGAATTGTTAAAGAACGCAAATTTGCCGGTAACGGATGAGAATATCTTTATTGTGGCAGCATGCGGGGATAAAGGGATTACTTATCTGACCGGCAAAGGAAAGATAGGCGTTCGCTATAAAGAAACCCCGAAAGCCAAAGGTGGAAGTTATCAAATTATGGTTGACGGAGAAACGTTTGAAGTTGCCTTAAAGGATAATACCGCCATTGTGAACGGGAAAGAATATTCTGTATCGGTATCAACTGTCGGCACAACTATAGCGACTGACAAACCCACTGCCCCAACGGGTAATGCACAGGTAGTTAAAGCGGGGACCCCCGGTGTTGTAACACAAATTTTGGTTGCCGAAGGAGATTTGGTTAAAGCAGGGCAAAACCTATGCGTATTGGAAGTAATGAAAATGGAATCCTTTACCAAAGCATCCGCAGCCGGAAAAGTCAAAAAAATATATGTTAAAAAAGGAGATTCGGTTAAAACGGGAGATCCTTTGTTTGAATTGGAATAAAAAATGAAACTCTATCACCACGCACCAAAAGGAAGTAATATATTAAAAACAGGGCTGTTTTCCTTCTCAAGAAGCCCGCAGGTTGATTTAGGATATTATACCTATCGTTCGGGAAAGAAAACACAGGCGGAAATTTCGGCCTGGATGGAGGAGTTTTTTCCGGGATATAGCCGGGGTGTTCGCTGTTTTACCGAACCTATTCAACCGACAACGAAGCATTTGAAGTCTTTGATAAAGGCAACAGATGTGTATGAAATTGATTTGGACGGGCTTATTCGGGATGGTTTGTTGGAAGCGGTATATGTGAAATATCCCCTGTCGGCCGATGATGCTATTCGGGAACGTCAACTTGCTGAATGGGAAGCCAACCATCGTGACGGATTTGATCGCCTGTCTTCGGCCGATGAAATTGATTGGTCGCCAATTAATTGGAACATTTGTGATGACAAAAAAGGATGGCGATTTGCCTTTACGGGTTTTCACCTGATTATCTTAAAAGACGGCGTTATTCCGCCAAAATATCTCACCTTAATCGGAGGTAAAAAATGAAAGCATTGATTGATTCACTGGGACTAACACAAATGACACTTGGGCAAGTTGTTATGATGATGGTTTGCTTTGTGCTGTTGTATTTGGGAATTAAGAAAAAGTTTGAACCATTGCTCTTGATCCCGATTGCGGTAGGCGGATTATTAGCGAACTGTCCAGGTGCGGGGATGACAGAGAGCGGGGGATTACTTAATATCCTGTTTAAAGTTGGAATTGAAACAGGAATTTTTCCATTGTTGATTTTCTTGGGTGTCGGGGCTATGACAGATTTCGGTCCAATGCTGGCAAATCCCAAAACAGCCCTATTGGGCGGAGCGGCACAATTTGCCATATTCGGCACTTTTTTAGGTGGCATTCTCCTGTCAAAATTTATTCCGGGATTTGAATTATCCCCAAAACAAGCGGCAAGTATTGCCATTATCGGTGGGGCGGACGGACCGACATCAATCTTTTTGGCAGGAAAACTAGCACCGGAATTATTGGGGGCAATTGCGGTAGCGGCCTATTCCTATATGGCTTTGGTTCCTGTTATTCAACCGCCGATTATGCGTCTGTTGACCCCGAAAAAAGGACGACAAATTAAAATGACGCAATTAAGAGAAGTTTCACAAAGGGAAAAAATCATCTTTCCGATTATGGTGATTTGTTTGACGGCGCTTTTCATACCGTTGGCCATTCCTTTAATTGGGATGTTGATGTTCGGAAACCTTTTGAAAGAATGCGGCGTAACGGAAAGACTCGCTAAAGGAGCCGCCAATGAATTGATGAATATTGTGACAATTTTGTTAGGTATAACGGTCGGTGCAAAATTAGCTGCCAACCTTTTCTTAACACCGCAAACATTGATTGTGTTATTATTAGGGGTTATCGCTTTTTGTATCGGAACAGGCAGTGGTGTTTTAATGGCAAGGCTTTTAAACCTGTTCAGCTCAAATAAAATGAACCCTCTGATTGGTTCGGCCGGTGTCAGTGCTATTCCAATGGCGGCCAGAGTTTCCGAAAAATTGGGGCAAGAGGAAAATCCGGACAATCATTTGCTTATGCATGCGATGGGAGCAAACGTTGCCGGATCCATCGGATCAGCCATTGCAGCCGGTATTTTATTGGCTTTGTGCGGATAAAACTTGACAAAAATAAAAAAGTATGATATACTGTGCCTAAACAACAAGGAAAGGAGATTGTTATGTCAGGATTAAATCCGGGATTTATCGCTAACGATTTGGGTGAAGATGTTGAAAATACCATGCATGAAGATGCAGAAAACGGCCAGTTTGAAGAAAACAGCACAGAAATACCCCCAAAGATTTCTTTATTAACCTTAAAAGGGACTAAAGAAATTAAAACAGGTACATTTAAACCCGTATCTACAGAAGAAAGAAAAAAAGGGGCCGCCATGTATGTCCAATTGTTGCTGATTGAACGCGATGCGGAAATAGCTGCTCAAAAACGGCTAAAAGAAGGGGTTGATACACTTATCAAACTTCAAAATTCAAAACAACCGAAACAATCCGCTGTTGCACGCGCTTATTGGCAACGGCAGATATTATTGGGTCGGGTTTAATGCCCAAAAAATCAAGAACGGAATATATCATCATCCCGGGAGCCCCTGTTTCTCGGGAAGATTTATTGCGTCAACTTGATACGGAACGAATTAGTCATTTAAAATTTGAAATGGAAAAAATTCGTACCAGCGACCTAGATCCTTTTCAAAAAAGGATCAAAACATCTTCCTTAATGTGGCAATTAAGGGCATTGGAAAACAAAATGAATGAACGGTCTTAATCGTCCCGCTTTTTCCAGAAAAATTCAACTAAGCTTTGGAAGAAGACATATAAAAGCGGCACAAAGAATATCCCGATAAAGGAAGCCGCCGCAAGACCACCGAAAATAGATGAACCGATGGCACGTCTGGCCATAGCCCCTGCCCCAGTGGCAAACACAAGCGGTAAAAATCCCATGAGTGAAGAAAAAGCCGTCATCATAATTGCCCGAAAACGCATATGTGCCCCGTTCACGGCGGCTTGGCGAATTTCGATGCCCTCTTTTTCATGCTGATCTTTGGAAAATTCAACCAATAAAATAGCATTTTTGGCCGCCAACGCAATCAATACGATTAAGCCGGCCTGAGCATACAAGTCGTCCGTAATACCCCTGATGAACAGAAGGCCGATAGCACCACAAAGACCAACCACAATGGAAATCATAACGGAAAGCGGTAAAACCCAACTTTCGTAAAGAGCCACCAAGAATAAATAAGCAAAGAGGAAAGCCAATCCGAATAAAAGAACCGTCATTTGACCGGCAGCTTGTTCTTGAAGAGCCATACCCGTCCATTCGTATTGATAGCCCTGCGGTAAAACTTTATCCGAAATTTCGGCCATGGCCTGCATGGCTGTACCGGTCCCCTGCCCTTCGGCCGGTGTTCCGATAAGGCGAATAGCGCGATAGTTGTTATACCGTTGGATAAATTGAGCACCAATGGTACGTTTAACCGTTACCAAAGATTTTAAAGGAACCATTTCGCCTTTATTATTGCGGATATTAATTTTAAAGATATCGTCCAGAGTTCGGCGTTCCATAGCATCACCTTGAACATTTACCTCCCAGACTCGACCAAAAAGGTTAAAGTCATTGACATAAGTACCGCCCAACATCGTTTGCATTGTGGAAAAAATATCCGCGATCGAAACCCCAAGAGCGTAAGCTTTTTTTCGATCAATCCTCAGTTTAACCCGCGGAGAATCAACCGTATAGAAAGTCATAACCCGATTAAGGCGCGGATCTTGATTAGCGGCAGCAATAACCTGACGGGCAACACCCATCAATTCTTCGGGGGTAGCCCCTTGAGTACTTTGAAGCATATATTCAAAATCCGAAGATATACTGACCCCCATGATGGCCGGCATATTAAAGGGCAAAATAATGGCCTCTTTAATATCGGCAACCTGAACACCCAATTTGGCAATAATGCTGTTCACATCTTGACCGGTGCCTTGCCGATCGGCATAGGGCTTTAATTTCAAAACAAAAAAGCCGTTATTTGCCGATTGAACGGAAGACATGATACTGTATCCCGTAATCATCATATAACTTTCAATTTCGGGGATGCTTTCTACCCGTTTTGCCACCATTTCCATCAGATCATGCGTCCTGTTCCAAGAAGTACCGGAAGGCATTTGAACCTCCATCATAAAAGCGCCTTGATCTTCGGCCGGTAAAAAGCCGCTGGGGGTATGCTTTAAAAGCCAATAGCCACCTAAACCGAATAAGGCCATAAAAATAAGGACAACTTTAGCCAGAGGTAACAATGCCCGAACCGTTCCCGAATACCCGTCGCGCACGAAATCGATTCCTTTCATAAACCAGCGCAAAAGAATAAACGGTTTTTGATTAGGACGCATGATGATAGTAGCAACGGCGGGGCTTAAACTAAGCGAATTAATACCGGAAATAACCATGGCGGCCGCAATGGCTATGGCGAATTGGCGATATAGAATACCCGATATGCCGGGGGTAAATGCCACCGGCACAAATACCGCCAACAGAACCATTGTAATAGCGATAATCGGACCCGTAATGCGATCCATAGATTTTTTAACGGCCTCAGCCGGTTTGAGTTTGGGATTTTCACTCATCACCGTTTCAACATCTTCCACAACCACGATGGCATCATCCACCACTACCCCGATGGCAAGCACCAAGGCAAGCAGTGAAATCGTATTTGCCGTAACACCAAAAAGGCTCATTCCCACGAAAGCACCAATCAGTGATACCGGAATGGCTAATGTCGGAATAATTGTTGCACGCATGGTCCCTAAAAACAAATAAGTAATTAAAACAATAAGAAGAAAGGCCTCTAAAATCGTTTTGCGGATTTCCGTCATGGATCCTTTCACAAATGAGGCTGTATCAAAAAGTGTATCCACATGAAAATCGGACGGCATTTTCTTTTGAAGTTCCGCCATCCGTTTAGAGACCGCTTTAGCCACGTCCATCGCATTGGAACCGGGGAGTTGGAAAATCGCAAAACCGACAGCGGGCTTACCGTTATATTCGCTTTCCATGGCTTGAGATTTTGAGCCAAGTTCAATACGGGCTACGTCTTTAAGTAATAAAAACGAACCATCCGTATTGGCACGAATGACGATATCACCAAATTCCTCGGGAGTGGAAAGTCGACCATCCGTTGTGAGGGAAAATTGGAATTGTTGGTCATCCGTTGTGGGCATTACACCAATTTGACCGAGAGAGGCCTGTAAATTTTGGCTTTTAATTGCGGCCAAGATATCATTGGTGGAAAGTTTAAGGGCTTTTAACTTATCATTATTAAGCCAAATGCGCATACTGTAATCTTGGGTAGAGAACAAAAAGACCTCACCGACACCATTGACACGGCTGATTTCATCTTTGACATTGATAATCGCATAGTTTGTCATATAGGCTGCTGTATGTTCGGGATTATCCGAAAAAATCGTATAAACCTGAAGCATAGAAGACATACGGGATTTGACAATAATCCCTTGGTGGACAACTTCTTCGGGGAGTAAACTTTCCACCGTTTTAAGACGATTTTGAACGTTCACGGCAGCGATATCCGGATTGGTGCCGATATTAAAAGTAACCACTAGTTCATATTGGCCATTATCGGAACTGGTTGAACTCATGTAAAGCATATCTTGAACCCCGTTGACAGCCGTTTCAATTTGCTGAGCAACCGTTTCTTCAACCACATTGGCACTAGCACCAGGGTATACGGCCTGAACCATAACGGAAGGCGGAGCAATGTTAGGATATTGTTCGACGGGCATAGCGCTATAGACCAATATACCGGCCATCACAATAACCAAAGAAATAACCGTAGCCAAACGCGGGCGCTTAATAAAAACATCTTCAATCATGATTTTGATCTCCTATTTCACCGGATTGGGTATAACGATCAAGCCGGGGGCAATTTTTTGAAAACCTGCAACAACCACCCGTTCCCCGCCGGTAAGTCCCGATTCAACAATAACATTAAAGTTCGGCAGTTCTAAACCGGTTGTAATTTCTTGTTTTACAATTTTATTATCCCCATCCACCACATAGACATAGGCAGCGGTTAAATCCCGTTGGACGGCTTTCATCGGGATAACAATTTTTGGAACCGGCTTTTTCCCTTTTAAAAGAACCCGACCATACTGACCCGAAATCAGGCGGTTATCGGGATTGGGGAAAACAGCCTTAATCTTAAGGGTATTCATCGTTTCATCCAAAGCAACATCCACAAAATTGATTTTACCGGCGAGCGGGTATTCCTTATCATTGGCGGTAATAAAGTGAACCACAGTATCATTTCCGTGTCCGAATTGTTCCTGCAAGGTTAGGAGTTGATTCTCACTAACGGAAAAGACTGCATCAATGGGATTAATGGAAACAATTTCAGCCAACACACCCGAATTCGGGCCAATGAGCTCTCCGACCGAGAAAGCTTTTTCCCCGATTTTACCGTCCATGGGCGATACAATCGTTGTATATTCCAAATCCTTTTGAGCGAGATCCAAAGAAGCCTTCATTTGATCCACGGTAGCAAGAGCAGCATCCCGATCGGCTTTGGCCTCATCCAACTTGGACGCCGAAATATCTTTGGTCTTAAAAAGAGATTGAACCCGATCATATTGCGCATTGGCGTTGGCTGCGGCTGCCTCAGCCTTAGCCAAATTAGCGGTGGCTTGGCGAACTTGGGCTTCAAAATTAACCTTTTCTATTTTGAAAAGCGGTTGCCCTTTTTGAACAATATCACCTTCATTAAACAAAACTTCCTGTAAAAAACCCGTTACGCGGGCGCGCAAGCCGACCTTATCTTTGGATTCTATTTTGGCAACAAAACTGACCTCGGGCGTTATGGGTTGACGGGAAACGGTTATCACATCCACGGTCTGAGGCAAAGTGGACACTTGGGACTGGCTCGATTTCTTTTGAAACGGAAGCATACCGGTTTTATGATACATATAGCCTGTATAACCTGCAAAACAGACAGCAATAATCAATAAAAAAGTAAATATTCTTTTCATTCCTCCCCCTTTTTCATCTTTTTTTAAAAATGCTAGCCTTTTTGAAAAAAATGTGCTGTATTATAAATAAAGTTTTTTGAAAGAGGGGTAATCATGACATCGTTAAAACAAATTTTATCTTCACGCGGAACCGGCCTTTCGGAGCAGGAACAGCCCCCTGCCCCTAAGAAAAGAAAAAGAAAAACAAAAATCGGGAAAGCCGCATCGGAATTTATTACCCAAAACGAGCAAGGAACGACACGCGTCTTTGTGGCGGGAGGCTCACGATCAGGCATATCAAAAACATATGAAGAAGAGGCTTTTCGCCTAGGACAAGAAATCGGACGGTATCATTATCGGCTTGATTTCGGATTGTCTTCAAAAGGTATCATGGGGGCCGTGGCAAAGGGAATTTTAAGCGTGTGGCACAAAGGAAAGCATAAAGCTGGGAAATCACCCATCCACGCCGTAACGATAAAAGAATATCTGGCTTTATATGAAAATGATTCCTTATTGTCGGAGGTTTCTGATATTATCGTAGCGCATTCTTTGGAAGAACGAAAACAACAATTATTGGACGCGGATTTTGTGATTTTTACACCCGGCGGGGTCGGAACCTTGGATGAGTTGGCCTATGATTGCGTGGCGATGCAGGATGGATTTTTAAACTTTAAGCCTTTTGTTCTATATAATATCGACGGATTTTTTCATCACTTGTTAGAATACCTAAAGGAAGTCAATTTAAAAGGGTTTTCTGATCCGATGCCTTTCATCGTCGTTGATGACAGCCTAGAGGCCGGAATCGCTTTTGAAATGATCGGCAGATATTACAGAAAAGAAATGAATAAAGACGAAGCCCGCGAAACCGTTGAAAAAATTATTCATGAATTGCCGTATGTCATTGAGCAAAAAGTTCAAATTCCAGATAAACCCGTCACTTGGATATTGGATGACAAGGATCGCGTGATGGATAGCCCTTTAAAAGACGGGCGGGAAAAATTGAAAAACGAAATCGAAAAAGCGTATTTGGACAAAGAAATTGAACGCATGTATAACCGATTGGCAAAATCGGGACGCGATACCGCAATGATCAGTTATAAACTGTCCTCCCTAAAAAAACGGTCGCATTATCAATCGGAGGAAAATTCCTAAAATATGACTTTTGTCAGCCTGCCGATTTTGCTTTTTGCACTGTTGCTTTGCGTTTCCATTTTGACGAGTTTGGTGTCATTAAGGGTCGGGATACCCTTGATCTTAATTTTCTTGTGCGTGGGACTTATCGCCGGTGCGGGCGGGTTTGAAATGCTGGAAATTTTAAGACGACCGAAAATTTGCTTTTTTATCGGATCACTGGCGTTGGCGTTGATTCTGTTCGACAGCGGTTTCCAAACGGAAATGAAAAATTATAAACTGGCCAGTCGCCCCGCCATTATCTTGGCAACCGTTGGGGTAATGGCCACAACGGCATTTATGGCACCGTTTGGGAAACATTTGTTAGATATCGGGTGGTTGCCGGCCTGCCTGTTGGCAGCGGTTATCAGTTCTACAGACTCAGCGGCGGTCTTTTTCCTCCTGAGATCACAGGGGATTACGCTACGTGAAAAAATTAAAGCAACATTAGAAGTTGAATCAGGCGCCAACGATCCGATGGCTATCTTTTTAACTATTTCATGTATCACTTTAATTCAAAATCAGGCAGGCAATAATTTAGCGTCCTTTGCGACATTAGGGTTCATGTTCTTGGGACAAATCCTGATCGGGGGCGGCATGGGATATTTGTTGGGGAAAGCTATCCCGTTCTGCATTAACCACGTCAAATTAGAAACAGCACTTTACCCGATATTTGTGATCGGGTTGGCGCTATTAGGCTTTTCGGTAACGAATATTCTGGGGGGATCAGGATTTTTAGCCGTTTATATCGCGGGATTATTGGCGGGGAACAGCAAAATTCAAGCCCATTCACAAATATCAAAATTTCAGCAAACACTCACATGGCTGTCGCAAATTACAATGTTCACCTGTTTAGGAGTATTTGTGACGGTTTCAGGGCTAAAAGAATACTGGCTGCCGGCATTGATACTGGGAGTTGCCTTGATGTTTATCGCGCGGCCGCTGATGGTTTGGATTATTTTATCATTTTTCGGAAAATATTCAGGGTCGGAGAAAAACTTTATTTCATTCGTAGGATTAAGAGGGGCAACATCTGTTTTATTGGCCCTGATGCCGATTGTGTATGAATTGAAATATGCAGATGCTTTTTTCAATATCATATTCGTAATGGTTCTTTTAAGCCTGGCCGTTCAGGGATTTTTTATTCCGACGATGGCCAAAGTCTGTCATGTGGCGGTACCGACATCTCATCCGGATTCTGCATCGGCAAGCCTTGATTTACCGGGTTTGGCGGACAGTTCTTTGGTCTTATATGAATTAACAGATAACAGCCCCGCAGTTCAAGGCAAAAAAATACCCAGATGGGCTCTACCGAGTCTAGTGGTGCGGGACGGATTTGCCTACTTTTCGGGAAGTGTATTAAAACGCTTGCAAAGCGGGGATAAAGTCTATGTGTTTTTACCGTCCAGTAACAGACGGGTCATATTAGATGAGCTATATGGTTCGGGAGCAAATCAAAATCAAGAGATTGCCTCGGATATCTTTGGGGACTTTCCCATTGCACCGGCAACAACCTTTCATGATCTGGTAAACCTGTATGGTATTAAAGTACCAAAATATGCCCAAGATATGACTATTATGGATTTTATGCAAAATGAATTGGGCGATATTGAGGTTGGGGACAGGCTCTCGTTAGGAAGTATGGAATTAGTCGTGCGGTCGTTAAAAGACGGAAAATTAACAGGCATCGGACTGGATATTGACCCGAGTCGTGAAAGGTCTTTCTATACGAGAACACGGGACTTATCCCCCTCTTTCCGCAAAAAAAATTGACAAGAATCAAAAATATGCTATAATAAAGGTATGAATGTTCGATAACCCTTCATAGGAGGAATTGACTATGGCAACATTAACAGATGCGGATAAACAAAAAACAATCGCCGAGTATTTAGGTCTAACCGGCACACGTGAAGAAATTCAAGAACAGGTAGAACGCGACAGTTCTAAGTTGCAGGATTTTATCAGAGAACATGCATATAACCTATATGGTGTAGTAGATACTTCCACATATCGGGATTCTAAGGGACTTTATTTCCCCTATGCCATTCGGGCATTGATGTATCAGGATAAGAAAGATGATCAAAATCGTTTAATTGCAGACTTGAGCCAACTAACCCCAAGAACAGTCGGCGAATTGGTAGCGAATCAGGAAAATATCGGTCGCACATTGGTTGAACAGGCCGGTCAAATTAAAGACGATTATGAAGATGGTTGGGGATCAAAAAAGAATGCTTTTTTGGACGCAACGGAGTATTCAAGTATTAAAGATGACTATATAGAAAATTATTTCCGTCGTTTTTGGCGCTCTCCGATATCAAGTTTAATGAAGTATCGCGGTATTGATACAAATACGCCGGAGGGTAATGAACATGCAAAGAAAATTATAAGAAAATTATATGGGCCAGAAACAGATGGAAGCGACATTGCTACCCTTTTGACAAAAACACCGGAATGCCTTGTAGAAGACAAGGATGCCATTGAAAAAGATAAACGCAGGAAAGAAGCCGATAAAGAAAACAGAGAAGAAGAACTAAAAGAAAAACCGTTATACGAAACATTAAAAGAAATTCATGGGCTTGTTTTCCCCTTGGGTTCCGATAATAATACGATGGCAGCAATAGCCGCCGGTAATGAAGATGCCAAAGATTATATCAAAAGATTATTACGTCTGGAAAAAAGAGATGATCCGGATTTGACATTCTTTCAAAACACTATCGGGTTATCACCAAATCAAATTGTAGCACAAGCAGATTCGTTAAAGAAAGATTTAGTTGCACGGATTGATGAAAAATACATAACAGATCATCCCGAAGCAACATTTGGTGAGTTTTTGCGTGAAAGACGACCGGACCTTTTAAGCGAAGACGAAAAACGGGTCGCTTTGGAGGAAATTATCCACAAAAATCCAGGTAGCGTAGATAATACAGCCGTTAAAAAGGCCCAAGATACAAAATGCGCAGAACTTCGCACTAAAGCGGATAAAATCGTTAAAGATAGCATAAAAAGGAGAAGAAGAGGAAAAATAACAACTCTTGCGGTATCGGCATTCACGGCAGCGATGCTACTTTGGTCGGCCGCGAAAGCTTTTACCGGCGGCGCAAAGGAAACAAAACCCGATAAAGCGCCGAGTGAAGAAAAGAAGCCGACACCGCGGGTCCCAGAAAAACAAGCGGCGAAAGCACCGGCACAAAAAGCCCCTGCCCCAACTATTAAGGCACCAACACGGGATGATACCCCTGCGCCTGCAACAACATCAACAAACATGGTGCAAAAAGCCATAGATACTGGAACTACTAATGATACAGCAGTGGCACAACACCCCTCAAAACCGACAGAGGTAATCGGAAAAAAGGGAAATCGTTTAATTGCCTTTCGTTGGACGGGATTTACGGATAATTCCTATACTAAGGAGATGAAGCAGGCGCCTGTTTTGCTGTTCAATACATATTTTGACTATATGAATAGTCGTATTCAGGCAACTGGTTTACCTTTTGCAGATCTTTTCAAACCGGAACATACACGTCGGGCGATAAAATCGGTCCATAACTATGTCTGGTTAAAACCGATTGGAAGTCAAGAAAAAATTAGATTTTATATTCGGGACGATGGAAAAACGCGGGATGCAATCATGGAAGATGTCCTAAGTATCCATATGAACTGGCAAGATACTCTGCAAAGTTTGCCTGTGCCTGTGGAAAATCTACCGATGGCGCAGAGTAAGGTCATGACAGCACTAGGCCCGCAAATGGGATTATCTGTTAAACAACAAATGGCATGGCAAAGAATGCACCCACAAGAAGCACAAGATGCATCTTTAGCTATTGCCGAAACAACACGGGCAGCCATCCAAGCTCATAACGTGGATACAAATAATGTAGAGGCCGTCTTTATGGAGACGGTAGAAGCCGCCAGAATTTATCGGCGGAGCCATCCAAACAATATTGCTTTATTATTGAGCGTTGACGAAGTAACACGTAACCTCGCAAATATGGAACGGGAAAATATGACGCAATACAATCAACTGGCCGTTCAAGACCAAGCCGAAGTTAAAAAACATATTATCGGTATGCATCAAGATGAAGAAGCAGAAAGAAGAGAAGAAATAGAGAGAGAAAATGGAGAGCATAGCAATATTGATCCCTCTTCAGTACCAGACTATCCGCCTGCTCCATCCAAATCAGATGACGAAGGTGGTATCCCGACTTGGGTAAAATTGGGACTTGCCGGTGCCGGACTCTATTATCTGGGTAAAAGAAGAGGTAAAAAAGACAGGTAATTTTATTGGTCTATTTTTAGGGGTGGCTTCATTGCCACCCCTTTTTTTTGTATCCAAAGATAAATTTAAAATAATCACTTGACATGGTTTAAAAAAGAAAGTATAATGGCTCTGTTATTTCATTGGAAGGAGGATTCATGAAAAAGCAAAATACATACAGGTCAAAGAAAAATATTTCCGCAGGGGGACTTAGGGGAATTGCCCAATCTTTCGTTTCTGTCGGAATTCCGACCGTTATTGAATCATCTGTTCGAGAAGAATATTCTTACTTTAAAAAACAAGGGCAAAAAAGCATCCTTTATACATTAACGGATGAGGTTAAAGTGAGAGTATAGTTCATTTAATAACCGGCAACGGATAAGTTTAGATTTATCCGCGAAGAAGTGTTATCATTTAATAGAATAAAAAGTTTGACTTTTAAAATTTTATATCCTAATGTACTTTTAGGACTCATTGATTTTTAGAGAAAGGCGACACATGATTCGGGATAGAAATTTTTACCAAGGTTTAACGGGTGAGAATTTTGATGATGCAAAAAAGGAAAATGACCGGATTGCAGCATTTCAAAAGGTTTTTAATACCGAACTAAACGCCATCCTGGGGATAAAGGAAAAAGAAAAACGCCTGGAAGTATTGAGGGATTTTATAGACACGCCAACATTTAAAGAGGCCGACAGCAATCTGATTATGGCGGTTTATGTCGCCTTTCGGGATTGTGGGGCTTTTAATGACATGATTAACCTGTATGAGCACTCCGAAAATGAGGATTTTAAACAGGCCCCTATGGTACGTGAATTTTTATCTGTCGCCTATAACAAAACAAATAACCCGAATAAAGCTATAGAAGTTGCTTCCGCATTAATTGCAGAACATAAGGCTAGCGGTGATGTCTATGGTTCGATTGGGAAAGCTTACTTAATGAAATTTAAGGAGGCTAGAAAGGCAGGTCACCCTGAAGCAGAGCAAAAAAAATGGATGACGCTTTCGGCCGGGGCTTATGAACGGGGGTTTATGGAGTATATGGATTTTTATCCGGGCATTAATGCTGTATACCGGCAAATTGACTTGGGGAATATTGATAAAGCAAAAAAAATGGCCCAAATCGTTTATTTCGCCTGTGATAAAGAAGGAGCATCCGAAACAAAAGATTATTGGTGCACAACAAGTAAGCTTGAGGCTTCGTGCATCGCCGGTGCCAGTGAAGAGCAAATGGAAAAATCATTGCAGGAACTAATGTCCTATGACGTTCCGGCATGGCAATTTGAAACAACACGGGATACATTAAAAAGTGTTAATGAAAAAATCAAATCGCCGATGATAAGTAAAATTATCAAACAAATCGATTTAAAATTAGCAAGCGGAAACGTTTCATCCGCAAGTATAGAACACGATCAACGGGCAAGCGTTGAAGAAAGCCTGATCAGAAACAGTTACAGCTATCGGGGATTGGCTTCAAATTTTGAAGGAAGCAATACCGTTAGCGGAAACTTTAAGTTCGGGGGGCAACTACCGGATCACGCCGTTTCCAGGAAAGACATTGCTTTTTTTACAGCATTGCTTGATGAACCGCTTGAGCACCTATTTGCCCCCGGGAAATGCCCGAAAAACCTTGATCCCAAACGTAAATTCAACGATATTACGGATACGGGGGAATTTTTACAAACGGTAGATGCATTTATTCGGTATCACTATGGAACGGGAAACTTTATCCACAGCGGTCTGCATCTGGAAGAAAATGCCGAAATCCCCAACAGTGTCTATGATGGCGCAGTTGATACTATTATTAACCTTTCCGGAAAGGAAAAAAACAGCTCTTCGGATTCTAAGACAAACATTTCTGCTTTATTTGCACTAGGGCTTGGTGATTGTCGACACCATGCAAATGTTAAGCAAATCATGTTTGATACCTGGCAAGGCAGGCAAAT
>JAFYHG010000009.1 GCA_017539265.1 Alphaproteobacteria bacterium | reverse complement strand
GGAAGGAACGATATGTGATGTCGCGCATAATTGCGGTCCCGATTATAGCGCGACATGTGCGAGTGGCTATGATCCGACAGGGGAAACCTGTATGTCCGGCGGGGAGCAGTTGATTGAATGTGAACCGCATGATTGCGGTGATGCCTATCCGTATCAGGATGAATGTCCGGAAGGGTATGCCGACAGTGGTAATACTTGCTTATCCGGTGAACATATCATGCACTCTTGCGATATTTGTGCCGACGGATATGGTAAAAAGAATGGCGTTTGTGTTCCATATGCGGGCGAGTATACTCAATTAGTTCCAGATGATCAAATTGTAAACGGAAGATATCTTGGAACAAACACTTTTACATATAATTCAGATGATGAAGATGATCTATATCACAATATATACGGGGCTAAATTGAATATATCTCAGACACATTTGGCAGGTACTTTGGAAATTACGAACAATTCTGATTCCAACATATATGGCATATATAATGAAAGCGGCACAATACATAATGTATGCAATGGCCATGGTGGTGTTGGTGACAATACATTGATTATTCATAATAATGGTGATGGAAATGTGTGGGCTGAATATGCACCAAGTATAACGTATAATGGCACAGGTGTTTCGACTGTTGAAATTACCAATACGGGTAAGGGGAATGTAACCGGTTACTACGCTACTGGTGGTACAGCCCAAAACGCTGGTGGTGGGGCGGCAACCCTTGATATTACCAACACCGGTGATGGTGTCGTGACGGGTATGTATGCCTATTCAAATGTGACAAATTCACAAAATGTGGCGGGCGGAAGTATTACTATTATGAATACTGCCGATACGAATGGAGGTGCCGTTTATGGTATGAAAAGTGATAATGGAATGGCCTATAACACCACGGCCGGTACCGGTGAATTGACCATAACCAACACAGGAAATGGTCTGGTGATGGCTGTATCTGGTTCAGGCAATGTTTTCAATACCAGTGGTGCTGGTGCTGGTACAATTACCGTTGAAAATAAAGGGGCCGGATCTGTAACCGGTATGGAAAGCAATAATGGAGCTTCCTACAATGCATATAGCACTGGTTTGGGGAACCTAAGTATCACTAATGAGGGTAATGGTATGGTAACAGGTGTTCATGGTTATACGGATGCTAGAAACTCTGGTAATACAGGTGCCGGAACCATCACGATTGAAAATACCGGAAATGGTGAAGTTATCGGTATGATTAGTGATAATGGAACAGCATATAATGCTGCCAGTAACGGTTCCGGTGAATTGACCATTACCAACACGGGGAATGGTCCCGTGACCGCTCTATCCGGTAAAACACAGGTTTATAACTCCTATGGTGCCGGTGGCGGAACAATTACCATTGAAAATGATGGGACGGGGATGGTTTATGGTATGAAGAGTGAGAATGGAAACGTCTTTAACGCCTCAAATGGGATTGGTAATTTGACCATTCATCAATTAAATGCGGACGGTAATACTGTGACAGGAATATCTTCCACTAACGGAGAGGCTCGAAACTCTAACAGTTCATCAGGTAGTGGAACCATCACGATTGAAAGCAATGGGACAGGTGGTGTTTATGGTATAACAGCGGGTAGTAATGCTTACAATACTTCAAATGGTGATGGTTTGTTAAGTATTACCAATACGGGCAATGGATCCGTAACTGGGATTGTATCCGGTACAAATGTTTATAATGCCCGTACCGGCAACACGAAGACAGGGACTATTTCCATTACAAATAATGGTTCTGGAGACATTTGGGGTATGGTTGGTAGTACCGGCGAAGCCGTTAATAGTTATAGTGGAACAGGAAATCTATCCATTACCAATACGGGTAATGGCACGGTGACAGGGATAGAGGGCTTAACCGCTGTATATAACTCGCGAAACACAAATGGTGGGGACATCAGCATTACAAATAACGGGACTGGTTCCGTGTATGGTATAAAAAGCTTGGAAGGAGCGATTTACAACTCAATAAGTGGAACCGGTCAATTAACCATCAAACAGTTGAATCAGAATGGTGGTTATGTGTATGGTTTGTATGGATCAGGAACCGGAAATGTGTTTAATGCGAATTCTTCATCAAGTTCCATTATCGGCATTGTTGATATCTTAAATAATGGTAAGGGGGGCGCGTATGGCCTTCAGGCCCTGTCGGGTAATGCAACGAATTACAATAATGACCAAATCAATATTCAAAATACCCATACAGGAAGTGCAACAGGGATGTATGTTGGGGCTTCGAAAACACTGACCAACTGGGGAAGCGTATCCATAAACAATTTGAAAGATGGTTGGGTAGTAGGTTTGGAAGGATCCTCAAATGCCACGATTTTGAATAAGAATTCGGGACATGTGACCATTACACGGGATACCTATACGGATACCGATACTAGTGTGACCTATAATCCTTCTTCAGAAAAAGGGGGATATGTGACCGGTATTGATGGGTATGGTTGTAGTGCCATCACAAATGAGGGAGAAATTACCATTAATGGAGCAGAAACGGCTTGGGGAATTAGCTATCAATCCGGAAGTGGGTCTGTCACAAACAAAGGAACAATTACTATTACTAATGCGGAAACTGGTTATGGTATCTATTATTCCGGAAATGGAACAATTACTAACAGTGGGGAAATCAATGTATCGGCCGATAACGCCTATGGTATCTATGTATCATCTGGCGGGGCAACTATCAAAAATACCGGTACAATTATCCTAAATGGTGATACGTGTACGGGTGATTGTTCGGGTGGCACTACCAATGGAAACTATATCCATTTAGGTGGCAGTACATTAATGAATGCCGGTGCGATGAGTGCCAAATCACTCAATATCGCCAGTATGAAGGGAACCTTGACGGCTTTGCCCGGGGCTCAATTCAATATTGAAAACGATATCTCGGGCGATTTGAATTTAAGTTCCGAATTGACCACACAGGGCTTTGATACAACCTATGTGTCCGAAAATATGATTAATGCTGGCGATACAAGCGGATTGAACTTAATTTCTGAATCGGCCTTATTTGATGCGGCTTTGGCAGATAACGGCCATGATGTCGTCATGACAATGAAGGGCTTTGATACGGCGACGAAGAACAGCTCTTTGGCGAAATTCTTAACACATAACTATGCCGCCGGTAATAACGAAGAGTTCTTTAATAAACTCAAATCAATCGGCAACACGCATACTTTGACCGATAGTTTGGATAAACTGACGGGTAAAGAGATGCTCAGCCGCTTTAATTTTGAAGACATGATGATGATGCGGGAACTCAATCTGGACATGAATGAAAAACTGTTCCATAAAAAAGAACGGGCGTACTCGCTGGCCGGATCAATCAGACCTTCGGCTTTCCGTGGTGATACGGGGTCTAATGCCAGATACAGCCTCTATAATAAACGCGATGGCAGATGGTCGGTTGGCCTAGGTATTGCTTTCTCTAATGTGTATTCGGATAATGCACACGATAAAGACAATCGCCGGGATGCTCTGTATCAATTGGCAATGCCTATCGGATATAGAAGATATGGGTTTAACTTTATCACTTCACCGCGGATTGGGTATGCGCGCGGTAGTTATGATCGGACAGGGTTTAACGGAAGCACCTATGATGGAACGATTGAAAAACGCGTCTTTGGGTTAATGAATGAAGCGCGTTATCCGATAACTTTTGATAATGGTTGGTTGTTGGAACCGGCCGCAGAGTTCAATGTGTTGGGCTATACGCAACGTGGACATGAAGAAGATAAAGACTATGCATTGCGCATCAAGAGCCAGAGTACATATTCTGTGGAAAGCGGAATTGGTCTGTACCTGACGAAAGAAAAAGATCTGACAAAGGATACCAAGCTAAAACTGACCGCCGGTGTTGCGGCGTATCACGAGTTTGCAGATCCGTATAAATTGCGTGTTGGTATGGAAGGGATGGATGGCTCATTCACATTACGGGATGATCGGAGAAGTGATAACCGTGGTGTCATTCGCTTTGGATTTGACTATGAAGAAGGAGATTACAGCCTGTATGGATCTATCATCTCCTACATAGACCGCGAATGTCGCACCACTGCTAAATCCGGAATTAAGTGGAAGTTCTAAAACAAATTGAAACTCCTTGGGAAAACCAGGGAGTGTCTTTTAAATCGTCACATTCTCGACAGCATTTGAGAGCATTTTCTCGTTATAATTAAAATACCTTTGGGTCACTGAAATATTGCGGTGATTAACAAGTTTTTGAACTATACAGATATTAGTACCAGCATTGACTAACCGACTAATGAACAGATGGCGTCCAAGATGACTTGCCCCTTCAATATTGAACTTCTTATAGACGGTCGCAAACATCCGTGAAATACTCACACAGTTGAAAGGCTTTCCCATCTTTTGTGAGGTAAACAGATAAGTTTCAGGGGTAATTTCTTCTGAAACAACTGCAGTGTTCTAAATAACACCTATAAAATTTTATTTATTCCCAAATTTTTATCTGATTATTTTCATATATTTTTCGCAGCCCAAAAGAGGTTAGCAATTCATCTTTATCCCAATTCGGATCAGAGTTATGAAAAATAAATTTATTACATTTTATATTTTTGGCGGCATTGATGTCATCTAAAGATACGGAACCATTAAAAATACGCTTTACAGTTTTATTTAATTTCCTCAAATCATGAGTACAATGTGCTCTAACGCCTTCAAAAGACATATAACAAGATCTTCTTTCTGTAATTGTAGCAAACTCATGGTTACTGTTTATTTCCCAATCGTCTCGCATCATTTTATCACGAGTTATATTGTTAAGGAAATAATCATCTTGTTTCACATATCGTTGTATAGCCGATATTGTTTCGTTGGATAACGGGATAACATATTTATGTTTTTCGTCTAGATATGGAAATGATATAAAATATAATGACATTGTTATAACAATTATTTTCAATATCCAATTCTTTATATTTCCCACATGATAAGCCGCCAAGATAGTTAGCAACGCAATTCCAACAAAGGATGCCCGCCAACCTAAATCATTATTAGAAATCATTGATCTTAAGCAATACGAAACTCCAAAGGAAGCGAGTACAGAAAAATACAGGATATGCCACTTTTTTATATCAGAAATTTTCAGACACACTAAATTAATCAAAAAAATAATTGGCATTTCCGACAATAAAAAGACAGTCCAAAAGCCGATAGTTTTATCAATTGGATTCGCTATATTTTTCCAAGGGAAAATAGAAAATTTTATCAAAAATTCATGAGTATTGGTTATCCCCCACTGAATAAGTAAAATTGGCAATGAAAACAAAAATACCAACGCAGCTAATTTAACAGCCTGAATAAAAAATATTTTTTTTGCTTTACTTAAGCAAAATTCATACACACAAAAAAGACTTAATCCACCAAAAGCTACCAAGAAAATATAAGGAGATAATCCCAATATCACCGATATCAATAATGCCGGAATATATGCCTGTGAAAATTTGTTTCTATGTATCCAAAACAAAGAGAATATAAGACAAAAAGCTGCCAAAAAGGTATTGGGTGTCCATAAAACCGTTTCTAAGATAGGATCAAAACCATGTCCTTCAAATACCCCTGGAATTTTTCTTCCCATAAAACTAAACACAAAACAGGTAACAACTTCCACCCAAGAACACTCTTTCCCTTTTAAAAGACATATACACCCCACCATTAACTGATATCCCACCAAACAGGATAACATTCCCCCCGACAATTCGACCTCATAGGATGTAGCGCCAAAAACAATTTTCATAACCGCCAATGGAACATGATATAGGAAATAATAATACGTTTTTTCGGGAAAAGCACAAAAAGGATTAGCAACAGGGATTCCTGTTTGGGCAATTTGTGCAGTAAACGCTATTTTCATATGGTCAAATAGAGGCACAGACCAAAAGAATCCTCCCTCAGAAAATTTCGGGTATAAGATATAAATGACATATCCGGCAACACCCAACGCTAAAGATAATGCCCGCCAAGGCGGTCTAGAGACCTGTATTCCTCTCGTTTTTTGCAAAAGCAGACAACCGAGTAAAAGGGATAAGAAAGCCGAAAATACGGCAAAAAAATTTGTTGTCACATGAAATAGGATAAAGAAAATGTATGAAAAAATAACATATCCAATCAACGGCGAAAAGTAGCGATGAAATTTTTGTTTCATCAAAACCAAAACGGTTTCCCCGACAATATAAAAATACCAATACATAGCAAACGCCATCATCAGTATTAAAAATAAATTTAAATCACCCATAAATTTCCTTTTTCTTTCGAGAATAGCAAAAATTTTTATTGATTACAACTGTATTTTTACAATTTTTCCTTTAATTCTAGCGTGATTTGAGTCCGATACTGCGCAAACAAAAATAATCCGGTGAATTATTTTTGTGCGCAAAGCAATGAGACTTCACAAAAACAAGCCTGCCCCGTCAGACGCCGGTTTTGTGTTAGTCGGAATTGCAAAGCAGCGCGCACCATTTCAAATTTAATGCCCTGATAAACAAGGCTTTTTAAAAAGTATACACTCAGGCTAGACAAAATAGAAAAAAGTAGTATAATATGTTTATGGAGGAGCTCTATGAACGGCTTTAAAAAAGTTTTAGCTATGAGTAGTTTCGCTGTCATGTCGGCGGCGGGGGCTGCACCGACTCCTACTGAACCCCAACAGATGGATAAAGTTCAAGCCGTTCAAAGATTTCGGGATATAGTATCCGGCAATATTATCAACCGGGCAGGCGATCCGACGTTTAAATTACTGTTCCAAGACCAATTACAAATGATGGCACAAACGGAAATTGGGGCAGCTCTTTTAAGAGAATTACCTAAAGACGTGAACTACGTTATTGCAGAAAAACCGGAATATTCAAGAGAGGCGGGCTTTTGGGATGGAAAAAATTGTGTAATTTATGATGACACTCTACTTTCTGCATCTTGTTTCGGGGCAGGTTTGATTGCACATGAGACACGACACGCCATCCAAGGATATAAATACGGCAAAGATTACGAACATATGCCGACCGAACAACAAATTGTCTTTTCCAAAATGATGGAAGTAGAAGCACGTTTACAGGATGTGTTAATCTCAGAAGAACTTTATCAAAAAAATCCTTCAAGAGCCCGTTCATTGGGCGCTACCACTGCCGATTGGAGGGACTATCGACGCCTGAAAGAAAATATCGGGAAAGAAAATCCCAATTTATCTGCAGATCAAGTAGAGCGAATGGCCAGAACTCAGTTTGTAATCGATACTTGGCAGGGAAATTATCAAAAAGGCATTTATGATCAACGAGACGATGCACGGACTTTTAAAGATTGGACAAAAACCTATAATTCCGGAGCCCTACGAAATACAAACGGGTATCGATGTTGGGCACAGAATCCCTATCCTGATACAACTGTTGATAAAAATCTTGTTCAAAGGCATCATGAAATTATGCAAGAATTTATTAAACGGATGGGAATAGATGTACCACCGGACTTTTTTGATGATCTAAGGAACGATAAATCTTTAAGTGTCATCAAAGATCCTCAGAAATTAGCCGCAATCGGTAAGCATTTCGGAAAAGAGTTAAAAATGGTTGTCATGCCACGAGATGATTTTGTTCCGGTTGGCGGGCTTGTTGTAGCAAAAGATAACTCAACATTAATGTTTACCCCCGAAAAACGAAGAGAATTTGAAAAAGAAATCAGGGGAATAACTTTGGCAAACCAATCCCAACAAGCATCACGATAAAACCGGAAAATGTTGGATTGATTACAAGCTTACTCAATATCTTTCAAAATATAAAAAAGGTGCTTTGGGAAATCCTTAAAGCACCTTATAAATTGGAGCGGGCGAAGGGATTTGAACCCTCGACATCGACCTTGGCAAGGTCGCGCTCTACCCCTGAGCTACACCCGCACCGCTGACGTGGAATTATATATGCCATATTTTTTTTCAAAAATCAAGTAAAAAATGAAAAAATCCTCTTTTTTTTCTGCCTGATTGCGTTTAAAAGAAAAAATTTTCCATAAATTACAGGGGTTATTCACCATTAATCATGAAAAATTTGACACATTTTCCATCTCATGGTATAATGGTCCTATGAGGTGATAAAAAATGGCCGATGAGTTAAGAGAATTTAAGGAAAAATTACAACAACTCTTCCCCAACGCCAAACCACTGGGGGACCATGGGAGCGATTTGTTATTGGAAGGATCCAATCCGGAACTTCAACAATGGATTAAGTCCATGGGAACAAATGTCGGTGTAAATATAACCTCTGACGGAAACCTGTCCATAAGTTTCCCGCAAGAATTGCAAAAAGACGGAAAACAAACTTCATATAGCGATGCCTTCCCTGAAAAATACACGCATCTGGCCTTTCCAAATGGACTAAATGTTCGGGTGCTTCAAGGCGGTGACGGAAAACCCATTATGCCTGAAACTCTGAAAAAAGAATTAGATCGAAGAGAACTGGTAGAGGATATTTACAGAACCGTTAAAGAACAAAGGGATGAATACCGTCTTCTATATGAATATGAGGATCACAAAGTACTTGCATCGTTTAGTGATTGTTTATATGCCGATGCCAAAAGTGTGCGCCTAATTGGTCCTGATGGCCGTGCAAGTGATTTTAATATGCCGCAAAAAGACACCGAACAGGGTAAAACGGGTGACCATCTGTATCTTCATGATATGAATGTAACGATATTAAGTCCCGATGGAAGTGCCACCGTTGTTCCTTTACACGAAAAACCCGAAAATCTACCCGAAAGTTTTGCTTGGGCGCGGGAATCTTTTGGGAAACTGGCAACCGAATGGGATAAAATTGCGGCCGGCGAGGAACGGGCCCTACTGGATAATTTCCGCCAACGAGGTGGAATTTTATCTCTGATGCAGAGAAATGCTGATATGCAGAAATTCTCAAATGCTGTGAATGGTGAACAAAAAGAAACCAGAGACGACCGTTTTGATATTACAGCAGTTACGGGAACTTCTTTTCAAGAAGATGATGGCTCACGGATAGCTGAAAATACAGATTTTTTTATTGGTTTATCTACAGAACGAATTCCTACCGTATTGCTTCATGAATTGACACATCTGGCAGATCATGGTATTTCTAACTCCCTTTTTTTTCAAACATGTTTTCAGCTAGATAAAGGACGGGGTGGTCAAATAATTCCTGACCTTATTAGAAAAATGGAAGAGGCGATTGAGTATAGTTCTTACAAAAAAGATGATATTCCTGGTGAATTGATTTGTCGACTTAATGAAGCACGCCACGCCGATCCGGAACAATTTAAAAAAGAGTGTCCTCTGTTGGATGCCTTTTATTCCAAGGTTTTCTATCCTGCCTTAACCGCTCAAACGATTGCCGTCAACCCCGATGAACGAATCGGGAGTCAAGAAGCCGCAGATGTTTTGGGAAACTGGCGGTTATTGTCTGATGAAATAACACCTCTAACTAGTTGGAATGCCAGCGAGCTCATAAATGATCAACATATTGAGGAAATGCTAATAAATCTATCCACGGAAACCGATCCTCAAAAACGAGCCGAAATCCGAAGTTCTTTAAATAGTGCCTTGGATAAAAATCCCTATGTCCAATTGATTTATCAAACAATGGATAAATTTCACCAAGAAATGATAGATCTTCAGGAAAAAACAAAACTTGAGCATAGGCAAAGTTGGAAAAATCATGGTATTCTTTTTGGACCGGATGGCGTAAATTACTGGGTCCCCACAGACGATAATGGCCGTTTAATTATTCCGGAATACCTGCAGCACCGATATCAAGATGCCAATAATCCATCAAATGATGATGCATTACAGGCTACTCATGGGAGGGAAGCTGCCTCTGTCAGAGATCCAACCGTTCAAAAAGGCAATGTAGATAGGGATCAACCGAATCCTCAACCTCACCCCACCAGTTATCATGACATGTTGAGCGGTGCCTCCAACATGGGCAAAGGTCAAATGGGAGAAACATCAATGGATAAGCATAACGGCCTGGACTATCGTAATGTCGGCGGAAAGGATCATCAAGGCCCTGCACCCGAACCCGCTCGTCCGACCAACCCCTTAGAGGCCGAAAAACAACGCAAGCGTGATGAAATTATGAAACAACGCGAATACGAAGCACAGCTTGCTGCCAAACGCCACCATTCACTGTAAAATTAGGCCTTTGTCCCGTCCATATTCCACTTTTCGCCGATAAACTTTCCATCTTGGTATGTCCCTTTCTCGGCGATTTGTCCGTTATCATAATAGGCTTCAGAAGGCCCCTCTCTTTTCCCCAGTACATAGGTCATTCGATAAAATAACTGCCCATTGGGATAATAGCGCTCCTCCACACCATCCAACTTTCCATCCTTATATGTTCTTGTAGACATCAACGTTCCGTCCGCAAAATATTCGCTGGCAGGGCCTTCTTTTTTATCTGCACGATACATATTTTTTTGCCACAGAGTACCATCTTCCCGATATTCTTCGTCAATCCTTCCTGCAGGTTATCATGATAAATGCCTTTTTTCATTAACGTTCCAGCATTCCAATATTCTTCAAAAGGGCCTTCCTTTATCCCCTGATGATAGGTATAAACAGTATCCAAGTGGCCTTTGCTATAGTGCTCAGACCGTCCTTCCAGTTTACCGTCTTCAAGGGTTTCACGCGACATCAAATCCCCGTTTTCGCGATAGTGTTCAAACACGCCATGCGGGATATTGTGCTTATAATGACCGCGCATAAGCACCGTGCCGTTTTCACTATACTGCTCCCGCAAACCGTGGTATCGCCCCAACCAATCTGTTTGGTATCTTTCTTTGATATGTTCTTTGGCTGAATCGTAATATGTTTCCTTCATATTTACTCCTCTAAAAAAGTCCGCCGAAGCGGACTTAAATTAACGTAATGCCGGGATTTTTATTTTTGCAATTTGCCCCGGTGATATTTTCGCTGTTGCATAATACTGATTTTCAATTCGGATCAAGTAAGGAGCCCGCCCCGTCAGTTTTGCAGCTTGATCAAAAAAGTATTCCGCCCGTCGATCATTTCGTTCATGATTCATAATATACACCATGCACGGCGCGGTATTTGAAACCATCCCACACCTGGCCATTTTTGTTCGAATATCAGGATTGGGAACAACACCGCTTAACCCTTGCCGAACGACTTGTTGCGGGGCGCTGCTGCCACCGAAAAAGACCATTCCCAAAAGCATCCCAAAAAATACACAGCCGCCTAAAATCGCCGCCATAATTTTCGTTTCAAAAATGCGCGGTGATATCTTTAGGGCCGCCGCAAAATTATTGGCGGGAATGCCGGTGGCCGGCTTTTCTGCCTTCGGGGCCTCCGTCGATAAACCGGGGGTAGGAGCCGGCCCGCCGAAAGCCGGAGCCTTCGGTGGCATAGGTGGTGCAAATTTAGGTTCTTCTGTCATCTTAATCTTCCTTTACCAAACGAATAAGTCTTAATTTCAAAGTGGCTAACAACTCTTCATCTCTTGAGCCCGGTGCCGGGACACCGACAACCATCAATTCATTATCAATTGCGGCAATCGCATTGAAAGAGCTAAGCTCACCTTTTTTCGTATCCAATGTAATATTGGTTTCCACTTTTTCCGGTGTCCGAATCTGGGTATTAACCAAAATAGACAAGGACGGGAATTTATCCCCTACCGAGCATTGCCCCACATTAAAGCGCATTTTCCAACCGTTCGGAACAATAGCAACACCTTGGCTCACCGGCATAATGGCAAATTCCGTTCCAACCGTTTTAATAAATTCTTGTTCCGGAATTTGATTACCGATACTTAAAATCTTACCTACAAGACCGTTATTAGCCGAATAAACCCGACCGGCCCCAAAGCGCCGCACAATTTTTTGCCAATTCACCATCGGTGTTTTAGGTCTGGCGCCATAAACACGCGTATCGGCCAACAATAAATAGCCATCCTCAAGAATATAGGCTAACAACTCTTCGACCGTTTTCTTTTCGGCTTGTGTTAACGTAATTAAAATCGTACTATTTTTCCAATCCGGCCGAGCGTCGTGAATACCCGCCCCCCGTAAGGCATCCAACAAGGCTAACATTACCATCCGGTTATCGGGCAACTGTAATTCAAACCGTGCTTTTCTGGACAAATAGAGCTCTTTTCTAATAGCATCATACCGATAAAAAATACCGCCCGAAGCCGTTAATTCATTAACCACGTCCGTCAACTCTCCGAACACGCCGTCCGCATCCATGGAAGGATAATAGCCGTCTTCCGTATAAACGGTAATATCGGCTTCATCCACAAGTAATTGCAGTGCTTCATCAATGGGCTTTTTCTTAAAAGAAAGGCCATTCACTTCATATCTGGGCAAGTCATCCATTTTATCAAAAAAAGTCAGTTTAAAATCGCCGGCTTTGACGGGAAGAGTCGTTGAAACTTTTAAATTTTCATAACGATTAACCGAACACCGAAAAGGTGTCTCAATATTGATAAATCTAGCCGTAGACTTAGGGGAAGCAGCCCAAACTTGTCCGCCCGACACCATCGCCAATATCAAAGCCATTCCTAAAAAACGTGTATATCTCATAATCTAACTCCTTATGTTCCAGCCGGTTTCTTGTTGCCCAAAGAGAAGGACAATTTCTTCTTTACACCATTTTTCGATGTTTGTGAAGCATTTTTTTCATTTTCGTCTTGATTTTTACCCGAATCACCCAAAACTTTATTTTCGATTTGGTTGTATTCATCTTTAATTTGTTGGTCATCAATACCGTCATCCGTGTCTAAAACGACCTCAAACCCATCCGGTGCCGGGCCCGAAAATTCCGGCGTATTGGACGTATCCAGCTGCCCCAAGACGCGCCTGGCGTCATCACCTGTCAATTCATCCGATATCAAGGCCGTTTCATCGGAAATACCGTTTTGCTGTGCAATTTCCAAATCATTATCCAATGATACCTGATAATCCTGTAAATGCCGCACTTCACCGGGATAGTTTTCATTAACTTCTCTTAACATTTCCTCGCTGTCGAGCAAAGATTGTATATCTTTACGTGTTTGCCGCATAACGTCCACAACAAATCCGTAATAGGGGTAGGCAAAGACCTCTCGATTCCCCAGAGAGACGCATCTGGCCGCTACCCAAGATTGAATATCTTTTGTCATATCGGCCTGTTTTTTGATCTTTTCAACGGTCCAAAGGGCTTCAGACTTAGGCTTTTCAATAACAATCGGCTTTTCTTCCGGTTTTTGTTCGACCGCAGGCTGTGCTTCTTCTTCGGCTTCGTTGTCTTCCTGTTGTTCTTCTTGATAAGATGACTCATCTGTTTCTGCAGGGGCTTCTTCGGAACCCATAGCAGATAATTTTTGCTTCAGCTGATTAACAACATCTAGGCCCGCTTCTTGAAAAAAAGCCAACCAATGTTCCAAAACGGGAATTCGTGCCGATACGGCCGCCGTATCCAAAGGTTCCGTTTGATTTAAGTAAGCCTGAGCCTCATTCCAAGCCATCGTGGCCGCATAATATTGAAATGCATGATCCAATTTTTCTTTTTCTTCTGCCGATAAATCGGTCAAGGTATCATAAATGGTTTCCACCCAATTTTCACCGAGTTCCGCCGCCGCCACCGCAGCAAAATTATTTAAAGATTCGGCTTCACCCGTATAATTTTGCAGTGCTTCCTTTATTTTACTGATATCGGCCATTTAAAATCCCTCCGTTTCATCGGGCACCAAAACCGGTGATTGCGGACCGGCCTCGATGACATCTTCGTATTTCTTTTGTTTTCCTGTTTCCTGTTGAATGATATTAACCAATCGATCCGTCTGATGTGAGGTTCCTTCATGCGTATTTTGATCCATCTTTCCCAAAACGGTCGTTAAGTTCTCGGACTGAGCTTTCAATATCTCGTTTAATTCCTGCTGATGCGCGGTTAAGAATTGTTTCAAAAGGGCTTCCATCCCCCCTTCGGAATTACCTTGCCCTCCTAAAAATTGATTTAAATCTCCATCCGGAGTCGGCAGATAGCCTTTTTGCGGTTCGACAGGCTTATTATCATCCGAATCCGAAGGCTGTGTTTCCCGCGGCATTGTCCGTTCCTTTAAATAAGTACAATATTGCCGCACAATTTGTCCGCCCAAAATATCCGAAAGCGCCGTTTGAACCTCGGGGCTGGCCGATAACAGCATTTGGTCCAATTTAGGCATAAATTCCTCACCAAAAGCATCGGCATGACGATACAGATTCACCAACCGTTGAGCCTCTTCCATCACGGTGTCAACGTGTGTCTTTTGCTCTTCAATAAAGGCACTTCTGAAAGATTGATTTTGGGTTCCCATTTCTACTCCTAACTACCCCATTTTAAGGAATCGCGATATAGACGATTCGCTGTAAAGTTTTTAACTGTTCAAATGAAAGCAATTTTTTCTGCGGGATACCGGCCGTTTTATAAAACCAACTGCCATCTGTATTAACCCCAACCGATACCAATCGAACGGTATTGCCTTCCACCGGCATAGCCACAATATCACCATCTATAACCTTTGCGTGGGGGGCAACAACCAATATGGACCGCTTAGGAATTATCGATCCCAAAGTATCCGTCATCAGGCGCACCGCATACAAATCAAATTCTTTTGCAAGTGTTGACGGGCAAATCACCGATCCCACCGGATGGGATTTATCAATCAGCAAAGAGCCGTCTTCCAACGGCATCCCGTAAACTTGAACCGTTACCTCTTGCGAATCGGCGTTTTTCATCATAAAACGGCTGACTGGCAGGTCATTATAGCCACCTTTACATGTTTCAACCCCTGTTTTGGAATCGTTATTTTTAAGCTCATCCAATGCTCCCGACATATCCAATTCATAGATTTTTAATTGCAAGTCGGTTCCCGAATATCCCAAAGCATGGGCGATTCGTTCTAAAACATTTTCTTCAACTTCACGTTGCCCCATTTCAATTCGGTGATAAACAGACAGCGTTAATCCTGCCCCTTTTGCCACTTTAAATAGCGTCAGTTTTTTCTGTCCCCTCAGGTAGCGAAGCCCTGCCCCTAACGTCTTTAACCCACTGCCGGCATTGATTTTGTTACGCCGTTCCTGTTCGGTTTTCCAGGCTTTAATCACTTCGGGCTGAGAAGATTCTTCCGTCACAAAGATGGCTTCAGGCGGGCAATTTAAGAGCTCCGTCAAACGGTTTAATTGATTTTCATCAATGCGCCGATAGCCGCGTTCAATCTTACTGATAGCGGACAAACTCATATTCAAGTGGTCAGCCAACTTTTTCATAGAGATGCCGCGAACACGCCGAAACATCCGAATTTGATTGGGAAAAATGATTTCTTCCATGTGATTCTCCTTTTGGTTGTTTTTGACACTATACACCAAAAATTTTTTTTGGGAAATAGACAAAATGAAAAAAAATGCATTTTTTTTAAAAAAATTTCATTTTTCGTCAAAAAAGTCCCAAAATATCGCTTGCAATTTCAATTATTTTATGTCTATAGTGAAGTATTCATTATTTTTATTAAGGGGAAAAACATGAAAAAATATATGTCCGGACTTTTAACATTATCATTGGCAATGGGTATTTTACCGGCCTCGGCTCAAATTGATAACCTGTCTTCCACATCGGTTTTAGTCTGTCGTGCCCATCAATGCGCCAATGCGCCCTATTCCATGACAAAGGGTTTTTTGTTTAATAAGATTGCCCAAATGATGGAAAAAAATATCGGTAAAACCATTTTAGTGTGTGAAGCCGATCCTGCAACTCATATCTGTTTAACGGAAGGGATCTCCATACCGGCAGATAATTCATACTCCCCGGTTCAAGTCAATATCCAAAAATTAAAAATGGTCGATGAAAAGAAATTGAACGGTTCGACCGGTTTGGATCTGGTATGGGATTATCGGATAAAGGCCGACCGCACGTATCCTCCGTGCCAATTGGCTTTATCGCGTCTGACGGTGGATTATACGGATAAAGTGGAACTCTCCACCCAAGATTTTATGTGTAACATCACCGAAACGGGACAAACATTATTAAATGCCACATATAATATAGACTATCTTGATTTTGATTATGGCTTTATCGGGGCCTATTACACAATCGGGATTAGTGGTACCGTTCAAGGCGACAAGACAGGATATGCATTGTTCCGCTTTACCTCCAGACCGCCTGCCATAGTCGAATCGACGGAACCCTTGCCGGCTCCTCTGCCGCCTGAGGTTGAACCCATCCCCGAAATCTTACAGGAAACGGCCCCAAAAACACAAACACCGGTTCAAGAAGTTGTTGTAACGGCCGAACCCGTTGTGGAAAAGGTTGAGGTCCCCT
>JAFYHG010000002.1 GCA_017539265.1 Alphaproteobacteria bacterium | reverse complement strand
TGCGAAGGTCAGGGGTTCGACCCCCCTTATCTCCACCAAAATTTAAAGCGCCTCCCCGGGCGCTTTTTTTGATACCTTTTCAGCTTTATAAAGCATTCAAAAGCAGAAAATTTGACATTTTCCCTAAATATGATATAATGGTCCTGTGGGAGATAGGATATGGCATCAGAATACAAACAAACGATTATAAGTGGTGAAGTCACTGAACGCAATCCGGATGGAACCGTAAAGGCTATTTATACCGTCAATGATGGTGTGGAAAATGGACCCTATGAATCTTTCTGGCCCAATGGTAACACCAAAGCCAAAATGAAAAAGGTAAATGGTGAAGTTGAAGGTGAACGCACCCTTTATCGTGAAAACGGGACACGTGAAAAAGTTGAAACTTTTCGTCAAGGCGAAAAAAACGGAAGATACACTATTTATGATGAAACAGGCAGAAACATAGTAGAAGCTGGTGTCAATCGGAACGGGCAAAAAGTCTCCTTTGAACGTGTTGAAACAAGAAATGGCAAAAAAATCCAAATATTTGGAAAAATTCAACCCAACGGTGAAATGAAACATACTGTTTTTTGTGATGGACGTTTAATCGCTGAAGGAATGCTGCGGGAACCCCTTCAACTTAAAGATGACTACACCAAAAATGATTTCCGGGCGGGAGAGTTTAAAACTTATTTTTCTAATCCTGAACTAAAGGAAGGTCAACTAAAAGAATCCGGCTTCAAAAAGAATGGCGTTTTAGACGGAGAGTATATCAAAAATGAATTGAGTTGGAAAAAAACAAAAGAGGGTCAAATGATCCCTCTTACTGATAGAGCGACCGAATTCCGTTCCATATATCAAAACGGACATAAAATTTCAGAAAGAGCCAATTACGAAAAACGACTTGAAACCGTTCGTCCCAGCGAAAGGGAAGGTTCGCAACAAAGTATTTTTGATCTCGCTGCACGTTTTCGTGGCGGCGGATATCAACAATAATGCACCATCAAAACAATATTTATACAAAAATCCCCCGACCGAAGTCAGGGGATTCTTTATCGATTTTATGTCGATGCAAAATTATTCAAAAATTTTGGCAACAACACCGGCACCGACCGTATGACCGCCTTCACGAATAGCGAAGCGCAATCCTTCGGACATAGCCACCGGCACGATCAATGTGACAGTCAATTTCACATTATCACCCGGCATAACCATTTCAACACCGGCCGGCAATTCGATTGTTCCGGTCACGTCTGTGGTACGGAAGTAGAATTGCGGACGATAGTTCGCAAAGAACGGAGTATGACGTCCGCCTTCATCTTTGCTCAGCACATAAACTTCGGATTCGAATTTTGTGTGCGGTGTAATGGTGCCCGGAGCAGCCAAAACTTGACCACGTTCAACTTCTTCACGTTTTGTACCGCGGAGCAACACACCGATGTTATCACCGGCTTGACCTTGATCCAACAATTTGCGGAACATTTCGATACCTGTACAAACTGTTTTTTGTGTCGGACGAAGACCAACGATTTCGATTTCGTCACCAACTTTTAAAACACCGCGTTCCACACGACCGGTCACCACAGTACCACGGCCCGAGATTGAGAACACGTCTTCGATCGGCATCAAGAACGGTTGATCCAACGGACGTTCCGGTTGCGGAATGTAGGAATCAACAGCGTCCATCAAAGCGATAATGGAATCGCGACCCATTTTCGGATCACCGCCGTCCAAAGCCACTTTAGCAGAACCTTTGATGATGGGGATTTCGTCGCCCGGGAATTGGTAAGAGGACAAAAGTTCCCGAACTTCCATTTCCACGAGGTCCAACAATTCCGGATCATCCACCATATCCATTTTGTTCAAATAGACAACGATGGCCGGCACACCCACCTGACGGGCGAGCAAGATGTGTTCACGTGTTTGAGGCATCGGACCATCAGCAGCCGAAACCACCAAGATAGCACCATCCATTTGTGCAGCACCCGTAATCATGTTTTTCACATAGTCAGCGTGGCCCGGGCAGTCAACGTGGGCATAGTGCCGTTTGTCTGTTTCGTATTCCACGTGAGATGTATTAATCGTAATACCGCGAGCGCGTTCTTCCGGAGCCTTATCGATGTTTGCATAATCAACAAAGGCAGCGCCGCCTTTTTCGGACAAAATTTTGGTAATAGCCGCCGTCAATGTCGTTTTACCATGGTCCACGTGACCAATCGTACCGATATTGCAGTGCGGTTTACTTCTGTTAAATTTTTCTTTACTCATTTTCTTTCTTTCATTAACTGATCAGTTAGTAAAATGAAGCCTTTCGACTTCGGTTCATGATTTTTTAAGGTGTTCTCTCACCCAGATAAATCCCAAATGGAAATTGGAAATTTATCGTTCAAAGACTAAACATCAAATGTCAAGAAAACGTAAGCAATTCAATAGATTGAACATTTTTTGGCCAACTTCGTTTCTTTGCCACTGTCCGTTTAGTGCGGGTGCCATCATAGCCGATTTTTAATCGCTTGTCAAGAATTTTTTAGCAGCCTCCAAAAAGAAAAAACTTGTAATCAAAATAAAATTCTGTTAGCCTGAAATTACGAAAAGGAAAAATCATGGAAAAAGCAACCAAAAACCCTTCCCGCATAAAAAGATCGGATTTTAATCCCCTTAAAATTCATCCTTTTTTTATGGGTATAGCGGTTACCGGTATGCTTTTAAGCGGTTACAACATAATCAACGCGGCAAAAGAGAATAAAGGAAAAGCTCGTTTTTGCTCTCAATATATTGCTCTTTACATGGCGGCGTTTGGTGCTGCCGGATACGCCGCCGGTGTGAACCACAGGTACCGCAATCGGACCGAGAAAAAAATAACCCCTCCCCGTTTAGTGGATCATACTCCACCACAACACAAAACTGATCCTAAATTCATCAAAATCATTCATAATGATGTTTCCACCCGCCGCTAATATTTAATTTGGGGTTATAATTTACAATTTTTATATATTTCACTCTAAAATATAAAAAGACGGCCTTTAATGCCGTCTTTTTTATTGGAGCGGGTGATGGGAATCGAACCCACGTGATCAGCTTGGAAGGCTGGAGCTCTACCATTGAGCTACACCCGCATGCGCAAGATAGCGCTATCATATACGCTTTTTCCCAAAATGTCAAGAAAAATTTTACTGCTCTGTTCGGCACCCCGTTTTCATTTCACAATATGATTTACCAAGGGCGAATTTTGCAACAAATAATAAATCACAATCCCGATAATGGCACAAATGATAATAATATGGGCGCGACGTGAAAACATACTCAAAAACTCCTTACCCGAAAACTTTATAACATTTTTTGAAAAAAGACTAGCATTTTTTGAAAAAAAAGCATAAAATACTCGCCATGAGCAAAAAAGACATTACCATTTATCCCCTTTCCGATTTTGAAGGCTTACGTCGGGCCGGCCGTTTGGCTGCCGCCACATTGGATTTCATCACGGATTACGTCACCCCCGGCGTTTCCACCGGCAAACTGGATGACTTATTGGAAAAATTCATGCGTGATAACGGCGGTATTCCTGCCAACATCGGTTATTGCGGTTTTCCCAAGGCCAGCTGTATTTCTCCAAACCACGTCATTTGCCACGGGATTCCCTCGGAAAACAAAATTTTGGAAAGCGGCGACATTATCAATATAGATATTACTGTTATTTTAGACGGTTGGTACGGTGATACTTCCCGCATGTACTACGTGGGTAAGCCCTCTATTAAAGCACAGCGTCTGGTTGAAACCACTTATGAAACGATGATGGCCGGTATTCGTGCCGCCAAACCCGACGCCACCTTAGGTGATTTAGGCTTTGCCATGCAAAGTGTGGCCGAAGCCCATGGCTATAGCGTTGTTGAAGATTATTGCGGGCACGGTATCGGCCGCGTGTATCATAGCCTGCCAAACGTTCTCAATTACGGCACAAAGGGCCAAGGCTTAAAATTAGTCCCCGGCCTTGTTTTCACGGTTGAACCGATGGTCAACATCGGCCGACCCGATACAATGACTTTATCCGACGGTTGGACCGTTGTTACAAGGGATCGGACTCTTTCCGCCCAATTTGAACACACCATCGGTATCACGCCCGACGGGTACGAAATTTTCACCCTCTCCCCCAAAGGATACACTAAACCGCCCTATGCATAATCAGCACTTAATTTTGGACAAGACGGGACATCGGCAGCGGGCTCAAGACAAATTTCTCCAAATGCCGGACACCACCGTTTTGCCGGACTATGAATTTCTGGAACTTATTTTGATGAAATCCATTCCCCGCATTGATGTAAAGGGATTGGCCAAAGATCTCATCAACCGGTTTGGCTCTCTTGGCGGTGTTTTATCGGCCTCCCCCGAAGAATTGGTGGCTTTTCCCAATATAAAAAAGTCAACACTTACTCTTTTCAAACTCATTCGGGAAGCAAATACCCGTCTTCTATCGGATAAACTTCAAGAAACGCCGGTTTTAGAGCATTGGGAACAAGTTATCGATTACTGTTGCCTGTGCCTGCAAAAAGAGCGTATCGAACATTTTATGATTTTGTATTTGGATAAGCGTTTTCGCCTTATCCGGCGTGAAATTCCGCAAACCGGCACAACGGACCGTGTATCCATTTACCCGCGTGAAATTTTAAAACAGGCCTTAATTTTGGGCGCTCATGCCGTTATCATTACACACAATCATCCGTCCGGCAACTCCGACCCCTCCCCCGCGGATTTAAGCATGACTGCCGAACTTTATAAAACCCTGACGGCCGGCAACATCTTATTTTTAGATCATCTGATTATCGGTGAAAACCGAAAAATCTATTCGTTTTCCGAGCACGGCTTACTCAATCCCACCCCCACCCAAAAATAAATTTTATTTTCTCTTGTTTTTTTAAAAAAAAGGGATTATAGTTTTCCTGTCTTCGGTTGATATGTATCGCGGGGGGACAAGAGGGATGGTTTTCCATAACTTCCTTTCCAAAGAAGGTGTCTATCGAATTTGTGCCGATGATAAGGCGGTTTTTAAAAGGAGTCCTAAAAATGCAAGGAACAGTAAAGTGGTTTAATTATAAAAACGGTTATGGCTTTATCGTGCCGGAAGACGGTGGTAAAGACGTTTTTGTTCATGTGACGGCTGTCCATGAGTCAAATCTGCGCCGGTTGGAAGAAAATCAACAGGTCACTTTTGAATTAAAGGAAGAAAACGGAAAAACCTGCGCCACAAATATTAAGTTGGTGTAAGAACGCATTGCTTCAAAGCCACCCTTCGGGGTGGTTTTTTTGCGAATAAAAAATTTGCATTTAAAATCCCTATATGCTAAAATGCCTTCCAAATATAGTTTTTCAATTATAAAAAGGAGATAAATAAAATGGAATTAGGAATAAAATCGGAAGAGCAAGGTCGTTCCATGGTAGAAATGCTGGGGGTATTGGCCATTATCGGTGTTATTTCCATTGGTGGAATTGCCGGATATATCTACGGCATGAACAAATATCGAACAAATGAATTACTGGACGGAGGAAATAAACGCGCCTACACTATCTCAACTCAAATATCCTTGGGTAAAGAACCCGAAGAAGTTAGTTTGGATGAATTTAAAGAATTTGATGTCACCGCCGGTGGCACATTTGATACTGTTGCTACGGCTTGGGTTGGACAATTTGGCTTAAAAGTCAGCGGTATTTCCAAACCGGTTTGTGAAAATCTGATTCGTGTAGCAGGGGAAAAAGCAACATTACAAGCCATCGCCAAAGTGGAAGAAGGGGCCCCCGATATGACTCTTTCCGATTGCACGGAAGACAACACGGTTTATTTTGTATATAACAATGATATGTCAATTCAAAATGACCCATCTACCAGTCGAAATAGTTCCGCTGGCAGCGGTAGTGCTTCTTCGTCGACAGAAATGACATTGCCAACTTGCACAATTGCTCATTGTACCCCTAATACGCCTATTTTTGGCCCCTGTATGGCTTGTATCACAAAAACTTCTCAATGGCAGGCTGGTTGTGGAATCATGAAAAGTCACGGTATCTGTCAATAATTCAGTTGTTTTTCTATTAAAATCCCTATCGGCGCATGGTCGGACGTTCCCGAAACACCGCGCATTTCTCGATAGATTTTGGCGCCTTTAACCCGAATATTCGGCGTTATCCAAAACGCATCCAACAAAATTCCCCTATTTTGCGGCCACGCCCCGCCTTGAAAATCCCAAAAGGAATACGTATTCGGCGCGGGATTAAACGCACGAATCGGGTTTAAAAGGCCCATTTTCCCCAATTCTCCATACGCCCCGCGCACGGAATCGTTTAGCAGGGCTCCCCCCCGAAACACATCGGGATTATACACATCGGTGTCCCGCTCAATCACATTGAAATCACCGCCTAAAATTACCTTTTTTCCGGCCTCTATCAATTCCCGAATATGTTGATTTAGGGCCTCCATCCACCGCAATTTATACGCTAGCCTGCTTTTATCCTCCGGATTTTTTTCCGGCGGATTACCGTTCGGCACATAGACAGATATTAAGACAAGCCCCTCTGTCCCTTCCGCCTGAATAAACCGCGCCTGATCTTCAAACCCTACCAATACATCTTGCACGTTTTTAAGATATTCTTTTGCCAAAATCGCCACTCCGTTATAACTTTTCTGCCCTGATATAACGGCACGATATCCCTCTATTTGCAAATCCATAAACGGGAATGTCTCTTCCGTTGCTTTAATTTCTTGTAAAAAGACGAAATCCGGCTGTTCCGCCCGCAAAAAATCAACAAAAACAGGCATTCTTGCCCGAACGGAAGCAACATTCCATGAAATTATTCTTTGCATTTTTATTTTCCCCGTGCTATAAAGCGCTTTATGAAATATGGACTAGCTTTATTATTATGCCTGATTTTATCGGGAAAAGCAAACGCTTTTTGTCGAACGATTACTCCTTGGGTAAACGTCGATACACAAACGGGAACCGTCCGCTATATTACTCATTTATCCAAATCTGAATTTTTACGAAACGCCCCACAAAAGATGTCTCCTAATACTTTGGGACTAACCGTTTCCAAACTGGGAATTACCGGCTCTGCCGAACCCGAGATTCAATACCTTGGTAGCGGCTCTTTTTGTGTTCAAATCAAAAGAATGGATTTAACTATCGGATATAAAACTTTGGATGTTTATATTGATAAAAAGTATAAACCGGGCTCTTGCGAATACGAGGTTGTTAAAGAACATGAAAACTATCATGTTCGTGTTTCCCAAGAAGCAATGATGTTTTTCAAACAAGATATTGAACAAGCGCTCGAAACCGCCCTATCACATATCGAACCCGAATATGCCTACTCCTCGGCTCAGGCTCAACAAATTTTTAATCGCCAATTTAATCGGGTCATGCGCGAAATCCAACCCTTAATTGATCATATTAATAATAAGATCGCCGAAAAGAACTACATTATCGACACACCCGAATCATACGCCGAAACCACCGCTTTATGCAATAATTGGTAAGATAAATTCTTTAATCACATGTTCCCGAGCAATATATAGAGACCTCCATAAGGTTTCCATTACCAGCACCACACGAAATCGAGCACTCCATATCCGCCCTTGCCGAATTAATCCCCTTAGGTAAAAAACCTCCTAATTTTCCTGCTATACCATGAACAGAATTATTCGCGGCTACAGATCCGTCTGTTGTTTGAACTTTTTTGGAAGATGTCGTAAAAAACAACGAAAAAAACATAAAAACCAAAAATCGCTTAATTCTTCTTGCCATAACATATTCTCCTTTGCTTCTTTCTATTTACACACAGAACAATCATTCATTATATCAACAATTTTTTGATAGGTCTTCTCTCCAAAATCACCTTTTTTACAATCATTCATAAGAGTATTGGTAGCTAGTTCAAGCCGTATCCTCATACAATCATTACCATCGGATGCCGCATACGCTTTAGGTACCAGTTGCGGATAATCGGATTCTGATTGCGCGACACCACTTTTTATGGTACCGATGCTAAAATGCTTTATGGGTAAATCATATAAACTGCTTCCTGGGCTAAAGAGTCGTTTAACGATATCAGGCGATAAATTAGAAATCTGAAAAGTTACAGAATTACCTTTCCCTTCCGTCTTATACACATCAATCGCATAGCGCCCTAAAATTGTATCTTCAAATTCCGACATGTCAATAGGCGCACCTATTGTTAATTGCTGTTCGGCAACAACCCAGCGCAGACTTATTTCATTTAAAATCGTATTAACCCGATGTTTGGTGATAGCATAATTATAACCGGCCAAACCGCCTACCGTCAACACACCGATAACCGCCAAAACACCTAACATTTCTACCATTGAACGTCCCGATTCGTTTGAACTCCAATGAAAAAATCTCTTAATTTGTTTAAACATTTATCATTTCCCCTTTCATTAAATTATTCTTTTTACCTGTGCAAAAACTTTAGATGTCTCTTTGTACCACATATATTTCATAAATACAAGTGATTTCAACAACTATCTGCACTATAAATTCAAAGATACAATAATAGGTAGAAATACTGTATTATATTGATTTAAAGATTAAAATTTCTTACCTGCCCCACCTAATACATTTTTACCGCAAAAACCGCATGTATTTTTGTTTCCAATCCGGCCGCGTTCCGTCGGCCCGCACGGCGTTCATCGATCCGTACAGATAATCCCTGTCTTCCAACTTATCCACACGGATAATTTCATCAAGTTTTAACTCCCAAAAACAACACTGATAAACATTTGATTTTAAATCAAAAATATTTTTCCATGTTGCCTCTATTTTTGGGGCGGGTATTTTGGAATTATCCTGTCCCCTCACCCACGCTTTCAAAGCGTCCTTAGAAATCCCCAAACGGATTAACTCTTGCTCAAAGTGCTCATATTCCGCTCGTGTTTTCGGAACGATTTGCCCACTTAAGATAAAAGAATAGGCCATATAATCCGAAATCAATACATCCGAATCTTTCTTTTCAAAAGTAATTTTTACTTTATTTTGAACTTTATGTGTTTTATTCGGAATTTTCTTTGGCCCGATATGTGCCCCGCATTTAGCCCAAGCCCACAAAGGATATCCCTGCCCCGCTGCCGGCTTTATACAGCGCGATAGCATACTTTTTACAATAAAATTGTATGGCCTTTCATATCTGGGGAAATCGATTTTGCTCTCATCAACCCTCAAAACCCCTGCTTTTTTCAGAATTTCAAAAGCCTCCCCAGATTGAAAAGTCACCAATTTCATTTTTTTCACTCCTAACTAATTGATAGAATAACAGTTTTTCTCCTCATCATTCTATCATTTTTCCCCTGTTTGTCAAGTTCAATTCATAATCCGTTCAAAATCTCCTTAAAACTTTCTGACAATTTTATTAATGAATAATTTATGAATAAATATTGACTCAAAATGTAATTACAATGTATATCCTTTGATTAAAATGTAATTATAAAGTAATTACAAAATAGGTAAATAATTACATTGTAATTACGATTTTCGCTGTGCCACATGCGTAATTTGTATAATGATACGTCCCAAGATTATTTCTATCGGAAAACCGGTACTTTTTGCTTGCTTTTCAGTTTCCAACAACAAATCTAATACTTTTAAAACAAAAGACTTTTTCCAAATAGTCAATTGTTTTCTGAAGCCTGCTTCCATCCGAAATTGTGCCGGTTTCATGATTTTTTTGATTCCAGCATCAATTCCTTGAGTTTCAGCTGTTGCAACAGCATCTAATAACTTATTAAAATATAAATATAATATTCTTATAATACCAACAGGATTTTCACCATTTGCCAACATTAATTGATACTCTTTTTCGGCCATTTTTTGATTTCCCATGGCCACAGCCGAACAAAATAAATCCACTGATGAATTTTGGGTATCCGTCACAACAGCCATTACATCGGCTTCTTCAACTGTTTTTTTATCACCTAAATAAGTTATTAATTTTTCTAGTTCTTTTTTTGTAGAAATCCGATTTTCCCCCAACCGATCCATCAACATTGGCATGGCCGCATTTGAAATCCGAATCCCCTGCCCGCTCAAAGTTTCACGAATATATTCGGCAACATCCCGTTCCGAATCGGCATAACATGCCACACACAATATATTTGGATGGGATTCACAAAAGACACGCAGTGCTGAATTTTTTGTTAAATTATCGGCAGTTATTAATAAAAAAGTATTATTTTGAATATGATCCAAATAATCCTCAACCGCATTTAAAATAGCGTTGTCCGCATTTTTAAGCCACAAAATTTTACGCCCACCAAACAATCCTCCAGCGTTTCCTTCATCTAATAAAATACTTGGAATTTCCTTTATTTTTTGTGGGGTTATTTTAATAACACCAAATGCATCCGATATATCCGGAACAATAAAAGAAGCAATTTTTTCCGATATTTCCTGAACCACACCGAAATCAGGTCCGAAAATCAAAGCCCCCTTAAATCCGTTTTGTATTTGCGGCACAAGGGAAGTCACTTGATAAGGCTTGGCTTTCACGGATTAACCCCTTTAAAATAAGACAAAATATGTGTTGCAATATCATCTGCCATCGTTCGAATTAAATTTTCGTATAATTTATCTTTGGCCATTACGGTTGCATACGGATCTTTAATCAAATTATAAATCCCGTTTGAATCAACAGATGAAGAAATAAGTGTTTGCTTTTTTTGAATATCTATTAACTTATAATCGGCTGTTATTTCCATTTTTTCCAATGAGGCAAAGTTATCCGATCTAATACTTTGGTTGGAATAGGATGGTTTATTCAACGTTACAACCAAGCGATATTTTGGGGCAATTTTCATTTGTTCGGGATTTAAGCGCTTTTTTAAAATTAATTCTGCTTGATAGCCACCCTCACCCGAAATCGGTTCAATTTGAACGGCTGCTGTTTGAGAAAGGGTATCCTCATGTGTTACATATAGGGGCTGGAAACCACAGGCCGCCAATAAAAATCCCAAACAAAGAACAATATATTTTGACATGTTTCGATCCTTTTTTAGAAGATTATAACGATTTTAAACTTGAAAAACAAGAAAAAACAAGATATTTTAGAAAAAAAGGATTAAAATGATGAAAAAAGTGATTTGTATTATGGGACCCACCGCCAGCGGTAAATCCGGATTGGCTTTACGCTTGGCCAAAGAAAAAAAAGGAACGGTTATCAATGCCGATTCTATGCAAATATATAAAGACTTAAACCTAATTTCAGCCCGGCCGACAGAGGCAGAAACAGAAGGCATTCCCCACTTACTATACGGATATTTGGATGCCTGGACACAAGGCACGGTTCAAGATTGGTTGGAACGGGTAGTACCTGTTTTAAAAGAAGCGGAAAATCCTATTCTGGTCGGAGGAACAGGCCTTTATTTTTCATCTTTAATCAACGGGATAAATGAAATACCCGAGATTGATGAGGATGTTCGCAAACAGGTGCGACAAATGCCGATTACCGAAGTCAAACAAAAAGTAAAAGAGTGTCCTTTTACAGACCCGCAAAGACTCAGGCGAGCTTTGGAAGTCCAATTATCCACCGGAAAAACTTTAATTTATTTTCAATCTTTACCCAAAAAGAAAGTTTATGATGCTGATTTCAAAACTATTTTTTTAAATCCACCCCGTGAATTATTATATAGGAATTGCGATATTCGTTTCCGCCAAATGATAGAGCAGGGGGGTATCGAAGAAGTTCGGCATTTAATGAATTTAAAACCGACCGGGGGCATATTAAAAGCCATTGGTGTTCCGGAAATTATATCTTATTTACAGGGGAATATAACTAAAGAAGAGATGATCGAACAGGCAATTTTATCCACCCGCCACTATGCCAAACGCCAAATAACCTGGTTCAAACATCAAATCCGGGCGGATATTACCTGTGTAAATCCAAAAGAACAAATTGATATTATTTAAAAATTACTTCTTTTTCTCACCGATTATTCCAAACCAATAAGCTGTTAGAATCATCATTAAAACGCCCAATAAGTGAAAGATAATCCGAAAGGGTAATTTAATCAGCCACCATAAGAAAAGAATAATTTTATTCAACATGTTATTGCAATGATCCCATAGCAGTTAACTTTTGTAAAATAACATCTAATGTATCCAAATTATTATAGGATATCACAACCGTACCGTCCACACCGGTCCAATTGATTGAAACCTGTGTTTTAAGCAAATTTGACATTTCTTTTTCCAACGCTAAAATATCAGCATCCTTTTGATATACTTTTTTAGGGGCACGGGCTCTGGTCGGCACATGCCCTTTGGTGGTGGCCATTTTTTCGGCCTGTCGAACACTTAGGCCCCGTTCAATAATTTCCGAAGCCAACAAAGATGGATTTTGCGCATTTAAAAGCGCCCGCGCATGCCCGATAGTTAATTCTTTATTTTCAACAAGTTGCTTTATATCTGCCGGCAAATCCAAAAGGCGCATCATATTGGCCACATGGCTGCGACTTTTACCGACAACACGCGAAAGTTCATCTTGTGTATATTGAAATTCATTTAAAAGGCGTTTATATGCCTCCGCTTCTTCAAGCGGATTTAAATCCTCGCGTTGCAAGTTCTCAATCAAGGCAACTTCCAAAGCAGCTTTATCATCAAAATCTTTAACAATAACAGGGACTTGTGATAATCCTGCCTGTTTAGAAGCCCGAAGCCTTCTTTCACCGGCAATAATTTCATAAGAATCGTCAGAACGCTTACGCACCAAAAGTGGCTGTAAGACACCTTTTTCCTTAATGGATAAAACTAAATCCGATAAAGCGCTTTCGGCAAAAACACGGCGCGGTTGATAGGGGCTGGGAACCAACGAATCAATATCCACCAATGTAATACCGTTATTTTCCGATGGGGCAGGGGAGCTAGAAAAATCTTCCCCCATTAACGCACTCAATCCTTTACCTAAACCTAAATTCCTATCCATGATTTTCTCCTTTCTCACGATTTAAAATTTCACCGGCCAAGCGAATATAGCTTTGGGCACCGGTACTCCTAAAATCATACAGCATAACGGGTTTTCCGTGCGAAGGTGCCTCAGGAATACGCACATTACGCGGAATAACTGTATCGTAAACCAAGTCTTTAAAAAAGGATCGCACATCATTATCTACCGACCTGGATAGACGCGAACGCCCATCAAACATCGTCATGACAATGCCGTCTATTTTTAAAGAGGGATTAAAGTTTTTCTTAACTTTTTCAATTGTTTTCATTAAATCTGCCACACCTTCCAGGGCCAAATATTCGCATTGAACCGGAATAATAACAGAAGTTGAAGCAACCAATGCATTTAACGTCAACAACCCGACAGCCGGCGGACAATCAATAAAAATATAATCAAAATCAGATACATCCGATAATGCATTTTTAAGGAAAAATTGAGGTTTTTCAACACCGGCCAATTCTAAATCCACCCCCAATAATTCCTGACTGGCGGGTAAAACATAAAGAAAAGGAATGTTCGTTTGAACAACACTTTCGGAAACTTTATATCGTCCCGTCAAAACAGTATAAGAATTCTGCCCACCTTGGCGCCGCTGAACACCAAGACTAACAGTTGCGTTACCTTGCGGATCCAAATCAATAATCAGAACTTTTTTCCGAAGTGCCGCCAAAGCCGTGGCCACATTAACCGTCGTTGTTGTTTTACCGACTCCGCCTTTTTGATTAGATAAAGAAAAAATACGCGTCATTTCAAAACCTCCGTGATTTTTAATATAAAACTATCTGAATTTGTTATACTTTTTATTTTTTCTATAGAACAGGGAACTGTATTCTCTTCAATTTCTTTCTGAACAGATTTCCCTTTTAAAAATAGGCAAACGGTATCTTTTTGAATAAAGGGGCGACTTAAGTTTAAAAGGGTATCCACATCGGCCAAACCACGAGATGTAATTACGTCTGCCGAAATATTTTGAATATTTTCAATACGCTGATTTAAAATTTGAACAGGTAATTTTAAAACACGAGCAATTTCTTTTAAAAACAGGCATTTTTTAGTATCGCTTTCAATCAAAATAATTTGGGTTAGGGGCCCTTGATTATTTTTATTCAAAATTGCCAATGCTAAGGCCGGAAAACCGGCACCGCTGCCAAAATCTATCAACGTTTTTGCCGATGAAGGAATAAGTGGATACAGTTGAGCAGAATCCACAATATGCCTATTCCAAACATCATTTAAAGAGGCATTTGACACTAAATTAACGGCTTTTTGCCACTTTTTTAATGTGTCAATATATATATATATATCTTTTTCGGACGCTTTTAAAAATATATCAATTTGTTTCATGTGAAACATATCTAGCAAATTTTATTCCAATTTGCAATATATTTTTTAACTTTTTTTATTTCACGTGAAACTTAATCAAAAACAAATTTAATTTCATTACTCTCTTCACAAGCTCTTGATCCGGCATCCCCGTTTAATTCTGTCCAAACAGTTGGAACCCGAGCCGACAAAAGTGAAGAACAGGTAGTTTTATTTATTTGATTTAATTGAATATAAAACAAATTTGATGATTCTGATCCGATATCCCAATCAATGCCTGAAAAAGGATTACCGAATACGGAATCCCTACTAACAGAAGAATAGTCGCCCATAAATTGCGTTTTTATTTGCATAGCTGTTTGTGTAATATCCTGTAAAATTTTATTTTTCTTTAATGCGGACATTCCCATTGCAGCCGATTGCGTATCGCCAACCGTCATAGCACCTTGAACACCCAAAGTACCTAAGACATCAATCATTTGCGCATGGATTGGAAATGAAACAGATAACGCAATAAAAAATAATAATTTTTTCATGATTTTTCCCATAAATTATCAGATATTTTTTTCAAAAATTCCCGATGTGCTGCCAACTCTTCCGAGGGGACAGGAAAAGAGCGTGGCTCATGAAAGATATGTTCTACTTTTTCATGGACTTGTTCAGTTTTTTGAACAGAAGATTTTTGGGCATTCAAAACCAACCCCGGTTCACGACCACCAATTAATTCTAAGTAAACCTCTGCCAATAATTCACTATCCAACAATGCCCCGTGAACAGTTCGACGTGAGGCATCCACATTAAACCGTTTACAAAGTTCATTTAAATTGACACGACTGCCGGGAAATTTTTGCCGCGCCATAATTAATGTATCTATAACGCGATCAAAAGATAATTTTTCATAACCGGCCGTAGACAATTCAGCATTCAAAAATTTCATATCAAACGCCGCATTATGAATAACAAGTTTTGAATCAGTTCCAATAAATTCTATAAATTTTTCAGCAACTTCTTTAAATTTTGGCTTATCTTTCAAAAACTCATTTGTAATTCCGTGAACAGCAATAACATCCTCACCCATTTCCCGTTCCGGATTTAAATATTCTTGAAAAGTCCGCCCTGTCGGCATATGGTTTACCAATTCCACGCAACCGATTTCAACAATTTTATGGCCTTGTTCGGGATCCAACCCTGTTGTTTCTGTATCTAGGACAATTTCTCTCATGCCGAAGATTATATCAAAAAAATAAAAAAGAGACAAGAAAATTGTGAATCATGGGGATAACTTTTTTATTTTTACAAAATCCTATTTTTTTATTCAAAAATATTCATGTCTAAATCCACAGAGGGTAGCTAGTAAATTTTAGACCTTAATAAAAATCAGGATCCACTATTTTTAACGATTCGATAAAAATAAAAAGGGAGTGTCAAGAAAAAATAAAAAAAGTTTTGCACATAATTCACACCCTCTACTAATTCTAATTTATTTTTATTATAATAATGAAAGGAAAAAAGTGGATAAATTTTTTCGGTAAAAATCCCTTGAAAACCAGTAAAAAATATGATACTCTTTTCTGAAAGAAAAGGAGAATACAGATGTTGACTATCTATAATACAGCCAATCACAGAAAAGAAGTTTTCAAACCTATCCATGAAGGTGAAGTTCGTTTTTATGGCTGTGGCCCGACAATTTATAATTATGCGCATATAGGAAATATGCGGGCATTTGTATTTTATGATTTACTAAACAGATACTTACGTTATAAAGGGTATAAAGTTACATTCTGTATGAATTTAACCGATATTGATGATAAAACGATTCGGGATTCGAAAAAAGCTGGTAAAAAATTACGCGAATTTACGGATTTTTATGGGGCAGAGTTTATGAAAGATTGCCAGACGCTTCATATTCAAAAGCCGGATATTGTGCCTAGGGCTACGGAAGAAGTGCCGGCTATGATTGAACTTATCCAAAATCTATTGGATAAAGGATATGCTTATAAAACAGAAAAAGGAGATGTTTATTTTAAAATCAATAAAGATCCGAATTATGGGCAAATGGCTGGCATTGATATGTCGAGCCTGCGGTTTAATGCCGACGGACGATTGACGGCTGATGAGTATGAGAAAGAAAACGCACAGGATTTTGCTGTTTGGAAAGGTTGGGACGAGCAAGACGGCGATAATTTCTGGGAAACGCCTTGGGGAAAAGGACGTCCGGGATGGCATATCGAATGCTCGGCTATGTCGAAAAAATATCTTGGGCAGCCGTTTGATATCCATATGGGCGGTGTGGATTTAATTTTCCCGCATCATACAAATGAAATTGCGCAATCCGAATGTGCTTATGGTACAAAATATGTGAACTATTGGATGCATAACGAACATATTACCGTAAATGGCCAAAAAATGTCAAAATCACTCGGAAATTGCTTTACTTTGAATGAGTTATTGGCAAAAGGTTATTCCGCAGAAGCGATTCGTTATGAGTTTATTAAAGCTCATTACAGGCAAAAAATGGATTTTCAAGAAAGCGCTTTGTCCGGTAATCAAAGTGTGATTGATAAATTTGGAAACTTTTTGACACGTCTTCAAAATGAAGCCAATGGGGCAGGGTGGTCAGATCTGCAAGCCGTACTAAATCAGGTACAGGAGGCTTTTGAAAAAGGAATGGATGATGATTTAAATACATCTATTGCTTTGGCGGCGGTATTTGATTTTATGACAAATGTGAATAAAAACTTCGAAAAATTAAGTCGGGAAGATGCAGATAAAGTTATAAAGGTTATGAAAAAATTTGATACTGTGCTGGCGGTATTTCCTGAAAGTAAACAACAATCTTTAACCCCTGAACAAGAAGCATTAATTCAGCGGCGTCAAGAGGCACGTCTTGCAAAGGATTGGGCGACGGCAGATAATCTTAAAAAACAATTACTGGATCAAGGGGTAGAAGTGAAAGATACACCAACCGGTCCGGTATGGAAGATTATTTGAATTATGAATAAAATTCTTATTTTTATGATGGTTATGTTTTCTTTTCCTATCTGGGCTTGGGATAGTGGTGATTTGCCTTCAACTTGTCCGGAAGGAGGAATTAAAAAAGGCCGTATTTGCTGTAAAGACGGATATTACGCTACCTACAGGCATACGGAAAAAGGCCTTATTTTTGAAGGATATAACAGTGTTAGTGGTTTATGTGGATGTCCCGATGGCGGTAAAAAAGGCGTTAAAAATGAAAGTGCTTGTTGTAAAGACGGGTACAGATACGTAGATTATAAAAAAGATTATGTGGCTATTGACATAGAAGCTTGTGGTCACCCTGAGGAAGGGTATGAACCAAAGGAAAGTCATGGAAGATCTTGGTGCCAAAACGGCTTTTTATATATTAATAAAGGGGATCCTTGGTTAAAACCGGATGAATGCGGATGTCCCGAAGGGCATGAATATAAACCAAAAGGAGAATATGTTGAAGGATTTTGTTGTAAGGACGGATATGAACTTTACGACAAGGATTCTTATCGAATTAATTATGAAATCTGCGGCTGTCCAAAAGGAACACAACATGCCAAATATAATATTTGTTGCTTAAAGAATAAACAGGGATATGCGATAGAAAATCCGTCAATGGGTGGTAGAGCCACAGAAAAATTGGATTTTATGTTTTGCGGATGTCCGGAAAACGGGGAAATGAAAAATGTTGGCTTACCCTTGTATATTTGCTGTAAAGACGGATATAAATTGGATGAAAAAACGGGACTCTATTCTATTCGGGAAACAATATGTGATTCCAAGTCCGGTCCGATGAATAATTTTATTAAAAAAATGATTGGGTTGTAAATGGAGAATTTTCTAAGTGCCTGAAATATCAATTATTGTTCCGAATTTTAATACAGAAAAATACATTGCGCGATGTGTGGATAGTTTGATACATCAAACGTTTCAAGATATTGAAATTATTGTTATTGATGACGGTTCAACAGATAATTCTATAAATATTTTAAAGGGTTATCAAGATAATAGATTACATATTCTGTTCCATAAAGGGGATGGTTTTGGTCCGGGTGGGGCAAGAAATTTAGGCCTTGAAAAAGCAACCGGTAAATATGTTATGTTTTGTGATTCGGATGATTGGTATGAACCGAATATGTGTCAGAAAATGTATGATACTATTGAAAAATATCAAGTTGATGTTGTTTGCTGTCAAAACTTTTATGATATTGAAGACGGACTATCGAAGGCAGAAAGAAATAAAAGATCAAAAAATCAATCTTTTCCTTTAAATTTAAATATATATCCGGCAAAAAATCATATTTTAAAAGCAAATGTCGTTTTATGGAATAAAATTTGGCGGCGGAGTTTGATTGAACGTTATAATATTCGATTTATTCTACAAAATGAACATGATGACGATGCTTTTTGGTATATGTATGCATCAATCGGATCAACCATCTATTATTTAAAAGAAAAATTATATCATTATTTTTTAAGAAAAAATTCAATTATGAGTTTGGCTTTTCATAAAAAACCTAAAAATCCCAGCGATAGATTTCAGATCTGTATGGCTATTTTTAATTTTTTATCAATTCATAATATACTAAATAAACATAAGAATTTAATATTGAAAGTATTCAAAAATGAAATGTGTGAAAGTGTTGAGGTTGTACCTATGGAAAAATTGAAAGAGTATTGTGAAATATTAAATAATCTTATAAAAAATAACTTAAAATCAAATGCATATCTTGTTGTTGGGGATAGGAGTGTTTTTTTGATTAAACGATATTCTAAAATAAAATTATGGGCATTATTTTTTCTTTTTCATTTTAAAAAAAGGATTTATTGGTTCGTTAAAGAAGAGAAATATAAGAAATATATAAAAAAGATTAATCAAGTACAATCTGTTCTTAAAATAATTTAAATTAAATCTTCCGGATTGACGCGGACACCATACCAGGTTATTGTCCAATGTAAATGAGGCCCTGTGGCACGGCCGGTTTGCCCAACGGTTCCCAATAAATCACCTGATTTAACTGTTTGATTTAATTTAACATTAATTGAATTTAAATGGGAATAACTGGAAAATACGCCAAACCCATGATCAATTAAAATAGTTTTACCGGTTAAAAACATATCCGGATGAATGAGAGCGACTTTACCATCGGCAGGTGCCAAAACGGGCGTGCCGACGGGGGCAGCTAAATCAGTTCCGCTATGTCCTTGTTTTTTAACATTATTTAAAATACGACGGCTGCCAAAACGGCTTGAAATACGTGTGTGTTCAGGAACAGGGCAAGTCCATTTTTCGGGAAAGGAAGCATAATTTGAATTTTGACGTGCCCGCCGCATTTGAAGGGATTCATCGGTAATGCGTTTTTGATTGGCGGGGTTCGGATTTACTTTCGCGGAGGGAAGCCCTGTTACATAATCTTCATCCCATGAACGGTGTTTTACCGGAAAAGTTTTTGTTTTTGAAGTACTTCCATTTTTAATTGTTAGAGTAATTTCTTTGGCATCTTGGGGAATACCGATGATAAAACGATTATTTTTATCCTTGTGAATTTGAAAGAGATTATTACTGTTTTTTCCGATATTTAAATCGGATTCTTCAATAAAAACGGTTTCACCTGGATCTAATTGCCCGAAGATAAGGCTGCCTTCCGTTAAATCAGAATTAAAAGAGAGGGACCATGCCGGAAAAGAAAATGTAATTACAATGTAATATAGTATAATTTTTGTAATTACATTGTGATTATTTTTGAAATATGTAATTACGTTATTATTACTGTAAAAATATGTATATACTTTGTAATTACTTATATTTTGTGTAATTACTTTGTATAATTCTTTAAAAAATGTAATTACATTGTGATTATTTTTCATCAAAAAGATCTCCTTGAACGGAAAATTGAGGGGTTTTTGAGCCATGAACGACAGAATGTGTGGTTGGCATAACCGCAAGAGAGCCATCGGAAAACGAAATTTGAAGCCGTTTTTCACGCCGAGCATCGGATAAGTGGCTGATAATTTGGCCGGAGGGGCCTGAAACAAGGGCAAAGCCGCGCTCTAAAATTGAATGATATGAATATGATTTCAATAACTTAGATACTGACTCAAATTTTAAATTGATTTGCTGCCAATAGGTTCGCAAAGCCGATTGAAAGCGTTCGGAACGGTCATCGAGTTTTTGAAACTGCATATTGATAATTTCAGAAAGGTCAGGGAGCGTTAATGATTTTAATTGAAGTGCCTTGGTATCCGTCAATCGATAGAGCGAATCGGTCAGTCGTGCATTCAAATTTTGAATTTGTGAAATCAGTTGGCTACGCACAGGGACTGCTTTTTCGGCGGCACCGGTCGGTGTCGGGGCGCGCAAATCCGATACATAATCAATAAGAGTGGTATCTGTTTCGTGTCCGACGGCTGAAATAATAGGAATATCTGATTCGTAAGTGGCGCGAACAACAGATTCCTCATTAAAGCACCATAGATCCTCTAAACTACCACCACCGCGCGCCACAATAAGAACGTCAGGACGGTGGATGAGCCCGTCAGGGGTTTCCAGCCCACCGGCGGGAAGGGTATTAAAACCGCGAATGGCGGCCGCAACCTGATCGGCGGCCCCTTCACCTTGGACCGCCACCGGCCACAAATAAACGGAGCGAGGAAAGCGATCGTTCAGGCGATGCATGATGTCACGAATAACGGCACCGGTAGGGCTTGTGATAACACCGATATAGGTCGGTAAAAAAGGAATAGATTTTTTATGAGAAGGGTCAAAAAGGCCTTCCTTTTCAAAGCGTTCTTTGCGCTCATTCAAAAGTTTTAAGAGGGCGCCGATGCCGGCCGGTTCAGCCGATTCGACGATCATTTGATAAGTAGAGCGACCGGGGTAAGTGGAAAGTTTACCGGTACAGATGACTTCGAGGCCTTCTTGAAGGGCGGCACGTGTGGAAACTCCTGTCCCGCGCCAACAAATGGCAGATAAAACGGAATCTTTATCCTTTAGAGAAAAATAGGTGTGACCGGAGGAAACCGTCTTAACACCCGATACTTCACCTCGGACACGAATATGGGAAAAAACCTGTTCTACACAGGATTTAAGGGTTAAGGAAACCTCAGTCACGGATAAAATAGGTTGTTCTTGCATATCGGCAATATATCATACTTTGAAAAAAAAGGAAACAGAAAAAATGCTTTACAAAAATGCGATCCCGTGATAAAATAAAAGAGTAAGAGATGATTTTTTCATCATTAAAAGAAAGGAGAAGAAAAATGATTACACAAGAACAAGCAGCTAAACGATTTGAAGGCGAGACACTTATTTGTACGCCGACAGATAAAAAACGGCTAATTATTCCGGCATTCGGGTTTGAGGGCGGAATTCAGACAAAACGTCCGGAATACGTGCCGCCAGATTATCATATGGAAATGCAGGATGTTGTCGGATTGGAATTTTTTAATCCCAAAGATAATGCCACACAGGTTTTAAAACAAGCCGACGGTTGCATTATTTGTTATGATGCACCGGGGTTAAAAGAAAAAGTAGATGCCTATATTAAAGAGCATCCTGATACCTTTAAAACCGCCGATGGTGTGCGCGGATTGTTGGAATTACTTTCAAAAAATGCATTGGATCCTAATACAGGTAAAGCCGATGTATATGATACTGATACAGCCTTTGCCGCGGGATTAATCGGTGCACCGGCGAAAGATAAAATCGTTCCGGGGATGACATTTGTCGGCGCCAAAAAGAAAGAAACCGTTAAAGCCTTTAAGGTAGCCGAAGGTGTTGAATTTGAAGGAGGACCAACTAAAACACCACCAATTGCGGAAAAAGGCGGCGCCTATATCGTCAGCGACAGCGCCGGTATGCGTATGGTACAGGCAGATGCGTTCCAAAGAGCGTATGCGATTGTTAAAAAACCGGTGCCAACGCGGGTACCTTTGCCCAATCAATATACGTAGATAAAAGAAAAACAAAAACCGCCGATAACCTCGGCGGTTTTTTTTGTGGGAAAAAGAATAAAAACTTGACTTTTAAAAAATAGATAAGTATGATAATGAAGCTATTTATGAAAGGAATTTACTATGGCAGAACTTAAAGGAACACAAACAGAAAAAAACCTGATGACTGCGTTCGCGGGCGAATCGCAGGCACGGAATAAATATACCTATTATGCATCAAAAGCAAAAAAAGAAGGATATGTCCAAATATCTAAAATATTTGAAGAAACAGCCGCAAACGAAAAAGAACATGCGGAAATCTGGTTCAAGTTGCTTCATGGCGGTAATATGCCGGATACCGTGGCTAATTTGGAAGATGCAGCCAACGGTGAAAACTATGAATGGACGGATATGTATGCCGGCTTTGCCAAAACGGCGAAAGAAGAGGGATTTACGCAAATTGCAGCCCTTTTTGAATTGGTGGGAAAAATCGAAAAAGATCATGAAGAACGCTATCGCAAGCTGTTGAAAAATATCAAAGACGGCATTGTCTTTTCGCGGGATGGCGACATGGTGTGGCAATGTTCAAATTGCGGCCATATCGTGATTGGGAAAAAGGCTCCGGAGGTATGTCCGGTATGCGCGCATGCCAAAGCCTATTTCCAAATTAAAGCAGAAAATTATTAAGGATAATGTAATTTTAAACCCTGCCATTTGGCGGGGTTTTTTGTTATTAGGGAACAGAGGGGTATCTTTTATGGTAAAAATACTTGACTCGGAGGAAAAATTGGCGTAAAACAGAATAAGAGATTTTGAAGTAAAGGAGAAAAAAATGGGGTGTCCTACAAAAAATAAATATGTTTTAAATTGGGTGAAACAAATTGCGGATTGGGTTACGCCGGATAAAATCTATTGGTGCGACGGAACAGAAGCCGAAAACAAAAAGATTTGTGAGAGGCTTGTCAAAAGCGGGACCTTTATTAAATTAAATCCGAAAAAACGGCCGGGGTGCTATTTGGCACGGTCAAACCCGAAAGATGTAGCGCGGGTGGAAGCACGGACTTTTATTTGCTCGGAAAAAGAAGCTGATGCGGGCCCTACCAATAATTGGGCGGCGCCTAAGAAGATGAAAGCAACCTTAAATAAATTAATGAAAGGGTGCATGAAGGGTCGGACGATGTATGTTATTCCGTTTTCGATGGGACCGTTGGGGTCGCATATTGCTAAAATCGGGATTGAGTTGACCGATTCGCCCTATGTGGTTGCGAATATGCGGATTATGACCCGTATGGGAGCAAAAGTTTGGACATACCTGAAAGGGGATGATTTTGTAAAATGTTTCCATTCGGTGGGGGCGCCTCTTAAAAAAGGACAAAAAGATGTAGCCTGGCCGTGCAATCCGGAAAATACCTATATTACACATTTTCCAAAAACACGGGAAATCATCTCTTTCGGATCAGGATATGGCGGAAATGCTTTGTTGGGGAAGAAGTGCCTGGCCCTTAGGATTGCGTCAACAATGGCCCGAGAGGAAGGGTGGTTGTCGGAACATATGCTGATTGTAGGATTGGAAAACAAGAAAGAAAAGTTAAAAGCTTATGTGGCGGCGGCATTTCCGAGTGCTTGCGGTAAGACAAATATGGCGATGTTAATCCCGCCAAAAGCGATGGCAGATTGGAAAGTATCTACCGTGGGAGATGATATCGCGTGGATTAAGCCGGCAAAAGACGGAAAATTGTACGCTATTAACCCCGAAGCGGGTTTCTTTGGTGTAGCGCCGGGGACAAGCGTTAAAACCAATAAAAACGCAATGGAATCGTGTCGGAAAAACACTATTTTTACAAATGTGGCTTTAACGGATGACGGAGATGTATGGTGGGAAGGCATGACGGATAAAGCGCCGAAACACTTAATTGACTGGCAAGGAAATGACTGGACGCCAAATTGCGGGCGGCCGGCGGCACATCCGAATTCACGATTCACGGCACCGGCAAAACAATGCCCAACGATTGATAAAGAGTGGGAAAATCCGGCGGGCGTTCCGATTTCCGCATTTATCTTTGGCGGAAGATTGGCAACCAATACGCCATTGGTTTATGAAGCCTTTGATTGGTCGCATGGTGTATTCTTGGCAAGCACCATGGGGTCGGAAAAAACGGCCGCGGCGGAAGGTAAAATGGGTGAAATTCGGCGTGATCCGTTCGCAATGTTGCCGTTTTGCGGATACAATATGGGCGATTATTGGAATCATTGGTTATCCATGGTGGGACGCGTTCAAAAATTACCGAACATTTATCGTGTGAACTGGTTCAGAAAAGATGCCAAGGGACACTTTATGTGGCCGGGATTCGGTGAAAATATGCGTGTTTTGGAATGGATTGTAAAGCGGACAGCCGGTAAAGCCGCCGCCAGACAAACAGCCCTGGGGCAAATGCCGACATACAGTGACATGAACTGGAAAGGGCTAGCGATGACAGAGAAGCAGTTTGATGCATTGATGGCCATTGATTTAAAATTGGCGCGTCAGGATGTGGCTGCCATTGCGGAGCACTTTGAACCGTTCCGGAAAAACAACAAATTACCGATTGAGCTGGATGCGGAATTGGTGTTGTTGGATGAACGGCTTAAGAAAAGAATGGAATAAGTTTAGAGCGTAAGACACGCCTGTTTTAAAAGTTCGTCCATAACGGCTTTATCTTCCTTGGGGTTCGTTTTAAGCGGACTTTGCCGAACGGACCAATCGGATGTATCAACAAAGGTGTTCGGGTTGAAACCGAGCCCTTGGCCTATGTGTTCATAACCGCGAGGATTTAATAAAACCAAACAATTTCCGATTTTAAAGTTTTTTCGGTGATGTGTATGGCCTGCAACCCAAAGTTTAATGTTGGGATGTGCGGTAATAAACGGTTCCAGATTTGATGCAAAAGCGGCATTTAAAATGCCGTAATAATCTGAACAGCAACGGGCGGACGGACAATGATGCGTCAAAAGAACGATTTCTTTTTGGGGATTAGCCTCAACAAGACGGGTTATTTCTTGAAGCGATTCGGTAAACCACCGAGAATAATCCAGGGGTGTTATATGGCGAAGCCGGCCTTGATCTTGTGTATAACCGGTGCGAAAATCCATTAAACCGGATCGCCGACAGGAATGAAGCATGGCTTCCCGAACGGAAACATCCGGCAATAAAGAATAATCGGTATATAGTGTTGTTCCGATAAACAAGATATTATCCACTTCCTTATGCATGACACCGGTCATGTGATCCAAAAAGGTAATGGGGGAGTCTGGGGGAAAGGCTTGGGCGAGTTGCAGTTTTAAATCCTGAAGCGCGCGTTTATCACCGGAATAAACAATATGGTTTCCGGCAATAACCAAACCGTTTTGAATATTTTTTTGAATCCAATCAATGGCTTTTTTGGGGGAGTCGGCCGTGTCGCCCGCAATAAGGGTAAATACATCCCCCTCTAACCGCAAAGATCTGTTGGGCATATAACGATTGTTGATATCAACATGAAGATCGGATAAAACACGCAGTTTCACGACAAGATATCCTTTAATTTTTCCGCGGCACGGGTGGCATCGGATTCGGTTTGAAAAGCAAGAGAAACACGCTTCATGCGAGAAGTGGTGCCCGAGAGAATTTCAATCGCGCTTTTACGCACGGCAAAGAAATCAGAGAGGAATTTTATAAGGGCCTCATTCGCTTTCCCGTCAACGGGAGGAGCGAAGAGAGCCACTTTAAGGGCCTCATCCCAAAGGCCATCAAAACCTGACCGTCGCGCGTTTGGAGAAACACGGACGGTCAGAATAAGTTGGTTTTTATTTTGTGAATAAAACGCCATTACTTCTTTTTCTTGGCATCCAATTCAGAAGTACAATGCGGACAACGAGTAGCTTCCACAGGAATATCCGAACAACAATACGGACATTTTTTGGTTGTAGGAGCTGCCGCAATTGCTTCTTTCTTTTCTTTGGCTTCCAGCTTGGCTTGGAGCGTATTCATTGCTTTGATCAACATAAAAACGGCAAAAGCAACGATTAGGAAGCTGATAACCGCATTGACGAACAAACCCCAATTGACGGTAACGGCACCGGCTTTTTGAGCCGCATCCAAACTGGGGAACGGGCCGTTGACGTCATTAACAGGTAAAATCCAGTACTTGTTCGCAAAATCGACACGCCCCATCAACCAACCGAGTGGTGGCATGATGATGTCTTTTACAAGCGAATCAACAATCTTTCCAAACGCAGCACCAATGATGATACCGACGGCCATGTCCATCACATTACCGCGCATGGCAAACTTTTTAAATTCAATCAAAATATTCTTAATCATTATATTTTCCTTTCAGTTGAGTTTTTAAAAAATATCATATAAATTCTTGTATGTCAAGGAAACACCAATTTGAGTGTTACTGGCCTTTTTGTCGGCAACACGGGATTTACCTTGACGATAAGAAACATAAGGACCGAATGTCAGGTTATTCATCAAAATGACGTCCATACGTGCCGTTGCTTTTAAGTCATACTCCAAATCTTCGGCAATGTAGTGGCTATAGGAAAAATAGTCCCGATAATAACCATCGGTCGAAAATTGAACGCCTTCGCGTAATGTATATTCTGCGCGCCAGCCAACTTCACCGGCGGATTTACTGACGTGTTCGGGATAGGTCATATCGTATTCGTAAACGCCGGCAACATATAAATCTTTTAAAATAGTACCATTAAAGAGTTTGACACCGGCTTTACCGCGGATAATCTTAGTGCGGGGGGCGTCTTGGGATTCCGTAAATTCGGTTTGGTAACCGGCACTGACGAACGGACCGAAATCTAACCCGTTATGCGACCAGAGTTTATGTGTATATTCACTGGTAAATAAGATCTGGTCCGCGCTTTCGTTTGTCGTATCGGGACCATTAACTGGCTTTAATTTTGTTTTGCCGTATTCCATTAAAAGGCTGTTCGTCCAGTTTAAATTGCTGCGATCATATTCCAAAGCCCCATCAAAAACGCCTTTGATAACCGTTTGACTGTCGGCATTGAATTGTGATACAGGTGAATTTTGATAAATACGGGCGTTCTTAACCGTTGTTGAAGAAAAATCAAAGCCCAGACGGCGAAGATTGGCCTTTAGGGTGCTGGCGGATTGTTCGGCCGGTTTGTCGGCCGATTTATCGGCTGTGGATTCGGCGGCAACAGCCGGAAGCGCCAAAAATAAAGCACCGGCGAGCAAATATTTCGTAAATGACATTTTTTGTCCTTTCAGTTTGTTGTTAAGTGGCGTCAGTATATACAATAATATGCCTTTTGTCAATAGGAAAATAAGTGGATGAAAAAGCAGAAAAGCAACATTAAAATTCCCGTAAAAACAATCGATAAATAAGCAGAAAAACGGGAAATCGGGCACCTTTAAAAGGGATGGGCGGATTTATTTCCCTCCAAAAGCATTTTTTTCTGGTATTTTGTGAATTTTAAGTGTATAATAACGGCAGCTTAAAAAACAGAAAGGTTTTAAATGAAACGTTGGGGACGCACATTGCGGGTTGGCATTACGGTAGCGCTATTCTTCTTTGCGTGGTATATGCGCGACTTTTTCCGCCAAAATTGGTCTTTTAAACTGTTCTCGGCAAAGCATTGGGCCTATACTTGGAACGAATTTAAAGAAGGTTGGGTTATCAAAACCACCAGTGATTGGATATTTGCTTTATCTGTTCTGTTGATGATTCCGGTATTCCTGATTTTGTGGTGGGTGTCGGTTAAAATTTCATGGCGTAAATCTTTTATGATCGTATTTCGGAAAATTAAATCCTTGTTTTTCAGAAATAACGAAAAGAAAATCATTCAGAAAAAAATTAAAATTAAGGCAAAAGCTTCCCATAAAAAAGTGCGGCCAAAACCGATCAATGTTGTGGGGCGGCCGGCCATGAAACAAACAGGGCGGACGATGGATGCCCAAAAAACAACACAAACACCGGCTTTTATGCAGCCGCAACCGCAAATGCAACCAATGTTCTCGTCATCGATGCCGCCGATGGGATCCGCACAAGCACAGCCTCAACCGGCATTTTTGGATGAAGAAATCAGTAATATCCCCTTAAACGATATTCAATTGCCGGAACGGATGAGGCTTGAGGAAGATTTGGTGGCGATTTTGTCGGAAGCGAACTATCAGGTGATAAAGGATGTAACAATCGGAAAAGTGCCGCTGGGGTTTGTGGGGATATCGGCAGATAAAGTGGTGATGTGTCTGATGGATTTGGAAAAAGGAGATTGGCTGGCAGATGAGGAATTCTTTAATGAAGAAGAACCTTTGTGGTTTTCGGAAACTGCACATCGGACATCACCGGTTTATCGCCTCTTGACAGAAGCGAAAATGTTTGCTAAAAAAATAGCGGATAAAGGTTTGGCTAAAGCCGTCGTGCCGATGTTGGTGGAAAAAGAAGGCACGATTATTAACGCAAACGATATGGCGGAAACGTGGAAAAAAATGAATATTATCGTTTGCAGAACGGATTTGGGCGGACCGGAAGAGTTGCCTTCGTTCGCGGCGGCTTTGCCCAGAGCAGAGGATCGCGGAACAGAGGCGGATTTGAATGCTGTGCGAGAATTGTTTTAGATAAATGAGGGGTTAAATGGCGTTTAAAAGAGACGAAGCCTATGATGAGCAATTTAAATGTGTAAAACGCATAATCGGCAGTTTATTAATGGTGCCGGTGTTTGCGTATTTGACACTGTTAGTTTTGTTGCCGATAACACAGTTTATCGTGAACGGGTTTGGTGTGAACTCGCTGGGGGATGCATGGAACGGCCTTTGGAAACACACGTTTCAGTTTTCCTATATCTATGATAGATTTCATAACTATCAAGTAAAGTTGGGGATGCTGGATAATCCGTCGCCAATTCTGTATCTGCCTTATTTTTCGTTTATATGGCCGTTTGTATGGGCGCTGTATATGATTATCACAAACCCGTATAATTATCGGCCGAATATATTCGGAAGCGGCCGGAAAGCCACTTATGCAGACGTGGAAAAAATGGGCCTGTTTAAAGGATTCGTGATCGTGTTGGGGCGGTTTAAAGGAAAGCTCCTTAAAATGCCGGAAACATTGTCAGCGCTTGTTGTGGCGCCACCGGGGACCGGTAAAACAGCGGGCGTGGTGATTCCGACTATTTTGGAATCGCCGGGACTGAGCTTAATCGTGAACGACCCGAAGCCGGAACTATGCTATAATACAACGGGATATAGGGCAACACAAGGACCGGTATTTGTGATTAACTGGGGTGCGGAAGATGAACCGGACAAAGGTATTTATTACCCGAGCTGGAACCCGCTGTCGCCGAACTGTTTACCGCCGTTGGGGCCGGGACGTGATATGTATATCGACTCTATGGTGGCGGTGTTGGTGGAAGAACCGAAAGGCGGGGCGGATCCGCACTGGGCCAAGACAGGGCGAAATGCCATGTCGGGCTTTTTGCATTTTATTTGCAGTAAGTGTGAACGCGCCAGGGCAAATGATTACTTTATGGCTAAATTAAGCGAGGGATCCTTTGACAAGGAAGACGCGGAAGTGTTGGAAACATATTACATGGACATGACCGATGCCAGTGCGCGAATTTCATTGGATGCTTTGAAAAACGGGACTTTGTCGTTGGAAAATTATGTGCCGGTGGGAACATGGGAGGGACTCCCCGAAAGTTGGCACGGTAAAGAGCCGTGTATCGCCATGATTTTCGATTGGTGGACCGATATTCAAATGAAAATCAATGCAGATTTAAAGCGGCGCCAGGATGAAGGGGATCAGGCGGCGGCTTTTGCCGACCCGGGGGCTGATGCTTTAAAATTGGCCATTGCCGAAAGTGAACGATTCGGATATGCCAGACGTGCTACGGTGGAATTGTCGCAGTTAGCAGGTACGCCGGATAAGGAACGGGGATCTATTTTATCGACGGCCTTTACGGGAATTAACATCTTTAAAAACTCGGCTGTTCGAACCAGAACGAAATTCAGCGATTTGACTTTCCGTGATATGCGTGGGATGGTTGACCCGATTAGTGGAGAAATGAAGCCGATTTCCGTTTATTTGTCGGTTAATCAGGTTGATGCGAGAACTTTAAACGTGATTACCGGTGTGTTTGTGGAATTGATGAGTTCTTATTTGATTTCCAATAAGCCGAATGATATGGGGGCGGACGGCGTAAAAGTCGGGCCTTATCCCGTGTTGTTCGTGTTAGACGAGTTCCCGCAAATGCCGAAATTAGCCGCAGTGAAAGACGGGCCGGCGGTCGGTCGTGGTCAGAAAGTGGCCTATTTGTTGATCGGGCAGGATTTGGGTCAGATTTCCGGCCAATACGGTAAAGACGATTTGGAAACGATTATTACAACAACGGCGGCTAAAGTGATTTTGGCGCAGAACAACGAACAGACGGCAGAGCGATTCTCAAAAATGATCGGAAACCGCACAATTGAAGTGGCGAGTTCGTCCCGAACGGAAGGTGTTTCCATGCAGACGAATCCGTTTGCAAGTAATGTGAGCAGATCCTTGCAGAGTTCGAGCGTGGTGGGATCGTCCGAAATGATGAGTTTGGATATGTTAAAGCAATATGTTTTGTTCCAGGGGCACTTGAATCGGCCGATTTTGGCCGATGCGCCGCGGTGGTATTTGGATAAAAAGATGAAGAAAAAGTGTTCGTTGCCGACGGCACCCTTTGTGCCTTATTGGGTGGTGGCGCAACGTGAAGATACGGATATGGATGCCCTGAAATCCATGATGCAAAGTGATATTTTGGAACTGGAAGAAGAAGATAGCAATTTGAAGGGATAAAATATGGCGGAAAACATAAACCAAACCTTATCAATGTCAACAACTTTGAATGCCGAAGATGTTTTTCATGATTGGGAAAGTTTATTGGAATCTCCAATTTTCGACAGCCCCGATTTAAATGATTTACAGTTGGAAGAACAAGGACAAGCCTATTGGGAAGCCTTGTTTAATGAAATGAACTTTCCAGGGATGGACCTAATGGCAGTAACCCATCAACCGGTAGGCGATGATATTTTAGAACAGCAAAAACTTTTAAATCGAACGATCCGGGATTTTGTGCGGTTTTTATCCTATCATCACGCAAATGATTTACGGTCGGCAGGAGTAAGTGAGGAAGGCCTGTTTTACATGAAACGTGGGCAACAGCCGGAAAATTTTGTGGTGCATTTGAAATACCCGTTGGATTACGGCGGAAAGATAACGTTTGATAACATGGTTTTTTTACAAGCGCGGCCTTTTCATGAGTTAATTCATCGGTATTTGGATAAGCAATTTATCGGTCCGGAGGGGCGGGTATGTCCGAAACAGTTGTATGTGCCGGTGCCGGTGGGAAAAGTGTATGTGCCGATGGGACTTTTTACAGGATCGGGCGGAAAAAATAAGCAGGATCGGTCCGTGATGTCGGGCTTTACGCAAAGCGCGTTAAAAGATTTGGCCTTGCGCACGATGCCGGGGAGGTAAGAATGTCGGAATTGAACGGATGCTTAAAAACGCTTTATGAAAACTATGCGGTCGTGTTTCCGCCGATTGAGCCGAAAACCGCACAACAGGCGTCGGTAAAGCTTGTAAAATCGGGGGTGCCGCCGATTCCGCTAGACTATGTATCCTTTTTGGCGGCGACAAACGGATTGTCTTGGAACGGCGTGGTGCTGTTTTCTTTGGAAAATATTGAACGCAATAAAGGGCAATTCTTTCATCCGGGGATTATGCAAAACTTTTCGTTCTGTCAAAACAATGCCGTTATGCGGAAAAAATTGTTGTTGGGATTGGGATGGGAAACGATTTTAGCCTATGATTTCCTGGAGAAAGAATACGTTTTGTTGGACCGGTATTCGTATGAGCCGATAATGAAGTTTTCAACATTGGTAGACTTTCTAAAACACGTTATTAAGCCCCTGCAAAAACAGTTGCCGGAAGGAATGGGAGAAGGGCAGGGGTAACGAAATAAGAATAGGTAAACAAAAAAGCCACCGAAAACGGTGGCTTTTAAAATGGAGAAAATCGTTATTTGACAATTTTCGGATTAAGTTCGCCGGAAGCATAACGCTTGGCCATATCGGCCAAAGAAATCGGCTTAATCCCATCGGCACGGCCCGCCGCACCGAATTGTTGATAACGGGCTTCACAGACAGCCTGCATGGCTTCCATAGCCGGTTTTAAGTATTTGCGCGGGTCAAATTCTTCGGGTTTGGTCACATAAACTTTCCGGATTGCGCCCGTCATTGCCATGCGTAGGTCGGTATCCACATTGACTTTGCGCACACCGTGTTTAATGGCCTCTTGAATTTCTTCCACAGGTACACCGTAAGTTTGCGGCATTTTCCCGCCGTAAGTGTTAATGATGTCTTGCAAATCTTGCGGAACGGAAGAAGAACCGTGCATAACAAGGTGGGTATAGGGTAATTTTTCGTGAATCTTTTTCACCGTATCGATGGATAAAATCTCGCCATCGGGTTTACGGGTGAATTTATAAGCCCCATGCGATGTTCCGATGGCAACGGCCAACGCGTCCACATGTGTTTCTTCCACAAAACGAACGGCGTCATCGGGGTCAGTCAAGAGTTTGGATTTATCAATGGCGCCTTCAAACCCGTGGCCGTCTTCTTTTTCGCCTTTGCCGGTTTCGAGTGAACCGATACAGCCGAGTTCGCCTTCCACGGAGACACCGACGGCATGGGCAACCTTAACCACATCATGTGTGACGGAAGCGTTATATTCATGCGTAGCAGGGCTGCCGTCCGGCATGAGAGAGCCATCCATCATCACGGAAGTAAAACCGTTTGTCATGGCCGAATAGCAGACGTTGGGGGTTGGGCCGTGGTCTTGGTGGACACAAATGGGAAGTTCAGGATACATTTCAGCGCCGGCCATCATTAGGTGCTTTAAAACAGCATCGTTGGCATAGGCGCGGGCACCCTTGGAGGCTTGGATAATGACGGGGGCATTGACTTTTTTGGCAGCGGCCAGAATAGCCAGAACCTGTTCCATATTGTTGACATTAAATGCCGGAATACCATAGCCGTTTTCAGCGGCGTGATCCAGTAATTGACGTAGAGAAACTAACATTTTTTTTCCTTTCTTTTTGTTTAAATAAGTGGAAACCTTATAGCACAAAGCAAAGAAAAAAGCAAGGGAAATTAAAACGCCGGCGCGGGATAAAAAAATCTATTCTTGACAGAAGAAATAAACTTGGGTATAATACTCGCGTTTAAAATCGAAAAAGGAATGTTATGGCATACGAAACCAAAAGTTCGGATAAGGAAAAGTTAAGAAAAATGTCCTTTGTGGACAGAATGAAGAATATGAATCTTATCCAAAATTATCGGAAGATGTTTCCGTATGTTCGGCCATACTTGTGGCGGGCGATATTGGCGTTAATTATTACTATCCCCATCGGTTCGATGGATGCGGTTATTGCGTGGGTTTTGAAGCCTTATATGGATACGGTTATGATTGAGAAAAAAGCCCAAACGATGTCGTTGGTGCCGGCCTTGATTATTGTTTTCAGCTTTTTACAGAGCGTTTTGAATTATGCCTCAACTTACCTGAACAGTTGGGTGGGACACCGCATTACAATTGATTTAAAGTTCGATCTGTTTAAAAAATTAATCCATAATGATCCGGCCTTTTTTGATAAAAATACGTCCGGTGAGGTTCAATACCGGTTTAATACGGATGCTGAATCGGCGTGTAACGGGTTATTAAACAACCTGAAAGTTTTTTCAACACGGATTTTTTCATCTATCGCTTTAATTGCGGTTTTGATTTGGAATTCGTGGCAGCTGTCGGTTGTGGCATTGGTGGTCTTGTTCTTGGCGATGTATCCCTTGAAGAACATGCGTAAGAAGATTAAAAATATTATGGCACAAACCGTTTATTCGGGATCCAGAATTGTAACGCATTATAATGAGGCATTTATCGGTAATCGGGTGATTACTTCGTATAACCTGTATGACTATCAAACAACACAATTTAACGAAACATTAAAATCCGTCTTTAAACTGGCGATGAAGATGGTGAAAAAAACCGGTATGGTGACGCCTTTCATGCACTTTATGATCTCAATCGGGATTGCGGGCGTGGTATGGTATGGAAGCTATCTGATTACGCATAATCAAATTACACCGGGGGGATTTGTGTCGTTTATTACGGCATTGTTGATGTTGTACCATCCGATTAAATCCATGGGAAGCAGTTTTGCAAACGTGCAGGTTTCCTTCTTGGCGATTGAACGCGTGTTCAGTCGGTTGGAGGCTGCCCCTAAAATTCAAAATAAGGAAGGTGCCAAAAAATTAGAGCGGATTAAAACCGGCATTGAATATAAAGATGTTTGGTTTGAATATGTTCCTAAACGCCCTGTTTTAAAAGGTGTTAGTTTAAATATTCCTAAAGGGCACACAATTGCTTTTGTGGGTAATTCGGGTGGCGGAAAGACGACTTTTGTGAACTTATTGCCTCGGTTCTATGATGTGACGGAAGGATCTATTTCAATTGACGGAGTGGATATTCGGGATATTGATTTATATTCTTTAAGGGATAAGATTGCTATTGTGTTTCAGGATAATATCTTGTTTGGCGGAACGATTAAGGATAATATCTTGTTGGGGAAAGAAAACGCTACAAATGAAGAACTAAATCAAGCCGTGAAAAACGCCTGTTTGGATGAATTTGTTTCAACGTTACCCAAAGGGTTGGATACACCGATCGGGGAACGGGGGATTTTGTTGTCAGGAGGCCAACGGCAGCGGATTGCCATTGCCAGAGCTTTTATTAAAAATGCGCCGATTGTGATTTTGGATGAGGCAACATCAGCATTGGATAATAAATCAGAGCAAATCGTGCAGCAAGCTATTTATAACCTGATGGAAGACAGAACGGTCTTTATTGTGGCGCACAGGCTTTCTACGGTGCGTAATGCCGATCAAATTGTGGTTGTGAATAACGGCAAAATCGCGGAAGTCGGCAGCCATGATGATTTAATTTCGCGGCCGGATTCCATTTATGCCTCGCTTTATCAAACGCAATTGAAATAATTATCGGGTAGTAATACGAATAACCGGAACCTCTGTTTCCGGACCCATGAGGTGTAATAAAATACTAGCTCGATGTAAACCATCTCGAACACGGTTATCGCCGTCAATGACAATGACAGATTGAGAAGGATCATAACCGGTCTTTTTTAAGCTTTTTTCCAAATCCAAAAAGTGTTCAGATGAAAAATGGAGACTATTCAAATGATGGCTGTTGGCCAGATAGGACTGATAAAAATCAGTATTACGAGACGTTAAAAACCGATATTGAAAAGTTTCCGAAAGCGGTTTAAAACGGGGCATGGAGCCGGGACAATATCCTTTTAAATCTTTTAACCGAACCTTCACATATTCATAATGGTTACCGATACCGTCGGCTTCCATCGGGATTTCTATGTGATAATTTTTCTTAAAATAAGCATAGAACCGTTCGAAAGCCATGTGGTTTTCAATGCGCTCTAAAAGAACCATTGTGCGCTCACGGGGAGAATATCTGTATCTGTTTTTCTTTTCCCGATAGTGATCCTTTAAATCGGGGGAAGCCAAGCGCGATAACAGAGAATAATAGTAATATTTAATGTTTTTCATGTTAAAACCCGCAATCAATATATCATAAAAGGGTAGGCGTGTCAAATAAAAATGCTCTTGCATTTTTGGGGGCTTTGTTGTATAACGAAAAAAATAAATGATGAAAGGGGACAAATATGCCTAAAATTCAATTATGTGTCGGGGATTTACCGAAAACGGCCAAATTTTCAAAATCCGTTGCCGTGGATACCGAAACTATGGGGTTAAACCTAAAGCGCGACAGATTGTGTTTGGTGCAGCTGTCGGATGAAAAGCAAAATGTGTATTTGGTGCAAATTAAAAAAGGAAAAAATTGTCCGAATTTAAAAGCGTTACTGACGAATCCGAAAATTGTGAAAATTTTCCATTTTGCCCGCTTTGATGTGGCGAAAATTAAAGAAGATTTAGGGGTTGTGGTAAATCCCGTGTATTGTACGAAAATAGCTTCAAAACTCTGTCGGACATCAAGCCCTTCGCATAGCTTGAAAAGCCTGTGCTGGGATTTGTTGGGGGTAGAGCTGTTCAAAGAACAACAAACATCGGATTGGGGCGCGGAAACCTTAAATAAAAAACAACAGGCCTATGCCGCGGGAGATGTGTTGTATTTACACCGGTTAAAGGATATACTGGATAAGTTATTAAAGCGCGAAGGGCGGGATAAATTGGCCCAGAAATGTTTTGATTTCCTGCCGGTAAGGGCGGAATTGGATTTGTTGGATTTTGATAATCCGGATATCTTTAACCATTAAAGGGAATTTTGATGTTTACACCACGCTTGTTTAAAATCAAAATGCATACCAGACGCGTTTTAATTTTTAAGCGCAGCTTACCGGTGTTTTCATTTTTGTTGGCGAGTTTGATGCTCGTATGGCCCCTGATGAGGGCGGAACAAAAAGAACAGTTTTCAACGATCGTGTCGTCGGGAAAAGAAATGACGGGTGCCAAAATCAATATGGAAAAGGTGCGCTTTTTTGCCCAAGATAAGAAAAAACAGCCCTTAACGGTGGTGGCCCCGCGCGTATTGGAAACAGATCCGCAAAAACAAATTATTACCTTGTATAAGCCGATAGCAACCTATAAAATGGAATCGGGCGAGGAAATTAAAGGGGAAACACCTTATGGTTTAATCAATCAAAATGATCAAATGATGATTTTTGAAGATCAGGTCGTGGCAACGACGGATACCGGTTATCGGGCGGTGAGCAAAAATGTTACTTGCGATAATAAGGAAGGAGTCGTGACGGGCAAATCACCGGTAACCGTTACGGGGCCGGACGGACAAATTAAGGCGCAGGGATTTCGGCTGTATAACAAAGGGGAAAATATCGATTTTACCGGTAAAACAAACAGTATATTGAACAATAAAGACGGTAAGGTGCATATTGATTCGGCAGACGGCCTGAATATAGATCGGGCAAAACAAACCATTGTGGCCATAAAAGATGTACGCGTCACACAAAAAGGGCAGGTCATTACGGCGGATAAAATGATTTTGGATTACTTAACGAAGCAACAAAATTCGGATTCCAGAATTAAACAAATTAAAGCCTTGGGACATGTTGTAGCAACGACCGGAACTTATAAAGTAACGGGAGGAAAAGGTGTTTATAATCCGAAAAGCGGTGAAATTGTCGTAACGGAAAATGTTGTCCTGTATCAGGGGAACAGCCATATGGCGGGGGAAAAAGCAACCTTGAACATGATTACGGGGGAAAGCCATTTGGTGCCTAAAAAAGGAGCCGATCAAAAAGAAGGACGCGTAAAGGGAACCCTTATCCCGACAGAATTGAAAGGATCAAAAAAATGAAAACGGTAAAAACGGAAAACCATAATAAAGGGCTTGTTATTTCGCATATCAGCAAAAGTTATAAAAAAAGGATGGTTTTAAAGGATGTGTCTTTGTCGGTAGAACTGGGGGAAGCCGTGGGGTTATTGGGGCCGAACGGAGCCGGAAAAACGACATCGTTTTACTGTGTGACGGGATTGATTTCACCGAATGCCGGTCATATCTATTTAAACGGGATTGATATTACGAAATTCCCCGTGTATCGGCGGGCAAGACTCGGGATCGGATATTTGCCGCAGGAAGCCTCTATTTTCCGGGGATTAAATGTCGAGGATAATATTCGCGCCGTTTTACAAATTGTGGAAAAAAATCCCGATAAAATTGAACAGGAATTAGATTCCCTCTTAAAAGAATTTTCGATTGAACATTTACGCTTTTCGCCGTCACGGGCGCTATCGGGCGGTGAGCGGCGGCGCCTTGAAATCGCACGGGCGTTGGCATCAAAGCCGTCTTATATCTTGTTGGACGAACCGTTGGCCGGAATTGACCCGATTGCCGTGGGAGAAATTAAGGATTTGGTGGCGCAACTGAAAAATCGGGGGCTGGGGGTTTTGATTACGGATCACAATGTTCGGGAAACATTGGGAATCATTGATAGAGCCTATATTTTGCACGATGGTGTTGTGCTAAAACAGGGAACACCCAAAGAAATTATCGCGGACGAAAGTGTGCGTAAAACGTACCTGGGGAAGAATTTTTCCTTATAGGGCATTTTTTACTGGTAAATTAAAAAAAAATCGGCTATAATCGCGCCACTTAATTGATTACAATAAGAGGTTTTTTATAATGACTGAAGGAACAAAAAGAATTGGTGTTTTGACAAGCGGTGGCGATTGTTCGGGTTTGAACGCCGCTATTCGCGCCGTTGTTTCCAGTGCGACGACTAAGGGATGGGAAGTCTATGGTATCCATAATGCAACGGATGGCCTGATTGTGCGACCGCTGGATTATCAAAAATTGACTATGGCTGATTTCGAATTTCCTTTTGCAACGTTGGGTGGAACGATGCTGGGGACAAATAACTCGGGCAACCCGCACAAGGTAACGCATTGGGACGGAACAACCGAAGAAGTAACAGACGAGGAATTGCTGGCACGCTTTAAAGCCGGTGTGGAGGAATTGGGGCTGTCGGCCTTAATCGTCATTGGTGGAGACGGTTCTATGGCGATTGTGAGTAAGTATTGTAAAGCAGCGGGAATTTCTATGATTGGAATTCCTAAAACAATTGATAACGATGCGCCGGGAACAGATATGGCTATCGGTTTTGCAACCGCCAGATCGGTTGTAACGGAAGCTTTGGATAAGTTAGACACGACCGCCAGTAGCCATCACCGGGTGATGATTGCTGAAGCTATGGGACGTGGTGCCGGCCATTTGGCGCTGGAATCCGCAATAGCGGGGTTTGCAGATGTGGCCTTGATACCCGAGATACCCTATCGCTATGAAAAGGTTGTGGAACGCCTGAAATTGGCCTTTGCAGAAGGACGTAAGCATGCCCTTGTGGTAATTGCAGAAGGTATTAAAAAACCCGATGGAGAATATTCATATTCTTCAAACGGGCGGACTTTTGGCGGAATATCGGCCTATTTTGCGGAAAAATTGGCAAAGGATGGCTTTAATGTACGGGCAAATGTCTTGGGGCATACGCAACGTGCCGGTACACCGATTGCGGAAGATCGAATCTTGGCTTCCGGTTTGGCTGTGCGGGCCATTGATTTGTTGGCCGCCGGCAAAAATAACCGTGTTGTAATCCATAAAGACGGGCACTTTGCCGATGAGGATTTGGATGTTATCCTGCATTTAGCGAACAGTCCGGTCAATCCCGACGGGGAAATGGTAAAAATTGCCCAAAGTTTGGGAATATATGTCGGCGAAAAATAATAAAGAGGAAAAACGGTTTTGAAAAGGGGATTTTAAAGCCGTTTTTTCTTTACTTTTTTTGAATACTATGATATGAAATTGGAGTCTTAAAAGGGGAATAAGGGGTAGAAATGGTTGAACCTAAAATTTCGATAGTTGTGCCGGTTTATAATGCGGAAAAATATCTGGAAGAATGTTTGAATAGTCTTTTAAATCAAACATTTCAGGATATAGAAATTTTATGCATAAATGACGGATCGAAAGATTCTTCGTTGGATATTTTGAATACATTTAAAGAAAAAGATAATCGAATAAAGGTGTTTTCACAGGAAAATGCCGGACCGGCAAAGGCACGGAATGTCGGTTTGGAACATGCGCGGGGAGAATACCTGATGTTTTGTGATGCGGATGATACTTATGAACCCGAAATGTGTGAAGAAATGCATCGTGCCATTACAGAAAATAATGTAGATTTTGCTGTGTGTGACACCAATATTGTTGTTGGGGATGAAGATCATGGTCGGGATAGCAGAGTAAACTATCTCCATATTAAGCACTTTGGGTATAAACCGTTAACGCTCTGGATGCGAACGAAAATAAATGTGATGCTTTGGAATAAAATTTTTAAAATGAGGCTAATCAAAAAATATCATTTGTCTTTTCCGATCGGATATGAATTTGATGATACGGCATTTATTTGGCAATATTTAAGCGTGGCCGATAGTTTTTATGGATTAAATCAAAAATTGTACAATTACAGATTATTAAATAATTCTATTATGGGTAAAATTTATGCCCAAAAGCGAACGGAAAAAATTTATGATAAAGTTTATGCAATTAAACATTTCTTCGGTTTTCTAAAAAATAATAACATATTAAAAAGTAAAGATTTTTTTATATACAAAATAGAAGATGCCATTAAATGGATGCGCCCTTTTTTAGATAAGAAAGGTCAAATTAAATTCTTAAAATTATTTAAACAAGAAGTTTTAGATGCACCTGAAGTAAAGGAAGCCCTTGCCGGAAAAGAAGATGTATATCCCCTAACATGTGCTTGCCTTGTGGGAAATTACCAGTCCATCCTTTTAAGGAAAAAATCCCATTTGTTTGCTAAAATAATCGGTAATATTAAAAGCGGAGATAAAAAACGGTTTTACTTGTTGGGAATCCCTGTTTTCAAACGGAAAAAGACACAGACGGGGAAGATATATTATGTATTTGGTGTAAAAGTATTTGAAAAAACGAAAAAGAAATCAGAACCCCAAAAGATTGATTGTAGTGAATTAAAAACACCCATACCTATTCCGGAGAATGAACGTTATATTTTATGCATTGATTGCTTGTATGATAAGGGACAAGAAGCCGTTGACGCTTGGACTCTCTTTAAGTACTTACAAAGTCAAAAAATACCATCAAAATATGCTATAATAAAAGGGAATAAGTTGGAAGAGAAAATTGCAGGCATGCCAGATGTTGTGGTGGTAAATGAGTATAAAAATTTCTATAAAGAATGCTCGGATGTTATCAGAAAATCAAAGTATATTATAACCAGTTTCGGGATAAAAATGGATAGGTGTTTAAAAGAGTTAGACTATTTGACTTATTTCTATATTGATCATGGTGCAATTCTTTTAAAAAAATGGGTTTTTGATATTTTCAACCTTGATCGCTATGATAAAATATTAGCATCTAATAGATTAACATATGGATTATACAAAGAAAAGGGATGGGATGATTCGCGAATAGTGTGTGCTGGAATGCCGAGGTGGGATTTGTTGGCACACAAAGAAAATAATGGCCATATTTTTGTTTTCTTTACGTGGCGAAAAACGTTTCAAAAAAACATTGAATTCGGATCAAGGTATATGGCATATATAGGGGAATTTTTAAAGAAACTACGTCAATCGATTCCCAACACATCCATAGATGTTGCTCTGCACCACGAAACGTTGCGCAGGGATATAAATTTTCCGGATTTGGAGGCTTTAAATATTCGTATTTTACCGACGTCAGAGGTATCTAAGGCCATTCGGACATCAAGTATGTTGATTACGGATTACAGTTCTGTTTTTTGGGATTTTATATATATGGATAAGCCCGTCGTGTTTTATCGGTTTGATAAGGATGATATGTCACTAAATCAAGTGGATCAGGAAGCCACGATTTCCGCGATGCAAGAGGATAAAAAATTATATAACTGTTTATATGAAGAAAAAGAAGTGCTGGAAAAAGTATCCTATTACGTCCGAAATAACTTTCAAATAGAATCGGAAATTGCGGCCAAAAATAAAGAAATTTTTTGGGAAAGTCGAAATAACTGCGAAAATTTGTTGAAGTTAATAAACGGCGAAAAATAATACTTGCATTTGAGAAAAAAAAGACTATATTATTCTATGTAAAGGAGATATACTATGACAGAAAAAACACAAAAACATTTAGACGCTTTGAAACAACGGCATGCGGAATTGGATGCTAAAATTGCGGAAGAATTGGCTAGGCCCATGCCGGATGATATGAAAATCCAAGAATATAAAAAACAAAAGTTGGCTGCTAAACAGGAAATTGAAGAGTTGGAAAAAGCCTAAAATTTAAGATAAGAGATGATTTTAAAGCCCCCCTTTTTATGGGGGCTTTTTAGTGGGGTATAAAAAAACTCTTTTTTTTTAGAAAAAGGTATTGATTTCAGAAAAAAAGTGTGTTAAGAGGGTTGTGTAAGGTGGTTTTTGGATGTCCCAAAGGGGTATCAGGAAATCGATCCATATAACAATGTTAACATTAAAAAAGGATAAAAATAAAATGAAAAAAACAAATGAATCTGGCCGTTCTATGGTCGAAATGTTGGGTGTGTTAGCCATTATCGGTGTTCTGTCTATCGGTGGTATCGCAGGTTATACTTTAGCAATGAACCGTTACCGTGCAAATGAAATCTTGAACGCAGCGGCTTTGGTGGCCATTGCGGCAACTTCTGCAGAAGGTGGATCAGGTGCAACAAGAGATTTGAGCGAATTAGGTGGTGTTGAGGCAATTACTTTGCCGGCCATTGATAAGGATGAAGATATTACCGGTTATGCAAACGGTCACGTGACAATCAATGTAAATAAAGACTATTTGAAAGTGGCGGAGCTTGTTTATACATTGTCGGGTAATCGTGTAGAAAACACTGCAAAACCGACTGGAACCGGTCCATACACGATTAATGTGAATATGTCTGCTTCTGTGAAGAAATCTTCATAAGAGTTAATTTACGGATACAAAGGCGCCCCCGGTTGGGGGCGTTTTTTGTTATTCTGAGGAAATGCAATGACCGAAGAATCTTGTGAGGGTTAGGAGATCTTTCACTTCGTTCAAGATGACGAGGTGGAATAAAAAGATCCTTCGCTTCGTTCAGGATGACGAATTAACTACAAATATCACAATATAAATCCAGCCATTTCGAATTTTTTTTATTAAATCTATTTTTTTCTGGCGTTAACCATACACAAAAATGCACAATGACCGGTGTGTGTTTATCTAAGCACTACGCTCACGTCCACATATTTTGGTGAGATAACCCCACGATTTAGCCGCTTGAATCTTTTTGGCCAATATTGCCTGTGACGTTGGTGTGGGTATATAGTATTTACTATGACACCCGGATAACACAAGTGTTCCATCATCCAATAAATCCGTCTTTTCGGGATAATGTGCCGGCATTTCCGTTTTCGGATGTTCTTCTATTTCGGCAATTGTCCCATCTTTAAGTTGAACATTTCTTTTAATAATTTTCATGATATACCTCCATTAAACATCTAAATTCGCGACATCCAAAGCGTTGGTTTGGATAAAGTCACGCCGCGGTTCGACCACGTCGCCCATAAGGGTTGAAAAGACTTGTTCTGCTTCGTCCTGATGGGTGATTTTAACCTGCAGTAACCGCCGATTATTGGGATCAAGCGTTGTTTCCCAAAGTTGCTCGGGGTTCATCTCGCCCAAGCCTTTATAGCGGTTGATGGCGACACCTTTCTTGCCGACTTTAAAGACGGCTTCGGCAAGACTGACGGGACCGTGAACGGCGTATTCTTCGTCTTTGACGCGTAAGATGGCCGATTTGGCATAGAATTCCTGTAATTCTTGGGCCATTTTAGCCAGTTGGCGGGCCTCGGTCGAATTCATCATTGTTTCATCTACCGTGTGTGTTTCGGTGACACCCCGCAGTGTCCGTGTAAAGACAAATTCATGCTTATCATTAAAGGCACAATGCCAACCGCGTTCGTATTCGGGTTCGGTAGCGTCCAAGCGCTTAGCAAAGGTGTCATCATAGACGGTTCCACCGCCAAAGAGGCCGGCAATCGCCATTTGTTCGATAATGCGGGCCGGTACCCGATGGGATAGGGCAGAGATCAAATTTCGCGCCACGCGGGCCTGTTCCACGCGGGCAACAAGGTCAGCACCTGCGATTTGAACACCGTCTGCCGTTTGAAGGACGGCGCCTTCAGTACCCGCCGTAATCAAGTATTCTTCCATAGCGGCATCATCCTTTAAATAAGTTTCACTGTTTCCGCGTTTGGCACGATAGAGTGGCGGTTGAGCAATATAAACATATCCCCGTTCAATGAGTTCCGGCATTTGACGGAAGAAAAACGTCATCAAAAGTGTGCGAATATGGGCGCCATCCACATCAGCATCCGTCATGAAAATAATCTTGTGATAGCGGCATTTATCGGCATTGAAATCATCGCGTCCGATACCGGTGCCGAGGGCTGTTACAATTGTGCCGATTTCGGCAGAAGACAGCATTTTATCAAACCGGGCGCGTTCGACATTTAAAATCTTACCACGCAGGGGTAAAATAGCCTGATGCGCACGATCCCGGCCTTGTTTGGCGGAACCGCCGGCGGAGTCTCCCTCAACGATGAAAACTTCGGAATCAGCGGGATCTTTGCTTTGGCAATCGGCAAGTTTTCCGGGGAGAGAGGCCATATCCAAGGCACCCTTACGCCGTGTCAGTTCACGCGCCTTACGGGCGGCTTCACGGGCGGCGGCGGCTTCAACAACCTTACTAATCACCAAGCGTGCTTCGGTGGGATGTTCTTCAAACCATTGGCCAAGTTTATCGCCAACGATTCCTTCAACAACCGGTCGCACTTCGCTGGAAACGAGTTTATCCTTTGTTTGGGACGAAAATTTCGGATCGGGGACCTTAACCGACAGAACAACCGTTAACCCTTCACGCATATCTTCACCGGAAAGTTCCACTTTATCCTTTTTGGCAAGGCCGCTGGACACCGCATAGTTATTAACCGTGCGGGTTAAAGCGCCGCGAAGACCTGCCAAGTGCGTTCCGCCATCCCGTTGAGGGATATTATTCGTAAAGCACAGGCAGGTTTCATGATAGGAATCCGTCCATTCCATGGATACTTCCACCGTGATTCCGTTTTCTTCGCCCCTTAAAAAGAACGGTTCACCGTGCAGGGAGTTTTTAGAGGCGTCCAGATATTTTACAAATTCTTTAATACCGCCTTCGTATTCCATATCGACTTCTTTGGGCTCGCCGGAACGGTTATCAATTAGGCGCAAATGCACGCCGGAATTTAAGAAAGCCAGCTCCCGCATCCGGTGTTCCAACGTATCAAAACTAAATTCTGTAATGGTGAAAATTTCACTGGAGGGGTGGAAAGTAACCTTGGTGCCGTGTTTACCGACGGCTTCGCCGACTTCTTCCAGATGTTTTACGGTTGCGCCGTCCGAAAAACGAGCATAATATTCTTTATCGTTCCGCCAAATCGTTAAATCCAACCAATCGGAAAGGGCGTTCACGCAAGACACACCCACGCCGTGCAAACCACCGGAAACTTTGTAAGAATTGTTATCGAATTTTCCACCGGCATGTAATTGAGTCATAATGACTTCGGCAGCGGAAACGCCTTCTTCCTTATGCGTATCGACGGGCATGCCACGGCCGTCATCAATGACGGTTACAGATCCATCGCCGTTTAAAATGACATCTACGCGAGAACAATAGCCCGCAAGTGCTTCGTCAATTGAGTTATCCAATACTTCATACACCATGTGATGAAGTCCAGTGCCGTCATCCGTATCGCCGATATACATACCGGGACGTTTACGAACGGCCTCAAGGCCATGCAGGACCTTAATTGAATCCGCATTGTAAGCTTTTTCTGCCAATTTTTCTTCTTCTGTCATTTTTTACTCCTTTTTTAAAACACATTTTCCGTCCACGTATTCGCGGTTGGGACATTGATTGCAATCTTCTTTTGGGATATTATCTAATGGATCGGGTGTATCACATGAGACACATTTTTCAGCGAGGGCTTTTTCATACTCTTCTGAGAGTTGCTTTTCTTTTTCCGGTGTATAAAATTTTTCAAATTCAAGGGCATCTTTTTCTCTTTTCATATACTCTAAAAGTAATTCCATATTTCTTCCCTGTGTACGTATATAATCCCGTTCAAACCGGTTTACCCAAGTCGTGCGAAAATCTAAACGATTTTCTAAAATTTCTACATAACTATGAAGTAAATCTGATGGACAACCTATTTTGGCTGGTAATGGGTCAGGAAAATGCCTTTTAATATGATGATATTTATTTTGTTCAATTATACACTGATCGAGATACTTTTCTCTTCTGTGATTTTTTTCGGTTATAATTTGATTCACTTCATGAATAGACGCATTACTGTTTCGAATCGCATCGTTAATCTGAGAAAGCCGAAAATTTATACTATCCAATTTTTTTTCAAGATCCCTTAATTTTAAACAATCATCCCTATCATCTTTACATGAATGTTTTAGGACCGCTATTAAATGATCTTCAAGAGGGATAATACCTGTTGACCAAAATTTATATGTCTCTTCTAAGTGTTGGCAAAGAACTTTATCTTCTTCTTTTAGACAATGCTTAGAATCGCATAAAAGCGGTATTTCTAACTGAGGAAAAGAAGTTGTCTCTAGGGTAGAAAAATAAGGAATTTGAAATTCGGGACAATTTTCATTTTTCCAAACGCCCCCGATTACCAAAGGTCGTTCCGAGGGACACACAGCCGCCATACCTGAAATACTTTTCAAGCAGGAAAGCGACATCACACCAATCAAAAATAAAGCCCATTTTTTCACTTTTACGCCCTCTGCCTTTGCTATTTTTTAATGTTGTTATTATTTGTGATAACCGTTTCGGAACGGGATAGATAAGCCTTACACAATTCAAATTCGCGTTCGGTCATGGCGTTCGGATCTTTATCATAGCAAATATAGTCAATACGCGAACAACCTGCCAAAAACAATAATATAACAAATAATAATTTTTTCATTTTAAGCAACCTTTATTATTTCCTGTTTTTCTTTTACATCAAATTGCGCGATTTGTCCAGTAAAATCTGCAAAAATCGTCGAATCTGTGGTGGTCATAAACACTTGGGCGGGACGGGTGGTTAAAACATCAAACAACGTATGGCGGCGGCGGGCGTCTAAATGGGCCGCAACTTCGTCCAACAGGAGGACCGGACAACGCCCTTGTTCCGCCATTTGGGCCCGCATTTCCGCCAAAATAATGGAAAGAAGGAGTGCCTTTTGTTCGCCGGTAGAACACAAATCCGCCGAGCGGTTTTGTTGGCGATGAATCACAATAAAATCCGATGTGTGGGGGCCCGTTAAGTTGCCGCCTTCGGCACAGGATTTACGCGCCGCACGCAAATGCCCCATAAACATATCTTCTACCGCGACGGCACTTTGGGTAAGGAGCGCCTGTTCCAACAGGCCGGTAAGCTTTATTTCTGCGGCAGGGAAAGAGGCATCCTCAGTTACGGACAGGTAGGTGCCCAGGCGTTCGACAATATCCAAGCGACTGGCCGCGATGGCAATTCCGTTTTCGACAAGTTGCTCTTCAAGTCCCGAAAGCCAAGCATTATCAAGCCGCCCTTCACGGAGCAGGCAAAACCATTCTTTTAGCACCGCCTGATAATCCGACAGGCGATTGGTGTGCAGGGGATCAAAAGCCCCGACAATTCGATCCAAAAACCGGCGACGGGCGGCGGGATCACCACAAAAAAGGCGGTCTTGCGCCGGGGTGAGCCAAAGACAACGAAAAACGTCTGCTAAATCGGATTGATGAGAAGTGCTTTTGCCGTCGATTCGCATTTGTCGGCGATCGGCCCCCGCAACCATGCCTGTGCCGACTTGATGTTCGCCGAAGGGGGAATAAAGATTGGCTACAATGCTCCAAAGCGGGTAGACTTCTTCCCCGATATGGCGGGCAACGTCGGAAAGTTTGGCGCCCCTGAGGCCGCGGCCGGCGGTCAGGTAGGAAATAGCCTCTAGGATATTGGTTTTTCCGACACCGTTTGCCCCGCACAGAGCAACCGGCTCACCGCCCGTTCCGAATGAAATATCCAGTTCCGGATAAGAACGAAAATTGGTAAGCCTGAGGCGGCTGATCCCCGTCTTCATTTACACCCGCATCGGCATAAGGACATAAAGCGCGTTGGCATCCGTCGTGTCTTTTAAAATCACGGGGGAAACGGAATCGTTCATCAACAGTTGCACCGTTCCGCCTTTGATTTGGCCCAAAATATCCAATAAATACCGAAAGTTAAAGCCGATTTCCAGATCTTCACCCGTGTAGGCCGCATCCAGTTCATCTTCGGCAGAACCTTCATCAGCGGCGGCGGCGGTTACTTGAATAAGGTTATTCTTAATGGAAAGTTTAATCCCGCGCGATTTTTCGGAAACAACGGAAACCCGTTCGATAACGTCGCTTAGGACGGCCGAGTCGGCTTCAAGAACCTTATCATTGCTTGCGGGAATCACTTTTTCGTATTCGGGGTAAGTACCGTCAATCAGGCGTGAGGCTAACACAACGTCCCCTAAATGGAAGCGTATTTGATTGGCGGAAAGAGAAATACTGATTTCCGTATCCGATTCGGAGGCTAATTTAGAAATTTCCCCAATAGTTTTACGCGGAATAATAACACCCGGCATACCGGCGGCCCCTTCGGGAAGTGGAATATAAGCACTTGCAAGCCGATGTCCGTCTGTTGCAACGGCCGTCAAACGGGGCGAATCGCCCGCTTTTTCGTGTAGGTAAATACCGTTCAAATTATACCGCGTTTCTTCGGTGGAAACGGCAAAAGAAGTCTTACCGATCAGGCCCAGTAAATCAGAGCCCGCAACCGTGAATGTAAAGGGCATATTTTCCTGAACCATGGTGGGAAAACCGTCCGTCGGCAGGGTGGCCAAAGAAAACTTGGCACGGCCGGAAGTCAGGGACAGTTGATTATTTTCCGCCAAAGTCAGGGAAATTTGGGCCCCTTCGGGTAGGCGGCTGACGATATCACACAGGCGATGAGCCGGTACCGTAAGAGAGCCGGCTTCCGTGATGGTGGCGGGCACTTTTTCAACGATTTCGATTTCGTTATCGGTAGCACGAATAACAATTCCGTCCGGTCCTGTTTCAATCAGAACATTGGATAAAATGGGAATGGTTTGGCGCCGTTCCACAATACTTTGTGTATGTTTTAAAGCCTTTAATAAATGAGCCCGTTCAATCGTCAGTTTTAACATAGGTTATCCTTTCCGTTTTAAGTTAATTTTGAATGATGAAATTATACCCGAAATTTTGGCCAATGGAAAGAAAAATTTCACTTTTTTTCATTTTTTTTAGGGTGCCCCCTTTTTTTTTGGATAAAAAATCGGTATAAATAAGAGGGATGATTTTGAAATGAGGTTGAAAATGGTCAAAAAAGGGCTGGAATTATCGGCAAAACAAATCTATGCTCCGTCTAAATTAACGGACCGGGATTTGGTAAAGTTAAAAAGCGGACAGAAAATTATTGGGCAAAACCAGGCCCTGGAGGCTATTGCATTCGGTATTCGTATGAATGCCAACGGATATAACATTTTTTGTACGGGACCAAAGGGCGTCGGTCGGACAAGCCTGTCGGTAGATGCCGTACGCAAATATGCCGCTACCCTTAAAACACCGGATGATTGGTGCTTTGTGCACAATTTTCGGGTACCACATCAGCCGATCGCTTTGAATTTTCCGGCAGGGCAGGGGCGCCAATTCGAACGGGATATTCAAAAGTTTGCGGAAACCCTTAAAAAGCAGTTAATGGCGTTGTTTACGGATGAATCTTATAAGATTAAAGTGGCGCATATCGATCAAAAATATCGGGCGGCCAAAGAAGATTACTTTGAAATCTTGAAAAAAACCGTGGAAGACGAAAATGTAACCCTTATTCGGGCGGATGACGGCGTTGTGGTGGCGCCTAAATTAAACGGGAAAGCTGTGGAACCGGATTCCTTTAACAAACTGCCTAAAAGCCGGCGTAAAACTATTCTGGAACAAATGAAAAAAGCCCAAGGAAGGCTGGAAAAAGCTATTCGAAATATCCCGGAATTTGAGGTCGAACAGCAAAAAGAAATGGAGACCTTAAACACAACATTGGCAACACAAATGATTGATTCCATTTCTAAAAACTTATTGAAAACATATGCCAAGCATGCCGGTGCTAAAAACTTAATTAAAGGGATTAAGGAAAGCATTTTGGAGAACATCAATCTATTGTTGCCCAATGATGAAATTATGGATGATTCCGGCATAGAAAAAGCAGACCTTTTGTGGTCACGGTATTCGGTGAACGTAATCGTAAGCCATAAACCGGGTGAAGGGGCGCCGGTTATTCATGTGAATCACCCGACATTGTCGAACCTGATCGGAAAAATTGAACGAATTCAATTATCCGGTACATCTACAACGGACTTTTCGTTAATCAGACCGGGGGCTTTGCACCAGGCTAATGGCGGTTTTTTGGTAATTGAAGCACATGATTTGTTGGAAAATCAACCGACCTGGAGTGCTTTAAAACGGTGCCTGTTTTCCAAAACGATTAAAATGGAATCGGGAATTGACGATAACTCTATTTTCGGGGTGATTTCACAAGATCCGACACCGATACCGTTGACGGTAAAGGTTTTATTGATTGGGGAACCGTCGCTATACTATGCATTAGCGGAACAAGATGATGAGTTTGGAGAACTCTTTAAAATTCAATCCCGATTTGTTGAGAAAATGGAACGGACGTTGGAAACCGAACGGGCTTATGCCAGTTTGTTGGCGAATTTAATCCGCAAAGAGTCCATGAAACCGTTTGAAGCAGAAGCTTTGCGGCGCGTGATTGAACAATCTTCCCGTTGGGCGGGCGATCAACAAAAATTAAGTACTTATCTGGTGCACGCTAATGACTTAATGCGGGAAGCAAATTATTTGGCGGTATGCCAAAAATCCCCCTGTGTAGCGGTGGCGCATGTGGAGCGGGCTTTGGCCGAGCGGCGCAAGCGCTTTGGTGCCGACCAAAAGGAATTGATGACGGCGATTAAACGAGGCCTGATTTCCATTGATGTAACGGGAAAACGTGTGGGGCAAATGAATGCTCTGGTGGTTTATGACTTTGGAATTTATTCATTCGGAAAACCGGCACGGGTAACCTGTCAGGTAAGGTTGGGAAAAGGAACGGTAATCGACATCGAACGTGAGGTGAAGTTGGGTGGCCCCCTCCATTCAAAGGGTGTGATGATTTTATCGTCCTTTTTGGCTTCCCGATTCGCACAAAAGCAGCCGATATCGTTGGATGCAAGCCTTGTCTTTGAACAATCGTATAGCGAAGTGGACGGCGATTCGGCCTCGGTAGCGGAATTGGCTTGTTTGCTGTCGGCAATCGCCAATGTGCCTTTGGATCAATCAATTGCTGTAACGGGATCCGTGAATCAATTGGGTGAAGTGCAGGCCGTCGGTGCCGTGAACGAAAAAATAGAAGGCTTCTTTGATGTGTGTAAAATGAACGGCCTGACGGGAAAACAGGGTGTTATTATTCCGGTTGTAACAATGCCGCATTTGATGCTTAACCCCGAGGTGGTGGAAGCCGTTTCAAAAGGAAAATTCCATATCTATGCGGTGAAAACCATTGATGAGGCCATGGAATTATTGACGGGATTACCATCGGGGATGTGTGATGAAACAGGATGCTCGCCGAGAAATTCCATTAACGGATTGGTGGAAAAACGCCTGAATACCTTTTTTGAACAAATGAGGCAGTATCAAAAGAAGGAGTAGAAAGTGGCAGGGAAATTTACCTTAAAAGACGGGCGGCAGTTGATATTGCGGCCGACGGAAAAGAAGGACTATGAGGCCGTGCAGGACTATTTCGAACAACTGGGGCGGGAAACAATCTTTACCTATCAATACCCCGGTAGGCCCCGTCAAACAAGGGAACATTTTGAAAAATCATTGGGAACCAGTTGGGGTATCATTGCCTTAGACGGCGAAAAAGTGGCTGGATTGGTAGCAACACGTTGGCCGCATCCGAATCATCCTTGGATGAAGCATGAATGTGAATTTTGTGTTCATATGTTAAAAGACTATTATCGGCAAGGGCTGGGGCAAAAATTCCTAAACCTGATGTTTGATTGGGCAAAAGAAAACAAAATATCGCGCATCGAGGGAACCGTGAACGCCGAAAATAAAGCCGGTATTGGCCTTTATATCAAAAATGGCTTTATTTTGGAAGGAACGCGCAGGCGTGCGACTTTTATCAATAACAAATGGTATGATGAATACTATATCGGTCGAATAACAGAGTAAAAACATAAAAATCAGCCGGTTCTGGGGTGAAATTCATTTTTCTCTTTTGTTGAGAGGGTCAAAAAAAGCAAATTTGTCAAGAAATTTCACTTTTTTTAAAGTAAAACTTTACTTGAACAACGGATATATTTATCATATTTTTCATATGGTTAATTAAAGAACTTTATTTAATCCTAGTAAAATAAATGTAAAAAACACTTGACAAAAATGTAAAAAAGTGTATAATAGCGATAGTTTTTCAGAAAAACCAGACAAAAAGGAAGGACGAAATATGCTAAACAATAAGAAACAACTGATGGCAACGCTTGGAACGGTGGCGTTGTTTGTGATGGGTGTAGCTCTGACGAATACAGTGTATGCGGCGGATTGGGAAGATGCTATTGTTCGAGTTCAAGCTGAACTTGAAGCTCAATTAGATGATGAAGCTCGCGTACGGACACGTATGGACAATCAATTGAGCGATCGGGTTAATAACGAATCGACGCGCGCTCAAAGTGTGGAAGGTGCTTTGGACGACAAGATTGATGCAACCAAAGAAGATTTGGAAGCTCAATTAGATGATGAAGCTCGCATTCGGACACGTATGGACAATCAATTGAGTGGTCAGGTTAACAACGAATCGACACGCGCCCAAAATGCAGAAAGTGCTTTGGACGACAAGATTGATACAACCAAAGAAGATTTGGAAGCTCAATTAGACGACGAAGCTCGCGTACGGACACGTATGGATAACCAATTGAGTGATCGCATTAATAACGAATCGACACGTGCCCAGAATGCAGAGAGTGCCTTGGCCACGCAAATTGATGCAAGTAAAGAAGATGTAGAAGAACAATTAAATGATGAAGCTCGTGTAAGGACACGTGCTGATAACCAATTGAGTGATCGTATTAATAACGAATCGACACGTGCTCAAAATGCGGAAGATGCTTTGGACGATAAGATTGATGAAACCAAAGAAGATTTGGAAGCTCAATTAGACGACGAAGCCCGCGTACGGACACGTATGGATAATCAATTGAGTGATCGTATTAATAACGAATCGACACGTGCCCAGAATGCAGAAAGTGCTTTGGCCACGCAAATTGATGATATTAAAGCAGAAATGGAAAGCCAATTGAGTGAAGAATCTTCTCGTACACAGGATGCTGTGTCCGGATTATCTGACGATATTGCTTCCGTTAAAGAAGATTTGGAAGCTCAATTAGACGACGAAGCTCGCGTACGGACACGTATGGATAACCAATTGAGTGATCGTATTAATAACGAATCGACACGTGCTCAAAACGCAGAAAACGCTTTGGACGACAAGATTGATGAAACCAAAGAAGATTTGGAAGCTCAATTAGACGACGAAGCTCGTGTGCGGACACGTATGGATAACCAATTGAGTGATCGTATTAATAACGAATCAACACGTGCTCAAAACGCAGAAAGTGCTTTGGACGACAAGATTGATGAAACCAAAGAAGATTTGGAAGCTCAATTAGATGATGAAGCTCGCGTACGGACACGTATGGATAACCAATTGAGTGATCGTATTAATAACGAATC
>JAFYHG010000001.1 GCA_017539265.1 Alphaproteobacteria bacterium | reverse complement strand
TAAAATCACAATCCTTTGCGGTCAGATTTTCAACGTACTTCTTGTCAATCAAATCAAAAATAGCTTCAAGGCAAGTATAATCCTTCTGTAATGTAAGGTCACCCGTGCCTTTAATTTGCTGCTTGTATTCCTTAAACTTCTTAAATAGGGTTTGCCAGTTGGTTTTGACCCGTGGGGCACGAACCGTATTGGCGGCACGTTCTTCCTCAATATAACTCAAACAGCGCTCAATCACGGCAGGAATGTAGAAGTTGCGGTTATCGGTAACGATGGCTTCGGCTCTATTATGGGCATAATCATCTGCCATTTGCATACCGTTTTCCAGTTTATCCAGCCAATCTGGACGGGCTTCATCTGGTTCAATGGCATTTTTCTTTACTGTGCGCTTCAGGAAATCAAATACGGACGGCGGAATACGTTTGTTATTTTTCATTGCCATCACATATTTCTTTACAAAGCTGATAACCTGTTCGTCCTTAAATTCTTCGTATGAACCGTCAAACGGTGTGCTCTTATAATCTTTTTCTTCAAGCATGGTAATTGGGAGGTTATGAGGGGCAATTTCACCATTTTTAATTTTATAATACGATTCGTCCAGTTTATCTTGGATTTCCTTGATTCGTTGAGCAATGATATTTTCAATATCGTCTTGCGAAAGATGCAGTTTTCCGTTCCTAATTTCCATCACCAGCCACCTTATGTCATTGAGAAGGGTATCATACTTGAAAGATTCCCGTTTTACCAAGTGTATGGCGATATTATAATCATTAGTGTTTAAAGAATACCTAATACATTCTTTTTCAAAAATGTGTCTCACCCATGAGGGCACACGATACCTAAAGTAAAAGGTATGATTTCTGCGTTCTAAATGGTTATATTTTAATGTCATTGTGTCACACCCATGTGTCACAGATGTGCGTAAATACCATTTTACCGCCATTTTCGGGTCTTTTAAACGAAAAAAACCTCTGAAAAATCAGAGGTTTATTAAATTTCTTGGCTGGGGCGGCTGGATTCGAACCAACGAATGTCGGCACCAAAAGCCGATGCCTTACCACTTGGCGACGCCCCAATATGTAACTTATTTGCTGAGTGGTAATACAGCGGATTAGCAATCCGTCAACCCACCCAAGCAATTATCAATGACGGTAAGTATCATCAACAAACTTGCTTATACGGCAAAAAAAATATAAATGCAAGAACTTTTTTATATTTTTTTGTAGGATTTTATAATAAAACAATTTTATTTTATAAAATATACAATATAAACAATACGATAGCAGTATAAATTAAAGTATTTGATTATTGCATCGAAGATAAAAATTAGCCCCCGAAAAGAATTTCGGGGGGAATTTTATCGCCGGAGCGATTAATACACAGCACTGATGCCCATTTTTTCTTCTTCTTGAATACATAAGTTGACAACTTCAACGATGGAACTAACTTTGCTGTTCGGCAGAACTTTGTGTAACTCGTGGGGCAGGTGCAGATGTTTGTCTTTGCTTAATTGCGCAATAACACCGCCGACCTGACCCGAAAGCATACCCAAATCCCGACCGATACTTCGTTTGAATAATTCATCGTCATTCAGATTTTCCAGCACATAATCCGTGTGCCGGCTTTGCGCCACTTTTTGTAT
>JAFYHG010000008.1 GCA_017539265.1 Alphaproteobacteria bacterium | reverse complement strand
GATTGATGAAACCAAAGAAGATTTGGAAGCTCAATTAGATGATGAAGCTCGCGTACGGACACGTATGGATAACCAATTGAGTGATCGTATTAATAACGAATCGACACGTGCTCAAAACGCAGAAAGTGCTTTGGACGATAAGATTGATGAAACCAAAGAAGATTTGGAAGCTCAATTAGACGACGAAGCCCGCGTACGGACACGTATGGATAACCAATTGAGTGATCGTATTAATAACGAATCGACACGTGCTCAAAACGCAGAAAACGGATTAAAAGATTCCATCGGGGATCACAAAAATATCCATTCGGCCAATGAAGCCATCAATACAGAATCTCAAAAGAGTCTGTCGGATGGGTTGCAAGCTGCCGGTAACGCTATTGGGGATGTCAATTTTGAAAAAACCAAGTATGTTTCAAAAGATAAAGACTTATCCAGCGCTGTGCGGACATTGGATATGAACCTGAGCCGTGTGGAAGGCGAATTGACGGAAAAAATTGATCGGGTGGATGCTAAAGTTAATAAACATCATCGGGAAATGCGTCGTGGGTTCGCTAACTTGGCAGCTATGACTCGGTTAGTGCCGAATGACAGAGGTTGCGGAAATACTCAAATCTCTGCCGGTATTGGAAATTATCATGGCACAACGGGTGTGGCAGCAGGTGTGTTCCACTATATAGATGATAACATCTTAGTCAATGCTGCTGTGGGTTATGCGGGTCATAACAGTACAGCTGTGGGAGCCGGTGTAACGTTCGGGTTCTAAAAAAAGCTTGACAAAAGATAAAAAATATGCTATAATAACAAACATAGTAAAAAAACAAACAAAACAACAAACAAAAAAGGAGAAGAAAAAATGAAAAAATTAACAAATATGTTGGCCGTTGCTGTTGCGGTAAGCGCGATGCAAACTGCAAAAGCTGCAGAAGGCGGAGAACATGACTTTGCTTTTGGTGGCGAAATCAAGCAAATTTCCATCGTGAATGGACAATTGGAAGTTCGCTCTGAAGGTGCACAAGTCCAGGGTGTTAAAACACCGTATGCCTATGTGGGAACAAACACAGAGCATTTTGCTGAAAGCGCTTTTGCAAAGGGCGGTTTGGATACTGTGGATACATATGTTCATACCGGTGCCGGTAAAATTGCCATTACCAAAGGGAAGGATTCTTATGTAACCCAAATTAGACAAGCTCCGGCTCCTTTGAATGGTGTGACGGATATTAAACTGGTTTCAAGTGCCGATGATCCGAGTTTGGCTCAAACAAAGGCTAAAATGAATGAAATCAAAGCTAAATATCCGAAAGATAACGTCAAAATGTTTGGTTCTGACATTTATAAAATTGTTCCTAATTCAGAAGGAACTGGTATGTCGGTAGGAAAATTCGCTGGCATGGATGCCTCAGGAACAAATGAGATGTGGAACGTATCCAGTATGGCAGGAACAAGTAGCAAGGTTATTAGTGATTATGTAGTTGTTAAAGATGGTATAGATGATTGGACATATGCTTTAGCAGAAGGAAATGTGTATAATAACAGATCTTCACTAGTTGTTCCCGCCACCACTATCGCTTTGGCCGGTGACCAACAGACAGTTATCGTGAAAAAAGGTGGTAAAGAAACATTGATCAATGGTAAAAAAGGTGCGCAAATAGATGTAGCAAATGGTGCGACTACTTTGGAAGCAAACGAATTGGCTGCTTTGGAACAAAAAGCCAATGCTTCAGGTACGATCGTATCAGCGGTTAAAGTTGGTGATGTTACCTATTATGCGACAGCTCAGAAATTAGGTTGGTACAGAGAACGTAACTAATCCTAATTTAGGGTAAAAGTTAAAAAAGGGCGAGAAATTCTCGCCCTTTTTGTTATCCATAGAGCCTTTTATAGGCCGGAAGTTGTAAAATAATACGTTTGTCAAGAATTTCCTCGCTAAAAATCGATATGTATATTTTTTGTAATCTAATCATATGCTTATATCAAATAATTATCGAATTATCGGTTGACTTAGTCAAATTTTATACTTGTGAAAAAAGGGATTTTAAAGTATGATAGCCTAAAATAGGGATGGTTAGGGGTAGCACACTATTGATAAAAGGTAAAAAATGAAAAATAATTCTATTGTATTTCGCTTGGAAAAACCGGAAGACTACCGCACGGTGGAAAATATGGTGCGGGAGTCGTTCTGGAATGTTTATCGACCGGGGTGTCTGGAACACTTTGTGTTGCATGAACTGCGCAATAATCCCGATTTTGTGAAAGAGCTTGATTTCGTGATGGAAAAAGACGGCAAAATTATTGGGCAAAATATGTTTATGCGCACCTTTATTCAGGCAGATGACGGGCGAAAAATTCCCGTTCTGGCAATGGGGCCGATTTGTATCACACCAGCGTTGAAAAGGCAGGGGTACGGCAAAATGTTGTTGGACTTTTGTTTGGGAAAAGCGACCGAAATGGGGTTTGGTGCCCTTTGTTTTGAGGGAAATATCGCTTTTTATGGGAAAAGCGGTTTTACTTTTGCTTCCGAATTCGGAATCCGATATCATGACTTGCCGGAAGGGGCGGATGCTTCGTTCTTTTTGTGCAAAGAATTAATGCCGGGGTATTTAGGCGGCATTACCGGCGAGTATGCACCGCCCAGTAGCTATATGGTTGATGAAAAAGCGGCGGCGGAATTTGATCGACAGTTCCCGCCAAAGAAAAAAGAAAAACTGCCGGGACAGATTTTTGATTAACAGGATTGTTTGCTGAGAAAACATAATTTTGCTGAACACTTGCTATTTTTTTTAAATTCTTTTATACATACATATGTATTTTTTTGTGTGTTTTCCTTTTTATCGATTCGGGTGCGGCAGATGAAATTTTCTAATTATACTAAGTTACAAGAGTTTGTTAAAAAAGAACTTTTTCCCTTGTCCTATCAAGATATGCATGAAATATATACCGGCGGTTCATCCTATAATTTTTGTGTTATAACCTCTGGGGGCAGGTATCTTTTGAAATTGCTTCAAAATGAAGATATGTTTTTGAAAATCAAATCATTAAACAAAATAAACGGAACGCTTCATAAAATTGCAACAGAGGATTTTCTGAATTATAAATTGGTTTTGATGACCTATTTTGACGGCCATAGAATCCACTATAAAGATTTTTCGGAACCTGTTATCAGGAATTTTTGGAAAGAATATCAATCAGTTAATCATTTTAAATTAAATAAACGTCTGATCGGTGATCAACAAGATAACATGTCGCAATATAACACAGTTGAACAATTGTTGAAAAAGGCTAGGTGGAATATATTTGGCTACTGTTATGATAAAATTCTTAAAATTATAAAGGATGATTTGATTTGTTTATCATTACCCAGGCAGATTATTCATGGGGATTTAACAGCTAATAATATCTTGGTCGCACGGGGGGAAAATCCGCATATCATCGATTGGGGGTCGGTAAGATATGGATATGCTTGTGAGGATCTGGCTTCCTTAATTTTACAACTTGCCGGTTTTAGGACACCGGTTGGACGAATATCACGCTTTAAAAAACTATTTTCAAGCATTAATAAATATGCACAATTATCGTCCGAAGAATGGTTTTACGGAATACAGGCCTTTTATCTAAATTTATTAAAACGGCGATTGAGTAATGCAAAAAAACAAACTTTTCGTAAAAACTTTTCGTTGTTGTTGGTTGTGTTGGGGTATCTTAGGGTGCGGTCTTTCATCATAAAAGAAAAGCATATTTGATACCCACGTAAAGAGAAAGCCACCCCAGAAGGAGTGGCTTTTAAACTTGGTGGGCCCGGTAGGACTTGAACCCACGACCTATCCGTTATGAGCGGACAGCTCTAACCAACTGAGCTACAGGCCCCATGCGAAACACTATATCCGAAATTTTTGAAAATTGCAAGTTTTTTCTGGGGCGGTCTTGTGAAAAATAAAGAGAATATATCTTTAAAGTTAATGAACTAAAGTATACTTATTTTTTACATCTAAAAACCATTCTGCCGTTGCCGACCCCAAAGGTGTCCGGGGGTGTGTCCTTGGAATCATCTAATTTTATATGGGATCTTTTACCATACCATTCCATGGGGATAAAACCATCCGGACAAACAGAATTGGCGACTTGATAACAATTAGTGATGTCTTGCTTGCATGTGGCACGGTATATTTGATGGCCGTTTTCATCTTGATACAGTTCTGTATAGTGGGAACAGGCAGTTAAACCTATCCCAACTAATAAAGAAAAAATGAAGATTTTAGATTTTTTCATAATAAATATCTCCCAAAAATTATACTTGAATAACCAGGTTATCGTGGCAGGGGCAAACGCCCTTGGGCAGGGTTGTTTTGAGTGTTTTGTAATCCATGGTGGGGCCTAAATGTGTGAGGAAGGTGCGATCGGGGTGCAAGTTTTTAATCCACTGTAAAGCCTCGGCCAAATGAACCCAGCGGGAGCTTTCTTCTAAGGTAACGCAACCCAATATCCAGGTTTTGATACCTTTAAGGCACTGCCAACCCTCGGGATCAATAGACTTAACATCTGTACAATAAGCAAAATTTCCAATTCTGTATCCAACAGAGCCGCTGGCGGCGTGGTGCTGGGGAATGGGGAGGATTTCTAAATGTGCGATCTGAAATTTATGATAAGGGCGAATGTAATGTGTCTTGATGAGTTGTTCTTCGGGAGCCTTAAAGATATAAGGCATGCGGCTCTTTAAAAACAAAATATCTTTTTGGCGGCCGTAGACATGCAGAATTTCATGGCGTTCGCGGGTGAGCATGCCAAATTCTTCGGCGCCACCCATGTGGTCATAATGCGGGTGCGTGTAGCAAAGGGCGTGAATCTTAGGGGTGCCGACGCGCAATAATTGTTCGCGAATATCGGGGCCGGTATCGATTAAAATGCGAACGCCTTGATCTTCGATTAAAATGGAAGATCGGGTGCGAATGTTTCTAGGCTCTAAGGGATCGGCATCCCCGAAACCGTTGATAAGAGAGGGCATTCCCCAAGACGGACCACAGCCTAAAATTGTGATTTTCATTTGTTCTCCTTTTGGGGGAGTATAAAATAAACTTTTGGGTATTTCAATCAAAAAGTTAAAGTATCTGAGGAAACTAAGTTCTTTCGTGCAAAGGGGAGTGCGGAAGGGGAATATTTTTGGTTGTTTTTCGCCCCGGATGTAAAGCAAATTTGGATATGAGTATGGGTTCCGAGGGCGGTTCGGCATCTATCCGGTTATGCCTGAGCACGCGATTCCGTATTCTTTGGATATCCGTGGCCAATATGTAACGATATCTGAGGCGATGTTCGCGCTTTAATTCATCAACAAAAGTCGACATTTGTTCCCTCCACTTTTTCCATTATAACAGGATTTATTTAGTAAATCAAGGCGTGATACCGTAAACGGTGATTTTTTCCGAAAAAAAGCTTGATTTTTGTTTTTTTTCGTGTTATATTCTTTCCATAAAATAATCATTCTACCGCGCATTTGTGCGGTGGTTCTTTTTTAAAACACTTTTGAAAGGATAAACGCTATGGAAGAAAAAGTGCCTATGACAAAACAGGGATATCAAAACCTGAATGATGAATTGAAACATTTGAAGTTTGAAGAACGGCCGCGCATTGTTGCCGCTATTGAAGAAGCACGCGGTCATGGCGATTTATCCGAAAATGCGGAATACCATTCGGCACGGGAACAACAATCCTTTATTGAAGGGCGCATCCAAGAATTGGAAGGCGCTCTTTCCCATGCGCAAGTGATTGATACGGCTGCTTTATCGGGAGACAAGGTCCTTTTTGGGGCGACGGTAAAATTGTCCGATGCGGATACCGAAGAAGAATCAACCTATCAAATTGTCGGCCAATATGAGGCTAATTTGGAAAAGGGATTGATTTCCCTGTTATCACCGCTGGCGAAAGCCTTAATCGGGAAAGAATTGGGGGATATTGTGGAAGTGAATACTCCCCGCGGTGAAAAATCTTATGAAATTCTCTCTGTAAAATATATCTAACGCACCCTATATGGTTTGCATTGGAGGAGAAAACAATGCAAACTCAAATTTTGATTTTGGGATCGGGACCAGCCGGTTGTACGGCGGCGCTTTATGCCGCGTCGGCCGGGTTTAAGACAACAATGTTGATGGGAATTTGTCCTGGGGGACAACTAATCCTGACGGATGAAATCGATAATTTTCCGGGGGAGGTCGGTATATCTGGATTGGATTTAACGGAAAAACTGATCCGGCAGGCCGAAAAAGCAGGGGCAAAATTGATTTATGAGCAAGCCGAACAGGTTTATTGGGAACGGCTGCCGTTCATTGTGCGGACGAGTACAGGCCTGAAAATAGAGGCGGATAGTGTGATTATTGCCACGGGGGCTTCGGCAAAATGGATGGGAATACAGGGGGAAAGTCGCCTAATCGGGCATGGGATTTCTGTTTGTGCAACATGCGATGGGCCGCTATTTAAAAACAAGCAGGTTGCCGTTATCGGGGGTGGAAACTCGGCGGCTTATGAATCTTTATTTCTGGCAAAAATGTGCGAGAAAGTTTATTTAATTCATACGGAAAAAGCATTGAGAGCCGAAGAAATACTTTTAAGAAAAATCAAAGGAAAACAAAATATTCAAATCCTTGCGGAAACGGAAGTGTTGGCGTTTGAAGGCGATAAAAAATTAAGTGATATCGTGATTAAAAATAAAAAAACAAATTTGGTAACAAAGTTGTTTGTGGCCGGTGTTTTTGAAGCGGTGGGGCGTATACCGAATACGCAATTATTTCAAAAACAACTGGACTTGACGCCGGATGGGTATATTGTAACAAAGCCGGAAACATTGGAAACATCTGTGCGGGGAGTTTTTGCTTGCGGTGATGTACAAGAACAATCGTATCAGCAGGCCGTTATTGCCGCGGCAGCGGGATGTCGGGCAGCCCTATCGGCCAAGCGAATGCTAATCGGTTAGAAGTGATAGGTCATCCTAAGTCCATATCCGAAAGAATTGTTTTTGGATACGAACGGTTGAGAAGAAAAGGAGAATTTTTGTTTTTCTTCGGGCTTATCGGCAAAGAAAAATTCACTCATCTCAGTTAAAGGGTCCATCAAAAAGATGGTAGTTTGACCCAAAATACGAGAACCCAATAATTCACGGTTATTGTCTACGATATGCCTTTTGGCCTGATAAAATCCTTCACCGAAGATGGCCCCGAAGACGGGGGTAACGATTAAATCTTGAATAGAGGGACGTTCGGCCAAAGCCTCTATACCACATTCCCAGAAAAAGGTGGAAAGTGCAAATGAATACAAAAACGAATAACCCGCATTGGCACCGGCCGAACGGGCACCCATGTAATAAACAGCGCCGGCATACGGATGTGTGACATAGTTTAGGAAAAAGTCATCCTTATCCCAAACAGGGGCACGTGAAACGTTATCCCACCATTTGGATAGGGGGTGTTTGCGATCTTCATCATCCCAGTTGGTAAAACTAGACGGGGCGATGTATAAAAGGCCCATGGTAACGACACTGAGCCCCACCAAACCGCCGGTGTTTTGAAGCAACAGTTTTGTATCAACCTTATTTTCCGTTAAGGAATAGGGCCTGTCGTAGACGTTGGCGGCATTGGGGTCTTTTTCTTTCAAATTTTGAACGGTAGGCCAAGATACATCCTTGGACGCAACCTCTTTCGTTGCGGCGTCTTCCGCAAATGCCGAAAAAGAAAGCAGTAATCCCGTTAATAAGCATATAATAGAATGTTTCATGGGCGTGAATATACAGATATTTATTCGAAAAATCAAGATTTTTTTTTCATTTTTTTTAATTTTTTCCCGAGGTTATGAAATATTCTTGATTTTAGGCGGCTTTTCGGGTAAAATAAGCACCAATGCAAATTATTACTTTCGGATGTCGATTAAATACTTTTGAAACTGCCGTTATGAAACAGTTGGCGGGGCATCAGTTGGATGATGTAATTATGGTTCATACTTGTGCGGTGACAGCGGAAGCCGAACGTCAATGTCGGCAGGCCATTCGCCAAGCCGCACGCAAAAACCCGGATAAAAAGATTATTGTGGCGGGATGTGCTGCACAACTGCATCCGGAGGTCTTTGCCCAAATGCCGGAAGTTTATCGGGTCTTGGGAAATCATGAAAAATTGGATATCAATCTGTTAAAAGGGGGAGATAAAATCGCAGTCGGGGACTTGTCGGAAGAACCGCCCCAAATTCCCCTCATCCACGAAATGGAAGGACGAAACAGGGCCTTTTTGCAAATTCAACAGGGGTGTGATCATGCATGCACTTTCTGTATTGTGCATACACTACGCGGTAAAAATACAGGGTTGCCGCCGGAACAGGTTTTGGCACAAGCGAGGCTTTTTGTAGAACAGGGTTACCCCGAAATTGTATTGACGGGGGTGGATGTGGCCTCCTATCCGGATGGTTTATGGGCCCTTAGCAAGCGGCTATTAACGGAAGTTAAGGGACTAAAACGATTGCGATATGGGTCGCTGGATCCGGCGATGGTGGGGGAAGAATTATTAGAATTGTTGGCAAAGCATGAAAATTTGATGCCCTATATTCACTTATCGGTGCAATCGGGAGATGACCTAATCTTGAAACGTATGGGGCGCCGGCATACGCGGAGAGATGTGTTGCAGTTTGCGGAAAAATTGAAAAAAGTGCGGGCGGAAGCAACGTTGGGTGCGGATTTTATTGCGGGATTCCCCACGGAAACGGAAGCGCAATTTAAGCAGACACTAAACTTAATTCGGGAAGCAAATATAACCCATACCCATATTTTCCCCTATTCGGCAAGAAATGGAACACCGGCGGCTAAAATGCCGCAAGTACCTAAAGCGGAAAGGGTAAAACGGGCGGCTTTGGCACGGGAATTGGGGGAGAGTCTGTATCAAAAAGCACTTGACAATATGGTAGGAAAAACAGTATCAGTATTGGTTGAACAAACAGGAATCGGATATACGGAAAACTATTTTCCGGTGCGGGTGGGAAAATCGGATCTGGCGGGTCGGATTGTCGAAGCCTTAATCAAGGGAAAGGAACAAAATGAGTTGGTTATCTAAACTAAAACAGGGGTTATCTAAAACGGCAGCTTTGTTTTCATTCGGAGGGGCGGGACTGAAAAATCTGGATGATGTGGAAGAGGCCCTTTTAAAAGCAGATGTCGGGTATGGAACAACAACCGAAATCATGGATGCCGTGCGGCGCGAAAAACCGAAAGATGAAGCCGCTTTTCGGCAGGTTGTACGCGATGTGATGATCCGAAAAATTACGCCGATTGCCAAGCCCATGATGCCGGATACAACCCATAAACCCGCGATTATTTTAATGATAGGTGTGAACGGAGCCGGCAAAACGACAACAATCGGTAAATTGGGGTCGATTTATCAGGCAAGAGGGTTAAAAGTTGCTTTTGTGGCGGCGGATACTTTTCGGGCCGGCGCAACGGAACAATTATGTCGATGGGGCGAAAAGTTGAATGTGCCGACCTATACCGCAGGGGCCGGAGCCGATGCGGCCGGTTTGGTTTTTGACGCCGTTCAAAAAAGCCAAAAAGATGGGACGGACATATTGTTTATCGATACCGCGGGGCGGTTGCAAAATCGGTCGGATTTAATGGAAGAATTGAAGAAAATCACACGTGTGATTAAAAAATTGGATCCCGAGGCACCGCAGGAAACTGTCCTTGTTTTGGATGCAACCGTGGGGCAGAATGCAATTTCTCAAGTTAAGACTTTTCGGGAAATGGCAGGGGTGACGGGCCTGATTATGACGAAGCTGGACGGAACGGCAAAAGGCGGAATTTTGGTGGCTTTGGCCGATCAGTTTAAATTACCGGTGTATGCGTTGGGTGTGGGAGAAAAAATTGATGATTTGCGCCCCTTTACCGCCGATGAATATGTGACGTCTTTGTTGGGAGATTCGTGATGAAGCGCCTGCTAAACCGGCTGTTTTTAAAAGCATCAAGGCTATCGAAATTCAAGGTTCGAATTTTGGCCTTGTTGACAATGGGCCTGTTTTTAAAAACGTTGGTTGTGGTGCTGTGGGATATCGGTGCGGCAAGTTTGTTGATTGCCGATAAAAGTTTATTGATGATGGGGATTGACTTTATCGGGGTGGCGGTTTTGATGGCCATGATCGGGTTTTCCGTTTGGCAGATGGAACGCCGTAAAGGGGCCGGATCTGTCGGGTGGTGCATAATATGTCTGATATTAGCGATAACGGCCTTAAGCGTGAAAGAATACACAGATGTTTTGGGATGGGGAAATATCTTGTTTATCTTAAAATATGTCTTCTTTTTTATGATATCGGTAGCATTTTGGTCGGTGGCCAGACGATTTGTGGACGAGCGATTTAATTCATTAAAATTTTTATCCTTGTTTTGCCTTGATTTTTTAAGCTTTATTTTGGCGGGATTACTTCCTTTATCGGGATGGTTTTCACCAATGGGGTTGTTAATTACAGCCTTGTTCTGTTTAATGGCTTTTATATTGATTTTAATGACGATTTTTGATTTGGCACCGCTGATTAAAGAAACATTTGTGCGGAAAACGGATGGAATTCAAGATGTGTTTGAGCGCCCCCTGGTTTGGGATATTTTGATTTTATCATTTTTAGGAACGGTGGCACGCGTTTTGTGTGAGGCTGTTTTATACACGAAGCTATCTCAAACGGGTATTATGCCGATGACGGTGTTGGGGCTTGTATGGATATTATTTGGAGCCTTGGGGTTATTGATGGTGGCGGTGCTTTATCATACAAGATATATCTATACCACTTTGGCGGGGATGATGGTTTTCGGATTGAGTATTATCTTTACGGGCTATGTTGCCCTGGGGCGTCATAGCGGACCGGTGGCGACAGGATATTTGATGATGCTACTAGGGGGACACTTTTACCTAAACGGATTTTTACGTTTGTTACCCCGAGTCTTATCGGGCGGAAAGGGAACGCGCCTTAAAAAAAGAATGATGACAACGGCAACACCGTTGGGGTTTATTTTATGCGGCAGTATATACCTGAATTTCAGACATCAAATTCCGGCGTATTGTCTGATGGCAGTGGGGGGAATGATGATTGTTGTAACCCTGCATACGGTGCGGATTTATTCGTTGATATTAAAGCGGCAATTCCAAATGCGCCTGTGGCGAAAAGGGCCGATTATGCTGTCGTATAAAAAGTTATTGAATTATTTAAAAAAATTATTATCCGGGCCGGAGGCCGATGATGCCATTTATGCGTTGAGTTTATTAAAAATAGCGAATCATCCGTATTATGAGACGGCTCTTTCGGAGGCGTTAAATCATCCGGCAAAGGATGTGCGCTTGTTTGCGCTGGACGGCATGAAAGAATTATATCACTTTCCGGCGTATCGCAACAGGTTTTATTCCCTGATGAAAAATGATCCGAATAAACGGGTACGTAATGAGGCATATAGTGATTTGATTTTAACGGAACTTTATCCCCAAAAATATTTGGCGGGCCTTAAGAATCATGGTGTACGGGCAGGGGCTATTGCGGGATTTTTGGAACGGGGATCCGAATGGGTGCCACCGGTTTTGGAAGCATTGAACGTGTTAATCAAATCTAAAAATGTGCGGGATAATATAACAGCGTTATCCTTAATTGTCGGGCATCCGATGTCGGAGTTTATTCCTTTGGTTGCTCCGTTTTTAAAGCATCCTAATCGAGCGGTGGTGCGGCAGGCTATATTGGCAGCAGGGGCATTACAGGCGGCCCAATATCTGCCGCAGGTTTTGCGGGCGCTGGATGATACGGACCTGCAAGAAACGGCACTGAGGGCATTGACATACTATGGAAAAGCGGCTTTCCCGCCGATTGAAAAGGCAATTATGAAACCACAGACAAACCCATTGAGGCGAAAGCAGTTGGTTCTATTTTTGGGGGCGATAAAAAGCGGGGAAGGAAAGCAAATCCTGTTGCGTGCTTTGACGGTTGAAAACCAAAAATTAAAGAAAGCAATTGCGCAAAATATTTTGGATTCCGGTATCGTTTGGACGACCAAAGAAAAGGGAATGATTTTGCGGCAATGCCTGCAAAAAGACGTAGATCGCATTCAATGGTTACTCCATATGCGGGAAGTGTTTGTTAATGCGCCGACCTTGAATCGGAAGAATCGTTTGAATTTTTGTAACGGGCCCTGCAAGAAGATATTAATGATACCCGCGACTTGATTTTGTATCAATTACTATTATTTAAAAGCAATGAAATGTTTGTGCGGGCAGTTCGCATACTTTTGACGGATTCTTATGAGTTATATTTGCCGGCCTTGGGGGTTATTCAAGATCTTTTGCCCAATCGTTTGTATCAAAAATTAAAATCTGTCCTGATATTACCGCTGTCGCAAAAGAGGCGGGCGACTTTGTCGGGAATGACTGTGGAAGAATCGGTAAAAGCCCTGGGAGAAATTATCCAAAATCCCAAAATACACTTAAACCATTGGATACGAGCAACAGCCTTGTACGCTTTGCGGCGGTTGGGATCGCCCTTGGGGGCAGAGGTGGCCGAAGCGGCTTTGGCGGATGAGCATCCCGTCGTGTTGGAAGCGGCTGTCTGGACGTTGGTGCGGTTGGAAAAAGACCAAAAGGCGTTGCATCAAAAATTATTGGCTATTCCGACAAGCCGGCTGTCGGGTCTGTCGTTGGATAAAATATTGGAAACATAAAAGGGAGAAATAAAACAATGATTACCTATGAAAAAGTGTTGGTTTTAAAAAATATTCCTTTTTTTGCCGAGGCATCGGAATTGGCTTTGTCGGACCTGATTGCTGTGTGTGAAGAACAAACCGTAAAGGCCGATGAGGTTATCCTGGATGCCGGAACGGAAAATAAATACCTGTTTATGATTTTGGCCGGGACAGTTCATATTGTGGGAACGGATGGGCACTTGATTACCGAGGTGGGGGCCCGGCAGGTTTTTGGAGAAACAACGGTGCTAAGCCCGGCTATCTTACCTTATCGGATACAGGCACAAACACAAACGACTTTTTTAAAAGTGTCGGGCGATCAACTTTATCGCATGATGGCATTGCATCCATCACTGGCCTATGGGTTCATTGGAGAGCTGTCAAAAAGGCTTCGACAAACACAGATAAAAAATCTTTAAAAAAGAATTGCTTTTTCAAAAAAAGCGATTTATATTGGAAATAACCAACGAAAGGGGAAATTCAAAATGGTTCAGAAAAAAGTATCAGCAAAGAAACCTTTGCCGAAAGAAAATAAAGAAGTAAGTACACAAAAGACAGGTTTACCGACCGAGGGAGGACGCCAAATTAATTATCCGGTGTTATCATTTATCCTGTTTGTGGCGGCATTAGTCATTTGGTTCTTTGTGGGCAGCATGTTCATGGAAATGGCTGTGGAGGAAAACTTCTGCCACATTCGGCGGAGTGATAAACCTAAACCGGCCGGTGAAGTTGTTGCCATTATCGGGGATGAAAGTTTGTATATGTCAGAGGTTAGAGATTATGCCAAAACGATACCGCAGTTGGCGGATATGCCCTTTGAGGTTATTTATCCGCAATTATTGCAGGCAATGGTAGATTCCAGAGTGTTAAGGATGGCTGCCGATAAAGCCGGAACAATTAAACGTAAAGAGGTGCAGAAAGCCTTAGAACTGGCACATGAAGAGGTTATAGCGAAGGCTTATTTGGAAGAGGAGCTCAAAAAACGAGCGACGACGGAAAGGTTAAAAGCCTTATATGAAAGCGAAATAAAAAAAGCTCGCCCCGTGGAGGAAATTCATGCCAAGCATATTTTGGTGAAAACCGAACAGGAAGCCAAAAATATCTTAATTCGGTTACGGGCCGGCGGTTCGTTTGCTATGGCGGCAAACAAATATTCTTTGGATCGGGCAGCGCAGGATGGAGATTTAGGATACTTTACGGAAGATGATATGATTCCGGAATTTAGTCGGGCGGCTTTTGCCCTTCAAAAGGGGCAAATTTCTGAGCCGGTTCAAACACCTCTCGGGTGGCATCTGATTTTGCTGGAAGATCGGCGGATGGCCGAACCTCCTGCCTTTGAAGATGTGAAAGAGGAGTTGAAAGAATTATTGATGAAACAAGATGTATCAAAAGTTTTGGCGGATGAGCGGGCTAAGTTAAAAGTGCGTATCAGAAAACCGAAATTGAATACGTTAAAGAAATAAAGATAAGCCGGAGAAATCCGGCTTTTTTTATTATAGAAATACAACCAACTTTGTTATGTATTGACAACAAAAATCGGAGATTTTATATATCCCGTGTGTTTTTTTATAGGAGGAACAGATGAAAATTATAACACAAATTGCATTGGGACTTGTGATTGTCGGGGGACTGAATTGGGGGCTTGTGGGCCTGTTCGATTGGAATTTGGTCGGCTTTTTGTTCGGTACAGGATTTTTAAGCCGTTTGATTTATTCATTAGTCGGTTTGGGAGCGGTTTGGTTAATATTGGAAATGGCAACATCCAAAGCAGTGAGCGAACAAAAATAGTAACGGGGCCCTTTTAAAGGGCCCAAAGTTTCTTTTTGCTTGACACCCGATAAAAGCGTCTTTATACTGACAAAAAAGGAGAAAACATGTCGGACACTTTTTTGGTCGGTCAAGATATTTCAAAACAGCAATTATTGCAGGTGGCAAGCACATTGGACAGTTTGCCGTGGCCGAATGATAAAGAGCCTTTTTTAACGCAGCAAATGATGAATCAGGGAAGCTTTCCCGAAAATTTATCCGTTTTGGCCGGTGAGATAACGGAAGATAAGTTGATACGCTTGCTGCATTTACCGATTGTCAGTGTGATTGACGCGCATGCTCAAGAGGCGTCCGTGCAGAACTTTACGACGCAAAAATCTAAAGAAAAAAATGTGGAAACGTTGGGGGTTTTGATGACTTGCCCGACGATCTATTCATGTGATATTGCGCGGATTTTTACGGAAGCCCTGCAAAAACGGTTATTCTTTTCCAAAAGTTTGGCGGAAAGTATCCATTTGGCCTTGCATGAATCAATCGTGAACGGCCTTATCCACGGAAATTTACAGTTGTCCAGTAATTTGCGTCAATCTGCACGGGACTTTATCGAATATGCTCGTATTCTAAGTGAGCGATTAAGCGATCCGACTTATGCCCAAAGATCCATGAGTTTGTGGGCGTCTTGGACGGATGAACGATTGGAAATTAAAATTAAAGATGAAGGGGCGGGATATTCTTCGGTAACAAATGTGCCGAAGGTGAATCAGCCTCTGCCACAGGCTAAATCAGGGCGGGGACTACGTTTAATTGCAGGGATTGCCGATTCATGTACGTTAGATGATTTCGGTCGGGAAATTACGTTGTCATTTTTGCTCCATGACCGGATTGAACATCTTGTGTCGAGTGAGACAATGGGAGAGGATCGGTTGGATGAAGAAGCACCAACGGATGATCCGGATTTATCACAAAGTCGGGTATTGGTGATGGAGGATAATCCCAGTAATCAGGCGGTTTTGACACGGCTTTTGAATGTGGCGGGGATTACGAATATTCAGATTGCAGCCGATGGAATTGAAGGGTTGCATAAAGTATTATCGTTTAAGCCGGACCTGATTATTTTGGATATTACCATGCCGCGTATGAACGGGCAAGAAGTGCTTTATCACTTGAAGGCTACGCCGGAAACAAAACATATACCGGTATTGGTGCAAACGGCATCGGATACACGGGAAATGCGCGAAAAGGCTTTTTCATCCGGTGCAACGGACTTCATTACAAAACCGATTAACCCGTTGGAATTTTTTGCACGGGTAAAGGTCCATTTGGAAAACAGAATCTTAATCTACAGCCTGCGTCATCAGTTGGATCAAATTGAAACGGAAATGCAAAATGCCCGGCGAATGCAGGTGGATATGTTGCCGCATGCCGATCATATTAAAGAAGTATGCGAAACCTATCATATTGATTTGGCACAATATTTTGAACCGTCCTCGATGCTGGGGGGCGATTATTGGCAGATGTTCCCGATTCGGGGAGAATATTTGGGAATTTACCTGTGCGACTTTTCGGGACATGGGGTGGCGGCGGCTCTAAACACATTCCGTTTGCACGGGATTATTGCCCAGATGAATAAAAGGGAGATTACATCACCGGCTAAATTTTTACAAACGGTGAACGGACGGTTGTTTGATTTATTACCGCGAGGACAGTTTGCGACTTTCTTCTTTGGAATTTATGATCCGAAGGCTAAAACATTGGATTACGCGGCAGCCGGAGCTCCGCAGCCGTTTTGGATATCTGGAAAGAAAACAACCCTGTTGGAAACGGCAGGAATGCCTTTGGGAATCCGGCAAAAGGCAACCTATGAATCTCATCAAATTCAAATGAAGGCTGGCGACAGTTTGGTATTATATAGCGACGCCTTAACCGAATCACCGTCAGATGACGGAGAAAGGTTGGGAACAGCCGGATTTAAAAAACTGGTTGAAAAAAATATCAAGAATGAAAATACGTCTTTAGCGTTGCATAACATTATGGGGGCGTTCTTTGAATTTGCGCCGCCGCCCCCGCCGGATGATGTGACGGCCGTTCTGTTTCGGGTGAAAGAATAATGATTCGGATTTTCGCGAATACGCCTTTGGGAATTCAAAAAACGGTGGAATTAGCCGAAAATCAAGTCCACTATTTGCTGCACGTGATGCGCCAAAAAGAAGGTGATAAACTGATCCTGTTTAACGGTGTGGATGGTGAATGGCAGAGCGTTATTGGGGTGTTGAATAAAAAGCGGGGGAGCGTGCAAACGGAAAAACAACTGCGCCCGCAAGAAGCAGAATCCCGAATTATTTTATGTCCGGCGTTGATTAAAAAAGAAAATATGGATCTTGTCCTTCAAAAGGCGACCGAATTGGGGGTAAGTGAAATTTTCCCCCTTGTAACCGAAAGAACGGTTGTGGCGAAATTAAATTTGGTGCGCGCACAAAGTATCGTGACAGAGGCTGCCGAACAGTGTGAACGATTGACCGTTCCCGTGGTGCATGAACCCGTGAAATTGGCGGAACTATGGAGTGTTTTGCCCACAGAGATACAAGTGGTTTGTTTGGCCGAGCGGGGAAAAAGTATGGGGAAAATTAAGGGAGATTTTGTGCCGGCCCTATGTGTGGGGCCCGAGGGCGGATGGACGGATAAAGAACTGGCTCTGTTTGAACGGAAAGGCGCGAAATTTTGGCATTTTGGGCATACAATCTTGCGTGCGGAAACGGCATCCATTGTGGCGTTGGCTTGTTTCCAGAAGTAATTTAAGGTTCAAACGGATGAAAAATTTAGGCGGGTTGATGCCCGCCTAAAAAGTGAAAGTTTCTAAACTTTGAAAAGAAATTATTTCTTGGATACCTTACTTTGATATTCATCCTTAACAATATCGGCCAGTTGAATGTTGACACCGGTAATGCAGTTCATCATCCGATTGATTGAAAAGCGAACGTCCGATATGGATTTAATGTAGTCTTGCTCATGTTTTTTATCGTCTTTTGATTTTCTGCCGACAGATTGGACTTTATTCAATTTATCGTTTAGAGATTTTAATTCCTGGTTCTTTTCTTGTAAGATTTTTTCGTATGAACCTAATTTTTCAATTTGAAATTCAATTTCTTTTTTGTAATTTCTTTTTGCGGGTTTTTCCGAAACATTGAAATCAAAAGAGGGATTTTGGGCTAAAATAAGTTTTTTTAACCGGTTCATTTCGGATTTTTCATAAGCGATTTCTTGGGGAAGTTTTTCCAAACGATGTTTGTAATAGGAAACAATGGAAGAAATAGAAGATTCCAGTTGAAGTTGTTCGTCATACAAAAACTTATCCGAACGAAGCCATTCATATTCGGGAAGGGATTTATATTTTTCATTTTGAAGATGTTGTTTTTTTAGTCTTTCTTCTTCCTTTAAAATTTCTTTTTTGTGGTGTTTTTGTTCGTTTAAATAAGATTGATACAGATTTTTCTTTATGAAATAATGCTTGATGTTAAGATCTTTTATGTTTGCCATTTTAAAACTCCTTTTATATGACAGGGTTGAGTGAATAAATAAGGTATCAGATAACCTATCTGACCAAAATTACACAGATTTCCTTGAAATGCAAGATAAATTTGTTGAAGGAAGGGCTAAAAAACATCAAAGATAATCCTGAAAATAAAAATAATTTTCTTTGACATGGGATCTGTTTTGGACTAATCTGGGGATAAGGGGAGATATCGAACCTTGAAAATCTATGTAAATTTTAGGAGAATTAAAATGAAAAAAATAGTTGCCGTATCGGTAGGTGTCTTGATGATGGCGGGGTCGGCCTTTGGTTCCACGAAACAAGAAAAAGCCGAAGAATTGCTTGCTTTAATGAATACTCAGGCAATGTTTGATTCCATGTATGACCAAACCATACCACAAGTAACCTGTGAATTGGAGATGACACCGGCAGAAGAAGAGGAATTCAAAAAAGAATTTATGGAAATTCTTGATATACAATCATTGATGCATACCTTTTCCCAATTTTGGATTCAAAATTATACGGACAAGGAATTAGATCAAGTGCTTGCTTTTTATAAAACAGATGCCGGTAAAAAGACCATAGAATTAATGCCGCAATATATGCAATTTGCTATGACAGAAGGCCAAAAATGGGGGCAGGACAAGGGTCCGAAATTTATGGAATTGGGGAAAAAATACGCCCAAAAATATCCGAAACGTTCCCAAGATCAGAAGGAAATTTGCATTAAGTCCAAAATGGGCATGTAATGAAAAACCTCCACGAAACGAGTGGAGGTTTTTGATAAAGTTAAATTATATTCCTTTCCTAAATTGTGAACATACGTTTCAAAATGTCCGCGATTTCAAGGCGCGTGTTTTCAGGTAATGTACCCATCTTATCCTTTAAGGAAGATTGTAAAACCGTACGCATCAGGTCAAGGGCAACTTGGCCTTGTTTCCCTTTGAGGCGGATACCGACCCGTGAGGGGAACAGACGCTCATTTGTTGTAATCGGCGCCATTAAAGCATAGGGAAGAGCCCCGTTCATTTCGTCCGGTGATAAAATAACACACGGGCGCAATTTCGCATGATCTTCACATAAATAGACATCAAACCGTTTTACCATTCCCATTCGCCTCCTTTTTCCTGAACCGGTTTTTGCCGGATACTTTCTTGAAATAATTCTGCCCAAGCGGTGCGTCCCTCTTTGGGAGAGGATAAAATGACATTTTTATTCTGAACGGAAAGTTCAACTTCACCTTCGAAACCGCAATCTTGAATCACGTTTTTCGGAAGGCGAATGCCCGTAGAATTTCCGATTTTGACGAGTTTTACGCGCATTATTTCTTTCCTTTCAGGATATCAGCCAGCACCATATACAGGCGCCCGACATCCGAGCCGATGACAACACTCATGAGCAGCTTGCTTTCGTCCCCTTTACCGAGGGATTGAGTCATTTCTTCAAACGCGGACATGTATTTATCCACCGAATCACGGAATTCCGTATCCGATGCGTATAAGTCCGTCAATTTTTTATACTTGGCGGGTTTCAATTCTGACTTTATATGCCGCATAAAGACGGTTTTGTCGCCGTTATAATAGCGCTCCCACAGCGATTCTTCGGCCTTGGGCGCGAATAAATGAGCCATGTCCACCGAATAGGTTTGAAGTCGCGCCAGAATTTCGGAGGCTTTTTGCAATAAATCATCCGTCCGAATTTGATGAACGACAGGCGTTTTACCGATTTTCTTACCGGCTTTATCAATTTGCCCGATAACCGTGGCGGCTTCGGCCCGGAAAGTATTGACGGCTTCGGCCATTTCGGTCTTAATGTTGCCGATGGCCGCGGTGGTTTCATCCACCTTTGTAATGGCTTTATCGGCAGCGGCAAAGGTGGCTGTGGCCTGAGTCTTGAGGGTGTTTTCTACGGCGGTTAAACGGTTTGTGGTGCGTTCAACCTCTTGCTCAAGCAAATCACCGTGTGCCCGAAAGACGGAAAGTACTTTTTCCAGATTACCGAACAGACGGGCGTTTTGTTGACGGGCGCTGCTCTCATACAAATTGATGGATTCTTCAATCTTAACTCCGTTTTGGCCCAGAGAGGTCATAACTTGGTCGGATTTGGCCAAAACTTGCGCCGTTTGAACGTTGACGGAATTGATTTCCTGCAACAGCTTATTCATATCGACCGCATTACCGTTTAAGGATTGCGACAGAGCCCGTGTGGATCGTACGGTACTTTCCACCACGCGTTCCAAGATGGCAGCCTGTTCGGAAAAAAGAGCGGAAGTCTTTTCGGCTTGCGCATTCGCAAGTTCCGTTGAGGCCGCTATATTCTGAATGTGGCGCGCAATTTCACGAATAGAGGCGATCGTTTTGGTGTTGGCGTGCTTAATAACCGCACTTAAGTCCCGAACCCAACGCTTTAAATCATCACGGACGACTTGGGTTTCTGTGTTAACCTCTTGAAAAACAGAACGAAATTCCTTAATCTGTGTGCGTAGGGCATCGGTTAATGTACGCGTGTAAATCGCGCCTTCTTCGGTCGGATAAACGAGTTCGTTAAGATAAGATTTGAGGGTTTCGGCTTCGGCCTCTAACTGATTGGTACGATCGACGTAGGCGCAAATCAACCAAAATATCACCATCGGCATGGCCATACCGCCCAAATCACCGATGAATTGCGTAAGGGTTAAATCAAATCGGCTTTGCCACCACCCCGTTTCGATGAGGTAATAACCGATAAATGCTATCCAGCCAATGCAAAAGCCCAAAGACAGCCACATATACTTATTTTGCCACCATAGGCGCTTTTGGGGAATTTCGGGTTCTAAAATGGTTAAAGTTTCTCTGTTTCTCTTTTTCATAAGGACCTCCTGACAACTACAAATCCACTATATCGGATAAAAAATAAAAAAGCAACAAAAATAATCACAAAGTAATTACATTTTTTTAAATGGTGTTTTTTCTGGACAGAAGGCAAAAAAATGCTATAATTAAATATGAAGGAGAAAAAATGGGTGCCACACTGAAATTAGGGAAAAGAGTTCCCAAAACGGAAGAATATCCGGAAGGGTGGAAGATTATCTATACCCATCGAAGGGGACCTTTATCAGAAGAATCTTGGTTGGGGAAAAAGAGCATGATTTGTTTCCCCGGCGACGGTGTTATTTATGATGAAGAAATGAACGGATGTTGTTCAAATATGCGGCGAATGCTGGAAAATGCCGGTATGGCACCGGAAGATATGCCCGATTTTTATAGTGTGGGATTTGATACCGATACGCAAGATCATCGACAACAAATGTTGGAAAAAGAAGGGATGACCCGATACGGATTACAGGAACCTGATAAAATTACCGATTATTGGAAGCCTTTTTTTGATGCTTACTTATTGGCTTTGGTTCAATCGCCGGACGGAAAACCTCGCCCGATTGAGGAAAGTGTTCGTAATTTGCAAAACGTAACTTTTGTTACGCACTGTCACGGCAGTATGTTTGCCCGGCAAATGGAATTGATGCTGCAGGAAAAAGTAAAGGAGTTTTATCCGGGACGGGAAAAGGAAGTTTTGGGAAATGTGCGGATGCTTCATTTGGCATCTCGAAAACCGATGGAACAGGATACGGGTGTTAAGCACTTGAATGTAGTTTCATTGGCAGACGATTCGTATGCGGATAAAGATATATTGGCAGAGGACAATGTATACAAGTTGTTACATGGGCAAACCATGGAGGGCAGAAGCGCTATCATACCGACTTCAGAAAACGAAGCTTTAATGGTTTTTAAGGAATTGACAACCCAGAAAACTTTCGGCGAGAACAGAGATGATCATTCCCATTTTATGAAGGTTGTTTCGGGAAAGGAAAGGGGGATTGATGATCCGGAAGCACAGGAAAACGAGGACGGCTTGAATTTTGTGCGGACGATGTTGCGGCACTTTGTTGAGTACCCTGATGATTTCCGATCAATGAAGGATATTATGCGCGGGGTAAATAGCGGATTTACAATAAAAAACATCAAAGAAGGACATAAATTAACAGAAAAAATGTCCGAAGAAAAACAGTTTGGAAAAGCCATGTTGGATTTACTGTCACAGCATTCCGTTCGGATAGAATCAGGGGATGCGGCTTTCTATCTGCAAAGAATGTCAAATGGGGAATATTTTTATCAACAGGCGAAAAAACGGGCGTTGGCAGTTGGTGATCAGGCCTCTTTGGTATCGATTTTGAAAAAAGTCGGGGGAAAGTTGGCGCCGGAAATAGCAGCGCAGGAGGTTCAAGAGGCCATGAAACGGGGAGATCGGCGGTCGGTTGATGCTATAACGGATCAAATGAAAGCATGGCATATTTCAAAATATATTTTATCGCCGGCAAAGCCCGAAAACTTACCGTTTTTGTATCCGGAAATCAAAAAAGCAAAGTTGTCTGAGTCGAACCAAAATCGGTTGATTGAGGAGCTGTTGGAAAAAGCACAAAAAATTCCGAATAGTTCCGGAAGGGTTCAGGTCGAAACTTACCTGAAACAGGAAAAAGAAAAGTATGAAATTCAGACGCAAAAGGCAAGGCCCAATCCGAATAATCAGGGAAGATAGATTTTTGTGTTATAATAATAAGGCACTTTCAAGTGAAAGTACTTTAAAAATAAGCGATTTTTTTTGGCGTTTTTAAAAGGCACCTATTTGCATAAAAAATTACCATAAAAAGATTGCAAAAAAATTGAAAATCAGGTATAGTGGCGAAGTGAAATCTTAAAGAGGTTAAATGAATACGGAACCACATATACCGGTGCTATTGGACGAAGTCTTGGAGTACTTGGACTGCGCAGGAGGAGGTGTCTTTATTGACGGCACTTTTGGTGCGGGCGGCTATACGCGGGCAATTTTAAAGGCTAATTCCCAAAATCGGGTTATCGGTTTCGATCGAGATCCGAATGCTATGAAGACGGCTTTGGCAACCGAAGGGCAGTATCCGCACAGATTTTCTTTCATCCATGATTGCTTTGGTAACATGGCGGCGCACTTGGATGAGCCCGTGGACGGAATTGTGTTGGATTTAGGGGTGTCATCCATGCAAATTGATGAAGCGGAACGGGGATTTTCCTTCCGATTGGACGGGCCTTTGGATATGCGGATGGGGCAAAGCGGGCGATCGGCCAAAGATTATGTAAACAGCCTGTCGGAAAAAGAATTGGCGGATATTTTGTTTACCTATGGGGAAGAAAAGGCTTCGCGTCGAATTGCCGCAGCTATTGTGGCAACCAGACGTGAAACACCAATTGTTACAACAATGCAACTGGCGGATATTATTCATTCTGTAATGCCACGGCCTAAAGACGGATCGGATAGTGCGATGCGGTCTTTTCAGGCTTTGCGCATTTATGTCAATGATGAATTGGGCGAATTGGAACGGGCTTTGGATGCTTCCGTTCATTTATTAAAACCGAACGGGCGATTGGTGGTGGTGTCTTTCCATTCGTTGGAAGACAGGTTGATTAAAAATTTCCTGATACAAAATTCAAAAGCGCATACGCATCAAAACAGATATGCCCCCGAAATGACGGGAGAAGCGGGGCTTTATACCATTTTAACGAAAAAACCCGTTGTGGCTGGAGAGGCGGAGTTGAGAAGAAATCCACGGGCACATTCGGCAAAATTACGTGCGGCACGGAGGCTTCCGAAATGAAACGGTGGGTGGTGTGGCTGTTGTGCTTAATAGGAACATTCGGAACATGTTTGATGATGTTTACACTAAAATATCATGTCATTGAGAAGGAAGACGAGTTAAAAGCTATCCATAGGAAAATTATTGAAGATAGCCGGGCTATCCATATGTTGGAAGCAGAATGGGCGGTTGAAAATCATCCGAAACGATTGATGGAACTTGTGAAAAATCAAACGCACTTAGTCCCAATTATGGCCGACCAAATACAAGAGGTTCAAGACCTACCTGAAAAGCAGGTTAATGAGGAGGTTAAACCCTGATGTTCGGAAAGAAAAAAGAGATCTTTTATTATGCCGGTCAGGAAATTCCTCAACAAAAGTTGGACCGATATCGGTGTTTGGATGCGGCGACAAAAGGGGTTTTGCAGACGGCTCAGGCACGAGCTGGGATTATCATTGGGGCATTGGTAATTGCCTTTGGATTAATTTTGGGAAAACTTTTCTTTTTGACGGTAATGCATTATGAAGCACGCAGTTTTAAGCCGTCTGTTTTGAAAACAACGGTGGCTTTTAAGCGGCAAAATATCTTGGACAGAAACGGTATGGTTTTGGCAACCAGCATTCCGACAAAGGATTTGTCCGTTAATCCCCGCAAAATCAAGTATCCCGAACGGACGGCCGCAGAATTGGTAAAGGCTTTACCGGATTTAACATACGAAGAAGTCTTAGAAAAATTTAAAAGTCCGCGGGCGTTCCAATACATTAAGCGCAATATTACGCCAGAGGAAGAAGAAGCCCTTAAATGGGTGGGAAATCCTTATCTGGAGCAAACGAATAATGAAAAACGTGCCTATCCGCAGGGGACACTCTTTTCCCACGTGTTGGGCGGAGTTGACGTGGATAATGTGGGAACTGCGGGTCTTGAAAAAGCGCATGAAGAAGACCTGAAGGAAAAAGATGTGCAGCTGTCTTTGGATACCGCGGTGCAGGGAATTGTGCATCAGGTTTTGACCGAGCGAATCAAAAAATATCAGGGGGTCGGGGGATTCAGTATCGTAATGGATGTCAATAACGGGGAGATATTGGCAATGGTGTCTTTACCGGACTATGACCCTGAGCAGCCGGCAACCAAAGAGACAATTGAAAATCGGTTCAATAAAGCGACGTTGGGAAGTTATGAATTCGGGTCTATCTTTAAACTGTTCAATACGGCTTTGGCATTGGAAAGCGGTGATATAAAAGTAACGGATTCGGTAGATGCCGGCAGAGGATCTTTAAAAATCCCCCTCGGGAAGGGTAGAGTAAAAATAATAGAGGACTTTAACGGGGGCGAAAATCGGTGGTTGACCGTGCCGGAAGTGTTGATGCATTCATCCAATATCGGGTCGGCCAGAATCGCCCTGAAAGCCGGATGGCAAAAACAAAAGGCCTTTTTTGAAAAGATGGGATTCTATGATCAAATAGCCATCAATTTGCCGGAACGGGGACGGGCAAGAGGGCCGAAGGAAGCAAAATGGCCGGAAATTACATCGGCAACGGCGGCTTACGGATACGGGGTTATGGTATCGCCGCTGCATTTGGTGGCGGCGGTGGCGGCTTTGGCCAACGGGGGATATTATCGGGTGCCGACTTTCATTAAAGGCGGAAATGACGGAAAGCCCGAAGTACGGGTTCTATCTAAAGAAATTTCGGATAAGATGCGTCATTTGATGTGGGGGGTTGTGAATTGGGATATTAAGAAAAAAAGCCCTATTTTACGCTATGCGGTCGGGGGTAAAACGGGAACGGCGGATATGATGAGCTCGGGGAAGTATAACAAAAAGAGTTCTCGAACCAGTTTTGTGGGGGTCTTCCCGATGGATAAGCCGGAATACCTTGTCTTGGTGACGATAGAAGATCCGAAAAAATTAAAAGAGAATTGGTACTTCAATAATGCCGGTTGGACGGCAAAACCGACGGGCGAAGAAATTATTGCGCGAATTGCACCCTATTTACGGGTTAAACCGCGTGATCGGTGGGAACAACCGGCCTATATCGAGCGGGCCATTGAAATCAGTCAGGAGCATAAAAAACGATGAATACGGCAGAATTATTAAAATTATCGGGAATTGAAGTAGTTGGGACCTTGCCGGAAGTGACGGGTATAGCCTTAAAGGCCGATGAAGTAAAAAAGGGATTCATTTTTGTAGCCTTAAAAGGAACACAAAAAGATGGAGCCGATTTTGTGCCTGAGGCTGTTCAAAACGGGGCGGCTTTGGTATTGGCCGAACATGGAGTGGAAGCAAATGTACCTGTGATTGTTGTGCCGGAATTAAGACAAAAAGTATCTGTTTTATCAAGCCTGATGTATCCGTCAAAGGACTTGATTAAAGTGGCGGTGACGGGGACGAACGGAAAAACATCAACCGTATTTTATGTGCAACAATTATTAAATGCCGTCGGGATAAAAGCAGCCAGTTTGGGAACTATCGGAGTGGATATGGGGGATCAACATCGGGGCGGCAGTATGACAACACCCGATGCGGTAACCTTAAATAAAGTGCTTCATGATTTGGAAAAGGAAGGCGTGCGTGTGGTGGCCATGGAAGCATCCAGTCATGGCTTGGATCAAGGTCGGCTAAAGGGATTGGCCTTTGCGGCGGGGGCTTTTACCAACCTGACGCAGGATCATTTGGACTATCATCGGACAATGGAAGCCTATTTGACCGCAAAGGAGAAACTGTTTTCGGAATATGGGACAAAAGGCGGAGTGGCCGTTTTAAATGCCGATGTGCCGGAGTTTGAACGGCTTAAGAAAACAGCCGAAGCGTGTGGCGAGCGGGTCATATCCTATGGCAAAAACGGACAAGAATTAAAATTGAAAATCCAAAAACCGTGTACGGACGGTCAGGAGATTACTTTTGAGGTTTTTGGAAAACAGTATACCCTTAAAATCCGAATTGTGGGGGATTTTCAGGTCATGAATTTGTTTGCGGCGTTGGGCCTGTGCGTAGGGGCCGGTGCCAAAATAGAAGAATTGATTCCGTTGTTGGAAAAATTAAAAGCGCCGGCAGGGCGGATAGAATTGATGGGTAGTTTACCGAACGGAGCACAAGTTTTTGTGGATTATGCCCATACGCCTGATGCGGTGGAACGGGTTTTGATTTCTTTAAAAGAGCATACGCAAGGAAAGTTGGTATGCCTGATGGGATGTGGGGGTGATCGGGATAAGTTAAAGCGCCCCTTAATGGGGGCGGCAGCGGCGAAATATGCCGATGTGGTTTATGTGACGGATGATAATCCCAGAAGCGAAAACCCGGCGGATATTCGGCGGGCGATTTTGGAAGCTTGTCCGGCGGCCAATGAATACGATAATCGGGAAATTGCCATTCATGAAGCCATACATAACCTGAAGGAAGGAGATGTCCTAGCCATACTCGGGAAAGGGCATGAAGCGGGGCAAACGATCAAAGGAATTACTTTTGCCATGGACGACAGGGTGGAAGCAAAATTGGCCCTATTGAACGAAACACAAAAGCCGGTTTGGTCGGCGGAAGATTTGACTTTGGCCCTGTCGGTCAAAGTGCCGCGGCGAATTGCGGCCTATGGCCTGTCGATTGACACAAGAACGTTGAAATTGGGGGATTTGTTTATTGCTCTGAACGGGGAAAAAGCAGACGGGCATGCCTACGTGAAAAAAGCCGTTGAGTTAGGAGCTGCGGTGTGTTTGGTTGCGCATTTGGTGGATGGTGTGCCGGCGGATAAACAAATCGTGGTATCAAATACCATGGAGGCATTGGAGACTTTGGCCAGATACCGGCGGATGCGATGTGATGCGGTAATCATAGGTGTTACGGGATCTTCGGGAAAAACAACCACGAAAGAGATGATAAAGGCTTGTTTGTCCGGGCAAGGAATAACCCACGCCACCCAAGGAAATTTCAACAATCAAATCGGTGTGCCGTTGACGTTGGCGACAATGCCGGATGAAACACGCTATGCCGTTGTGGAAATGGGGATGAACCATGCCGGTGAATTGATGCACTTATCCAATTTGGTGCGACCGGATGTAACGATTATTACCTCTATCGGGGCGGCGCATCGGGAATTTTTCCCGACCGAGCAGGATGTAGCGCGGGCTAAATCCGAAATCTTTGATTGTCAAAACAGGCAGGGGACGGCGGTTCTGAAACGAACGGATAAATTTTATGATTTCTTAAAACAGGCAGCCGAGGCACAAGGAATACAGCATCTAGTTTCCTTTGGGGAAAATGCCAAGGCGGATTGGTGTCTAAACCAGGCGGAACCGACTGAAACAGGTATGATGGTTAAGTGTACGCATGGCGAAAAACAATATGATTTCCGATTGGCTTTTTGGGGAAAGCATTTTGCCGAAGATGCCTTGGGTGCGTTGGCGGTGGTGGAAGCCGTCGGTGGAAATATCCCTAAAGCCATTGAGGCGCTCAAAAAAATGCTGCCGGCAGAGGGACGGGGATTGAGTATTGAAGTAAAAATTCAGGATAAAACCATAACCATAATTGATGATGCCTATAATGCCAATCCGTCATCGATGCGGGCGTCGATTGAGGCCTTGGGGCTACGACCCGCAAAGCGCAAAGTAGCGGTATTGGGCGATATGCTGGAATTAGGGGATTTGGCCGAAAGTATGCATGCGGGATTGAGAGAGGTACTTGTCCAAAGCGGAATCGAAAAAGTTTATTTGGTAGGGTCGTTGATGCAGGCCCTTTGGAATAAATTGCCACCGGATTTAAAGGGGGCTATTACCCCGACAGCGGTAGAAATGGTTCCGATTTTAAAGCGGGAATTGTTAAATGGAGATGTCGTTTTGGTGAAAGCTTCACACGGAACGGGACTTGGGATAATTATTCGAGAATTGAAAGGAAAATAAAATGCTTTATTGGTTGAGTTTATTAAAAGAAAATTGGCACGCGTTGAATGTGTTTCAATACCTGACGTTTCGGACGGGAGGGGCATTGATAACCGCGTTCCTAATTGTTTTATTGGGTGGACCGCGGTTTATTCGGTGGTTGAAATCTAAGCAGGGCGAAGGTCAACCTATTCGGGATGACGGACCGGCATCGCATTTGGCAAAAAAAGGAACGCCGACAATGGGTGGACTTTTAATCGTTGTGGCGGGTGTGTTGGCAACGCTTTTGTGGGCAAATCCGGTAAATGCATATGTGTGGGTGATTTTGGCAGTCTTTGTCGGTTTTGGGGCTATCGGATTTGTTGATGATTACCTAAAATTAACAAAACATAATTCGGCCGGTATTTCGGGCAAGAAAAGGTTGGGGATTGAGTTTGGGTTCAGTTTCGCCGCCTGTATGGCAATGATTTGTATGGAAAACGGATCAATGGCGACAACTTTGACAATTCCGTTTTTTAAGGATATTTTATTGGATTTGGGGTGGTTCTATATCCCCTTTGTTTTAGTGGTAATTGTGGGAACGGCCAATGCCGTCAATTTAACAGACGGATTGGACGGATTGGTGAGTATACCCGTGATTATGTCGACTTTGGTCTTTGCCGTTATTGCCTATGTTGCGGGACGGGGAGATTATGCGGAATACCTGCAAATCTATCATGTGCACGGGGCGGGGGAACTAACCGTTTTATGTGGGGCATTGATTGGGGGAACGCTTGGCTTTTTATGGTATAATGCCCATCCGGCCCAAGTTTTTATGGGAGATACGGGATCGTTGGCGCTGGGAGGGGCGTTGGGAGCTTTGGCAGTTGCGACCAAGCATGAAATTGTATTAGCCATATCGGGCGGAATTTTTGTGATAGAAGCCTTATCGGACATTATTCAAGTGGGATCTTTTAAATTAAGGCATAAACGCGTCTTTTTAATGGCGCCCATTCATCACCACTTTGAAAAGAAAGGGTGGTCGGAAACCACGGTGGTGGTGCGGTTCTGGATTGTGTCTATTTTATTGGCATTGTTTGCGTTGGCGACTTTGAAATTGAGGTAAAAATGTTCCCGTTCCTGAAAAAAATCAAGTCGAATTTGATTAGTCAATATAGGGGATTAGATAAAACAATCCTGTATGGGGCGTTTATCCTAATGGTGTGCGGATTTTTCTTAACCCTGGCGGCCAGTCCCGCCGTGGCAGAACGCACGCATATGCCGAATTTATATCACTTTGTCATTCGGCAAGCGATTTGGGTGATACCGACGTTGGTGGTTATGTTGGGCGTGGCAATGATGCCGGTTAAACGCATTCGTCAGTTGTCGGGTGTTATCTTAATCGGCGGGATTATATGTATGATTTATATCTTACTGTTTGTGGGAAAAACAAAAGGGGCGGCCAGATGGATTAACATCGGTCCCGTGGGGTTACAGCCGTCTGAGTTTGTAAAGCCTGTATTTGCGGTGGTGTGTGCGTGGTTGTTGGCCTCGGGCAGGTTGATTAAAAAATTTCCAGGGTACATGATTGCGTTTATCCTATATGGAATGATCGGCTTTTTATTGATACGGCAACCGGATTTCGGTATGTTCCTGACGATTACGGCGATTTTCGGGGTACAGTTGTTTCTGTCGGGTATTTCTTGGGTTTTGATTTCAGGACTTTTAATCGCAGGGGCGGGAATCTTACCGATAGCATACATGACACTAGATCACGTGCGGTATCGGTTGGACCACTTTTTGGGATTTGAAGAGGGGAAGACTTATCAGGTGGAAAAATCATTGGAAACACTTCAAAACGCGGGGTGGTTCGGTAAAGGACCGGGAGAAGGAATTGTGAAATATGAACTGCCCGATGCGCATACGGACTTTATTTTGGCCGTGTCGGCGGAAGAATTCGGATTTATCATGACTGCCATTTTGATTTTGGTGTTTGCCGTTGTAATTTTGCGCGGATTTTGGATGGTTCGCAAAGAAAATAATTATTTTTGCCAAATTGCAGTCGCGGGATTATTGACACAGATTGCTTTTCAGGTTATTGTAAACATGGGTTCGACCTTAAACATGATACCGACAAAGGGGATGACTCTGCCATTTATTTCGTATGGCGGTTCGTCTTTGGTGTCGATGGGATTGGCATTCGGATTTATTCTGGGGCTGATTCATAGTCGAACGTTGAGCAGAGGATTGGAATAATGAAAAAACAAGATAAAAAACCTTTAGTTATCGTTACAACGGGTGGTAGCGGCGGTCATATTTTTCCGGCGGAGGCCATCGCTTCGGCTTTGGTGGATCGGGGGGCAGATGTTGTCTTTATTACGGATAAGCGCGGGTCGGCTTTTCAAGGTATGAAAAATGTGCCGGTGTATCGATTGATGGCCGAATCGGTGACGGGGCGGTCTATATTTGGAAAAATATGGGCGGCCGTTAAGCTATATATCGGGACCGTTCAAGCCGTGTATTATATGTATAAGTTAAAACCGAATGCCGTTGTGGGGGTTGGGGGATATGCCTCTATTCCCGCCGTGATGGCGGCTCATTTGACGCGATTGGTGCCGGTGATTTTACACGAGCAAAATGCCGTCTTAGGGCGGGCAAACCGGTTGTTGGCGAAAGGAACAAAATTAATCGGAACATCTTTTGCACCGACGCTGCGGGTGCCAGAAAATGTTCCGCAAATTCAGGTGGGGTTGCCGGTGCGGCCGGCGGTCCTGATGTGCAGAAATGCACCGTATCCAAAAGTAAAGGGAGGTTTTCATCTGTTTATTTTTGGAGGCAGTCAGGGGGCACGATTCTTTAGTCAAAAATTACCGGAAGCCCTATTGGCACTACCCGAAAAACAACGCGCCGAAATAGAGTTGGTGCAACAGGTGCGTCCCGAAGATATGGAAGCGGCGCATAAGTTTTATGATGACGCGGGATTTAAAAAAGTGACGTTAAAATCCTTTTTCACAGATATGCCCGAGCAATTGAAAAAAGCGCATTTGGTTATCGGACGTGGTGGGGCCGGAACGTTAACGGAATTGATGGCGGTCGGCCGGCCGGCCATTATTGTGCCTTTGCCGACGGCGGCGGATAACCATCAGGCCGAAAATGCCCGAATCTTTTGTGATACAGGGGCAGGGTGGCTTGTTCTGGAGAAAGATTTTGAGCCGGAAGCATTTTCAAAACGCCTGTCGCAATTGATTGATTCGCCGGAAATGTTAGCCGAGGCAGCCGAACATGCGGCGGCACACTATCCGGAAAAGCGGCCGAAAAGATGGCCGAGGCAATACTGGATGTTGTGAAGGGAAACCCGACATGAAGCTACCGTTGCCGCTGAAAAAAATTCACTTTATCGGAATCGGGGGAATCGGCATGAGTGCCATTGCCGAAATGCTACACGATATCGGTATTACCGTACAGGGATCGAATAATGTGAAAAATGCCAATACGGAGCGGATTTCCGAACAGGGAATTCCCCTCTTTATCGGGCATGATACAGGGCATTTGGATGGGGCGGATGCAGTTGTTATTTCAAGTGCCATTAAACCCGATAATCCCGAATTGGTAGAAGCGCGGCGACGGGGACTACCGGTTGGACACCGGTCGGAAATGCTGGCGGAAATTTTAAAATATAAACAAAGTATTTGTGTGTCCGGAACACACGGGAAAACAACAACGTCTTCTTTAATCGCAAGTTTAATGGTGGAGGCCGGTCAAAAACCGAGTTTCATCATCGGTGGAATTTTAAATGCCAAGGCATCCAATGCGCAGTTGGGAAAAGGAGACTGGGTGGTGGTGGAAGCCGACGAATCGGACGGTTCTTTTTTAAGACTTCCGACAACGATTTCCGTTATTACAAATATTGATCCGGAACATTTAGATTACTATAAAACTTTTGAAAACGAATGCCATGCCTATCAGACTTTTATTAAACGGACAGCCTTTTACGGGTGTACCGTGGCGTGCTTTGATCATCCGGTGGTGCGGGAGTTGATTACCACCGTTTCGGACAGAAAAATTATTACCTATGGGTTGAATAAGCAGGCAGATGTGCATCCCGATCATATTCGGCCGACGGAGAGGGGATTTGTTTTGGATGTCTTTATTCGGCGCGGGGCGAAATTTCATAAAATTAAAGATGTCGAATTATCCCTGATGGGGGAACACAATATCGCCAATGCCATGGCGGCGGTAGCGGTAGGGGCATATTTGGGCTTTTCGGATCGGGTGATTAAAAAGACATTGGCTTCGTTCCAAGGAATTCAACGGCGTCTGACTCTACGCGGAAAAATCACAAATGATATCGCTATCTATGACGATTACGCGCACCATCCGGCTGAGATAAAAGCAACATTAAAAGCCTTAAAACCGGTGGCAAAAAATCATCTGGTTGCCGTGTTCCAACCACATAGGTATTCACGTTTGAAAGATTTGTGGGCGGACTTCTTAACCGCTTTCGATGTAGCCGACAGCGTTATTGTTTGCCCGGTGTATCCGGCCGGGGAGACACCGATTCCGGATGTGCGTGCGGATTTATTTGCCAAAGAGTTGGCTTTAACCCATAAAAATGTTGATTTTATATCGGATTTAAAAGAATTAAAAGATACCATTTTGAAGCATGCGGTCGGTCATGATACTGTCGTCTGTTTGGGGGCGGGATCAATCTCGGGTGCGGCGGTAGAATTGGTGAAAGGTAAGAGATAATGTGGGGATTGATTAAACGTTTTTTTCATCGAAATCGGCTGATGCATAGGCTACCGAAAATGAGGGGACGGGTGGCCAAAGATGAACCTATGGCCAAGAAAACTTGGTTTGGTGTCGGCGGTGCGGCCGAAATTTATGTGGAACCGGCGGATGCGGCAGACCTATCGCACCTGATAAAAACGTTGCCGGATGAACCGTTGACCGTATTGGGAGCGGGGAGTAACGTTTTGATTTTAGATGGCGGAATTCCGGGCATTACCGTCCACTTGGGAAAGCCCTTTTCCTATGTGCGGGTGAAGGGAAACAAGCTGACGTGCGGGGCAGGGGCAACCCTGAGGGAAGTGGCAAAAACCGCGGAAAAGCATAAAATTACGGGGTTGGAATTTTTATCGGGAATTCCGGGATCCGTTGGCGGTGCGGTACGCATGAATGCGGGAGCCTTTAAGCAATCTTTAAGTGATCGGATGGTGGCCTTAACCGCAATGACGGGAAATGGTGATATTTCCGAAATTGACCCGAAGGAAATGAATATTTTTGAATACAGAAAATGCTATTTGCCGGATGATTGGATCTTTTTGGAAGTGGTTTTGGAAGGCAAACGGGTGCGAGATGCCTCTGTTATTCGGGATAAAATGGCCGAATATAAGAAAAAGCGTGAATCCACACAGCCACAAGGGGTTCGGACGGCCGGTTCAACCTTTAAAAATCCGGATGGGTTGATGGCTTGGAAATTAATCGATAAGGCAAAGCTGAGAGGAACACGCGTCGGAGGAGCCGTTGTGTCGGATAAGCATGCTAATTTCCTGATTAACGATAAAGGGGCTACGGCCGATGATATCGAAATGCTGGGCGAAAAAATTCGGGAAAAAGTGCATCGCGAGCAAGGGGTTAAATTGGAATGGGAAGTGAAAAAATTGGGGGTTCGTAAATGAAAAAAGTATTGGTTGTGATGGGCGGTTTTTCAGATGAACGGGAAATTTCTCTGCTAAGCGGACATCAAGTGGCAGATGCTTTAAAACAATCGGGGTATGAGGTAACCTCTTACGACTTAAAAGATGTGGCGGATTTTGTAGAAACACTCAATCGGGAACGGCCGGATGTGGTGTTTAATGCTTTACACGGAAAATACGGGGAAGACGGATGTGTGCAGGGTCTGTTGAATTTGATGAAAATACCCTATACACATTCGGGGGTGTTGGCATCCAGTATCGGAATGGATAAAAATAAAACAAGGCTTTTGGCCAAAAGTGCCGGATTGGATATCGCCGCGGGCGGATTGATGACAAAAGAAGAATTTTTAAACCGAGAACCGCCAAGGCCTTATGTGGTGAAGCCCAATGATAACGGATCGTCCGTGGGCGTTTTTATTGTGCGGGAAGAAGGAGATAAAGAAGCGGCATTGAATGCTTGGCCGGATGGGGAATATCGGTTGGTGGAAGAATATATTGCGGGACGGGAATTATCGGTGGCCGTTTGGGATAATCAGGGAATAGGCGTGGTTGAAATCGCCCCCAAAACGGGATATTATGATTTCAAAAATAAGTATTCGGACGGCGGTGCCGAGCATATTATTCCGGCGCCAATTCCGGCCGATGTTTATGAAAAAGCCCTAAATCAGGCGGCGACTATCCATAAAATGTTGGGATGTCGCGGTGTATCGCGCAGTGATTTCAGGTTTGATCCGAATGAGGCAAACAGGCTTGTTTTCTTGGAAATTAACACAAATCCGGGAATGACCGCTTTATCACTGGTGCCGGATATTATGCGGGTGTGTCAGGGAACGAGCTATGAACGGATTGTATCCCGATTGGTGGAGGAAGCAGTATGCGACGCGTAAAAAAGAAAAAGCAAACGATTTCTTTAAAATCAAAAGTATGGTTTTTGATTGTGTTGGCCTTAATCGGTGGGGGTGTGTGGTTCTATAGGTCGGAATACAAAAATCGATTGGTAAAAGAGGCGCAGGAATCCTATGTGGGCTTGATGGAAAAGATGCAGTTGGTCCTTAAAAAAGTGAAAGTAAAAGGACATATTCGAACGGAACTTAAAGATATTCATCAAGTCACAAATTTAAGTCAGAGTATGCCGATTTTTGATGTGGATTTAAAGGAAATTCATGAGAAAATCAGTGCGCTGCCGTGGATAAAATCTGTTTTGATTGAACGGCAGCTACCGTCGTCTTTGGTTATTACGGTTATGGAAAAAACGCCGATTGCTATGTGGCAAAACAATAAAAAATATATGCCGTTGGATGAAGAAGGGCACCCGATACCGGACGAAAAAACAAAATTGTCGGACTTAATTTTGGTGGTCGGTGGTGATGCGCCTGAGCATACGGTGGAGTTATTGAATACTTTGAAGAATTATCCCCTTATTCGTGAACGGGTAAAATCGGCCGTGCGTGTCGGAAACAGGCGGTGGAATTTACGGTTGGATGCCGTGGATGGATTGGTGGTGGAACTGCCGGAAAAAGATGTGGCGAATGCCTTGGAACGCCTGCAGAAAAGTATTCAAGAAGATAAACTGTTTCAAAAAGATATCACTTCCGTTAATTTGCGTGAAGGAGATCGCTTAATTGTTACAACGGGAGGTAAAAAATGATCTCAATTTTTCGTTCTTCCGTCAAGCCGTATGTAACTGTTTTGGATATCGGGACGTTTAAAGTTTGCGGGTTGATGGCGCATATTTTGGCAGACGGAACGCCGGAAATTGTCGGAAGCGGTTTTGCCGAATCAAAAGGGATAAGAACCGGCGCCATTATCGATTTGGATAAAGCGACCGAGTGTATCGGATCGGTTCTGGCACAAATTGAAAAACAATCCGGTCATACGGTGGAAAGCGTAACGGTTAATATTTCTTCGGCGCACCTGAAATCGCATCATTTATCGAAGGAAATTGCTATTTCAGAAGATCGCCCCGTATCGGCGGCAGATGTGACGCATTTGGTGAATGATATTGTTGCTTCCGTTCCGGCCGATGAAGAAGTTATCCACAAAATTCCTTTAAGTTATACGGTCGGGAAAGAGCAAGGATTACCGGATCCGCGCGGTCTTTACGGGGATGTTTTAAAAGCATATGTCCACGTGGTAACTATACCAGAGACGCATTTGAAAAATTTGGTAACGGTATTGGATCGGTGCCATGTGGGAATTGATAAAAAAGTGGCAACGCCGTATGCAACGGCTTTGGCGGTTCTGAATGAAAAAGAAAAAGAAGACGGTATCGGGGTAACGGTATTGGATTTTGGGGCAGGATCGGCTTCGTTTGCCGTGTTTATGAACGGAGGGCTTGTCCATATGGGATTGGTGCCGCAAGGAGGCGCCATCATTACCCGTGATATTGCGCAGGTGATGAGTTGTTCGTTGGCTACCGCGGAACGGTTAAAGACGTTAAACGGGGCGGCATTTCTATCGCCGCGGGACGAATTGGAACGCTTAATCGTGCCGTTAATCGGGGAAGAATCGGAAACAAATGCACATGTTCCACGGGCAGAACTGATTAAAGTGATTGTGCCGAGACTGGAAAATATTTTGGAACAGGTGGGGGCTCTGTTGACGGAACGGGAAGTTTTTATGGTGGCGGCCAGACGAATTGTCCTATGCGGAGGAACCGCGGAACTACAGGGAATTAAAGAGAAAACAGAGTCTGTTTTAAATGCAAATGTGAGATTAGGGCGGGGAAGTATCATAAAAAACTTGCCAAATCAATTTGATTCGTATACATTTATAACATGCATCGGATTATTAAAGTATGTGTTGATGTCTTTTCGTCCGGCAGCGGCACCACGCTTTAAGAAGTCCGAAAAACAAAAAGGGCGCTTTGGAAGGGTACTACAATGGTTAATGAAATAATGGACAGTAATGATTTGGGGCTGGCGTTGGCGACCCCGCAACCGGAAGTTTTAATGACGCCGAATATCGGTGTTATCGGTGTGGGCGGTGCCGGCGGGAATGCCGTGAATAATATGATTGAATCGGGTTTATCGGGAGTATCGTTCTTTGCGGCGAATACAGATGCACAAACGCTTTCCAAATCGTTGGCGGCGGATAAAATTCAATTGGGTGTGGCCGTTACAAAAGGGCTGGGAGCCGGTGCGAATCCCGAAATCGGGAAAGCTTCGGCCGAAGAGTCCATTGATAAAATTAAAGAAGCATTAACGGGGTTGCATTTGTTATTCCTGACCGCCGGTATGGGGGGCGGTACCGGAACGGGTGCAGCGCCGGTGGTGGCAAAATTAGCCAAAGAGATGAATATTTTGACGGTGGGTGTTGTTTCTAAACCGTTTACTTTTGAAGGTACCCGCCGGATGAAAACGGCCGAGCAGGGAATTATCGAACTGCAAAAATATGTGGATACGCTGATTGTGATTCCGAATCAAAATCTTTATCGAATCGCAACGGAAAAGATGACTTTTGCGGACGGATTTAAAATTGCGGACGGCGTTTTGTGCCAAGGGGTTCGAAACGTTACGGATTTAATTGTAAAACAGGGATTGATTAACCTTGATTTTGCGGATGTAAAAACAGTTTTGTCGTCTATGGGACGGGCCATGATGGGATCGGGCGAAGCAAGCGGCGAAAATCGGGCTTTGGAAGCTGCAGAAAAAGCAATCTCTAATCCGCTGCTCGATAATACATCGGTTAAAGGGGCAAAGAGTTTGCTTTTGAATATATCGGGCGGTATGGATTTAAAAATGGATGAAGTGATGACGGCCGCAGAACGTATTCGGGAAGAATTGGACCCTGACGCCAACATTATTTTCGGATCCATTATGGATGAGGAATTATCAGGAAAAATTCGGATTTCCTTGGTCGCAACCGGCATTGATGATATGGTGAACGGTTCGGCAGAGCCTGTTGTGGCGGAAAAACCGACTATTCCGGCCCAAAAGCCTGTAGAGGTTATTCCAGAAATTAAACCGATAGAACTGGAAAGTTTGGATACGGAAGTAAAGTCGGTAGAAGAACCGGTTTTAATGGATATTCCCGTTGTGAAAAAAGAAACGGAAGATTTAATAATGCCAAAACCTGCTATTGAACCATTGCCGGCAGATTTGGTGGTGGAGTTAGATGAATCACCGGTATTGGCCGAGCCAAGCTTGATTGACGAGCCTGTACCCGTTATGCCGGAAATTACGCCCATTGTGGATATTCCCGATATTCAACCGGCAATCAATGTTGAAACCAAACGGGCAGAAGAAAATGTAAAGCCTGCAACCAGCAGTATTTGGAACATTTTCCGGCCGATGAAAAGAAAGGCCGTTAAACCGATACCTAAAAAAGAAGTGTCGGTAGAACCGTCTTTTTTGGATGGTTTGGATGATGAGTTGCCGTCATTTTTTAAACAAGGGAAATAAAAACCAATGGCAGAATCCTTAAAACCCAGACAAAGCGCCGTCCGGATATTGACGCGTGTGCTAAACGAGGGGAAGACGGTTATCGGGGCTGTGTCGGAAGAAAATGATTTTGCAGAATATGCAGATTCGGATAGAAATTTCATACGATTGTTGATTTTAACAACCCTGCGGCGATTGGGGCAAATTGATGGGGTGTTGGCAAAATTATTAAAACGGCCACTACCCAAGAAACAACAAACGGTACGGCAAATTTTAAGATTGGGGATCGCGCAGGCTCTCTTTCTAAAAACGCCCCCGTATGCGGTGGTAAATACATCAGTGGCGTTGACGAAAAAATTTCATTTTGACGGGTTATCAGGTTTGGTTAATGCGGTTTTACGTGGCTTTTTTCGGATGAAGGACCCTTTGAAAGGCCTTAAAAATCCGATGATAAATCTGCCCGAGTGGATAAGCGAAAGTTGGCAAAAGGCCTATGGTGCGCAGAAGGCAAAAGAAATGGCTGAAGCCGTATTAAGTGAACCGCCGCTGGATATATCTGTGCCTGAAAACCCCGAAGCTTGGGCGCGAAAATGGAAGGGGATTGTGTTGCCGACGAGTGGTGTGCGTGTGCCTGTTTCTGCGCCGGATTTATTGGAAGGTTTTCAAGAAAGCGGATGTTGGGTTCAAAATGCGGCAGCCGCAATACCGGCGCAGTTGTTTACTGATGTGCGGGGAAAACGGGTGGCGGATTTATGTGCAGCGCCCGGAGGAAAAACGGCGCAACTGGCCCATCGGGGGGCGGAGGTTGTGGCCTTTGACATATCGGAAAATCGTGTCCAAAGATTAAAAGAAAATATGAAGAGATTGGGCCTGAATATAGAGGTGTGGATAGCGGATATTTTAAGTTTGACGGAAGAAGAGTGCTTTGATGCCGTTTTATTAGATGCCCCGTGTTCGGCAACGGGAACGCTTGCGCGACATCCCGAAATCAAATATCATCGATCGGCCGATGACGTGGCGCGATTGGCCGAAATGCAGAAAGAATTGCTTTTAAAGGCGATTGGATTGGTGAAAAAAGGGGGTGAGATTGTTTTTTCCACCTGTTCATTGGATCCTAAGGAGGGAGATGAAGTTATTCAATCCGTTTTAGGTGAGGCGGAAGTGGTAAAACCGCAAGCGAATCGCCTAAAAGAATTTATAACCCCGTTTGGAAGCCTGAGAATACTGCCTTTGAACGGTTTTGATGGCTTTTATGCGTGCCTGATTCGGAAAAAATAGCCGTTATTTTTCACTAAAAAGGTTTTATTCGGCATTTTTTTTGTGAATTTTGTCTATTTTCTGCTATGATGTTATAATATATAGTATAATTTTTAATTTTCAAACACTATATATTGTGTTTTTATACAAAAAAAATGAAAAAAATGCATTTTGGGGCTTTTCAAATGAAAAAAAGTGTGCTATACTGCGCTCATTCCAACCGAAAGGAGAACATGATATGTCAAAAGACTACACATTTAATCCTGGTGATTTTGTTGTATATCCGGCACATGGTGTCGGCCAAGTCAAAGAAATTCAGCAAACAGCAGTTGCGGGGCAGAATTTGGACTTAATCGCCATTAACTTTAATAAAGATAAAATGATGTTAAGAATCCCGCTTGATCGGGCCCAAAAGACAGGATTAAGAAGAGTGGCAGATGCCTCGGTAATGGATAGCGCAGTTCATACCTTAAAAGGAAAAGCAAAAATTAAACGAATTCAATGGAGCAAACGGTCGCAAGAATATCTTTCAAAGATTAATTCGGGTGATCCGATTGCTACGGCGGAAGTGTTGCGGGACCTTTATAAAAATCCCGCTATTTCAGAGCAAACATATAGTGAACGGCAGATTTACGAACAAGCATTGGGGCGTTTCGCTTCAGAATATGCGGTAGTAAATAAATTGAATGAGTCAGAGGCAGCAGCCAAAGTTGAGTCAATTTTACAAAGTAAATCGTCTTCTTCTAAAAGTTCTTTATCATAAAAAGGAAAATCAATGTTAAAAGAAAAGACAAAACAGGCTGCGGCTGCGGTGCGCGGTCAGGTGCGAGATAAGATGGCTAAAGCAGCAAAATTAACAAATAAATATTTATTATTTGTGATTGCGGCGATTTTAGGACTCTATATTTATTTTTACCCGGAAATGCTGACGAAAATGTGGACGGGATTGAGGTCTTATTCAGGGGAAGCGGGAACAAATATCACATTTGAAGCCCTTTTTCAGGCAACTTTATTTTTCTTATGTGCAACCTATATCGTGCGCCGGTTTAAGAAAATTTTGGAAAACTATTTATTGGCAAAACTTAAAATGGATACCGGGATAAAGCATACCATCATTACTTTGATGAATTATGGTATTTGGATCTTTATTGCTTTGGTGACCTTATCCATTTTGGGTATCCAGTTAAAAAATTTGGCAATTTTATTTGGTGCTTTGTCGGTCGGTATCGGTTTTGGGCTTCAAAATATTGTGAACAACTTTGTATCGGGTATCATCATCCTGTTTGAACGGCCGATTAAGGAAGGCGATTGGGTCGTTATCAATGATTTGGAAGGAATTGTGCGCCATGTACGGATACGGGCGACAGAACTGGAAACATTTGATAATGCCAGTATCCTTATCCCGAATGCCGATATTTTATCGGGAAAGGTGGTTAACTGGACACATGCTAATTTAAATGGTCGGGTGGTTGTGCCGGTTAGTGTAGCCTATGGAACGGATTTGGAAAAAGTGCGGTATGTGTTGACGGATATTGCAAAGGCTGACCCCAGATTGTTGGCGGATCCGGCTCCCTATGTATGGATTACCAAGTTCGCAGACAGTGGGATTGAGTTGGAATTGCGCGGTGTGACCGGTGATGTGATGAGCAAGGGGGCTATTCGGAGTGATTTGATGATTCAAATTTCTAAAGTGTTTGAGGCAGAAGGTATCGAAATTCCGTTCCCACAACAGGTGGTTTACCTTAAGAAATGAGCAAAAAAATCTTATTGATCGGTGTGATTTTATTAACTGGTGTTATGGCGGGATGTGCTCCCTTTATTGACAGCCGGCGTGAGGCTGGTCAGGTCAAAACGGTTGGACAGTCTGCCCCTGATCGACCGGCGGTATGCTATATGCCGTTTTGGACGGGAGAAGAAACATTGCAAGCCATGGCAGATGAGGAATGTGCCAAGAAAAATAAGAAAGCCGTTTTAGAGGATACCAATTATTTTAACTGTCGTCTGTTTGCACCGAATACGGCTTTTTTCCGGTGTGAGTAAACGATATTTATTTTAACGAATGTGTCCCACCTTTCTTTTCAAGAGTAAATCCGACATGAGCGGACGTGATTTTTCCAGACAGCGGGGGGCCGGCGGATCGTTTTCAATTTCTTTGGATAAAGTGTTTGCCACATAATCCCGCGCAACAGAGAAAGGAATACCGGCAACCAAACCTTTACGGGAAATCAACAGGCCGTTCGGTTCGCAAATCCATTCAATCGGTTGCACCCGATACCAACAGGGGTAGCCGTTGGAGGCCCTTCGTCCATCCAGATACAGACAGTCCGCAAATGAAGAAACAATTGCCCGAACATATCTTCGGTTATTTAGGACAAACTCGGGCGATTTATAGGGGATAAAGCCGTAATCATTTTTAACGTTAATGCCGTTAAATGTAAAGCTTCGCCCGGTCATTTGTAGGGTTCTGTTTTGATAGCGCTTCTCTAATTCGCCATAGTTCCAGTCAACATCCTGCGGATAGGAACCGTGTTGGATAACTTCCACAAAATAACCGTTTATCTTTTCAACCTTTTTAACGGCGACTGATTGATAAACTTTTTCGGCATCGGAGCCGTCAATAATGGGGCGGATTGAGTATTTGGGATCATCTTCGCCACAGGAATTGGAACCCCCCGTTTGGTGCCAAACACAGACACTGCCGTAAGAATAGCCGTCTACAAAAGTACTGCCGACGTTGTTGTGGTCTTTGAGAGAGTCTCCCCAACTGCCCAGGCCCAGGCACAGGTCTGTGACGAAAGGGCGACCGCCTTGGGCGCGGATGGCTTGCAGATTTTGTCCACCCCAAATTTGATCTTTTGATAACATTTTTAATTGCATTTTATTCTCCCTTCTGTTGCTATAAACTTTCATTCTTGTTGCGCACAAAAGCGTTTTTGTAAAACTTTATTGGCAATTTTAAGATTGTCGCCGGATAATTTTTCCTGAGCGATGGGGAGGACTTTTTCAACCGGAAACGTGACGGTTTCAAAAATCTTTTGAGCCCCCAAAATGCGCAGGTTTTCCTCGGTTAAAAAGGATGCAAATACCTGAAGTTTTTTTATTTGCTTTAATTCGCTAAGAACGCGTGTTTCTTCCCGTTCTTTTTTATCTTGCTCTAGGCGGTGAACGGATAAGTCAAACAGGATTTTTTTTGCCTGTTCGGATATCCCTTTTTTGCGAGACAGGCGCAAATAATTCATATACGTCAGGTTGGGATTTTTATGAAAAGCTTGTTCAACCTTTTGTTCGCCGACCAGATCAGTGATAAAATCAGGATCGGTGAGTAGTTTTTGAACCTGCGGATATGTTGCTTGAGGAATTTGCTGAATAAATCGGGCCTGTTTTTCCTGTTGTTCCCGATATTCGGAACTGCTGACTTCTTTACCGTGCCAATACCACGCATACGGATAAGATACCGTTACTGTATAAGAGTGCCAGTAGCCATCATCATTGTATTCACGTTCTTCTTCACAATCCTTGTCCAAAGTTCCATGTCTTTGTCCGTTTCTATCGTATATTATACTCATTTTTTTCTCCTTTTGGGTGGTGGTCAGACACCGCGATTGTTATTCTTCCCGTATCCGACCGGTTGATGCGGGTTTTTGCGGACTCTTTTTGCGGGTTATTTTTACACATTTAGGAACAAGTGCATTTTCCCGAATAACATAAGAATCCAACAAGTTAAAAATCTTTAACAGGCGCTTTCGTGGATCCGAAAAAACATATGTTTCTAAAACCTCAGAAAAACGGCCGGCCGATGGTATTGCCAATGCCTTTTGACGGGCGTCGGATAATCCCGTAAAATCAGGAAATGTCGAAAGTTCGTTCCCGTTAATCGCCAAAGAGGCAGCGGATTGACCGTTTTGTTCCGTTTTCGCCAAAACGATATGGGTATTGGCTTCGGGGATAAACAAATGAATAGAACGCTTATCCGCACCACGGGTTTTGGACATGACATAAGTTGAGAATAACGTCAGTCCGTTGTTAAATTCTTGAACGGGTAAAGAAGCAATACAGACACTTTCCGTCGGTTTTGGGTGATATATATAAACGGGAAGGTCTTGATCGGGCTGTTTGACCTCTGTTTCCTTTTCGGCAAAGGCTCCCAGAATTTTGCGTAGGGCCGGCGGGCATCCGTATCCCATATTTTGGGATGCAAATTCCTGTAATGTTTTTGCCGGTGTTGTTGTGGACATTTTTGATCCGCCAAATTCAATTCGGATATCTTTGGCATAATAGTTATAGGTGGGATTATAAATGCCGCACATACCGTCAAATTCAGTATCCCTGTGGCTACCAACAAAGTAGTAATCTTTATCGGGATAAATGATCATGTCACCTGCTGCCGAAACAACGGCGCCTTTTATAGTCGGTTTATAAACATAAATATCGCCGCTTGTGTAGCCGTCATCACGGCAGATTTTTTCCCTGTCATATCCGGTTTGGTATTGATAAGAACTGTAAAACAGACCTTCTTCTGTTTTAAAGAAGTGAATCCTCCAAACGAATCTTTCGATTTCTAGTTTTTCCTTAATTGAATCGGGGATACATTCAACCGGTAGTGTCCCGTGAAAGGTTCCGGATCGAACCGGCAGGACATCTATGAGAAATTTTTCGTAAGCGCATTTTTTCTTATAACTGACGGGCTCATCAATTAATTGAATTTTAAACTTTTTAGGCATTTTTTCCTCCTTAATATTTTTGTATCTGTTGGTTGAGTTGTTGCCTGGCCAAAAGAGTTTGGCGATCCTTTTCGGTTTGGATGGTATTATTCACATAGGTGTTATAATTTTGGGAAAATGTGTCTTTTAAACATTTTTCTACATATCCCGAGTTTCCGCCTTTAAGGGCATTATCAATACGCGGGATAATGCTGGCGGGAAGAAGGGCTACAGCCAATAATCCGGCCATTGCAGAAACAGTTATTGCATCCCCTTTTAGGCGCTTAAAAGCACCACAAGAAAGCATAATTACCCCTACTGTTCCAAGCATGGCTAGCAGCGGATCTGATATGCCTAAAACTTGACTTCTTATGTGTAAAGGGATTTGTCCTGAGATATTTTTTAATTCCTTTCCCAACGGCTTGAAATATTTTTGAATTTCTTGCTTTTTCTGGGTGGGCAAATCTGTCGTCAGTTTATCAAGCAATTTCGGGAGAGCTACGGCCATTGTTTGGGTGTATCTGTTGGTATCTATAATGTATTCTCCGCCTTTTTTGACGTAGCCCAACCAAACTTCCCTGCAGTAGTCTTGAAAATAGGGCAAATTCTTTTGGATATTCAGTGCTTTTACACATTCTGCTACTTTCTTTTCATCCAATTGCCCGTTTTTGTCGACGGGAATGAAATCAGGAAAATCAATGTATTTTGTGATTTCTTTTGTCGGCAGATTTGCCCGAACGGCCATTTCAAACAGTTGTTTGCGTTTGGCTGTATCCTTAGGCGTGATAGCCGTAACGGTATCGTTGGTAAGCGGGACAGTCGTTTCCGATTGCCCCTTAAGCGGGGTGAGTGTTGCACCGGCGGCTAATAGAGCCGTTAGGACAGTTGTTTTTACCCCTTTCAGTTTATTTGTGTTTATCATTTTTTTCCTCCTTTTGTTGTGGGGTGGGCTAGCCACCCCGATTGTTATTCATGAACCCTGGCGTAAGAAGCGATTAAGCGTTTTTGATATTCGGCATCCCGAACAACACGTGCTTCTTTCAGATCGGCCAAGACTTGGTCCGGAATATCGCCACCGTTTTTGAAACGACCCTTGGACGAATCCCGATGGTAGTCGGAGCCACCGCTGATGAGCAGGCCAAGAATGGTAGCCATTTGAAGACTTTTCTTAATCTTGTCGGCTTCGTCTTCTTTGTCATACTTCTTATAAAAGCATTCAAGTCCGTCTAAGCCCATGGCTTTGTATTCTTTGATCCGTTCAAAGAGGGTTTGTTCCGGCAATTTTGTCCGGAAAGGATGCGCCAAAATCGCATAGCCGCCGGCACCGTGAATGGCTTCAATGGCTTCTGCCGCGGAAATACCGAATTCCGGTTTCGGGGGCAATTTGCCTTCAGCAATTAATTGATTGGTCATCTTTTTCCGATCGGAAAATTTTTCAATCATGCCATGTTGAACCATGTATTCACCGAAAGCTCCCATGCTGATGGCTCCGTGGAATTGACGCCGCATGTCATCTACTTCGACCGGAATGCCAAGGTTTTTGCGAATGGCGGCGGCCAAGTCATAACTGAAGGCATCTTTTTCCTGTTTGACACGGGCATGAATGTCTTCCAGATGTGATGTTGGCTCTACGAACAGGCCAAGCATGTGAATTTCGGCTGCGCGATCTTTATCGCCGTCAACGTTGACTGTTAACTCAACGCCTGGCACAAAATCGATGCCGAGTTCGGCGGCCTTGCGTTTTGCTTCGGCCAATCCCCATGTGCAATCATGGTCACAGAGGGCAACGGCGGATAAGCCGTCACGAACTGCATTTTCAATTACTTTGGATGGCTCGTATAGTCCGTCCGAGTAATTACTGTGGTTATGTAAATCTATCATTTTTCTCTCCTTTTGTTGTTATATAGCCCTGTTGGCTACACTGTCAGTATATCATATAAAGCGGGGGCCGACCAGAAAAGGAAGCCCAAAACGGGCGTCACTATATTTTTTGTATAATTTTTTCGGAAACTTTTTATAATTTTATTAAAATTGGCCTAATATCAGACCCAAAAATGATGATTTTTTAAGTAAAAAATCTTGACAGGGCGGAAAAAAACAGGTTAAAATCCCCGAAAAAGGGGTATTTATGTTTAAAAGCATTAAATCTAAAATTGTTGGTGTGTCGATATCGTTGTTGTTTGTATTGGCACTTGTCGTGATAAGTTCTGCCGTTATTGCCTTTTATCGGGATAAAGAGCAAATTATTGCGGCAAATAATGTGTCTATTACCTCTTTTGAAGGGCAGATGAATGCCGAAATTGCTGAACTGGAAAAGAATGCTTTGGACTTGGCCTTAATGGGGGAGATATATTATCAAAAGGGAAAACAGCAGGATGTTGGGGAATTTTTTGCTAAGGGAATTTTGCATAATTACCCAAATTCCATGGGAAACGGTATTTATTTTTTGCCGTACCAGATAAGCAACGACCAAAAGATTTTTTGCATACATGCCGTTTGGGGGGACAACGGAAAAATAGAATTATTGCCGTCTTGCGTTAAGGCGATTTTTGATTACTTTGGTCAGAATTGGTATAGTGAGATTTTGAAAAACATCGACCGCAAGAAGAGGGTGTCCTGGGTAAGACCCTATAGAAGCACACAATTGGGGAATTTGATGACGACGGTTGGGGCCGGCATTTATAATCAAGGCAATTTAGTCGGTATGGCAACGGTGGATTGGGAAATGGATACGATTTTAAAATCCATTTTAAAGATAAAACCGACAAAAGGTAGTTTTGTTCTGTTTGCTGATAAAACAAATGATTGCATTATCGCAACGACCGAACCCGGGGTAGATAACAATACCATTATGGGAAAATCATTAAAAGAAACAAAATGGTATTCCGATAAATTGAAAGAGGGTGAGGCATTTGACTATAAAGGAAAGAAATATATTCCTTATATAAAACGGTTGAATAACGGATTCTTTTTGATTGTAAATGTGCCACAGTGGGAATTATTTCAAAAAGCTGTGAAACATTTACGAAACTTGTTGACTGTTTTATTGATAAGTGCACTTGTGATTGTAGGGATTTTATATCGCGTTTTACGGCGCAATATCAATCAGCCGATTGCGGAATTGACGGATATTGCCAAAAAAATTAGTGGCGGGGACTTAGACAGAACTATTCATCTGGCAGAGCCATCGGAGTTGGCGCAATTGGCAGGTGCCTTCAATAAGATGAAAACGGATATCAAAACGCATCTGTTGGAATTGGCGCGAGTTTCCGGCGAAAAAGAAAAAATAGAATCGGAATTGGCGATTGCTCATACCATCCAAACATCGGCTCTACCGACAGACTTTCCTAAAAATGAACGATTTGAGTTGGTGGCTTCAATGACACCGGCGCGGGAAGTCGGTGGGGATTTTTATGACTTTTTTCCTGTTGGTGAAGGGTACTATGCTTTTGTTATGGCAGATGTATCCGGTAAAGGAATTACGGCGGCCTTATATATGATGTCGGCTAAGGCAATGATTAAGAATATGTTACAGGCGGGGTATCCTATTGCAGAGGCTATAAACAAGGCAAATAAAGGTTTATGCGATAACCACGTTCGAGGGATGTTTGTAACGGCCTTTATCGGTATTTTGGATGTTAAAACGGGAGAAATACAATACGTGAATGCGGGGCACTGTCCGCCTTTGCAGTTGACAAAAAAAGGATATGACTATGTGACGGTGGTGCGGAATTTGGTCTTGGGGATTACACCGAACTATCAATACGAAAGCGGAAAGTTTAAATTGAAAAACGGGGAGCGGTTGTTCCTCTATACGGATGGGGTAACCGAAGCGCAAACGGATAAAGAAAAATTATTTGGACCGGAGAGACTTCAAAAAGCACTGAACCAGAAGATAGTTTCGCCTGAAGGGACGATTGCAGTGGTGCGCAAGGCCATCCAACGCTTTGTAAAAGGGGCCGCGCAATCCGATGATATCACAATGATGGTGTTGGCATTTCATCGTGCAAAAAAGTAAGAAAATAGCGATAGGTAATCAAAGCAACAATTATTACCTCCCCCGTTTGGGGGAGGTTTGTTTGGAAAAGTTGGTTAGAACTTCCACTTAAATCCAAGCTTTGCCTTACTGCGGACTTCTTTATCCACATAAGAGATAAAGGAGCCATACACAGAATAATCTTTCTTTTCGATTTCAAATCCGGCCCGAACGACACCGCGGTTATCCGACCGTTTTTCATCCCGTAAAGTAAAGCGTCCGTTCATGCCGTCCATACCCACATCAATCCGGTAAGGATCCGCAAATTCATGGTAAGCTGCCACACCTGCTGTAAATTTGAATTGCGTATCTTTACCCCATTTGGTTTCATGGGTTGCATATAGACCGATACCGCTTTCAATAGAGTATGTTCTCTGCCGCGGGATATTCAAACTGAACTCTTTTTTGTCTTCCCAACCTTTTTGTTCATAGCCTAAAGCATTGAATTCCATTGCCGGTTCAAACCGCCAACTATCCAAAGCAATCGGGTATCTGACTTCGTTCATTAAGCCAAAGATTCTCTTTTCAATCGTTCCGTCATAGTTTTTATTATCGAACCCGGTCCGATCATAATGACCGCGTGCATATCCGATACGAGGCGACATAACAAACTTGAACCCATTTGCCTGATACCCAACAGGCACAATCATCTGATACATCGTATCCGAACGCGAGTTATTGTCATGGTCATCATCGCTACGAATATCGGTGAAGGCAATTCCAAGGCCCAGTGACCAAGAGTCCTTCTTCTTACTGGCCAGACTATACCGACTGTTGGATCCGTTATCACCGCGGAAGGCCATCGGTGAAGATACTGAACCGCCCATGCTGAAGTAATAATCCTTATTGTTGAATAAGTGATTATTCATATCAAAATTGAGTTCACGCATCATCGTCATGTCTTCAAAGTTAAAGCGACTCAGCATCTCTTTACCCATCATCTTATCCAAACCATCCGTCAGAGTGGCCATATTCCCGATTTCTTTAAGGGTATTAAAGAACGCTTCATTGTTTTTAAGGGCATAGTTACGGGCCAAGAAATTCGCAAAACTGCGATTATCCGTTGCCGCATCAAAGCCGCGCATTGTCATCACGACATCGTGTCCGTTATCCGCCAACGAAACGTCAAACAAAGCCGATTCGGATATCAGGTTCAATCCGCTGGTATCGCCGGCCAATATCATATCAGGAACCGTATAAACCGTCCGGAAACCGTTTGAAATCACGCTGTTGTTCATGGTTAAATCACCGGACAAAGCCCCTTCAACAATGAATTCAGATGTTTCGGAGGCAATAACGCTACCCCCGAAATCGTTCAAGTTCAACGAAGCCTTAGGTGTTTCGGTGGAGGTACCTGTTTCGGATACCGATGTCGTGGATCCTCCTAATCCTAACTCTATCGATGAAGCACCGCCCGCGGCCACAAGTTTACCATTTTGGAATAACCGGCCGCCGTTTAGCACAACTGCCTCATTCCCATTTTTCAAAACGCCGTCAATCATGATTTGTCCGTTATTGACAACACTTTCACCTTCGCTGTAAATACCATAAGCATCATCTGCACCGGTGATGCTGATGGTTCCGGTATTGGTAATCGTGCTACCCGCACCGCCATAGATACCGATTGCCAATCCGCCCGTTGTGGATCGAGAAGTGTAAGTGACATCGTCTGATGTATCTTCCGTTCCCATATCATCTGTAAAGTTTCCACGATCGATTGTGATGGTTCCACTGTTTGTAACATTTGTTGTTCCATCAGCGTAAATACCAACCGCAGTTCCGTTATAGAGGTTATGAATTTTAATATCCCCTGAGTTATTTACAGTTCCGTTCTTGCTGTAAATACCGACAACAAAACCATTATCAATATTTGCCATTTCAAGGGTAGATTTAGCTATTCCATCATCTCTAGTATAAGAACTATGATTGATTATATTGTCTTGTATATCTGAATATAATCCATAACTATCGCCCAATGAATGATTTATAATATTAATAACACTTTCGGCATTTGGTGCTTTGGGTAATGCGATTCCATTATTAGTGGCTGTTCCTGCAGATTGAATATATTTACCACTCATACCATAGACATCGCCATCAAGTACATTATGAATACGAATAGTTCCTTTTGCCATTGCAGCATCCCAAGCCATTGCATTATATATGGAAGCTGTTTCTGATGTCGACTTTATTCCATAAACATCGCTGGAATCAAAACTATCTATACTTATGACACCGGTAGAAGAAGAATAATCTTTAAGCTCTCCATACTCTCTGTCATGTCCTGCCCGCGCATTATATACTTCTTCTTCGCCATACATACCATAAACAGATCCCAATCCTGAATTTTTAATATTAATGTATGCTTTGCTTTCGGCATGCTTTGTGGATTCAGAATTAAATTGCGGATTTATGGCTTTAATTCCATAAACATCTCCATTACCTGAATTATCAATGATAATGTAACCAATGGATGTTCCTTCATCACCTTCCGAATTGATTGTTCCGTTTTCTCCGTCATCATATTCATTATCTGCTAAATTTAAAATACCATAAATATCTTTATCGCTTGTATTGGTAATGTCAATTATTCCCATAGCCATTGAATCATTTTCACCATCTACATGTGCATTCTCAACCTGTTTATTGGAATTGGAATACATTCCATAGATATTACCGGTTCCTGCACTTGTATCCGTTATTTTGATAGCCCCCATTGCAGAATCACCTGCCAAATCGACATTTTTTATATCTTGAGAAGAACTGACATTGCCACGCATTCCGTAAACATCGCCAACGCCTCTTTGTGTAATATCGACAGTTGCTGTCATACTACCGGAGTCAAGTATTATATTACTGACAGAATTTTGAGCCTCTATCCCAATAATTGAACTTGTCGAATTGACAACTGCTTTAATTGTCTCATTATTTCCATCATCTTCTTCTGTCAGTGTTTTTAAAATAATTTCTGAACCTGTGTCCGGATGAGTAATATCTTCAACATCGGCATTAGCAATCAATTTACCGTTTTGGAAGAGCTTTCCGCCGTTTAATTTAATTGCATTGGCATGATTGGAATCACCGTCAATAATAATTTGACCGCTGTTTGTGAAGGTTGAGCCTTCCTCAGCATAGATACCATAGGCATCATCTGCACCGGTGATGCTGATGATTCCGGTATTGGTAATCGTGCTGTTTTTGCCACCATAGATACCGATTGCCCTACCACCATGTTCTGAGGCAGCTTCATAGGTTGTATCATCCGACGTGTCATCGGGTGTACCGTTATCATCGGTATAGGCCACGCGATCAATCGTAATCGTGCCGCTGTTTTCTGCAACACCGTTATCATTGACCAACATACCGACGGCTGTACCATTTCCAAGGTTATGGATAGTGATATCACCCATGTTATTTACTTCACTTGAATGCATACCAACGGCTAAACCACTCCCGACATTGGCAATTTCAATCGAAGAAGCGCCTTTTTCATGGGCAAAGTTAAAGGCACCTTCTACACCCTGCATACCATAGGCATTTCCGTTACCATTATTAACGATACGGATATGGCCAACGCCTAAACTACCGATATCATCCGGGTCAAATATAGACCATTTTTGACCGAAGGTGTAATTCCAACCGTTATGGGCATATTGGCTGGCATAAAGACCATAGGTTGTGCCGTCACCCGTGTTCGAAATGCTCAGGTTTCCTGCACCTGCCCAGGCATTACCGGCCCATCCGCCTTTTGCGAATACGCCATAGACATTACCGCTTCCGGCATTGGAAATTCGGATATTACCGACGGTTTCAAATTCATCGGCATTGGCGGCCTCGGTATTACCATAGACGCCATAGACATCTCCGTTTCCTATGTTATTGACGAATATTTCTCCAAATCCGTCTTCCGCATTAGAGGCTTCCATTTGGTCACTGTACACGGCATAAACATTACCGTTATTTGTATTGGTAATATTTATTGTACCGGCCACATTTTCGTTATCATCTTCCGCCGATGCATTTGCAGCATCCACACCACTACTAATGCCATAAACATCAACATAGTCCGAATTTTCTATCGTTATGGTGGCATTATTCTTTTCCCCAATCTTGCCGACGATATGGGCCCTTGATTGGAGATTATCCGGAATAGAGCCAACAACCAGTTTCCCGTTTTGGAATAATTTCCCGCCGGCCAGTGTGATGGCTTCATCACCTTTTAAGATACCATCGATAATGATTTGACCATTGTTGACAACTTGTCCACCAGCACTATAGATACCATAGGCTTTTTCAGCGCCGCTAATATTAATAACACCTGTCGACGTATTGGTAATCGTACTGCCCGCACCGCCATAGATACCGATGGCTGTACCTCCACGCGTTAAAGCGGCTTCATATCTCACATCATCCGACGTATTATCGGGTGTGCCGTTATCATCTATATAGGCCACGCGATCAATCGTAATCGTACCGCTGTTTTCCACGATACCGAAATCACCCGTCATCATACCGACGGCCACGCCGTTTCCAAGGTTATGGATAGTGATATCACCCATATTATTTACTTCACTTGAATGCATACCGACGGCTAAACCACTCCCGACATTGGCAATTTCAATGGTAGAAGTCCCCACATCGGTTGTATAGTTGAAAGCACCTTCCGGTCCAAACACACCATAAGCATTTCCATTACCATTGTTCACGACTTTGAGATGACCAACCCCTAAACAATAGTCATCATCAGTAATTTCTTCTTCCGGAACCCATTTGGACGCAAAGGCTATATCCCAACCGTTATGAGCAACATCACCCGCACGGATACCATAGGTTGTTCCGTTTCCTGTATTGGATATAGAGAGGTTTCCGATTCCGTTCCAAGCATTCCCCGCCCAACTTTCTTGAGCAAACACGCCATAAACATTTCCGGTTCCGGTATTGGAAATCCTAAGGTTAGCCAACGAATCATCACCGTCCGAGTTCACGGCTTCATTACCGCCCCAAATACCGTAAACATCACCATTGCCTGCGTTGGTAATATTTATCCTGCCTAAACCGCTTTCCGTGTTAAAGGCATTATGTTCTGCATTATAAACACCATAAACATTACCATTGCCGGTGTTGGAAATATCAATTACACCCAAATATCTTTGTTTGCCGTCATTGATACCATCCGGATAACCGGCACTGTTTGACGTATCCGTATAACCGGATGCATACACACCATAAACATTCCCTTCGCTTTCATTTGTGATTGAGATTTCCGCTTCACTATATTTAGCATTAGTAACACCAACCATAGTATCGCTATCGGAATTTTGTTGATTAGGCACAGTATAATACAGCCCATAAATATTGACATCGTCTGTATTAGCGACACTTAATGTATCATCATTGAGGAAATCATTCTTCATAATATAGGCACAACGACCAAACTCATCTCGAGTATAACCCACCGGGCAAGTGTTCGGATCCGTCGTTGCCGTCAAGATACCGTTTTGGAAGAATTGACCGGCATTTAACTTGATGGCGTTGGCGCTAAATTCATCACCATCAATGATAATGGAACCTTCATTGATAACCCGTCCGCCTTCACTGTAGATACCATAGGCTTTTTCGGCATCACGGATATCAATGGTACCGGTATTGTAGATTAAACTGTTCTTTCCGCCATAGATACCAAAGGCCATTCCACCCCTTCCGGAAGAAGCTGCCGAATAGGTTGTATCATCCGATGTATCATCGGGCGTACCGTTATTATCGGTATAGGCTTCACGATCAATTGTAATCCTTCCGCTGTTTTCGGCGATACCGAAATCACCCGTCATCATACCGACGGCGGTGCCGTTGCCAAGGTTATGGATAGTGATATCACCCAAATTATTCACTTCATTTGAATACATACCAACGGCTAAACCGTTTCCAATATTGGCAATTTCAATGGTGGAGATATCTTCATCATTATAGTGGTTAAAGGCACCCCTGGCACCAAACATACCATAAGCATTCCCATTACCGTTATTAACGATGCTGATATGACCATAGCCTTCGTCTTGATCTTCATCTTCGGCATTTATTTCGCTTTCCCAACGGGATAAGAAATCAAAATTCCAACCGTTATGAGCCAATGCGCCGGAATACATACCATAGGTCGTACCATTCCCCGTATTTAACAGAGAAATATTACCCGTTCCGTCCCAAGCATTTCCGCTCCATCCTTCCGGTGAGAAGAGGCCGTATACATTACCCGATCCGGTATTGGAAATCCGAATATTGCCCGTTGTATAAAAATCATCCGAATTGACGGCTTCTTCTTTTCCGTAGACGCCATAGACATCGCCGGTCCCGACGTTGGAAATAAAGATGTTTCCGGCTCCGGAACCGGCATTGAACGCAAGGCTTTCGGCCGAATACACACCATAAACATTTCCGTTACCGGCATTCGAAATATTGATTGTTCCGGTTAAGTCGTTTGTTACATTGTTCGCCTTATCATCGGGTGAATAAACGCCATAAACATTACCATCTCCTGTATTCGTAACGGAAATTGAAGCATCATTATCTCTGGCGTTGACGACTTCCCCGTTTCCGTATAAGCCGTATACATCCGCGTACTTTGAATTAACCACATTCAAAGTAGAATCATTACTTTCTGAAACTTTTCCGTAAACATTTTCATCTTTCAAAACGCAATTACCGTTTTCATCAAGGGCATATCCTTCGTCACAATCATCTGAACTTATTGCAACAATTAATTTTCCGTCTTGGAATAATTTTCCACTATTCAGCTTAATCGCATTGGCGTGATTTGAATTGCCGTTAATGATGATTTGGCCAAGGTTTGTGACATTTCCACTTTCACTATAGATACCATAGGCTTTGTTGATGCCACTGATATTGATAATACCGGTTTCTGTATTGGTGATCGTACTACCAACACCACCATAGATACCGATGGCCATCCCACCACGACCTAAAGTGGCTTCATATGTTACATCATCCGACGTGTCATCCGGTGTCCCCATATCATCCGTGTAGGCTTCTCGATCAATCGTAATTGTGCCCGAGTTTGATCCCTTCCCATTATCATCCACCAACATCCCGACAGCCGTTCCGTTACCCAAGTTATGAATGGTAATCGTACCGGAATTCTTTGCCTCTCTTTTTGCGTACATACCGACGGCTAAGCCATTCCCGATATTAGCCATTTCAACAATCGACAAAGCGTTCCCTTGATCCATGTTATCCGGATTATATCCAAACAATCCATAAGCATTTCCGGCACCGGTATTAGATATAGATACTTTGGCTAGACCTGTCCGACTGGGATTAGTGGTAAATATTTCATTATTATGGACTTCATGACCGTATACGCCATAAATATCTGCATCACCATCATTATGGATACGAATAATACTGGAAATATCACTATTTTCCATCGGAACACGTGCCCCACCGATATTAAAGGCTCTGCTTGAACTATACACCCCATATACCGTACCATTTCCTTGGTTTGTGATATTAATCAACGCATTGACATCACTATTTAGCATTGAGTCAGCCCAAATATTTATGTTGTGTCCTTCTCCCTCACCTTTTACACCACAAACAACACCATTGCCTTTATTGTTAATGATGATTTCACTATGTACATTTGTGGTTACACCATCTTCACGTATATTTTCGGCCCATCCACTTTCTGAGTACAAACCGTAGACATTACCGTTACCAATATTATCAAGCTGTATATGGGCCGTAGCAATCGTATTATTTTGATCTATATGGGCATTTCTTGGACTATCTCCGCTAACACCATATACATTGCCATCACTATAATTGGATATATTAATATAACCGGTTGCTTCTGCTCCGTTTATCATTGGAAATGCATTTTTGACGGAATAACTAATCCCTTTTATTCCATAGACATCTCGTTCTATATTATTAGTCAGTGTAATGACATCATTGTTAACGCTACCTTCTTTACCAATAAGAGAATCTTTTTGCTGGATATTATTCCAATCCGAATATGTATAAATTAAACCGTTTTGGAACAGGTTTCCACCATTTAAAACAATGGCATTTTTACTAAGATAATCGCCGTCAATAATGATTTGGCCACGGTTTGTGACATCTCCGCCCTCGGTATAGATACCAAAGGTCCATTTCGAGTTATCAATAACAATTTTACCCGTATTCACGATATGGGTATTCCTATCCCCATAGATACCGATGGCAAGACCTTCCCGATCATTTTCCCATTCCTCATGTGCCATATCATAGGCAACGTAATAATTATCCACAAATCGCCCGTAGGCTTCTTTTACTGCGTTAAGTGTTTCCCGTAAATTATCTATGGATTGATTGAAATCGGAAATCGCGTATTCAAGTTCTCCCCTGTCATTTTCTAAAATCCCTAATGCCGCTGTGTAATTTTCCTTATCCTGATTATATTCATTTAAAACATTTAATGCATTTGTAGTCGCAGTAGAATCGCTAAGAAGATTAGTCGGAATTATTAAATTACCCTCTCCATCAATCGTTAAATAATGTGAAGTACCCTCCGAATCTTCATAGGTATAATCACTCGTATTCGGTTCACCCGCCGATGTGGCATGATTTTGTCCCTTTGAATCGGTCCAATAATAGACCGAATCACTTAATCTGGGAGTTTCAGCAAACTTTCCATCCTCAAACCGAACATCATCCCAATCAACGATATCTCTTACGAGGATATCGCCCTCCTGTTGTGAATTGAATGTAAGATCATTGGCTAGTTCCCAGAATACTTCATTTTGTCTATGCTCATCATCACGTATTGTAACCCTATGGTCATTCTTTTCAAAATAAATTTGATCTTCATCTATTCCCCTTTCCGGAATTATATCTTCAGCATCTACTACCCAATTTCCACTCGAATTCCAATATTCACTCCAGACAGAATTGCCAATTATATCAGCATATGATTGTTCAAAATTAACGAGATTAGCGAGAAAATATTCATATGTTTCACGCGCATCCCAAAATTTATCCTCATTACTCCACACCTGCGGTCTAGACAGATATTCAGACTCTTCCACCAAAGATTGCTTCCCGCGGATAGTAATTGTTCCGGCGTTCGTTACCGTTTTATCACCCTCACCTTGGGCCATGATACCGACGGCAACTCCGTTTTTATAGTTATCAATGGAAATATTTCCGGTATTTTCTGCCGTTTGGGTAGTATACAGACCAATGGCCGTTCCATTCCCGTAATTTTCAATATGGATATTGCCCATATTGTTGACCTCGGGCGCATACATACCAACAGCTAAACCACTCCCGTTATTAGCGATTTCAATTGAAGAAGTACCCTTTTCATTGGCAAAGTTAAAGGCGCCCTCAAGCCCATGTGCGCCATAGGCGGTTCCGGTTCCATTATTCTCGATATTGATATGTCCCACGGATAGCCATCCGTCACCATCATCTTCCGTAAGCCATCTTGAGGCAAAAGCGGGATCCCAACCGTTGTGAGCAAATTCTTTTGCATACAAACCATAAGTTGAACCATCACCCGTATTTGACAAGGTTATATTCCCTAAACCACCGGCAGCATTAAGGGCCCACCAACCATTCGCATAGACACCATAGACATTTCCCGATCCGGTATTGGAAATTTCAATGCTTCCATCCGTACCATCTTCACCGGCATTTGCGGCTCCATTATTTCCCCAAACACCGTAAACATTGCCGTCACCGGTATTAGAAATTTCAATAGTACCATTTGAACCCATGTCATCCGCGTTGTAGGCGTCAATCAGACCTTTGGGGTGATCATTGGCTTTTCCCCAAACACCGTAGACAGAACCATTACCAATATTAGTGATAGATATTGAACCTGTTCCGTCACTGTTAGAGGCGTAATCGGCCTTCGCATATACGCCAAATACATTTCCGTCACCGGTATTGGAAATTTCAATGGTACCTTCTCCCTCATCATCGGCGTTAACGGCTTCATCATTTCCCCAAATGCCGTAAATATTACCATCGCCTTCGTTGGTGATAGATATACTGCCCGAACCGTTATCTTCGGTATTAAATGCTTTTTTCTGTTCACTGTAAAGACCGTAAACAGCGCCATCTCCGATATTGGAAATATTAATTGTTCCGATTGCGTTTTCACCTAAAGCATTCGTCGCATCGGCATATCCCGTCGCATGGATACCATAAACATTACCGTCCCCTTCATTTTCGATTGATATTTGCGCTTCACTGTTTCTGGCATTTACAACGGTTAATACGTCATGATATTGGGGTTTATCGGGAACATCATAATGCAATCCGTATACATCATCATTACCCGTATTTTCTACCTCGATGGTATCATTGTTGGTCTCTCCTGTTTTCCCGATTTGAGGCACGTTAAGGACGCAACCGCCATTGCCGTCTGATATATACCCTTCCGCGCAAGTATTACATTGATACATCGTTGTATCACCCGACAGACAACTGGATGACGGCGCATATCCTGTCGGACAGGCATTGGCATATGGATAACCGTCACAAGCGTTAGCAACACATTTATAGTAGGTTGTTTCACCTGATAAGAAAGTAGAAGTAGTATTGTACCCCGCGCCGCACGGTTCGGCAACGTATCCCGCAGGTACTTCTTTCGCCGTACAGGTATAATAATGTGTTGTACCGCTTAAACAGGCCTCTGTTGCATCATATCCGTCACCGCAAGCGGTCTGATATGCCGAGCAATCTGTTTCCTGGCACTTATAATAAGTTGTTTCACCCGACAGGAATGTACCAACCTGATCATACCCCGCGCCGCACGGTTCGGCATTGTATTCGGGAGGAACCTGTTTAGCAACACATTGATGATAAACGGTATCACCGGATAAGAATGTTGCTACTTCATCATAACCTGCTGCACATTCCGGCATTTGATATCCTTCCGGAGCTTGCTTGGCAACGCATTGATAGTAGGTTGTTTCACCTGATAAGAAAGTGGAAGCCGTATTATATCCCGCACCGCAGGGGTCAGCCTGATATTCTGCAGGTACTTGTTTTGCCGTACAGGTATAATAAGGTGTCGTACCGCTTAAACAGGCCTCTGTGGCATCATATCCGGCACCGCAAGCGGTCTGATATGCGGAACAATCTGTTTCTTGGCACTTATAATAAGTTGTTTCGCCTGACAGGAACGTATCAACCTGATCATAACCGGCACCACAAGATGTGGCAACATATCCGTTCGGAACATCGGCGGGTGCACATTGATAATATGTTGTTGTACCCGATAAGAACGTCCCTGTTTGTTTATATCCGTCATCGCAAGATTCGGATGAATATCCATCAGGAACCTGCTTTTCCGTACATGTATAATAGGGTGTTGTGCCGCTTAAGCATGCTTGTGCGGCATCATAGCCTTCTCCACAGCCGGCCTGATATTGAGAACAATCTTTTTCTTGACATTCGTAATACGTTGCCGTTCCCGATAAGAACGTACTTATTTCATCATATCCCGCACCGCAGGGAGTGGCTTGATATCTGGCGGGAACTTCTTTGGCAACACATTTATAATAGGTTTTATCCCCCGATAAGAAGGTGTCAGCCAAATCATAACCGGTACCGCATGGTTCGGCACCATAGCCGGTTGGCACTTCTTTTTCCGTACAAGTATAATAAGGCGTTGTACCGCTTAAACAAGCTTCTGTGGCATCATATCCGGCACCGCAAGCGGTCTGATATGCGGAACAATCTGTTTCTTGGCACTTATAATAAGTTGTTTCACCTGATAAGAACGTATCAACCTGATCATAACCGGCACCGCAAGAGGCAGATTGATAGCCATCCGGTACCTGAATGGCTTCGCATTTATAATAAGTTGTTTCGCCCGATAAGAAAGTATTAATTTGATTATATCCCGAACCACAAGGGGCGACCTGATACTCTGCCGGCACTTGTTTCGGGGTACAGGTATAATAAGGAGTTGTTCCGCTTAGGCATCCTTGAACGGCGTCGTAACCCTCCGTACAACTTGTTTTATATCCTTGAGCGCTACAGTCAATCGGTTGACATTTTTTATAAGTCTTATCACCCGATTGACAGGTTTCACCCGTTTCTTCATAGCCACCCTCGCATGTAAGGGTATCAAATGGGCAATTTGCCGGCACATTACAGGTTAATCCTGTCCAACCGTCTTTACATTTGGTGTAGGTAAAGGTTTCAATCTCGCCTTGATAACAGGTTTCGCACCCTTCCGCATTTTGGGGACAACTGCCCATGATATATCCGGCGCAGGATTTTTCACGGCATTTTTTGTAAAGGGTTGTTCCCGATAAACACGTATCGCCCGTTTCTTCATAACCCCTTGTACAACTGGTTGTATCATAGGGGCAGGTTGCCTCTGTACACGCCACATATGTTCTGTCTTCGGAATAACAGGCTTCCCCAACTTGCACATATCCTTCCCCGCAACTGCCGAGCACATTATGGGTATCAGGACACGTGTTGGGAACACATTTCACATAGGTATCTTCGCCCGATAAGCAGACATCGCCTGCTTGGACATAGCCCCGCGAACAGGAGGTCCCCTTTGTATTATATCCGTCCGGACAAACTTTGGGAACACATGTATAGTAAGGAGTTGTTCCGCTTAAGCACGATTGCTCTGCGGTATATCCCGCCGAACAACCGGTTTGATAGGCCGAGCAATCTTTGGCCTGACATTTATAATAGGTTGTCTTACCCGACAGGAAGGTATCAACCTGATCATAACCGGCACCGCAAGAGGCAGATTGATAGCCGCTTGGTACCTGTTTGGCCTCGCATTTATAATAAGTCGTTTCACCCGACAAGAAAGTATCCACTTGATTATAACCCGCACCGCAAGGTTCGGATTGATATCCCGCCGGCACTTGTTTCGGGGTACAGGTATAATAAGGCGTTGTTCCGCTTAAACATTCTTGTGTTGAATTATAACCCTCCGGACAAGTGGCTTTATATCCTTGCGCGGTACAATCGGTTGGTTTACATTTCCTATAAGTATTATCGCCCGATTGGCAGGTTTCCCCTGTTTCTTCATAACCCTCCGGACAAGTGATGGTATCATACGGACAATTTGCCGGCACATTACAGGTTAACCCCGTCCAACCGTCTTTACATTTGGTGTAAGTGAAAGTTTCGATCTCACCCTGATAACAAATTTCACACCCTTCAGCATTCTGGGGGCAACTACCCATGATATACCCGGCACAAGATTTTTCACGGCACTTTTTGTAAAGGGTCGTTCCCGATAAACAGGTATCACCCGTTTCTTCATAGCCCCTTGTACAACTGGTTGTATTATAGGGGCAAGTCGCTTCCGTGCAGGCTACATATGTTTTATCCCCTGACTTACAGGATGATCCAACCTGTTCATATCCTTCGCCACAAGATTCTTGTGTATAATCGGCAGGGCATGTTTTTGGCTTTTCACAAAGTGTTCCCGTCCAACCGTCAGGGCAAACACAATTTAGACCATTTGCATGTCCGCCGTTTTGACAATTCGGGGCCGGCACACACTTTTTCCCTTGTTTAACTTTTCCTTTGGGACAGGACGAAGCACATTGAATATATGTCTTATTTCCGGATTTACAGGTGTTTCCCGTTTCAACTTGACTACTGGAACAAGAGGTTGTTTTATAGGAGCAAGAAGCAGCGGTTTGGCATTGTTTACCTGTCCAACCTTCGGGGCAGGTACAGCTATTCCCCTTTTGTTTTCCACCGTTTTTACAATCTAACTTTTTGATACATTGACCGTTATACCGGATATAGCCTTTGGCACAAGCATCACATTTATATTTCGTTGTTTTGCCCGATTGGCAACTGCCCGTGGAAGCATATCCCGTCGGACACTTTGTATATGTGTACCCTTCGCAAGCATTTGCTTTACATTCTTTAACGGTTTTCTTTCCAGTCTTACAGGTTTTTCCCGTTTCGTGGTATCCTTTGGCACATTTTGTGTCTTTATAGGGGCAACTGGCCGCTTTATCACATTTTGATCCCGTCCAACCTTCGGGGCAAGTGCAACTGTTCCCTTTTTGTTTTCCGCCGTTTTTACAATCCAGCTTCTTGATACATTGACCGTTATACCGGATATATCCTTTGGCACAAGCATCACATTTATATCTCTTTGTTTTACCCGATTGACAAGTTCCCGTGGAAGTATATCCCGTCGGACATTTCATATGGGGATAGTCCTTACATTCATTGACGGCACATTGAATAACGGTTTTATTTCCTGTCTTACACGTTTTTCCCGTTGCATGATATCCGGTGGAACACTTGGTATCCTTATAAGGACAAGTCGCCGCTTTTTGGCACAGTTCGCCTGTCCATCCCTTAGGGCAAGTACAACTGTAACCTTCTTGTTTGCCACCATTTTTACAATCCAGTTTTTTGATACAGGCGCCATTGTAGTTAATGTAGCCTTTGGCACAACTAATTCCCGCCTGTGCGGAAATACCAAATAAGATGCAAATTAAACATAGAGCAAAACAAAGAAATCTTTTCATATTGCGACTCCTACGAAAATTTTCCTTGATTATACATACTTTTGTCCGTTTTGTCAACATAAAAAATTCATGTTTTTAGGATGTTAAGACTTTTTTGTCAAGGATAGGTCGCTAATATATTATTATGCGATTGTGTAGGTATAAAAAAAGCCTTGATAAACAAGGCGTTAATTTAATAGTGGCGCGCTTGGCGAGATTCGAACTCACGACCCTTGCCTTCGGAGGGCAATACTCTATCCAGCTGAGCTACAAGCGCAACACATGGACATACTTATACACTTTTTCTGTGAAAAAATCAAGAACTTTTTTAAAATGTGCCCTAATTATCAAAATGTAGTTACCGATAATGAGATGAATATATGGGCTCTTTTTAGTATTGTCATGGATTGAAAAATGGTATAAATACAGCATTATTATTTTACCTTTGAAAGAACATCTTTTAGTCATTTGATGATGTCTTTCAAAAAAAGATTGACATTTTGATGAATTTTGGGTAAAATACCCCCGTTGCCCAGATGGCGAAATTGGTAGACGCGCTAGTTTCAGGTGCTAGTCCTGTCAAAAGGGTGGAAGTTCGAGTCTTCTTCTGGGCACCAAAACAAATAGGCCTTGAAGGAAAGGCCTATTTTATATTTTTCAGCCTATTTTGTGCGGCGGTGAAGTATTTGGAATCCAGTTCGATACCGATAAAGCGGCGATTGTTTTTTAAGGCGGCTTCGCCCGTTGAACCGACACCCATGAACATATCCAAGACAACATCGTTCGGATTGCTGGCGATTTTGATGATATGTTCAAGAACCGCGAGCGGTTTTTGAGTGGGGTGCTTGGGATTTTGAAGTCTTTCCCGACCGGCGCAAATGGGAGCCTCAATAAAATTATGCATTTCCGTTTGTTTGCCAAAATTCCAAGTGTGACCTTTATTCCACAGGCAGACAATCAGTTCGCAACTGTTTAAAAAGGAGGCTTTACGAATACACGGAATGGGGTTTGTTTTATGCCAAACCATAAATTGAAAGGTATCAAATTCGGCATTGAAGGCGTCGTGAAATTTACCGATAAGGTTATAACTGCAGAAGATGAAAATATTGCCTTTGGGCTTTAAAACACGCTTAAATTCCGTGACCAAATCTGCGGGGTTGAGGGCTTTTTGATCCCAATCGGCTACGTCGTTATTGACTTCACCACGCCAGCCGAATGTCATATTACCGGTGCTGTAATGCGCGAGGTTATAGGGCGGATCACATAAAATCAAATCCACGGAATGATCCGGTATTTCCTTCATTTTTTGGAAGCAATCGCCCTGCCAAAGGGTTAATTTTTCATTCTTCATGGGAACAAATTTCCTTTATTTTTTCGGCGATTTCTTGGGCGGGGTTCAATGATTTTTTGGGGGCGTGCGGTGTCTCACCCAAAGGAACGGCGAAACTATCCCGATAAAGGGTTTGATGAAAACGTTGATGCTTGGGACTCATCATCTCGGGCGGGGCAAAAATGGAAACGGGAACACCGGCGGCGCAACTTTCGGAACACATGGACATGGAATCCCCTGTAACAACAATTTCATCAGCGCATGCCAATAACCCGAAATAGGGATTTTCCCCTTTATCACCGAACCGATAGAAAAACATCGGGCGCGGAAGCTCTTTTTGAAGGCAATCGATAACTTCCATCGGGGTGCGTCGCGAGGTTGTAACCAAAACAGAAGCGGGATTGAGTTTTTTTATACCCGCGGCCAATTCAATAGCACGTTCGGCCGTAAAAGGTTTATTTTTTGTAGCACCGCCCACAATGATGGAAATCCGCTTGTGAGGATAAGGAGTAAATGTAGGTTCCCAATGGGTGCGGGCTTCCTGTAATTTTTGTGGGGTAATCCGATGCGGAGAACCGGTAACAACCATGACGTTAGAGGCTTTCCCCCGGTAATTATCATGCGCCGGTAAGACGACGAGGGCAGCCTCATGAAAGCCGGCTGAGCCGGGGTTCATTAATTGCACAATTTTTGTTTTATTGCCGGATGCCCGACGAATAAAACGGGCAACGGGGAAAGAACGTCGACCGGCACTTAAAACCACATCCGGCCAAGGAGCCGAGAGGGATTTTTTTGAGATTTCATCAAGGCCCAATAAGGATTTTCCGCGCAGGCAGTTAGGGAGCTTTACCCATTGGGTGTAACGGATGTCTTTACGGTCAAAAGGTGCACCCAAAGCTTCGGCAATACCCAGGAGTTGATTAACGTTGCCGGCCCGATCATCTGCTAAAATCCAAATTTTCATTACTTTACCTCATAAATTGCATCATAAATGGATTCAAAACCATCGCCATGGCCGGCTTTTTTGACAATGACAACTTTATCTGCCCCTGCAAAATCTTGGATAAGGGAAGGGGGGACGACATCGTCTTGGCCGCCGGCGTAGTGAATTTGGTTAACGGATTTAACTTGATCCTTTTTTAAATTGAGGGAACCGGTTAAAGGTGAATCGCCGTGATAGGTTGTCCAGGCCCGTGTATCCAGAACGCCCGAGAGGGTAATCCATTTTTTTACCTGATCCGGATGGCGGGCGGCAATTTGTCCCGTAATTTGGGCACCGCCGGAAAAGCCGATTAAGATGACTTGATTGGTGCGGGCTTTCTTCATAAGGGCATGGGTGGCGGTATCCATACTGTCGATAATGGTTTTGGAAAAGCGTCCCGTTGTCCAATCTGCAGTGGAACAGGCGCCCGTTTGCAGGTATTGGCAGGGACGTCCTAAATAGGCTACATTAGGGGACGGATCACCCGCAGCCAACTCCCGCATAAACTCACTTTTTGGAGTAGGGTTATCGGTGGGCCGATTATCGGCATCAAAAGCTGCCCCATCCCCTTCCACATAGACTTTTATCGGAGTGCCGGGGGTAGTGATCTTATACCAGCTGGCGATCACATGGGGCGGGGCAGGCGTTGTTTGAAACGCCATGTCCGATAAGGGATTTTTGTGCGCGCAGGCACCTAAAATTAAACAACCTAAAATGATAAAAAGTTTTTTCATACCATTCTTATAGCAAAAAGAAATCATCTTGACAAGTCCTTTAAAACAGCTTATGTATTTTTTGTATTCATTGAGGGAAAGGAGGCGATAATCATGCCGGGTTGCGGATGCGGAACAAAAAAGAAATAGTTAAAATTTTCCCGCCTGTTAAGAGGCGGGAATTTTTTTTATTCGGATTTTAGGGCTAATTCTTTTGCCGTCAAGTAATCGAATTTACCGGTTCCGAGTAATGGTGGATTATCGGTATAAATCACACGGCTGGGAAGTCCCAGTTCGGTGACACCGGCGGCTTTGAAGGCTTTTATCATTTCATCCTTGGTAATGTCGGGACAGTTCGTAATGAGGACAATTTGTTCGCCTTTTTTGGGGTCGGGGATACTGACCGCACCGGTGATGAAACCTTCCCACTTGGTATTAATTACGGTTTCAACGGAAAGAAGCGAGACCATTTCGCCCCCGATTTTGGCAAAGCGTTTGGAACGCCCTTTAATGAAGACATAACCTTCCAAATCAATGTCAACAATATCGCCGGTGTTATACCAACCGTCTTCGGGCGGGTCCAGTTTTAACGGATCCGTATAGCGCATGTAGCCTTGCATGATGTTGGGGCCTTTGAGCCATAATTCACCGCCTTCTTTGATACCGTCAACAGGTTTCAGTTCATAGGTGAGGCCATTAAAGATTCGGCCGACGGAACCTTTTTTCTGGTGCAAGAAAGTATTTACCGAAATAAAGGGTGAACATTCGGTGGCACCATAGCCTTCCAATACCCGAACGCCGAATTTTTCCGACCAGATTTTACGGGTTTCATCCTTTAATTTTTCGGCACCGACGGCAACAATTCGCAAACTATTGAAATCGTACGGATTGGCGCATTTGGCATAACCGGATAAGAAGGTATCCGTGCCGAAGAAAATTGTTGCCCGCGTTGAAGCGCACAGTTGCGGAATAATCCGATAGTGTAGCGGTGTCGGATACAAAACGGCTTTAAGGCCTGCTATCAACGGCAGGAATAAGCCCGCACCCAGTCCGAATGAGTGGAACATCGGCAATACGTTTAACAAAATATCCGATTGATACACATCAAATTTGGACAGAACCTGGTAAGCATTTGATATCATGTTTTTATGGGTTAAAAAGACAGCCTTTGGAAAACCTTCGGAACCGGAAGTAAAGAGGACAACTGCTGTATCGTCAGCCGATATTTTGCCGCCGCTTGTTTTTTTGTAGGCCTTTTCCGGCATTAGGGCATATAAAACGCCACGTAATTTATCTTTAAGAGTCAAAGTTGGAGCAAGGTCTTCCAAATAAAGGATACGGATGCCGGCTTCTTGAACGGTGGCTACCAGGTTTTCCAATTTGGCCAGAGCCACGACTTTTCGAGCCGTTATGATGGTTTTAAGCCCGATCGTTTCGCAAGTTGAAATGACCTGTTTTGGACCACTGGTAAAGTTGATCATGGCAGGAATTTTACCGTAAGCATGCAACCCTAAAACCGTTAAGGCACAAGCATTGGATGTCGGGATCATGATACCGAGATATTTTTCATCCGGCGCCGCCCGATGCAACATACCACCCAATACAAAGGATTTTAAAAATAGTGATATGAACTTGACGGGTTTACGGGCCGTATCTTCCAAAACGGGTTTGAAACGGCCAGCCATGGACATGGCCCGAATGATTTTTTGAAAAATGGTTTTATCTTTTTCATAACTGTCAAACGTCATTTGTGTCATGACGTCATAGAGGCGTGAACTGGATTTTTCACGCATTTCCCGTGTCGGCATATCGGCCGGATAATCATCAAACTTGACAGGAGGCAAAACGGTCAAAGTGATTTTGGGGAACCATCTGAAATCGGCTTTTTGTCCCAACACGCGTGAGAATAAGGCATGTGAAGCCCCATCAATTCGAATCGGCACGATGGGAGCGTTCCCTTTAACCGCCATCATGGCCGGTGCCTCATAAATCTTCATCCGCGTGTTACCGCCTTCGATAAGGCCTTCGGTGAAAATCATACACCATTTGTTTTGATTCAATTCTTCCGCCATGTCTTTAACGGCAAAGGGACTAACGGGATCGAGAGGTTTAATCTCAACAAGATTTGTCATGAATTTGACAAACACTTTGTTGAGGAGTTTATCACTGATGGCGAAGACAATTTTCCGATCTACAAAAGCCGAAATCAAAAGCACATCCAAGTAGGAAGTATGGTTTGTAACAATAAGAGCTTTGTTGCCAGCTTTTTTAAGATGTTCCAATCCTTCAATGCGAGCCTTGAAGAGCTTTTTGAAAACATATTGGAACACATGTCGACGCGTTTCCAAGGGAAGAAGTCTTGTCATATAGAGGGCGACAAACACATTTGCCACCGCAAACAGTAGCATAATGCTTAATAGATCAACGAATAATAGCGAAAAGCATAGTACAATCAAAAAGGCCGCCATAATTCCACAGGCGTTGACGACACTGCTGAACGCCATCATTCGGCCCAAGAGGGGTTTTGGTGTTTCTTTTTGCAGCATAACATAAAGCGGAATAATAAAGTTTACCGATAATCCCCCCAACATAAAGGTGGATAAAATAACAATCCAGTAATTAAAACCGCCGAAAATCATATTGTGGACGGTAATGGCTTTATCGCCGGGGACAGAAACAATATGGCCGCCTGCAATAATAAGACCGATTAAAAAGACACTAATCCCAAGACCGGCCCAGACGGCCCATGAAAAGAGGTTGCCTTTCTTTGTGAGGCGATAGTAAATAAATGCACCGATTAGATAACCGGCCGTGAAAACACCGCCACTTAGGAAAGTAACAACAGACCAACGGGCATTTAAGATGCTGTGTCCATATTCCGCCGAGAAAAAGAAAACAAGACTGCCTAAAATCCAAAACCACGCAATCCCGACAATATAGGCCCAGCGGTCAAATTGATGTTTTAGAGAATCCAAAACCGGTTCAAGCGCCGTCCAAGGATTGTAGATCAATTTAATTTCGGAATCGGCGGGCTTATCTTGCTTCATCAAAAAGGTAACCCCGAAACTGATACAGGAAAATAAGACCGCTACCGAGCAGGCGGTGGCGGTAGCGGCATCGAATTTTAAAACGGACATTAAAAGCAAAACACTAAGCCCCGAGCCTAAAACAGAGAGGGTCTTCATCCATAAATTTCCAAAATTCAGGCCTTTTTCGCCAACGGTATCCGGCAATAATGCATTATTGATAACTCGAAGGCATGATCCCGTTAATCCCAACAAAGCCAAAATCAAGGTCAATAGTATTCGCGAATCCAAAAATACAAACAGTAGAGCCATGACCATTAGGGCAATTTCGGCCGCCCGAATGAGACGCAAAAACTTAACGCGGGACATTTTATCCGCAATTTGACCGGCATATAAACTGCCGGCACAGTAAAGAAGCGCATACAAAATAACGGCCGTAATCATTAAACTGGTGCCGGTTTGAGTCATCTTATAAGTGACGAAAAACAAAAAAACCGTTCGGATAAAACTATCGTTAATGACCGACAGGAGATGAGACACCCATAAGGGTAAAAAGGCTTTATTCATCAAAGTTTGTTTTAGCATATAGGCTCCTTTTTTCGAATTGAATTTCGCCCTTTATAGCATAAAAAAAGACATAACACAAGTCCCTCGGCGGAATCAAGGCTTTGTTATTGGAAAAACAACAAAAATTTATAAGTGATCAACGGGAAGGGGTTCGCCGCCCAAAATGTGGGCGTGCAGGTGGGGAACTTCCTGGCCGGAATCTTTGCCGGTGTTGAAGACGATTCGGTAACCCGTTCCGGTTAAGCCCAAAATATCGGCAACTTTTAAAACGGCACGGGAATAGCCCGCAATTTCATCGTCTGTGGAATGATTCACAAAGTCATTGTAGTCGCGATACATACCCTTAGAGATAACAAGAGCGTGAACTTTTGCCTTGGGATTGATATCGTAAAAAGAGAGTGCATAATCGTCTTCGTAAATCTTTTTACACGGAATTTCACCCCGTAAAATCTTAGCAAAAACGTTGTCTGCATTATATTCCATAGTCAGCCTCCATAAAAAAAGTTGCGATTTTGAAAATCTTTTGCTAGAATAACCTTAATTTTTTTAAACTGCAACGAAAAAGATAACAAATGATGAAAAATTTATGTTTGATCGGTTTGATTTTGGGAATGGGGATGAGTGTAGCCCGTGCGGATTTGTATCGGGTATCGGGAATCCCTATCAGTGCGGAACTTTCCAGCGCTAAGGAAGCACGGGCGGCGGCTATCACAAACGGGGAAACGGACGCGTTTTGGGCCTTGATGAAAAAAATGGTGAGTCCGGATAATCAACAACAAATACCGATGCCGCCGGAAGCGGATATTCATGCCTGGGTGCAGACGGTATCGTTGGCAAACGAAAAGAATACGGCTACCAAATATATGGCGGATTTGGGTGTTCGGTTTGATGAAACGAAAATCCAAGACTTTTTAACACAAAATAATATCCCCTTCCTGACAAAAGATTTACCGGATACCGTGATTGTACCTGTTTATCAGGTCGGTGAAAATGTGTGGACGGTTGAGGAACAAAACCCGTTATATACTTATTTAAAAGGAAATCCCCCGAAAAATGAGTTGTGGAAAACCGTTTTGCCGGTTGGAGAATTGGAAGAAATTGTGGCAATAAGAGAGGCCATCGGTAACGAGAATAGAGGGGCCTTGAATGGATTGACCGGGCGGTATGATGTCGAATCGGTGATGGTGGTTAAAATCAACCAAAGGGGACCTTATGTAACGGCAGATGTTTCCTATGTGCCGGCGCAACCGGCACTTGATAATCGGGTAGACGTGGTGGCCTCAAATGGTCAGATTACATCGGTTATACCAGCGTTGTGGGGAAAAGTTGTGCGTGCGCAAGAACAAAAATGGCGGGATTTAAAAACACAAAATTTCGAATCTCAAATGACGTTTTGGGCGCAGATTCCTATCAGGAAGTTGAGTGAATGGACACCCCTGTACCAAAAATTAAAAAAAGCGGACTTTTTAAACGGGTTTACCGTTCGGGGATTTCGGCCGAATGAAGTGTGGGTAACCTTTGGGTATAAGGGGACTTCAGCGGATTTGAACAGGCAGTTAAGGCCTTTGGGGTTAAGCCTGATGGTCGGGGATCAAAACGGGTTTTGGGTCATAAAACCCAGAGGGGGATTTGAAGAATGAAAACGTATATAACGAAAACAAATGTGATTTTAATCTTGTGTGCGTTGGGCCTGATTTTGTTTGTCGGGGCGGTAAGAGCAATCTTAATGCCGTTTATATTGGCCTTTGTTCTGGCATACATTTTGCATCCGGTGGTGGAAAAATTGGTGGCCAAAAAATTGGGGCGGGGTGTTTCAACCGGTTTGGTAGTGGTCGGTTTCTGCCTGTTTGTGGTGGCAATTGCTTTGATTTTAGTGCCGTTATTGCAATCGCAAATTGTAGATTTTATGAAACGTATCCCTAAATTTTCGGAAGCAATTTGGGAACGGATTAACGCAGTATTGGCGTATGCAAAAGACAGTATTTCCCAGGAACAATTATCCGAAATTTATGCATCTGTCAGTGGAACCGTAACACGCGTGCTGACTGCGATCGGGGCAAGTTTGAGCCAGATCCTGTCCAGCGGGGTGGCTTTATTTAACATATTGGCTTTAATCTTAATTACACCGGTTGTTTTATTTTATATTTTGAAGGATTGGGTGTCCATTCAGCAACAGATAGGAGGACTTATGCCGAAAAATAAAGAAAAACAAATTATGTCCCTGTGGGGAGAAATTGATCGGACTTTATCGGGATTTATTCGGGGGCAGACTTTAGTGTGCCTGTCATTGGCGGTGTTCTATGCGCTGGGCCTCTTTTTGGTGGGGCTTGATTATGGTGTGTTGGTAGGGCTGTTGGCCGGCATTTTATCTTTTATTCCGTATTTCGGATTTGGAACGGGATTAATTTTAAGCGTCTTTTTAGGATTAATGCAGGGGCTTTCCTGGGGCGAATGGACGGGATTGGCTACCGTGTTTATTTTGGGACAGATTTTGGAAGGATATATCCTGACACCGCGGTTGGTTGGCAATCGGGTCGGCCTTCATCCCGTGTGGGTGATGTTTGCGTTATTGGCAGGGGGCGTCTTGTTTGGGTTTGTCGGGATTTTAATCGCTGTACCGGTGGCGGCAGTTATCGGTGTCCTGATCAGACGGGGCCTGAAATGGTATCGGGAAACGGATTTTTATAAGGGGAAAGCGCGTTCATGAGCGGATTTGTCCAACTGCCACTTGCACTTTCATACCGAAAGGCCTTCGGGCGGGAGGACTTTGTTGTGGCGCCTTGTAATCAGGAAGCCGTATCGTGGATAGATAAATGGCCGAATTGGCCGGTGCCGTGCGTTTTAATCTATGGAGAAAAAGGATCGGGAAAAACACATCTGGCCAGCATTTTTTCCGAATATAAAATCGATGCGGCGAGCCTTACGGATGATTTTATGCCCTATTTTCAAAAGAAAATCGTGGTGGAAAATGTGGAAAATTTGGCCAGTGAAGAAGCATTGTTTCACTTGTTCAATTTTTTGAGGGATTTGGGCGGATACCTGTTGTTGACGGCAAAAAAAGTGCCGGAATTTCGCCTGACGGATTTGAAAACACGGATACAATCGGTGCCGAAAGCAGCTATCGGACTGCCGGATGAGGCGTTTATAAAAGAAGTGTTGACACAAACTTTTGCCGAGCGTCAGATTATTGTTGATGAAGGGGTTGTGGCGTTTGCCGTGACGCATATGCCGCGGTCTTTTGGGGCTATCCAAAACCTGATCCAAACGGCAGATGCGTTGTCGCTTGCACAGGGACGGAAAATTACCATACCGGTGATTAAAGAGGCTTTAATTAAAATAGGAGATCAAAATGCGTTTAAAAACTGTATTTAAATCCGGCATATTGGCGGCTTTAGGAATTGGCCTGACGTTGGCGGGGATGTCGTATCAGAAATCAGATGCATCACTAAATACGGTGGGTGGGGTAACGCATAATTGGCTCGGAAAAATAGGGGCCTATAGTGCCGATATTTTAGCTCAATGTGCGGGATGGGCCGGATGGATTGTGATAATTGCCCTCTTGGCGTGGAGCGCAGGTGTTTGGTTTGGGAAAAAGGTTAAAATTCGGTTGATTATGATGATACCGGTGCTTGCTTTGGGGTGCTTACTTGCAGATCCCCACGGTGGATTAATCGGTGTGTGGATGAATAAAATCCCCTATATGAACGGGGGATGGGTACGTTTGGGGCTGGGGCTGATTTTATGTGCTGCCCTTATCTTTATTTGGATGGTGCCTGTAAAACGGGCAGTAAAAATAGTGGCCAAAGGGTTTCGGATCATGTTTAAAATGGGTGTGGTGGCCCTAAAATGGATGTGGCGGATGCCGTTAAAACACAGATGTTATTGGTTGTTGGGATTATATTTCGTCTTTGTGTGGATGGCCGTTTTGGAATATGTGGGGGCCTTGGGGCGCGGTGTAAGTCATATACACCAGCCGGTGGCGAAAAGTATTGCCATCAGTTTATTATGGGGGTACCCGTATGCCTTGTTGGGGGTGGCGCTTTTGTTTGCTTTGCCGATGGTGATTCCGGCCAAGAATTGGACATTAAAACCGGTTATGGATAAATGGGCCGAATGGATGAAAACTTTGCATAAAGCGGAAAAAGTTGTAGAGCCCTTGAAAAAAGTTAAAAAGTTATAGAAAAAAGCACCGGCACCCAGAATCGAACCGACTTTGGTTCCCCAAAGTCAATATCAGTTGCCGGATGTTAACCTTTTAAATCCGGCTAAAGTGACGGGTGCAACGATTACAAAAGAAGCTATGGCACAGATTTCCAAAGGATTGGAAAGTGTGTTGGCTCAGTTCGGAATTAGCGGTAAAATTGTGGGGGCTAATCCGGGGCCGGTGGTGACTTTGTATGAATTTGAGCCGGCGTCAGGGGTAAAAACATCGCGAGTAATTGCCCTATCGGATGATATTGCGCGGGAAATGCGGGCGCTGTCCGTTCGAATTGCCGTGGTGCCGGGGTCAAATGTCATCGGGATTGAAATGCCGAACCCGAAACGAGACACGGTCTTTATTCGGGAATTGGTTGAATCATCGAAATTTAAAGCAAATACGGGGGCCCTTCCCATGATTTTGGGTAAAGATATCGGTGGGAATCCGACCTATGCGGATTTGGCGAAAATGCCGCATTTGTTGGTCGCGGGGACAACCGGTTCCGGTAAATCAGTGGCGATTAACACAATGATTTTATCCCTTCTTTACCGGTTCACACCGACAGAATGCCGCTTGATATTGGTGGATCCGAAAATGGTAGAGCTTTCTGTTTATAACAACATTCCGCATTTGTTGACACCGGTTGTAACGGATGCACCGAAAGCGGTCGTAGCCCTGAAGTGGGCGGTGCGGGAAATGGAAGACAGATATCGTTCCATGAGTCAGTTGGGGGTACGTAATATTGATGGCTATAACCAAAAATTATTACAGGCGGCACGGGAAGGGCGCGTTTTAACCCGCCGTGTGCAAACAGGCTTTGATCCGACAACGGGGAAACCGATTATTGAAGAACAACCTTTTGACCTGACACCCCTGCCGTATATTGTGATGATTGTGGATGAAATGTCGGATTTGATGGGACAATGCGGTAAAGAAGCAGAGCCGCCGATCTTACGCTTGGCACAGATGGCACGGGCGGTGGGTATTCACTTAATTTTGGCAACGCAGCGGCCGAGCGTGGATGTCATCACGGGCCTTATAAAAGCAAACTTCCCGACACGGATTTCTTTCCAAGTGACGAATAAAATCGATAGCCGGACGATTTTGGACGAACAGGGGGCCGAACAGTTATTGGGACGGGGTGATATGCTCTATCGGCCGGCAGGAAGCAAGCCTTTGAGGTTACACGGACCTTTTGTCAGCGACGAAGAAGTAGAACGCGTGGTGAATTTCTGGCGCAGCCAGGGTGAGCCGCAGTATGTGGATGCCGTTATTACCGAGGTTGAGGAAGATATGCCGAACGGTAATGCGCCGATTGATATCGGGGAAGGGGGAAACCTTTACGATAAAGCGGTGGCGATTGTGTTGCGGGATAAAAAAGTATCCACCAGTTATATCCAAAGGCAATTGAGAATCGGATATAATCGGGCGGCCGATTTAATTGATAAAATGGAATTGGAGGGTGTCATTTCCAAGCCCAATATTGCGGGGAAACGGGATATTTTGGTGCCAACGGATAATGCGTAAAGGAGAAAATATGAAAAGGTTAATTTTTATGATGGTTTTATTGTGGAGCTTTGGGGCATCCGCTATTGTGGATAAAAAAGTGGATACACCGGAGAACCGGAAAATCTTAACGGCGGTGGAAAAAGCCTATAACAAAATTAAGACGATTAAAGCTAATTTTGCACAATTTAATTCCAAAATTAAAGATGACTTACAAACGGGGACCCTGTATATGTCGCGGCCGGGAAAAATGCGCCTGGTGTATGAAAAAGGATCGCCGCTGGAGTTTTATGCGGTGAACGGGTACTTGATTTATCATGATAAAGAAGCCAAGGAAGTGAGTGCTTTTGAATTGGCGCAAACACCAGTGGAACTGATCCTTAAGGAAAAACTTTTGTTTGACGATCCGGCCTTTGTGGTGACGGAAGTGCGCGATGAACTTGATGAATATTATGTAACCGCGCATAAAAAGGATGCAAAAGAGTTGGGAAGTCTGACAATCGTGATTGATAAAGATACCCTGACATTAAAGCAGTGGGAAGTAATCGATATGCAGGATGTGAAGTCTACGGTTTCACTTTTTGACACAAAAGTGAATATTCCGGTTGACAAATCATTATTTATGTTTCAAAATCCATACCAGAAGGAGAAAACGAAATGAGAAAACAAATCTTATCTTTTATGACTATCTGTGGCGTAAGTATGGCAGCCGTGGCGGCGCCGGTCGCTTTTCAAGAGGGGTGCCAGTATACACAACTGCAAAATATGGTTCGTGATGCGCGTAACCACGAACAGATATTTGAATTTATTAAAGCCGGTGTGTCGATGGATGACAAAACGATTCAGTGTGGCGGAACATTGCTTCAATTGGCTATTCGTCGCGGTAATCCCAGTATCGTGAACGGTATTTTAACACAGGATAAAGCCAGAGCAAATAAATCGGTTTCTTTGACGGGATTTGAAATTCCGGGGGCGCCGGCAGAAATTCCGGTAATTTTGTTTGCTGCTTTCTATGCACCGAATGAAATGACCTTTAAGGTGATAATGGAAGCCGGTGGTAAGATAAGCGCACGGGATTCGTCAGGGCATGGTATCCTGTGGTACCTGGATAAAAATCCCGTATTGCGGCGCACGGCAACGGAAGATTTGATAAAGCAGATCCTCCAAAAGCAATTGCTGGATCAGGCAAAACGTGAAATGCTGCAAAAGAAGGGGACACAGATTGTCGAGACAAAATTAAATGCCGTTTCCGACAATACGCCTAAGGAATTGGCCGAACCCGATTTGGCGGGCAATACACTTGCTAGTCCGGAAGAGGATCAGTAATCAATACATATCCCGTAGGGGTGCTTTGGATTAAAGAATCGGCCGCTACTCCGATTTTTTGGCGGAGTGTGTAGATGTGGCTTTCCAGAGTGTGTGTTTCGGTATCAGGCTTATAATTCCAAACTTGTTGCAGGAGGGTTTCTTTATCCAATGAATTCGGGTAGGCCGCCGCCAGTGCGGTCAGCAAATCATTTTCCTTTTCCGTGAGTAAAATTAAATTATTTGTTTTTTTGACCAATAAAGAACGGTCGGTACTACGAAACAGAAAATCGGCATTTTCAAAGGTTGCTCGATTCTTAATTCGGGTTAAAACAGATTGAATTTGATGAGCTAAATTATTGGGGTGAACCGGGGTATCAATGTGAGAAAATTCCCCTTTTAAAGAAAGACCGACGGTAATGATAGGGGTATCACCAAATGCGGAACAATCGCAAGAATCTGTTGTAATAAGGGCGTCATAGGTGTGGTCGGCCTGGTAGGCCTCAGTTTCAAAAGCGGCAAGCAATTCTGAAAACGCCGCTAAACAGAGATTATTTTTGATAATTAGTCCAATCATGTGTTGCCTTTTTTTTTAAGATGTTCTAAAATCAAACCCAATCGATTCGTAAGGGAAAGATAATGCTGATAAAACTATACCGCATTTTTGTTACTTTGGCAATGCCTTTTATTCTGATTCTGCTTTTTGTTCGGCGGCGGCGCGGCAAAGAGGATCCGGTACGTTGGCGGGAAAGATTTGGAAAAAAGTTGCCGGCAAGGCCGAAAGGACGCCTGATTTGGATGCATGGGGCGAGTGTTGGGGAATGCCTATCGATGCAACCGTTGATTAATCGGTTGCTTGAAAAAAATCCCAATCTGCATATCATGGTAACGTCGGGAACGGTGACATCGGCGGAATTGATGAAAAAACGATTGCCGAAAAGGGCTTTTCATGTCTATGTGCCGGTGGATTTGTGTGGCTCCGTGCGGCGGTTTGTGCGCCATTTTAAGCCAGATGCCGTGCTTTGGTTCGAATCGGAATTTTGGCCCAATGCCTTAAATGAAATTCATCGGGCGCAAATTCCTTTGGTGCTACTAAACGGGCGGATTTCGGATCGGTCTTTTAGGCGATGGCAACGATTTTTGTGTATGATTAAACCGATATTGGGATCGTTTACCTTTGTGTTCGGGCAAACGGAAGAAGATGCCAGAAGGCTACGCGTTTTGGGGGCGCCGGATGCCGTATGTGTAGGCAATATTAAATGTGCAGCACCACCGGCACCGTTTAATCAGGCAGACTTAGATGATTTGTTGGCGGCTATTGGCGATCGTCTGTGCTGGGTGGGTGGCAGTACGCACCCCGATGAAGAATCGCAAATGGCGGATATCCATAAAGAACTTTTGGCGGAATTTCCGAATTTATTAACAATATCGGCGCCTCGTCATCCGGAGCGGAGAGAAGAAATTAAGGCCGCTTTTGAAAAAAGGGGATTAACGGTTGCGGTGCGTTCCAAAGGAGAGCAAATTACAGATGAAGTGCAGGTGTATTTAGCAGATACATTGGGCGAGATGGGTTTAATTTACCGGTTGGCACCGATTGTGTTTGTAGGGGGATCCCTTATTCCTTTCGGCGGGCAAAATATGTTGGAGCCTATGCGATTGAAACGGGTGGTGATTATCGGACCGCATGCTTTTAACTTTAGGGCTATTGTGGCATCGGGTAAAGAAAAGGGTGCTTTAATTGAGGTGGCTGATAAAAATGTATTAAAAGAAAATTTATCATTCTACCTGAGTCATCCGCAAGAGGCAGAAATGTTGGCAGGCAAAGCCGAAAAACTGGCTTGCTCGGAAATGGCGGTTTTGGATCGGGTTTATGACGTTTTGGAAAAAAGAGGTATTGTATGAAAGCACCCAAGTTTTGGTATCGGGGAAAATCATTTTGGGCGAAAGCCCTAAATCCTATTGGACGGATTTACGGGTGGAGTGTGGCGCGGCGCTTTAAACGCGTGAAGCCGTATCAGGCATCTGTTCCCGTGATTTGTGTGGGAAATTTATCCGTCGGCGGAACGGGAAAAACACCGGTATGCTTGGCCCTTGGAAAAATGATGAAAGAGATGAAAATTCCTTTTTATTTTCTAAATCACGGATACAAAAGTAAACAAAAAGGGATGGTTGTAAGTGTGCGGCAAATGTCGGCGTTGGAAATCGGTGATGAGGCTATGTTGTTGGCGGCGGAAGCACCAACAGTGGTAGATAATCATCGGGCGCGCGGAGCTCAAGTTGCCGAACGGGCAGGAGCCAAGGCCATTATTATGGATGACGGCTTTCAAAACCCGAGTTTGATTAAAACAATTTCATTTATTGTTGTGGACGGGCGTATGGGGTTTGGAAACGGACGCCTGATACCGGCGGGACCGTTGCGGGAGTCCGTAGAACGGGGCTTATTGCGGGCAGATGCGGTTGTTATATCAGGTCGTGATGATACCGGTGCTATTGATACCATTCGGCGGTATGCCCCTGATATGCCGATTTTGACCGGACATTTTGAACCGGACCCTAAGGTTATTCAAAAATTACAGGGTAAGAAAGTAATGGCTTTTGCCGGTATCGGACGGCCGGATAAATTCTTTGATATGTTGGTGGGATATGGTGTACCGGTGGCTAAAAAAGCGGTGTTTCCGGATCATTATGACTACACACGGTTTGATATAGAAAGTTTAATAAACGATGCGGGGGAGTTACCCCTTGTGACAACGACAAAAGATTTCGTAAAAGTGCCCAAAGATATGAAATCCCGTGTTATTGTTGTTTCGGGGCAATTTGTGTTTGATAAGCCCGCAGAGGTTCAGAATTTGATGAAAGGAGTTTTAAACCCATGAATTTCGAAAAAAAAGTTCGGCAATCGCCCAGGAAGCTGCATCAACGTTTTTTGACGGATCCGCTGGTGGCTTTGGTGGCCTATAGTTTTTGGGGTCTTTTTAAAATTTTGCCGGTGCGGGTGGCTTCCGGTTTGGGGGGCAAACTGGGGCGTTTTGCCGGTTGCCTTTTAAAACGCAGAAATCATATCGGTATGGTTAATTTAAAATTCGCTTTCCCCGAAAAATCCGAAGCGGAACGGCGGCAAATCTTAAATAAAATGTGGGAACATTGGGGCCGATTCTATGCGGAAATGCCGCATGCGACGGAATTGTTTAAGTCGGCGGAATTGAAGGGGCTGCCGCTGCTAAAAAAAATGGTGCAGGACGGCAAAGGCGGATTTTTATGTTCGGCCCATATCGGAAATTGGGAATTGGCGGTATCACAGCCCTTGTTTGATGATTTTTGTTTAAACCCCGTTTATCGGCGAGCCAATAATCCGTGGTTGGATAAGTTGATGTTTCAGCGGCGGGCGGGCATTTTAATCCCGAAAGGGGCGGCCGGGGCTCGAAAAATGATAGATGTTCTGAGGAATAAAGGGGTAATCGTGATGCTGTGCGATCAAAAGTTAAATGAAGGCATTGATGTTCCGTTCTTCGGGAAAATGGCAAAGACGGCACCGGCTATTGCAACGCTGGCTTTAAAATTTAAAGCCCCGATTGCTATGGCACGCAGTATTCGTCAGCCCGACGGTCATTTTATTTTGGAAATGTCGGCCCCCTTAAAGATCCCGACAGAGGATGATAAAGAGCAAGCGACCCTAAACATTATGACACAAATCAATACACAATTGGAAAGTTGGATACGGGAAAATCCGGAACAGTGGCTTTGGATCCATCGCCGGTTTGATAAATCGGAGTATCGGTAAAATAAAATTTTCCTTGACCGGCGGGCGAGGATATGCTATGCGAAAAACAGGGCTTATGTGAAAGGGGTTTCTATGAAATTTGGGATTTTGGTTTCTATGGTAGGTTTAATGGTAGCGGGGTGCACCTGGGAACCAAGTCGAATTCCGCCATGTGAGGGGGAAGTTACCGAAAATTGTTTGCCGGTTGTGTATTTTTCGCCGGATTCTTATGAAATAAGCCCTCATGGCCAAGAAAAATTAGATAAGAATATCGAAAAAATGGAACAGTGGCCGGCAAAACAGGTGTTAATTGAGGGGCATTCTTACGAATGGGGCGGAGATGATTATAATAAAGAATTGTCCCAATGTCGGGCGCAGGCGGTTGAAAAATATTTGATTGAAAAAGGAATCGATCCCGAACGCATTCAAGTTGATTCTTGTGGTCTGGAAAAACCGGTGTGTGAGGATAAAAAATGCAGAAATCTAAATCGTCGTACAATTGTGGAAATGTATAATCCGTAGTGTTTTTTTTCTTGACCCGCCTGCAAAGGTATGCTATGCAAAAAGATGATTTGTATGAAAGGGGTAGAACATGAAATTTTGGGTTTTAATTTCTATTGTATGTCTAATGGTGGCTGGATGCACCCCAAATGAACCCTCTAAAATTCAGGCGTGTGAGGGCAGTAATGTTAAGCATTGTTCACCGGTAGTTTACTTTTTGCCGGATTCTTATGAGATTACGCCATATGGAAAAGAACGGCTTAATTGGAGTATCGAAAAAATGAAGCGTTGGCCGGAAAAGAAAGTACTGGTTACAGGACATGCCTATGAATGGAACGGCGAGGAATATAATAAGGATTTGGCTATGCAACGGGCTAAAGCAGTCGGCCGTTATTTCGTTGAACAGGGAATTGACCCAAAACGTATTCGTGTACTTTCCCGCGGAAATACGAAACCGGTGTGCCTGAAACAAGAATGTCAAAATCTAAATCGCCGCGCGATTGTGGAAATATATAATCCGTAGTGTTTTTTTTCTTGACAGGGAGGAATTTTTAGGACATATTCGGGGCATGTTTAGGAAAGTCTTTGTATCGTTGATATTCCTGCTATGGGGCGTTTCGGTTAATGCCGCTGTTTCTACGCTTGTCGCCGATACGAAAAGCGGCTTTATCCTAAAATCCGATAATGCAACGGAACAAAAACCGCCGGCATCATTGACGAAGCTGATGACTTTGTATTTGACCTTTGGGGCTTTGGAGAGCGGTGTTTTATCGTGGGATGACCAATTACCCGTGTCCGAAAGAGCGGCGGCACAGCCGAAATCTAAAATCGGTGTCGCGGCCGGGGAAACGATATCGGTTAGAGATGCCGTATCGGCCTTGATTATCAAATCGGCCAATGATGTGGCAGTGGTGGTGGCGGAAGCCCTTGGGCAAGATGAAGAACACTTTGCGGATTTGATGACACGGACGGCCAAAGGATTGGGATTAAGTGATACGGTGTTTAAAAATGCATCGGGCCTGCATGAAGAAGGGCAGGTAACAACCGCCAAAGATATGGCGATTTTGACAATGGCATTGATTGCGCATTATCCGGAATACTATAAGTTATTCGCAATGCCGTCTTTTACCTATAAGGGGCAGACCTATCATTCACATAATACCGTTTTGCAACAGTATGAGGGAGCCGAGGGGTTAAAAACCGGATTTGTGTCGGCGGTCGGATACAACATTATTTCAACGGCCAGGAAAGGAGATTCCCGGTTGATGAGCATTGTGATTGGAGAAACAAGCCCTACAAAACGAGATTTGCGGGCAATGCGGCTGTTGGATAAGGGCTTCCATCAGGTGGATATTCAACGGCGGGCAGAAGCCGACGGACGACTTAAAAGTGCGTTTAATCCTTTAAATCGGCGGGCGTTTATATCTAAACCGCCGGTGGGGGTATTTGTTCCGTTGATGAGAATGTCGTGGCGGCAGAGTCAGAAAAAGATGGCACACCTGTCCAAAAAGAAAAGAGCGCCGATACCGGTTGTCGTGGCGGATACAGGGGTAGAGCAAGGGGATAATTGGTCGATTCAGGTTGGCGCCTTTGAAGGAGAGCAAAAGGCCCGCCAAACAGCCGAAAAAGCCATTGATATTTTGGGAGCCAACGGTAAAGAAATCAAAACACCGCAGGCGAATAATCGCTTTTTCAGGTCCCGTATTCAAGGATTTAGCGAACGGGAAGCCCAACAGGCATGTCAACGCCTGTTAAAAGGTACGGGGTGGCAATGTTTCCCCGTGGCACCAAAAGGATAGCCTTTCGTCTATTTGTTTTTGAACTGTATGAAACCCATATCTTTCCCAAAAGGGGAAGAGATGAAACGGGGAAGTATGGCAGGGTATGTGTTGGCTTTAACGGCTGTTTTTTTGTGGAGCCAAAATATCCTGTTGGCGCAGGGGTTTAAAGATAGGATTTTACCGCTTGAGTTCGCTTTTGGGCGGTGGGTAATTGCCCTAATGATCCTGTTGCCGATGGGCGGGCGAAATGTGTGGTGGTATCGGGCCTATTTTTGGAAAAAAGAAATGTGGTTGATGGGGCTTGCCCTGTCGGGAATTGTGCTGACGAATACATTGATTTATGTGGCAGCGCGCACGACAGATCCCGTGACAATTAGCCTTTTGAACCTGCCGGCGCCAATCTTTTTGGCCACTTTAACGGCGGTGTTTTTAAAACAAAAAATCGGTATCGGTGGGGCGGTGGGGATGGCGATTGCCGTTGGCGGGGTATTGGTTATTTTAATGAGTGGCGGTGATGGGACAGGCCCCATTGAGTTCAAAATTGGGGATATATGGATGATTTTAAATGCGCTTTGTTTTGCTGTTTACAGCTTTTTACAAACAAAGCGGCCAACCTTTATTTCACAAACAACGCTATTGACGGCGACGGTATTAATGGGGGTAATAATGCTGACGCCGGCTTTTTTCTGGTTTGATTGGGGGCATGCCCGAACATTGGGGGTAAAGGAGTGGGGCGTGTTGGCCTTTTTGGGTGTCTTTAATTCGGTGTTGGCGTATCTGGCATGGAATAGTGCTTTGACTCGCATCGGGCCGGTAAAAACGGGAATTATTTTTTATTTGCAGCCGGTGTTTAGTATTTTGGGGGCGGCTTTGTTCTTTAGAACCGGCATAAGCCCTGCCCAAATCGGCGGGGGCGCAATTATTGTTTTGGGGATTTATCTGGTGGGGCGATTTCAAGGGATTTCCCAAAGAGAATTGAGAAAAAATTAAAGGTTTTAAAAATCGTAATCCATTGATTTTTAATGATTATATTTTTCAAAAATCATTTTTTTGTTGACTTTTTTGGCAAATAGGTGTATAATGCACATATCACAAGGAAAAAGTGATGTCATAAACAATAAAAAGGAGAGAGAATTATGATGAAATTAAATCAAGCAATGCGTACAATGGCAGCGGTGGCTATCGTGGCCATGGGAGCCGGTTGTGAAACAATGAGAGAACAAGAAAAAAGTAATCCGTTGGATAAGTATGAAGGCTTTTTGGATCCGCATGATCAAGATTTTCAACACCAAAAAGAAGCTACTCAAAATGCAGGTAAAATTGTGGAAGCAGTTTGGGTCCCGGCAGGAACAAACGGACAACAAGTTGTTCTCTATGGTGTTCGCTCAAAAACTTGGGATGAAACTACCAATGACCATTTAAGGAGAAATGCACCTTTATATGATATGGGTCGATGGACAGTTGATAAAGCTATTGACGGAACGCGTTTAGGTGTTGAATTCAAAGGCTATCAGGAAATGCGGCGCTTGAACACAACCGAACGCAGACAAAACCATATCTTACAAGGTATTGGAAATTCTATTTTAGGGCTGTAATTTATAGCCGAAATTAAAAAAGGGACCGAATTGCGGTCCCTTTTTTTGTGTGAATAAAAATAATTTGACACATGAATATTTTTATTTTACAATCAAAATTGTTTACAAATAAATTTTATGGAGTGAATTGTTATGTCTGATGCAAAAAAAGTGACCGTTCTCAAGAGGACCGAAAATGGAAAATTAAAATCAATGATTATTTTTAATAGTGCCGATGAACAGGCTCACCTTTATTTTTCGGATGATGAAAAATTGACGCGCATGGTTATTGGTACCGGATCGAGAAATTTAGTAGCCTTTGACCGAGTCGGTCAAAAATATGTGGTAGATCCTTTAACGCCTGGGCATATTATCGGAAAGGAAGAGGAACAAGGAGCCCGTTGGTCTTTGCAAGGTAGGATGGAGAATTACCATAATGAATTTTGGCTTACTTTAAAAGATCCGACTGGTCAGGCGATGTGCTGTATTGATCCAGCGACGAATGAACCTACAGATCAATCGAGGTGTTTTGTGAATGCTTGGGAGTCGGGTATCAGATTCCAAAATGCACAGGGGCTTTCTGCTTTTCAGATTGAGTTGACGCCTGAAGGGGGTGTTCGTGGCTTTAGGGATAAAGTTTATGGTGAAAAGAGCGAGATAATAGAGCAAGAGGTGCTAACAAAAGAGTCAGAAGAAAAAGTATCAAAGACTTTGTTGGAAAAGGAATTTGAAAGACGACATGTCAGGTAGTTTGAATTAACATAAAAACGGTGGCGAATGCCACCGTTTTTGTAATAAGCGCATTTATTCCGCCGCGGGTTCGTCACCGTCAAGCATTTTTTGGGTGAGATCTTTGGCATCATTACGGATAACCTTTTCAATCTCAGCGGCAAGTTCAGGGTGCTCTTTCAAATACTGTTTGGCATTTTCGCGCCCTTGGGCAATACGTTCACCCTTGCACGAGAACCAGGCACCGGCCTTTTCGACGATGCCGGCCTTAATACCCAGATCAATCAATTCACCGGTTTTGGAAATGCCTTCCCCGTAGAGAATATCAAAATCAACCGTTTTGAACGGTGGGGCGACCTTATTCTTTACAATCTTGACACGGGTTTGGTTGCCGATGACTTCGTCACGATCTTTGATGGCACCGATTCGACGAATGTCAAGCCGCACGGAGGCATAGAACTTAAGCGCGTTACCGCCGGTTGTTGTTTCGGGATTGCCGAACATAACGCCAATCTTCATCCGAATTTGGTTAATGAAAATCACAAGCGTATTGGCGCGCGCCACAGAAGCGGTAATTTTGCGGAGAGCCTGACTCATGAGACGAGCCTGAAGCCCCATATGCGAATCGCCCATTTCGCCTTCCAATTCGGCTTTGGGAACCAGGGCAGCCACCGAATCCACAACCAAAACATCAATTGTGCCGGAGCGGACCAAAGTATCCGCAATTTCCAAAGCTTGTTCGCCGGTGTCCGGTTGAGAAATCAGCAAATCATTGATATTAACGCCGAGTTTACCCGCATAGGCCGGATCAAGGGCATGTTCGGCATCAATATAAGCGCAGGTACCGCCGGATTTTTGAGCCTCAGCCACCACATGAAGGGCGAGGGTTGTTTTACCCGAACTTTCGGGGCCGAAAACTTCAATAATTCGGCCGCGGGGGAGTCCCCCGATCCCGAGTGCCATGTCCAGACCGATAGAACCGGTGGAAATGGCGGGAATTTCAACCGCGTTTCCTTGTTGGCCGAGCCTCATGATTGAACCCTTACCAAATGCCCGTTCGATTTGTGAAAGGGCGGCTTCTAATGCTTTATCTTTTTCCATAATGTTCTCCTTTTGTTCTTGTTTGTAGCCTCACTATATCGTATTTTTTTTCAAGATGCAATACCTTTTTTGGAATTTTTTATTTTTTTTAAAAAAAGGCTTTTATTTCAAAAAAAAGTTTGATATACTCTCATCATAATTCTTAAATATATGAGGTGACCTATGAAAAAAGAAGCTTTAATTTTACCCCTTTTATTATTGACAGCATGCGCAGAAATGAGCGCGGAAGATTCGGAAGAATTTTATGATGAAGGTACATATCAAAACGGCGCATATGCGGAAGAAAGCGGGCTGGTTTTGGAAAATCAGGGCGGGCAAACAGGAACTGTGCAACCTGTTCAAAATGCCCAGCAACCGCAAATGCAACAGGCCAGAATTTCACCGGATGGTACCATGATTGAATTGCCGGCGCAACAGATATTCTTGGGCGAAATTGATGGAGGTTATAGTCAACCGCAAGCAGCCCTGCCACCGTTGGCTTATTCCGAACCGGGGACTGTTCAATCGCAACCCATGCCGCCGCAACCGCCGAGAGCAGCAATGGTGACCTTACAGAACGTTTCTTATACAAATACCTATGCCCAATGTGCGGCAGAAGATACGGCATGCATTGCGGCTTATGAACAACAGGGATATCGGCGCCTGAACGGAACGCCGCAATTTGCCGGATATCAAGATGTGCTTTCACATTCGGATTATCCCGGAAACGGACAATGGCGCAACGGTAATAATATCCCGCGGTGGTAAATGTTATCCAGCACTTATTCCGTAGCGTTTGCGGGAATTCATGTCCTTAAAGTTGAAATAGAAGTCCAAATTACAAACGGATTACCGGCCTTTACAATTGTGGGGCTAGGGGATAAAGCCGTGGCGGAAAGTCGGGAACGGGTGCGGGCGGCCTTGCATTCGTTGGGATTGTCTCTACCGGCGGCACATATTACGGTTAATTTGGCACCGGCAGATGTATTAAAAGAAGGTACGCACTACGACCTACCGATTGCGATGGCTTTGTTGGGGGCGATGGGCATTGTGCCGGCAGAGGAAATTCACCGCTTTATCATGATGGGGGAATTGGGACTGGATGGTTCAATTCGGGCGGTGTCGGGCGTGTTGCCGGCTTCTATCGCCGCGAATCGGCAGGAATTGGGCTTTATTTGTCCTGCATCGCAGGGCGCAGAGGCCCTGTGGTCGGCAAATCCCGTGATTTTCGGGGCGGATTCGCTTTTAAATCTGTTGAACCATTTTAAAGGGCGGCAGTTATTAACGCGGCCGGTTGAAAATACGGAAGCGCAAATTCCCATAATGGCGGATTTAGCCGATATTAAAGGGCAAGAAACGGCCAAAAGAGCATTAGAAATAGCGGCAGCCGGCGGGCATCATTTATTGATGGTGGGGCCGCCAGGGTCTGGAAAATCTATGTTGGCGGCAAGGTTACCCTCTATTCTGCCGCCGATGACAAAAGACGAAATCTTGGAAGTCAGCCAAATTCATTCTATTGCCGGATTATTACGCGACGGGCAGCTGGTGACGATTCGCCCGTTCAGAAATCCGCATCATACGGCCTCAACACCGGCTATGGTCGGGGGAGGAATGAAGGCGCGGCCGGGGGAAATATCTTTGGCGCATCGAGGGGTGTTGTTTCTAGATGAATTGCCTGAATTTTCGCGCCAGACACTGGAATCTTTGCGGCAGCCGATTGAAACGGGTGTGGTATCTGTAGCACGGGCCAATATGCATGTAACATATCCGGCGCGATTCCAATTGGTGGCGGCGATGAATCCGTGCAAATGCGGATATCTTGGGGTGGCGGGGCAAGAATGCTCACGCGCGCCACGGTGTGCAGAAGAGTATCAGGCCAGAATTTCGGGACCGATGTTGGATCGATTCGATATTCAGATAGAAGTGCCCCTGATTCAACCGTGGGAATTTGCCGCACAAAAAGCGGGAGAGTCTTCCGAAACCGTGCAAAAACGGGTTTTACGGGCTATTGAGTTTGCCAAAGAACGTTTTGAAACACATAAAATTCATAATAATGCCGAAGCAGATGGTAAAATATTAAACCAAATTGTGGCATTAACACCTGAAGCCGAAAAATTCTTGATGGATGCGGCGCAGAAAATGATGTTATCAGGGCGGGGATATCACCGGATGTTGCGGGTGGCCCGAACGATTGCGGATTTGGAGGCATCGGAACACGTCGAAATACCCCATGTTGCCGAGGCTTTGTCCTTTCATCGGTCGGCCAGATTTAGGAAAGATTAACTTTTTTGCACTTTTTTTAAAAAATAGGCTTGACAGATTCAAAAAACCATGTTAGGCTGAAATTATAGAGATAGAAAAACTAGACAAAAGGAGGATACCATGACAGACAAAATCTTAACATCGAACGATTTCAAAACGGCAGAAGTTTTTGATTGCGGATTAGACAATCGGGATCCTCAAAGAGGGTATCGGAAGTCTCGTTTCTTTGATAATATGGCACTAGAACACGCAATGGAAGAAAAACAGAATAAAGATTTAGCCGCGAGTGTTCAGACAAAATTGGACGGTATGAACAGATAAGACCTGTTTGTAAAAGGTGTCGGTGATGCCATGCGATAAGAGTGGCATCTCCTAAGGGGACTTGGTCAAATAACGTGAAATACAAAAAATCTGTACTGGGTATGCTTTTGGCGGTTGGAACCGTTTTGGTGCCGTTGGCGGGAGAAAGCAAAATGCCGACGGATATGAAGATTTATATGCTTCAGACATTGATGTCCAGTGATAAAAAAACACAGAAAGTCCAAAATGCAAAACCGGCAGCATCGATTAAAACAGAAAAGGTTCCGCAGCCGGTAAAAAAACAACCCGTGTGGCCCCAAAGTGAAAAAGAGAAAAAAATTTCACAAAAAATTATCTTTGCCTTGAACACAGGGAGTCGTCGATTGTTTTCCGTGTAAAGCCGGATTTAATTGCGACAACCCGCGGTGAATCTACTCCTTCAAAGAGAGAAGGATTTGAAAACAGTTTTCTGATTTCTTTGGCTTTTAAGGCGCTTTTTTCCCTTGTTTCAAAAGGTTCAACTTCTTTTCCGCGCAACCAATAACGCTTTGATAAAATATCCCCATATGAGGAGTACCAGCTTTCCTCACCGTGCAAGAGGTTTTCTTTGTAAGAGCATTCCATTTTTATGGGAAAGTCTTCGCAGTTTCCTGATCTGGGGAAAATCCTGTAGTAGCCGTCTTTTTTGCCGGTTATTTCGGAGACCATAAACTCAACCCTAAAGTCCTTATAGGCATCGGCGGGGTCGATGAACGGAGAAACACATGTTCCCCAGCCGGTAATGATAACTTTTCCGTCAGCGTTTTTCCTTTCCGATAAAACGCATATTTCTTCACCAAAATAACCTGTGTATGAATGTTTTCCTTGCGGCATGGTCGTCTCCTTTGATAGTTAGGAAAAAAGTATACTAAATTTTGATGCTTAAATCAAGAGGAAAGAATCGGTTCATGGAAAATTTAAGTTGTAATTTACAGAAAAGCAGGATATTATCGTTGTATGGCCATGAGTAGATTTATTTGCATTATATCCTGTCTTTTTTTATTTGGTTGTGTTCAGCAACCTAAATACTATTCGTCTGTGCAAGATATTGACTTGGTAAAAAAGTATGGTATTACAGATGCAAAAGTCATTTATGAAGGTAAAGAATTTGAATCTGCCGATATCATTCCAATTGAGCGTTCTTATTCGGACAAAGAATTAATTATCAGAAAAAAAGGATATCAGGATTATCATTTAAAACTTATCAGTGATTGGACAGATGAAAAGTGGGCTACAGAAAATGATGTTATGATTAACAATTATGATGTAGATGTAAGTGCCGCCTACTTATTTATCCCAATGGGAACAATAACAAGTATTGTAACGGTAATTGGCATTATATATTTGCCGTGGGGAATTGCAAATGATGTCTATAATATTGTTATCGGTGCCCCAAGTACATTGATTGTGAACCCTTGGCGAAAATTTTATATGGAAGAAAAAATACTTTTAGTGCCTTCGGAAGAATTGAAAAAGACCTGCAGTAAAAAAGGATATTTTATTTCTAATGCCGGATGTATAAAATGTGAGACGGCCGGCAGGTTTGTTGCGGAGGAAAAAGAGAGGGATCGTTGTCCCAACCGTTTTAATGATTCTGTTTATTCATATTCTTGTAATTACGGGGGTATGGTTTATACCTCCGCAGAGGAATGTAATAAATGCCCAAGCAGAAAGTATTATTTTTCTACCTCAGGTGATGGTATGTGCGTGTCGTCTCCTCTTTCTAAATAAAAATGGCTGGGCTAATCGGTAGAGCATAATGGAGATTTAGAAGAAAGTCAAAAAAAGACTTGACTTTGGAGACATTTTTGTGTATAATGCGCCCGTTGGGCAAAAAGGCTGAAAATCAGAATTGGCTGCCTTCCGCCCTGTTATTAACAACTTTTTGAAGGAAAAAGAAAATGCCAAAATTAAAAAGTAAAAGCGCTGTGAAAAAGCGTTTTAAAACAACTGCAACCGGTAAAATTAAAGGCGGTTATGTTGCTAAAAGACACCTTTTAATCAATAAACCTAAAAAAATGAAACGTAAAGCACGGGGAAGTCATGTTTTGACAACCGTTGTTGCAAATATCGTTAAGAAGTTTATGCATTAAGGAGGTCTGGTATGGCAAGAGTAAAACGCGGCACGACCGTTCGTGCAAAACATAATAAAATTTTGAAATTGGCCAAAGGATATCGTGGTCGCAATTCCAAAGTTTATACCGTTGCTAAGGAAAAAGTTGAAAAAGGCTTAAAATACGCCTATCGGGATCGGCGCAAAAAGAGAACCGAAATTCGGCAACTCTGGATTGTGCGGATTAATGCGGCTGTGCGTGAAAACGGAATGGTCTATTCTAAATTTATGAATGGCCTGAATAAAGCGGGTATTGAGTTGGACAGATAAGTCTTGGCTGATATCGCTTTGAATGATCCGAAAGCCTTTGCCGATTTGGTTGAAAAGGCCAAAAAAGCACTGTAATCCGAAAGAGATTGGATCAAAAAAACCTCACCGATTGGTGAGGTTTTCTTTTGTCGGTTGGTGATTATGCCCTGAGGGTCGCACCCGTGTTTTTGGACACAAAGTTGATGATTTGCGCAGATAAAGCCTCAATTTCTGTATCCGTTAAAGTTTTGTCCTGAGGCTGAATTGTTACCTGAACCGCCAAAGATTTTTTACCGGCGGGTAGGTGTTCGCCTTGATACACATCAAACACGGATACATCCGTGATAAGGGCTTTATTTACGTTTTGAATGGTGGAGATGACTTTAGCGGCCTCAACCGACGTATCCATTACAAAAGCAAAATCACGCGTTAAAGGCAAAAGAGGGGAAGCCTTAAACTCTTTTTGAAGTTTTCCTTTGGCTTTACCGGCCGGAACGGCATCTAAATACAGTTCAAACGCCGCAACCGGGGTCTTAATATCAAAAGCCTTTAAAATGGCGGGGTGAATTTCACCAAAAACGGCCAATATATTCTTACCCAGTTGAATACTGCCCGAACGACCGGGGTGATACCAAGCCGGTGCATTTTTAAAGATTTGTGTGTTTACCGGTGCATCTACACTGGCAAGAGCAGCCAAGGCATCGGCTTTCGCATCAAAAACATCAACCGGACGTGATTGTGCCAGCCAATGTTTCGGCGTAAAGGCGCCTGCCCGTACGCCACAGGCGACAAGTTTTTGCTCGCCGGGTTTATCCGAATAAAATTCGGGACCTACTTCAAACAATTGAACATCCGCCGTGCCATGGTCTTGATTGCGCTTGACCGCAGAAAGAAGATTGGGGATGAGGCTGGGCCGCATCTCGTCCAAATCCGAAGCAATGGGGTTGGCTAATTTCACGCCATGAGAGCCGAAATACTTGGCCAATTTAGAATCCATAAATGACCAGGTAATGGCTTGGCATAAGCCTCGTGCCGCCAAAGCACGACGAACGGCGACTTCTTTCTTCTGTTTGGGAAGAAGAGTTCCGATCGGTAATGTTTCCGCCCGCATGGGGGAATCCGGCAGCTCATCAAGGCCGTAAATGCGCACGATTTCTTCGACGAGATCGGCAGGTAAACTGACATCATGGATCCGCCAAGAAGGCACCGTAACCTGTGTGCCGGCAACGCCAAAGCCTAAGCGTTCCAGAATTTCAACCATTTTGTCTTGGGATATTTCAAGGCCGGTGAGGCGTTTGACTTCACTAAAATTAAAATCAATCACGCGCCCGCAATCGGGATCTTGACCCGCTATAACAATTTTGGAGGCCTCCCCGCCGCATAAATCCAAAATCATTTGTGTGGCCCGTTCATTATCGGGGATGGTGCTGAGCGGATCGACACCGCGTTCAAAACGATTGCGAGAATCGGAAACGGCATTGGTTAAGACACCGGCTTTGGCAATCGCAACCGGTTCAAAATATGCACTTTCCAAAAAGACATTCTTAGTATCGCGTGAAACGGCGGTATCCGTTCCGCCCATAACACCGGCGATGCTTTGTGCGGCGCGTTCATCAGCAATCACGCAAATTTCCGGAGAAAGGGTGTATTTCCGATCATCCAAGGCAGATAATTTTTCATTCTCTTTGGCGGGGCGCACGATAATGTTGCCCGTGAGTTTATCCGCATCAAAGACGTGTAAGGGCCGACATTCCGCAATATTGAGGTAATTGGTAATATCCACCAAAGCCGAAATCGGGCGAAGACCGGCGGCAATCAGTGCCCGCTTCATCCAATCGGGGCTTTCGCCATTGGTAACATTTTTGATAAAGCGGCCGGTATAAATCGGGCAGGCTTTATCCGAAATTTGAACCTTGACAGGTGATTCAAAAGAACCGGCAACCGGTGTTTTCGGGATATCAATAAATGTGCCGATACCCGTTGCCGATAAATCCCGTGCGATACCTTTAACACCCAGGCAATCCGGTCGGTTGGGGGTAACATTGACATCAAAAACGATATCGGCGTTTAAGGCTTCCGCAGCCGGCGTACCGGCCGGTAAGTCCGTTTTTAAATCAACAATGCCGGTGTGATCATCACCGATACCTAATTCGTCTTCGGCACACATCATCCCACGCGATTCGACACCGCGGAGTTTGCTGATTTCAATCGTTTCGTTAAATTTCGGCACATAACAACCGGGTTGTGCCAAAACTGATTTCATCCCGACTCGTACATTCGGAGCACCACAGACGATTTGGACATCTTCTTTACCGTTAAAAACGCGTAAAACATGCAATTTATCGGCGTTGGGATGTTGTTCTACAACCCGAATTTCGCCCACGATGTAACCTTTTAAGGATGTGGATAAGTCTTGAACCTCTTCGACCTCCAGACCGATCATTGTCATCTTATCGGCAAGTTCTGAAACCGACGCATTTGTGTTTAGATATTGTTTTAAAGTTGTTAAACTGAATTTCATTTTCTGCCTCCGTTTAAGGAAAGTCCGCTGGTAACCGTGGGCGTATCCAAGGGTAAAAAGCCATAGTGTTTGATCCATTTCATATCGGCTTCAAACATCGGGCGCAAGTCTTTTATGCCATACTTCATCATCGCAAGTCTATCCAGGCCGATCCCAAAAGCAAAGCCTTGATATTGAGTGGAATCAATGCCGCAATTTTGAAGAACCCGTGGGTCAACCACACCACAGCCCAAGAGCTCAATCCACTCTTTACCGATATTGCGGGCCATGGCCCCGCCCAAATCCATCTCGTAAGAAGGTTCGGTGAACGGAAAATAACTGGGGCGGAAACGCACAGCCACGTCATCCGTTTCAAAAAAGAGTTTAAAGAATTCCAACAGAACGCTTTTTAAATTGGCTAAGTTGGTTTTATCATCAATGACCAAACCTTCGATTTGGTGGAACATCGGTGTATGTGTAGCATCGTAATCCCGCCGATAAGTGCGGCCGGGGCATACGATTTTGATAGGGGGCTTTTTGGCTTCCATCGTCCGAATTTGAACGCCGGAGGTTTGAGTCCTGAGCAAACTGCCGCCGGGGAAGAAGAAGGTGGCCTGCATCTGGCGGGCAGGGTGTGCCGCCGGCATGTTGAGAGCCTCAAAATTATGCCAGTCATCTTCAATATCGGGACCTTCCGCCAGTTCAAATCCCATTTGGGCAAAGATGGTTAAGGTTTCTTCGATTACTTGCGAAATCGGATGAATGCGTCCTTGTTCTTCAGGGCGAACGGGTAAGGTAACATCTACGCTTTCGCTTTGTAATTTTTCGTTGAGTGCTTTTGTTTCCAATGCCTCTTTTTTCTGATCCAAGGCAGCGGCAATTTCATTTTTAAAGACATTCAGTACTTGACCGGCTGTTTTGCGTTCTTCGGGGGAAAGCCCGCCCAAAGTTTTCATAAGTCCCGTAATCTGCCCGTTTTTACCTAAGGCAGATACCCGTACTTCATCTAAAGCCGATAAAGTATCGGCCTTTTCGATTGCCCGTAACAATTCGGGTTTAAGTGTATTAATTTTTTCCTGCATTTTTATTCCTTCTATTTTGTAAGTTCGTGCCAAGAATAACGTTTGATATATTTGTCTTCCACAAGGCCTTTCCATTCGGAAACTTTACGTTTTTCGCCTATCTTTAAGTGCCTGATTTCCTCATACACCTGGGGATTAACAGTTACGTAATGCATGACGGAATCGGCCTGATTGGTATGGCCTGTGTGATTGAAAAACATCAGCCCCGCGTAACCTGAACTCGTTACATTTCCCTTTATATCGATAAGGGTTGTGTCAGTTACTTTATCTCTTTCGGCATCAATCTTTGCCTGATACTTTTTTGTTCTACGTATGGATTCGGCAACCGATAGGGAAACCAACAAACCGACAACAATCGACCCCAGAAAAACCCAAGCGCGGGGACTGGCCTTAAAGATTTGTTCGTCCTGTTTTTCTAATTTCGCCATTTTTTTTCGGTGATCGATTTCATTCTTCAAATCATTTGTATCCATGATATTTATCCTTATTTTTTAAGCATCGCCAGACGTTCATCTGTCGCAGAAAGCAGTTTTTGATAATCGGCAAGTTTTTGCCGTTGTTCATCCACTTTTTCCTTGGGGGCTTTGGACACAAACTGTTCGTTGGCGAGTTGCCGCTCAACGCGTGCAATCATTTCTTGATATTTGGCCTTTTCGGTATTAAGGCGTTCGATCTCGGCCGCTACATCCACCAAATCTTCAAACGGAATATAGGCCGAAGCAGCCAACGATTCCACCGCTATGGCATTGACGGGAATACCATCTTTGGTGGGTTGAATGATAACGTCTTTGGCAAAGGCCAGTTTCTTTAAAATCGGAGCCACCGTTCGGATAAAGTCACCTTTGCTTGTTGTCACAAAAATTAGGGTTGTTTTGCGGTTTGGTTGAATATTCATATTAACACGAACATTCCGAATGCTGGTAATGAAGTATTTAAGAAGCTCGATGTTTTCAAAGTCTTCGGGATACTTCTCTGCATTGGCAGTTGGCCAATCCGTGATGATTAAAGGTTTATCGTGCCCGTCGGGGAGTTTACTGTATAATTCCTCAGTCACGAAGGGTAAGAACGGATTGAGGAGCAACAAAACAGCCTTCATCACGCGATAAAGGGTGTGAGCTGCCTCTGTCTTTGTTTCGACACCTTCGTCCATCAAACGGGGCTTTACCATTTCGATATAGGTGCTGCAGAAATCGTTCCAGAAAAAGTCATACAGTTTTTGAAGGGCTAAACCGTATTCGAATTTTTCAAGTTCTGCGGTAACCGAAGTAATGATTTCGTTTAATTTGGTAATCATCCATTTGTCTTCGGGTTGTAATTTTTGAGGATCACATGATTTGAAATCCGTGTCCGCAATGGCACCGAACACAAACTTTGCCGAGTTCCAGAGCTTATTGATAAAGGCTTTGGCCACGGTTAATTTGTCTTTGGAATACTTGATATCTGTTTCCAGATTAAGCCCTTGAACCAGTGAAAACCGCAAGGCATCGGCACCGAATTCGGAAATAACCTCAAGCGGATCAACACCGTTATTTAAGCTTTTGGACATTTTGCGACCGAGGGCATCCCGCACAAGGCCGTGCATAGCCACGGTCTTAAACGGTACTTTACCTGTTTGTTTCAGAGCCGAGAAAATCATCCGCGCAACCCAGAAGAAAAGAATATCACGTCCCGTAATCAGAGTTGAAGTCGGATAAAAATAGGATAAATCTTCCGTTTTTTCCGGCCAGCCGAGTGTCGAGAACGGCCAGAGGGCAGAACTGAACCACGTATCCAGTGTGTCATCATCTTGAACCCAGGTATTATTACCGCAAGAGCAGGTGTGCGTCGGCATAGATTCACCGACATGAATGGCCCCGCACTTTGTGCAGTAATAAGCCGGGATTCGATGCCCCCACCAAAGTTGACGTGAAACACACCAATCTTGGATGTTTTCCATCCAGTGGTAGTAGACTTTTTCATCACGTTCGGGGATAATTTTGATTTCTTTATTTTTTACAACTTCAATGGCGGGCTTGGCCAGTGTTTCCATCTTAACAAACCATTGCTTGGAAACCAAAGGTTCCACCGTATTATGGCAACGATAGCATTTGCCGACTTTATGCATGTAGGGTTCAATCTTTGTCAGGTTCCCTAATTCTTTTAACTCTTCAACAATGCCGGCGCGGGCGGTTAAGATATCTTGCCCCGCGTATTTGGGAACAAGCGGCAACATTTTGCCGTCTTCATCGATAACCTTAATGATTTCGAGGCCGAATTTTTTGCCGGCGGCAAAATCGTTAAAATCATGGGCCGGTGTGATCTTTACGGCACCGGTTCCGAATTCCATTTCCACAAACGGGTCGGCAATAATCGGAATTTCCCGATTGACAATCGGTACGACAACCGTTTTTCCGATCATGTGGGCAAAGCGTTCGTCTTTGGGATTCACGGCAACAGCCGTATCACCAAGCATGGTTTCGGGGCGGGTGGTAGCAACCTCAACCGAATAGGATTTATCGGGGGCGTCATAGCGGATATACCACAAATGGCCTTGTTCTTCTTCATATTCAACCTCGGCATCGGAAATGGAGGTATGACAGCATGGGCACCAGTTCACCAAACGTTCACCACGATAAATTAAGCCTTCGTTATACATATCAATAAATACTTTTTGAACGGCATTGCTTAACCCTTCGTCCAAAGTAAAGCGTTCCCGATCCCAATCGCAGGAAGAGCCCAATTTCTTTAATTGTTTGATAATTGTGCCGCCGTATTCTTTTTTCCAATCCCAAGCGCGTCTTAAAAAGCCTTCACGACCCAAATCTTCCTTGGAAACACCTTCTTTACGGAGCATTTCAACAATCTTAGCCTCTGTTGCAATACTGGCATGATCGGTGCCGGGGAGCCAAAGGGCACTGTAGCCCTGCATACGTTTCATCCGGATGGTGATATCTTGAAGGGTCATGGTAAGGGCGTGACCGATATGCAACTTGCCGGTGATATTTGGAGGCGGAATCATAATGGTATAAGGGGTTTTGTTAGGGTCGCGATGAGCCTTAAAATAGCCCTTATCCGACCAAAAATGATACCATTTTTCCTCTGCCGCAGCGGGTTCAAAATACTTTTCCATTTCTATTTGTTGCATCATATACTCCGTTTTCTAAAATGACAATTGGGAACGATTATACTCTAATCCCCCCCGAAAGTCAAGTTATGTTTTATAAAATATAAGGCGAAATTTGTTTGACAAATGCGAAAAAAATATGTTAGGCTGACCTTAACGTTGTTTTTGGGAAAAAAGGAGAAAAATATGAAGAAAGAAACAAAAAGCGTTAAATCGGAATCCGCGGTTCATAAAGTGTTTCGGCATCTGTTTCGAACACTCTTTTGGATGTATGTGGTTTTGTGGATAGGCATTGTGGTATGTGCCATCTGTGCCGGAATAAGTGTCAATTTCTCAGGCGTGCAATCGGTTATAGTGTCTCGTCTGTCAACAACTTTCTATAATGCACGCAGTTTGATATTTCTGATGAATTTTGGAATGTTGTTGATGACAATTATCGGGGCTTGCTTTAAATTATTACGTAAACGGACGATTTTGGTGCCATCGCTAATTGTGGTTATTACGGCTGTGTGTGGTCAGGTTGTAGATTATGTCACACAGCGGGACGTAGCATCACACGCCGTGAGTGCTTCGGGTATTCAGTTCAGAGATACTCTGACAGATGATGGTTACGGTTATTCTGGTGGCTATTATGAAAGTAGTGCACCGATTATTGCTGATAACAGTAAGTATACGCATACCTCTGAAAACTCGGTAAAGATAACGGCACAAGAACCGGTATCAACATTTAGTATTGATGTGGATACATCATCTTATGCCAATGTGCGGTCATACCTCAATCGGAATCAAGTGCCGCCCACAGATGCTGTGCGGGTAGAGGAAATGATTAACTATTTCCCCTATGATTACGCGGCACCGAAAAGTAAGAAACATCCTTTTGCCATTCATACAACATTGACTGAGTCGCCGTGGAAAAAAGGAAACAAGTTGTTGCACATCGGTATTAAAGGGTATGAGCCCGAAGAATATGATTTAAAGCCTTTGAATCTAGTGCTTTTAATCGATACATCGGGATCTATGTACGGTGCCGACAGATTGGACCTTTTGAAACAGGGATTCAATATGTTGGTGGACCAAATGAAACCGGAAGATACGTTATCAATCGTGACGTATGCGGGGTCTTCGGAAGTCTTGTTGCAACCGACATCGGGAGCTGAAAAACAAAAGATTAAATCCGCTATCAGTTCCTTATCGGCCAGTGGCGGTACATGGGGTGAAGGCGGCCTTAAAAAGGCATATGAATTGGCCGAGGCGAACTTTGACGAAAATGCCGTGAACCGGATTTTATTGGGAACGGACGGAGACTTTAATATCGGAAACGTTCGAGACGAGTCTTTGATGGATTATGTATCACGTCACAGCAAGAAGGGAATTTATTTGTCTATTTTGAACGTGGGGCGAGATAATTACAATGATGCTTTGATGCAAAAGTTGGCTCAAAACGGAAACGGGGTCGGGTACTATTTGGATTCGATTATGGAAGCCAAGAGAGTTTTAAGCGATGATATCAAAAAGACTTTGTTCCCGATTGCCGATGACGTCAAAATTCAAGTTGAATTTAATCCGGCACAAGTGGCGGAATATCGCTTAATCGGATACGAAACAAGGTTGTTGAATCGTGAAGACTTCAATAACGATAAGGTGGATGCCGGTGAGATTAATGCCGGTCATACCGTGACGGCGATTTACGAATTAACACCGGTGGGATCGGATAATCGATTGGTGGATGATCTGCGCTATGGCAAAGATATGGAAACGGACGATGTGGATAAATTGGCTGAAACGGCCTTTGTTCGGGTGCGCTATAAATTGCCGGGAGAAGAAGAATCTAACCTTATCGAAAAAGTCGTGAAAAAGACAGTTGATTTGGATGATGTATCGGACGATGTTCGATTCTCTATCGCCGTGGCGGGCTTTGGCCAAAAATTAAAGGCTAGCAAATTTGTTGATTGGGATTGGCGTAGTCTACGACGCTTCGCCAAAAATGCCATGGGTAGAGATGAATACGAGTATCGGGAAGACTTTATCCAATTGATTAAAAAAGCCGAATCTTTGGTGAAAAATGAAAGTCAATAAATCGACTTAAATCAGGCTTATTTAACCCTCCCCCCGCGGTATGTAAAACGGGGGGATTTTTTTAAGGAAAAATTTGCTTTTTTGCTTGCTTTTGAAATAAAAAAATGCTAGGCTGAATCATCTTTAAAAAATAACAAAAAAGGATGGTAATATTATGACTGAACTAAATGATACGGCGATTAAAACAGGCGTTGTGGACGTAATGCCGACGGCAATCGAAGAAGAAATGAGAAAGTCCTATTTGGACTATGCGATGAGCGTGATTGTTGCGCGGGCGTTGCCGGATGTGCGGGATGGTTTAAAACCGGTGCACCGCAGAATTCTATTCTCTATGAATGAGAATGGCTATGACTACAATAAGCCTTTCCGTAAATCCGCCCGTATCGTCGGGGATGTTATGGGTAAATATCATCCACACGGTGACATCTCAATCTATGAAGCCATGGTGCGGATGGCACAAACATTTTCAATGCGGGTGCCTTTAATCGATTCACAAGGAAACTTTGGGTCCATGGATGGCGATAAAGCCGCCGCCATGCGGTACACCGAAGCAAGGTTGGCACAAACGGCGCATTGGCTGTTGGAAGATATTGATCGGGATACGGTGGATTTCCGGCCGAACTATGATGAAACGTGTCAGGAACCGGACGTATTGCCGGCTAAGTTCCCGAACTTGTTGGTGAACGGATCAGGCGGTATTGCCGTGGGGATGGCGACCAATATTCCGCCACATAACATGGGTGAAGTATTGTCGGCCTGTATCGCAACATTGGATAAACCGGATATTAGCAATGAGGAATTGATGGCTTATGTGCCGGCACCGGATTTCCCGACAGGCGGTGTGATTTTGGGTCGGGGCGGGGCAAGGTCTGCCTATACGACAGGACGCGGATCGGTGATCATGCGCGGACGCTGCACAATCGAGGAAATCAAAAAAGACAAAATGGCGATTATCGTATCTGAAATCCCATATCAGGTAAATAAAGCCGAAATGATTATTAAAATTGCACAACTTGTGAAAGACAAGGTTATTGATGGTATTTCGGATCTGCGCGACGAATCGGATCGGCAAGGTGTGCGGGTTGTGATTGAACTGAAAAAAGATGCTTTCCCGGAAGTGGTGCTCAATCAACTCTATAAATACACACCGCTTCAAACCAGTTTCGGGATGAATATGCTGGCCCTAAATAACGGGCGGCCGGAATTGATGACATTAAAACAAATGATTGATGCATTTGTGGCCTTCCGTGAAGAAGTGGTGCGTCGGCGGACAGTATTTGAACTCAATAAAGCACGCGACAGAGCGCATGTTTTGGTGGGATTGGCCATTGCGGTTGCAAATTTGGATAAGGTGATCGAGATGATTAAAACGGCACCGGATCCGCAAACGGCTAAAACCCGATTGATGGAAACACGTTGGGAGGCACAAGATGTAGAGGCCTTAATTCAGTTGATTGATGAGCCGGACAGAAAAGTGGAAAATGGTGTCTATATGCTGTCGGAAGCACAATCTAAAGCCATTTTGGATTTAAAATTGAACAGACTTACAGGTTTGGAACGCGATAAAATCCATGAGGAAGTCGGGGAATTGGCGGGATTGATTAAAGGATATTTATCAACCCTGTCCAGTCGGGATAAAATTCGCGCGATTATCCGTGAGGAATTTGAAACATTAAAAGCACAATATCCCGATGCACGGCGCACAACCATTGAAGATGCCGAATTTGAACAGGATATGGAAGATCTTATCCCGCGCGAAAATATGGTCGTGACGGTGACGAATACAGGCTATATCAAACGGGTGCCTCTGAATACTTATCGGGCGCAAAACCGGGGCGGAAAAGGTCGTGCCGGTATGAGTACGCGCGAAGAAGATTCCGTGGCAAACCTGTTTGTTGCGTGTACACACAGTCCGCTCTTGTTCTTCTCGAGTAGAGGAATTGTGTATAAGATGAAGACTTATCGCTTGCCCGAAGGAACACCGCAATCTCTGGGTAAGGCGATGATTAACCTGCTCCCGTTGGAACAGGGCGAGACGATTACGACAATTTTGACATTGCCGGAAACGGAAGAGGAATGTCAAAACCTGACCGTGATGTTCGCAACCGCCAGCGGTGGGGTGCGGCGTAATCGGTTGTCGGACTTCTGGCGCGTAAATCAAAACGGTAAAATCGCCATGAAGTTGGATGAAGGAGATAAGTTAATCGGCGTCAGTATTTGTACAGATGAAAACGATATCTTGTTGGCCGCCAAAGACGGCAAATGCGTGCGGTTCCCTGTATCCGATGTGCGGGTATTTGAATCGCGGGCTTCAACCGGTGTGCGGGGAATGAAATTGGCAAAAGGAGATGCCGTGATTTCTATGTCGGTGATTAAGCATGCTAAGGCCGATATTGATAAACGGGATGCCTATTTAAAAGAAGCGGCGGCAAAACGGCGGGCAGCCGGACTTGATGAAGGTGAAGTCGAAGTGGAAAGCACCACAAATATGGTTTTGACACCCGAAGAATTTGAAAAAATGGCGGCTGATGAAGAATTTATTTTAACGCTGACTTCGGCGGGTTACGGAAAGCGGTCGAGCGCCTATGAATACCGGATTACGTCGCGCGGGACGCAAGGGGTTACAAACATCAAAACGGATGAAGGAAAACGCGCCGCAGATGTGGTGGCATCAATGCCGGTGCCGGCAGGATCGCATATCATGCTGGTGACGGATGGCGGGCAACTGATCCGGATGCGGACAGATGACATCCGAATTGCCGGACGGTCCACAATGGGTGTGATTTTATTCCGGTTGGGCAAAAACGAAAAAGTCGTGTCAGCGACCTGCATTACCGATATCGGTGAAGAGCCGGAAGATGAAACGGTTGTAGAGGAAAACTCTGAAGGGACTTTAACACCCGAGCAAGCCGTTGAAGAAACAACAGCACCGGTGGAAGGAGAATAATTATGTGTCCGTGCCCATTTTGTGCGAGTATTTTGATTCTGCTATGTCCGTTGTTGTTGTTTCCGAAAACACGAAAATGGTTGGAATCAAAAATTAAAAAACATCATTGTGCTTGTGAAGTTTGCCAAAATGCTGAACATGAACAACATATGCAGGATCATACGCCTTGTCATTGTGTGCATTGTGAGGCTGAGGCCAAAGCCCGTAAAAAGGGGGTAAAGTGTGGCAAATAGCAAATCGTTGAGCCCAAAAGCCGTAAATCATTATGCGACGACAGAGTATCCGCATCGACAGGTTCAGTTATTGAACAACCCGTGGACGATTTATGTGGTACCGAAACGGCACCCGAGGTTATTGGGCGCATGGGGAACGACGCATTTTAATTTAAAAGAAATTTATATCACGAATCATCTGTCGGAAAAGAATTTTAAATGGACGTTGACGCACGAATTGTTACACGCTTTTCTGGACGAATTGGGGTGCCACAGTATGCTGCTGGAAAAAATTCATAAGAAAAAAAATGAAGAAATGGTTGACGGCTTGGCAAAAGCGTTGTATCCTCTGGTTCGGAAATCCGTTTTTAAAATCCAAAACTATCAAGCGAAAGGACGGGAAAAAGAATGAAAAAATTCGGTATTAAGAATCGAAGATGAATATCTTTTGGCTATTGGTTGTGGGGTTGGCTATTGGTGTCGTGTTGGGTTTGCGGCAACCGGTACCGCAAACACAAGCGCCGGTGGCTGAACAACAACAGGGGGCACAGCAATGAAAAAATTTTTAGCGGCTTTATTATTAACTTCTATTATCACAACAGGAAAGGGATATGCTATGGATAAAGAAAATACACTCTATTTGGACTTGGATTATGGACGCGTCGTGATCGAATTGGATCCCGCCGTGGCACCAAAACATGTGGCCAGAATTAAGGAATTAACACGGAAAGGATTCTATGACGGTATTAAATTTCACCGGGTAATTCCGGGATTTATGGCTCAAACCGGGGATCCGACGGGAACCGGTATGGGCGGATCCGGCAAAAAATTAAAAGCCGAATTTAATAAAACACCCCATGTGCGGGGAACGGTATCTATGGCACGGGCAGCAGATCCTGACAGTGCAGACAGTCAATTCTTTATTTGCTTTGATGACGCAAAATTTTTGGACGGGAAGTACACAGCTTTTGGTAAGGTAACGTCCGGTATGGAATATGTAGACCAGATTAAAGCCGGAACGTCGGCCAATAACGGGGCTGTGGCTAATCCGGACATTATCGTGAAAATGCGGGTTGCGGCAGATGTGGACTAAAATTTGGGTTTTGATGGGGATATGCTTGATATTGGGGGCGTGCGGGAAGGTATCAAAGCCGATTGCACCCGAGAATAGCCATTATCCCAGAACCTATGTCGTAACACAGGAATAACAAAAAAGCACCGAATTAAACGGTGCTTTTTTAATGTTGGGGCGGTTTTAATAGGGCAGAGGCCACTTTTGTCATTCTGAGGAAATGAAATGACCGAAAAATCTTGTGCGGTGGGTGTTAAGAACTTCTTTGTTTCACTCGGGAGGACGAGGATAAAAAAATTCCGGCAAAAGCCGGAACTTTTAGGAGGAAAAAAGAGCATTACGGACTAGCCGTCGCACAGCGGTTATTTTCACATATTTCACCCGCCCCGCAATCGGTATCGTTAAAACATTCCAAATAAACTTGGGTACCGTTTACGCAATAGAGTTTACCACTGATCTGTGTTTGGGTTTCTCCGGCGCCGTTTGTGCAAGTGCCCAATAATTTACAATAACCATCGACACAGGTTTCAGAATTCCAACAGTTTGAAGATGTCGTGCAAGATCTGGTCGTGGGGGTTAATGTGGCTGCCTCTTTTCCATCAATCTTTAAACCGCCTGTAGGTTCGGATATTTCGGAAGATGCAGCATTGGGGGAAATAGTGGCATCCCGATTGGTGTCATCATACACGCAATAGGTTTGTGCCAATGCCGTAATGGGATCTTCCGCAGTTGGAGCCTCTGTTCCATAGGTTAAAGCGACATTCCATCCGGCATAACCATCGGTAATAGCAATATTAACAGGGGAAAATTGAGTTAAATCTAATTCACTACCCGATACACCACCATCTATACCATTTACAACCAATCCGTTATCAGTTTGCATGATGGTGTTCATTGTCCCAGAAATACTATGTGTATGTTCACCCGATCCATTAGTGGAGTTGGTTTCCAAGTTTAAATAAAAATTTACATCCTTGACATATTGGCTATACCGAGTGGGGGTAACCATAATGGCGGCGGCATAACCGTGCGGACAATTCGGTTTTGTGACATTTGTCGTTGTTCCGTTTGTCGGTTGCGCAATTGTTTGGGTGCCTTTGAGGATATAGTTAGGAAGAATTTCACTTAACCGTGCACCACCACGAGAAGTGAGGCGAATGTCGTTCATGAGTGACTCCCCGGCGGGGTCGACTGCGTAGACAGAAGTAACCTCGTTAGCACCGTCATGATATTTTGCACTTACGTTTGTTTCCATTCGGCCGTCCCTGAGGCGCATGGTCGGGATTTGAACCCTACGGGTTACACCGTCAATATCAACGGTTTCTTCCTTGAATAAAACGATTTCCCTGTTCGCGGCATCCAATCGATAACCGTTACCGGAATCAACCCGGCCGATAACCTCACCGGCGCCGTTTAGGGTAATGGTGCTGTGACCGCTGGCATTATGCACGGTAATGGCTCTGTCTTGATTATGCGATCCGGTTTCGATAGAAACGGCCTGACGACCATTTTCATCCCGACCGACATAAAGGTTCTTTTTGACATAGACGTGACCGGCGTTACCGTCCCTACCGACCCAGAATAGCGGGGCACAATCACCGGTCCACGGATCAGCAATGGTATCGTCCTGTGCTTGACGCACAACGCTACCGGAAGGACCTAAATCTTCATGGGCAAAGCGATCATTTGTCGTATCATAGTTGGTCACACAATTAATGGATCCGTCGCCGACTGAAAAGTAGTCTGTCGTATGCAGATTTTGAAATGCAATGTTATGAGGAACAGCAACCGTGTTATCGGCAGAATTTTCAACCTCAGGCACATAAATATCCATGCCTGTCGTTGCAACATAAAAATTGTCATCTCTACCTTCACAAATACCATCGGTGTCTTCACCGGCGCACGGAATTTGCCAAGCCCCCATGGTTCCGACAAAATCATCTTCATTCTTATCATGAATACCACCGTCAGCCCCGATAAGAGCGGCTACCCGCGCGGCACGGCGCAGCGGAAAATCAGGGGGTAAAGGTGAGGCACCTGAGTCCGGTGCATTGGGCACAATGGTAGCATACATGGCAATCCTGTTATCGGCGGCGGCGGAATTGACGCGATAACAACTTAAATATATTCGATATTCGTAAATAATACCATTGCCCTCGCCAGGATCACTAATCCAATTATCGGGTAAGAATTTTTCAACCGCCGAAAGATATAAAGGGTTTGTATCAACCCTGGATTCAGGGGGATCAATGACGGCGGGATTACAGTAATTGACATTCGCTTCGAGTGCGGAGCGATTGGCCTGAATATAGGCGGCGGTGGCTTCCTTTATCATTCGGATTTCGGTAGCCATATTGATGTTGTCCAATTCTTCATTTCGACGTTGAATTTGGCGAAACATCATTGTCCCCATTACGCCCAAAAGCGCCAAGACGGCGATAACCTCAACCATCAATGAGCCGGATTCATGTGACTTTTTTATGCGCATAGGTTTCTTCCCCCCTTATATTCTATTATATCCCTTTTCGGGTATCTGTCAAGTTTATTTCAATTTATACGCGCCCCAAGCACAAAAGTCAATCATTTTTTATAAAAATAATCTTTGCTTTTTAGGATAAAATGGGATATGATACCCCTATAAAGGAGAAAAAAAGATGAAATATGAAGATCCGAAAATTATTGCTGAAAGGGATAAAATGACCTCAACAGAATTGGTTTTAAATACAAAAAAACGTCAAATTCGGCCCAGAACAGCTACGCAAGGCGCCTTTATTGAGGCGATGAATTCGCATGATATGGTCTTTGGTTTGGGACCGGCCGGAACGGGTAAGACTTTCTTGGCGGTGGCAAAGGCCGTATCGGAAATGTTGGCGGGAAATGTGGATCGAATCATCCTAACGCGGCCGGCGGTGGAAGCCGGTGAAAATTTGGGCTTTTTACCCGGAGATTTAAAAGACAAAATTGATCCGTATTTAAGGCCGCTGTATGATGCGCTATACGATATGTTGCCGGCCGATATGGTGGATAAAAAATTGGAATCCGGTGAGATTGAAATTGCACCGCTGGCCTATATGCGGGGACGGACTTTATCGCATGCGGTGGTTATTCTGGATGAAGCACAAAATACGACAGGGATGCAGATGAAAATGTTTCTGACGCGTTTGGGGGAGGGATCGCGTATGATTATCAACGGCGATTTGACGCAAACGGACCTGCCGCGCGGGGTAACGTCGGGCCTGATAGAGGCGACGCGGATTTTAAAAGATGTATCGGAAATCGGATTTGTGGAATTTACCGAACAAGACGTGGTGCGCCATGGATTGGTATCCAAAATCGTAAAGGCCTATGAGGCCGACAAAGCGAGGGCCAATGCCTGATATTGCGGTTCAGGTTCAAGATAAACGATACTATTCAAAGCGGTTTTTTAATAAGGCTTTTTGCCGGAAAATAATTACGGCGGCTTGGGAAGGTGTAGAGCCGGCAGAGGTGTCCGTCGTGTTGGCGGATGATGATTTTGTACATGTTCTTAACCGCGATTATCGGGGAAAAGATAAGCCAACAAATGTCTTGTCTTTTGAAAATAAGGAAAAACCACCCAAGGGGCAACCATGGATGGCCGGTGATATTATTGTGGCATATGAAACGGTAAAAAAAGAAGCAAAGGAATTAAAAATACCGTTTTTGACGCATTTGGCGCATTTGCTTATCCATGGGACTTTACATTTGCAAGGATATGACCATTTAAATGATAAAGAAGCCGAAAAAATGGAAAGTAAAGAAATTAAAATTATGGCAAAATTGGGGTATCCAAACCCGTATAAAGATGTGGAGTGAACGATGGGAATTATACAAAAAGTAAAAGAGCATTTTGAAAAACGACCCGAAGAAGATAAGGTTATTGAGACGATTGAAGAAATTATGGATGAACGCGAAGAACGCGGTGATGATGTCTTGGTCGATTCAGAAGAATTAATGCTACTGAAAAACCTCTTTAAACTGAGGGACGTGCGGGCGGGGCAGGTGATGATTCCACGCATTGATATTGTGGGGGTATCGCAGACAATTTCCTTTGATGAAATTAAGGAAATTGCCATTCGGGATAAGTTTACGCGGTTGCCGGTGTATGATAAATCTTTGGACAACGTAATCGGCGTCGTACATGTGAAGGATTTGCTGTGCAAATTGTTGGAAACGGAAGGAGAAGTATCCGTTAAAGATGTGATGACACATAATGTCTTATTTGTGCCGGCGTCAATCAGGGCTTTGGATTTATTGCACGAAATGCAGACTAAACGCACGCAAATGGCAATTGTTGTGGACGAATACGGCTGCACGGAAGGCCTGATTACTTTGGAAGACTTGTTGGAAGAAATTGTGGGCGAGATAGAGGATGAACATGATGCCCTTGATTCCCCGCCGATTTTAAAGCCTGTGCGCGGCGGGTGGGAAGCCGATGCGCGAATACCCCTTAGCGAACTGCAGAAAGTGACGGGTGCATTCCTGACGGAAGAAGATAAAGCGGCCGATATTGATACGATTGGCGGGCTTGTTTTCCACTTGGCGGGGCGGCTGCCGACGGTAGCGGAAGTGATTAAACATCCTTCGGGATATAAATTTCAAGCAACGCAGACGGATTCTCGTTGTATCCGGATGGTGAAGATTTTAAAACCGATCGGTAAGAAGATAAAACGGAAGTAAAGATTACCGAAAGACCGGTGTCGTTACATTTTCTTTACGCTTTGGTGGCTTTGGCCTTTTAGGCGGCTTTTGGGCTTGGGGATTTTTTTGATGTGTCCCCATGGCCTTATTCAATTCTGTTTCGGAAGAACGATTTATTTTCATTACGCAATTCATTACGCGAAGAGGGTGGATTAATTCTGCTTTAGCTTCTTTACGCCCAGCTTGATAACCTGTGTTATGTTTGATAATTTGGCCCAATTCGAATAGGCACTCTTTTTTATCTTGGGGTGTTAAGTTCTTTTCGGTATCACAAAATTCTTGAACCATTTCAGAGTCGGGTACAAGGCGGGCCTCATTAACATATCCCATGCAATAAGCTAAATCCAAATCGGTTTTGCTATCTTTTTGACCGGCCATTTTATAACCGACACCCAAAAAGCCGTAGACCATTCCCAAACAGAAATGTTTTTTTCGTCTATCTAAGGTAGAGGCCTGGCTATATCCTTTCTTGTAGAGTGGGTTATTGACAATTTTATCATAGGTAGTTCCATCACCGACATTTTTTAAAAAGGCATTATTTCGGGAAACTTCAGCCTTATCCTTTACGGCCGAATAGTATCCGTAGCAAAAGGAGAGTTGTTCGGCTTCTTCCTTGGGCGGTTCTGCCAAAGCGATGGCAGATAAAAACAAAGTAGCAGAAAGTAAAGTTAAGTTTAATTTATGAAACATGGAAACCTCCTAAAAAAGTAATTGTTTATTTCATATCAGAATTTATTTCGGATGTCAAGGCAGGAAAAGAGTCTTTGGGGATTTTATATCCGGACTTCATTTCCGCAATCAGTGCATTTAACCGCCGAATTTCATCATGCAGGGATTCAATTTCGGGCATAATTTCACGGCACAATGTATTCGAAACGGTATCGGTATGCTTTTGCGCAAAATAGGCTCGCTTGGTTCGAATAATCGCATAAACGATAGCCAAAAAGCGGATAAGGCCTAAAGTGACGGAAACCAGTTTGGCGATGATGTCGGATAGAGTAACAAGGCTATTGTACTTGGCAGTAGCGGTAATACTTAAAAACAGGGTTTTTAAATGAATCGCAATTGCGCCGGGGTTCCACATGACGGGCGAGCCGGTTCTTTCGGTTTGAAGCGCCAGATAATCCGACATTTTTTTGGCTTCTTCCAAACCGAAATAATTGGCACACCAAGGACCGATATGCTTTTTGCCGTACAAAACAAGAACGCATAGGGGAATAAGCCATAAGCATTGCAAAAAAGCGGCACCCAACAGGCGTTTGATTTTCTTAAGTATTGTATCACGATATTTTTTCATAAAGACTCCTTTAGAAGAAACTGTAGGGATCGATGTCTACCCGCACATCTACGGAGGCAGGTATGCGATTGACATCAAGCCAACGGGTTAGACAAGATTGTAAATTAAAATTCTTGGGTGCTTTGACAAGCAGGCGAAAACGGTGCTTTCCCCGTAACAGGGCCAGTGGTGCCGATACGGGACCCAGAACGGAAACACCTGTAATAAACGGAGCCGTTTGTGCCAATCGGGTTGCAGCCTGATAGGTGGTATCGGGGTTTTTACCACTGATAATCAGGGCGGCAAGTCGGCCGAAGGGCGGCATTTGGAGGGCTTGACGTGCCGCTGTTTCCTCGGCCAAAAAGCGACTGCGATCATTTTGAGCAAGAGCCTTAATGATTAAATTATCTGGGCTATAGGATTGAAGGAGTGCTTCGCCTTTTTTTTGATCCCGACCGGCCCGGCCCATAACCTGATGAAGAAGTTGAAACGTACGTTCGCCCGCGCGCAAATCCCCGCCCGCAAGGCCCATATCCGCGTCAATAACACCGACCAAGGTGAGGTTCGGGAAGTTATGCCCTTTGGCCAGAATTTGGGTGCCGATTAAAATATCAATGTTGCCGGCCAAAACCTGATCGCTTAAATCCGAAAAGACCTTTGGATTTGCCATAGTTTCCGATGTAATCAGTGCCGTTCGGGCGGTGGGAAAAAGGGCAAGGACTTCTTCATGAATACGTTCAACCCCCGCGCCACAAGAAATAAAGGAATCAGTTTCTTGACAAGTGGGGCATTTTTGAGGGATCTTACGTGTGTAGCCACAATGGTGACATTGTAGAAAACCTTGATTCCTATGTTCGACAAGCCATGCCGAACAATGCGGGCATTTAAGTCTTTCCCCGCAAGAACGACAAAGTACCAACGGGGCATAGCCGCGGCGGTTGATGAAAAGAAGGCTTTGGTTCCCCGCGGATAGGTTATCGCGGAGTTTTTGTTCCAAGAGGGGGGAAATAAAGGATCGTTTGCCTTTGGCCTTTGTGCGCATGTCCACAATTTGAACATCGGGAAAGGAAAGGCCCGAAAAACGTTCGGGAAGAACAATCCTGTCATATTTCCCGATTTGGGCGTTGGCGTATGTTTCAAGCGATGGGGTTGCCGATGCCAAAATAATGGGAATGTTTGTAATCTTTCCCCGAACGACGGCCATATCGCGGGCTTGGTAAAGGACACCGTCTTCCTGTTTATAAGAGGAATCATGCTCTTCATCCACAATAATCAGGCCTAAATTCGGAAACGGCAAAAAGAGGGCCGAACGTGCGCCGACCAGCACTTTAATCTCGCCCGAGAGAACGGATCGCCAGGTATCACGGCGCTTTTTGGGCGTCAGGGCCGAATGCCATACGGCCGGTAAAACACCAAACCGCTTTTGAAAACGGGCAAGCCATGCAGATGTTAAGGTAATTTCGGGGAGAAGAACCAGGACTTGTTTATCCTGCTTTAAAGCATGGGCGATGGCTTCAAAATAGACTTCGGTTTTACCGGAGCCCGTAATTCCGTCCAGTAAAGAAACGGAAAAGCCTTGGCCGACTTTGGCGGAAAGGCGTTCGACGGCATCGGATTGGGCAGGCGAAAAAGAAACCGTGCCGAACGAAATTTGTGGCGGATCAAAAGTCAGAGGTTTTTCACTTTGTTTTTCCAGATCGGGAATAAGAGCCATTTTAAGAACCATACCCACGGGGGAAAGAGTGTATTTGGATACCCAATCAATAAATTGAATCGTATCGGCAGGGAGTGGGGGGAGGTCTAAAGTATGGCTAATCGGCTTTAATTTTTCTGCCGGAACGGATAAATCGGGCGGGTCTGGCCAGATAACGCCAACCTCTTGCCGACGACCGAACGGAGCCGCCACAATCTGCCCCGCGGGTAGTAAATCCGCGGATAAGTAATCATAACACCCCTTGGGGGTTGAAAATAAAACAGATAATCGTTGCATTTTGATTCTTTTGTTGTTATTCTAACACTAAGGATACACAAAATGGAAACAGAATACAAGAGTCTTTCTGAAACAAGTGATGAAAAAGTGATAAAAAGTGTTCAAGATTGGTTGAATGCTCTACAATTTGAACGTCGGCTTTCGGGTAAAACGGTGGAGGCCTATGGGATTGATATACGGGAATTTTTATCGTTCACTTTTGAATATCAGGAAAGAAAAGTATCGTTGGCCGTGTTAAAACAAATGCAGGTTTCGGACTTTCGTGCCTTTTTGGTGTGGCAGACCGATTACAATAAAACACGGGCCAGTATTGCGAGATCTATGTCGGCCGTGCGAAACTTTTTTAAATACTTGTCGCGGGCGGATATACTGGAAAATAAGGCCGTCTTGGCGGTTCGAGCCGCAAGACGCGCAAAAGTTTTGCCGCATCCTTTAACGGTATCAGATGCGGAAAGGTTTTTAAAAGCGGCCGAAGAAATGAATAAAAAATCGTGGGAGGCTAAACGCGATGTGGCCCTTTATACGCTGCTTTATGGCGGAGGGCTGCGGATATCGGAAGCATTGAACCTGAACGTGCGGGATTTTCCATTGTCAGCGGATGCGATGACAATCACGGGAAAAGGAAATAAACAGCGCTTGATCCCCCTATTGCCGGCGGTGGTGAAAGCAGTGAAAAACTATTTAAAGGCCAATCCGTATTTGGGTGATGATGCCCCCTTGTTTGTCGGGGCACGCGGAGAGCGAATGAATGCCGGTGTGGTTCAACGAAACGTGCGGGCGATTAGGCACATGCTAAACCTGCCGGACACGGTAACACCGCATGCCTTAAGGCATAGTTTTGCCACGCATTTGTTGCAGGGGGGCGGGGATTTAAGAACTGTTCAGGAATTGTTAGGGCATTCATCTCTATCGGCAACACAACGCTATACGGAAGTGACAACCGAGCATTTAAAAGAGGTTTATCGCCAAGCACATCCACGTAAGTAAAAAATACTTGCGTCGTCTAAGGGAATATGTTAAAAAAACAAAACGGGGGTCAATTATGATAAAGAAAGTTTTATTTTTAATGGTCTTGGGAATGGGGGTAACCTGTTTTGCCGAAGAGGAGCAAAAATTGTTTGTGCTCGACAGAAAAACAGATACATTGTATCAGGCAAAATATGATGAAGAAAAGAAAATGTATTTGCCGGTTGAAGCAAAAGAAGGGGATGTTCCCACCTGTGATAATGTAAAAGGGGATACCGTTGATGATGAAACGATAAACGCCAAAGGACAACTGCGGGTACCGGCGCTTGATGAAGGTAAATATATCGCTACATATGCGGAGGATGCCATTATTGAAACCAATAATTTTCAAGATATTTTTCAGGTCTACGTGTGTGGCTTGTATAAATCCTGTGACCACATAAACGGAACCTTGACGGGATTTGATCGCAGTGTTGATGCGTATTGGGAAGGAAAAAATGTGGTCTTTCGGGCTAAAGTTGAAATGAAAAACGGGAAAAAAGACGGTATCAGCGAAGTGTATTATGATAACGGGTATGTTGCGGAAAATTGTAAATTTCAAGATGGCGTGGAAAACGGTCCTATTATCCAATATTATCCGAACGGCAAATTTAAATGGAAGGGTAATTATAAAAACGGAAAGCTGGATGGTCTGGATCAAACCTTTGATGAAAACGGGGTTTTGCGGATAGAAACGCATTATGCGGACGGTGTGCACAACGGAGAAATTAAAATGTATGATGAGGAAGGGCATCTGATCGTTCAGGGAAAGCTAAAACATAAACCGGTTGTTGGCCATGACGGATATGATGAAATTTATGATGGCGTTGTGTATGATGAAGAGGGTAAAGAAGTTAAAAAAATAGAACAGGGGAGTATTCTTCGTATCGGTTATGATGATTTAAATCTGGAAAAATTACAGTTAAAGGAATAGAGTGGACTTGACTTTTTGAAATAAAAACCTTGTTTTTTGATTTGGAAAAGGCTATAACAAAATTGAAAAGGAGAAAATAGTATGGCATTTCAAATGGGGGAGCGTCCCTTTAACGCAATTGAAAAAATGTCCGACGGTATTCGGGCTTACTTCGGAAAAGTGTATAACTATATGGCGGGCGGATTGGCTTTGTCAGGATTGGTGGCTTATGTGGTGTCCCATTCTCCGCAGGTGATGAGCCTGTTTTACCAAAGAACGCAAGACGGGGGATTGACCTATTCTCTGTTGGGGTGGGTGGCAATTTTGTCACCGCTAATCCTGGTTTTCATGATTTCTTCGGCAATCGGGCATATGCGTGTGGCCAAGGCACAAGGTCTTTTTTGGTTGTTTTCCGGTTTAATGGGGGTATCGCTGTCGAACATATTCTTCTTTTATGAAAATGTGGCGATTGTGCAAGCGTTCCTTGTAACCGCGGGGGCTTTTGCAGGGTTGAGCCTATATGGATACACAACCCGAAAATCACTTGCCGGATGGGGAAGTTTCCTGTTTATGGGCCTGTTTGGTGTGATTTTGGCGTCCATTGTGAACCTGTTTTTGGGGTCAAGTGCGGTGAACTTTGGGATATCGGTGTTATCGGTGATCATTTTTGTGGGACTCACGGCCTATGATACCCAGAAGCTAAAAGCTATTTATGAAGGTTCTTTCTCGGAAGAACAAAAAAATGCGTTGGCTATTTCGGGGGCATTGTCCCTGTATTTGGACTTTATCAACCTGTTTCGGGTTATCCTTTATTTTATGAACGATCGGAGGTAAAAATGCGTTTATGGACAGTATTGGCAATGGTTTGTTTGGGGACATCGGTGGCCCATGCCACGGGAACGGTTAATGCCGAACAACTGAGGACTTATGGTACGAACAGTGCAAATTTGGTGTATGTGTTTACATCGCCTTCTTGTCCGCACTGTGCCGCCTTTCATGAAGATATCATGCCGACATTGATTAAAGATTTAGCCGATACAGGCCGAGCCCAAATTAAAGTGGTGGATATGGGGCATGATATCCGCGCAATCGGGGCTTCTAAATTGGCGCGTTGTATGACAAATGAACAATACGGTCGCTTTATGACGGATGTTTATCATAACCAAAGTGACTGGGCCTATGCTCCGGATTACGAACAGAAATTAAAAGGATATGCCGGCAAAGCGGGATTGAATGCCAAATCACAGGAACGGTGCTTAAGTAGTGCGTCCTTGGAAAAAACGGTTTTAGAGCAGCGCAATAATCTGGCCAAAATGTATCGGGTGCGGGCTATGCCGACGGTTGTTGTGGTGCAAGGTGTGAAACGCAAAACTTTTGTAGGGGCGGATCCGAAGATCCTACCGGAAATTGAGGCCTTATTTCAAAAATGAGTGAAGAAATTGAACAGTTAAATTCGGAAATCAAAGCCTTGAAACGCAAGACGGATAAACCGGCTCAAATCGGGTCGGGGATGAGCGGTTATAACGTTTCAATCACGATTTTGACGGATTTACTGGGGTGCATCTTTATCGGATGTGCGGTGGGATTATTTTTGCAGAAGTGTTTTGATACGTCGCCGTTGTTGACGGCGGGATTGACGATTTTGGGCGGTGTAGCGGGCCTTTATACCACAATTCGATATGCTATTCGGGAGGATAAGAAAGTTAAATGAACCCCTTGCATCAATTTACCGTCAAAACAATTATCCCCCTGAAAATTCTGGATTGGAATTTATCGGTAACGAATTCGTCTCTGTTCATGATGTTGTCGGCGGTGGCGGGAGTTTTTATCCTGTGGGCCTTGATTTATCCGCAACGGGTTATTCCTAAAACGGGGCAGTCGTTGGTGGAGACGCTTTATCGATTTATTGTTGCCACGGCCAAAGATACAATCGGTGCAGGGTATCAAGCCTATATCCCCTTTATTTTTAGCGTCTTTATTATGATTTTCATGGGGAATTTATTAGGGCTTACCCCATACAGTTTCACTTTTACCAGTCAGTTAGCACCGGTGGGCGCGTTTGCGGTTTTGGGATTGCTGGTATCGGCCGGTGTTGGGATTTATCATCATAAACTGCATTGGTTTCGGACTTTTCTGCCGGCCGGTATTCCGTGGGCAATTGCCCCGATCGTAATACCGATTGAAATGATATCCTTTATCGCCAAGCCGTTTAGTTTGACGGTGCGGCTTGTGATGAATATGGTGGTGGGGCATATCCTTTTAAAAATTTTGGCGGGATTTGTGTTCTCATCAGGTTTAGCGGGGGCTTTTCCCTTACTGTTTGTAGCGATTATGATTTTGTTTGAGGCCGGAATTGCTTTTTTACAGGCCTATATCTATACGATTTTAACCAGTATTTATTTAGGGGAAGCCCTGAATATGCATTCATGAAAGGGAGAAAAATATGGAACAGGAAACTTTAAAATATATTGCGGAAGCGGCAAAATACCTGTCGGTGGGCCTTATTAGCCTGGTGATGTTTGGGGTGGCCAAAGGAGTGTCGCAAATCTGGGTGACGATTATTTCGGCAGTCAGCCGCAATCCGGAAGTTAAAAATGATGTGAGCCTGTTTGCCTGGGGCGGTGCGGCCATTACGGAAGCTATTGCCCTGTATGCTTTGGGTTTGGCAATTATTATGCTTTATATGTAGGGAACAATGCCACAGTTTGAAACCGCTTTTTACGGCGCACAGATTTTTTGGTTACTGATCAGTTTCGGGTTTTTGTACCTGATGATGAGTCAACTGATTTGTCCGATGATTGAAGAAGTAATAAAAGAGCGGGATAAAAAAATTCAAACGCTTTTGAATACGGCGGAGGAATTAAATGCTGAAGCGGCGGATTTCCATCAACGGTATCAAACTTATCTGATGGATGCAGAACGGGAAAAAATGGAAAAAATCCAGAAAGCATACCAAAGTATTCATAAAAAAACAGTGGCGGCAGAAAATAAAAATGAGGCAAAATTACGCCAAAAAATCAGGCGGGCCGAAGAAAAAATTAATCGAACGACGGAAACTTTGGAACAGGAAGCCGATCAGGTGTCGTGTGAACTGGCAACATACTTGGCAAAACATTTGAACGGGGAGGGAAAAAATGACCTTCTTTGAAACGCCGGAATTTTGGATTGCTTTTGCCTTTGTGTTGGTGGTATTGGTGGCGGCACGGCCGTTGATGCGTGCTTTGAATGCTTGGGGGGAGAAAAAAGCGCAGGCTATTCAAAATCAAATTGAGGAAGCACAAAAATTGGCAGATCAGGCGAAAAAATTAAAAGAGCAATATGAGGCGGCCTATGCCCGGCGAAGTGCGGAACGTCAGAAATTAATGCGAGAGGCCGAAACGGAAATCCGTTTTTTGGAAACGGAAATTTTGGATCAAAGTTCGGATCGGGTGCAACGCAAAAATCAGGAAGTGGAAATGCGTCTAAAGATGATAGCAGAGCATGGTCGGCAAGATGTGAAACAACGGATGTTGTCTCGTGTTATTCGAAAAACGGAGCAACTATTGACAGAGCAGTTGGGACATCAGTCCAAAAATGAAAATCAAGATGACTTGGTTGAAAATACATGTCGGGCTTTGGATTCTTTTGAATCTGCCCTAAATAAAAGGAGTTTTTAATGATTAAAAAATGGATTTTGTTTTTGGCTTGTTGTGGTATTAGTTTTGGGGCAGCGGCTAAAATCTACTCGTTTCCAGTTAATCCGCCGCGTGAATACGATTTTTTGAACAAAGACGAGATTTTTCGGGTGCGTAACGAGATGATTAAAAAATATCCCGTCTTTTTTAAAGGGGATTATAAGGCTGGTACCGGCCCCGTCTTTCGGCAGATTGAAAACAAAAAACCTTGGTGGGGATTAAAAGGCTTGATGTGCTATGGGCCGGGGAAATTGTCGATTGAGGGTGAGTCCGATGAAAGCCGATTTATCGATAATCCGTTCTTGTTAGTGAGTATGGAAGAGGGATTTGCCCTCCCCCTAATGAAAGGAAAAGGGAATTGCCCACTGTCCTATCCGAAACCGACAAAAATTACTTTTAATACGGATACTAAGACCTTTACGGTAAACTATGATGCGTCGACACATGAACGAGTATTGGCTGCAATAGCTCATAAAAATCACACTTGGAAACCCAAAATGGAGTATTCTTTTAACGGGCGTAACGCTATTGATTTTGGAGTACCGTATGCATATGTGGTGGCAAGCAAAAATATACATTTCTTAAGTGGAAAAAATATGAAAACGGAACCGTATCGGTTTCGGGATTTTATCCATGTCGGTGGCAGTTGCGGATACCCCGGCGGATGCAATAACGGATCGCCCCATCAGGCAGAAACGGATTTTCAAATTACCGGTTATCCGGCCTATGCGCGGTTTAAGTTGTGGCGCAAAAAACCGAAGTCAGCCGATGATCCGGCCGATATGATGTATGAAATCAATATAAATTGATTTATATTTAAGGAAACACCTTGCATTTATTGAATTTATATGATAGATAATGTTATCATAGCGTAGTTTTATGCGCCTAATATAAGGGGAACCGAATATGAAACAAGGAATTATAGAAGGAATTAAGGACCGAATTGTTCGGGGTTTGGGATTGTTGAAATTTGGAAAAAGGACAAAATTAAGCGATCACCCTGAATGTAGTGAAAGATCTTTTGGAATACATTCAACAGATTCTTCAGACATTTTATACCCTCAGAATGACCGTACTATTCAATCCGGTCGCGGTATGGTTGAAATATTAGGGGTTCTTGCGGTAATCGGTGTGTTGACGATAGGGGCCCTATGGGGTTATCAAAGAGCTTTAACAAAACATGAAGTCAATCAGTTGGTTCATGAAATGAATGTTTGTTCAACTATTGTCTCGGGCCAAACATTAATGGGATTAGAGGCAAATACTTCCGAATGTGACAGAAGCGTTTTGAGCAAATATGGTGTGGAAATAAGTGATATATATACATATGAAGGGGAAACGAAGGAGTACTATTCATATACACTTTATGATGTTTCTGATGACCTTTTAAATGAATTGTTAAAAATAAAATTACCTTTTCCCGCGAAAATATATGTAGATGATAAAGAAGTTGTAAGTGGAAAAATAGATTCGTCTTGGAATGATTTATTGATAAAGAGTGCTTGCGCTGCGGAGGGGCACACGGTAACCATAGAAACAGTAGTCAATCCGGATGGTAGTGTCTGTCCGCCATGGGGTGCCCCATGTGGAGATATTGAAAACCATCAAATCATACAAAATCCGGATGGAACGGTTACTGTACCCTGGGACGATTGTAAAGGGCATGAAGGCGGGGAGAAATTTTGTTTGGGTAATAATGTAGTTCATTGCGTTGGGGAGGGTGAACGTAAATCTACACGTGTTGATGCTAGTTGTCTACAATACCAACAAGAATGTATTAATGCGGAATGTAAATGTTTGCGAAGTTGCGGGCCGGAGCAAACTTTAAACCATACGAATTGTAATTGTGAATGTCCGCCGGATAAGCCCCTGCAAGATGGAGATGAATGTAAGAAAAGAAGTTGTGAGACTGCGGCCGATTGCGTCGGTGGTGTTTTGGGCTTTTTTGAAGATGCCGACGCGGAATGTATGGAATGTGTGGATGGATTATGCAAAGTGCGGGAGTCATTAAAACCATCGCCTTATGGCGGGCACGCTTATTGTGATGGAGACACAGCCGTTCACTGTACGGAAGAAGGTAAGAGGAATAGAGTTTCTATTCCTTGTGACGAAGATATAACGATTGTAACATATTCGGAGACAGAACAACAAGTATATAAGAAAAAATGTTGCTCGGGAACATGTATCGACAGTAAAGATTGTTGTGTTGCAGAATGTCCGAACGGGTGCTGTGAGGACGGCTCATGTAAGCCTGAACCGCCGGGGTGTTGCCCGGAAGAAATGGAAGACGGATGTTGCCCGAATGATGATAATTGTTGCCCAGAAGATTGTGAGTGCGGTTGCGAAGATGATGATGATGCAGACCCATCAAAGTCGAGCAGTAATGCTTCACAAAGTAGAAGCAGTTCCCAAAACAGCAGTGTTTCTCGTAGTAGTAGCACTTCCCGAAATAGCAGTATTTCTCGCAGCAGTAGTGTTTCGAACAGCAGATCAAACAATAGTCGGTCGATTTCTTCGAGTAGTTCCTCGAGCAGCAGTTCTTCATCAAGCAGAAGCAGTGGGGGGAATGTGTAATGGCAGCTGTAATTCAAAAAAGTATTTATCATTTGTTTGATTTTGTCTTTAAGATAAGGAGATTTTAAAATGGCCAGAAAGATTAAAAGATTTTTTGTATTTTTGTTTTTTTCGTTGTTTTTCTCGTTATTGTCGGGGCGGATTAATACGTCTGTTTCACCCAAAGGTAAGCAGGTGAAAGCCGGTAATGGTTTGTCGTGGAATTCAGCACAGGCGGCCAAACAATGCAGCCCAAAGACCAAAAGTTGCACAAATGCTACGACGGGTGAACCTTATTGTTGCTAAAAATCAGAAAATATGATTTTGATATGCTTTTTGCTTGACTTTTGAAAAAAAATAGTGTATAAGCACTCATACTGATTTTTGTAATAAAGGAGAAATACGATGAAACGCACCTATCAACCCAGTAAAATCGTTCGTACACGGCGCCATGGTTTTCGTGCCCGTATGGCTACCCAAGGCGGTCGCTTGGTAATTAATGCGCGCCGGCGTAAAGGACGCAAGGTTGTCAGCGCTTAATTTTGCGAATGCATGATAATGAACAAACGGACACCGTCTACTTTCGGTGTCTTTTTTGTTGGAAAGGAATAAAATGGTTCGACAAGTTCGAATGAAAAAGCGCAAAATGTTTCTAAATGTAGCCGAAAACGGTTTTAAAATTGTTTCGGGAAGCATTATTGTGCAAGCTCTGCCAAATGGAACGGATAGTGTTCGAACCGGATTTACCGTAACAAAAAAAATAGGGTGTGCCGTTGTGCGTAATCGCACGCGCCGGAGATTGAGGGAATTGGTGAGAACTTGCCCGAAAATGGATGAAATGGCAGGCTTTGATTTGGTCCTTATCGGCAGGTTATCCACCAAGGACAGGCCCTATGATAAATTAAAAACGGACCTGATTTTTGCCCTAAATGAAATCAAACGTCATTACGCGGAAGGACGGGAGAAATGAGGCATATTTGTCGGTTCTTTGTGCGCGTCTATCAAATCTGTTTATCACCGATGAAAAAACCGTGCTGTCGGTTCTATCCGACATGTTCGGCCTATGCGCGTGAAGCTTTTTTGTTGCATGGAACGGTAAAAGGTGCTATGTTGACAGCCAAACGAATCTTAAGATGTCATCCATGGGGCGGATCAGGGTATGATCCTGTACCGCCGCCGAAAAGAAAGGAAAAAAAGAATGCTTAAAGAAGAAAAAGAAAACCAAAGAAATATGGTGATTATGCTGGTCCTAATACTGGCGATATTTATGGTGCCGCGTTTTTTCATGGAGAAGAAAACCGAAACGGTTAATGTGCCTTTAACGACAACGGAAGAAGTAGTGGCCGTATCGGAGCCTGTGCAGGCGGAAGCCGAAAAGACAGAGGCGATTATTCAACCGGCAGTGGGTGTGCAATTGCCGATTGAAAACAGTTTTGTATCGGGAGCTTTGACATCGGACGGAACGAGAATTAGTGCGCTTAATTTAACACAATATCGGGAAACGACGGAAGCGGATAGTCCGGCGGTTTCGCTCTTGACGAAAGATTTTTATACAAGTTTGAATTGGGAAGGAGCCTCTTTACCGGATACAACACGGGCGCCGCAAGTGAGCGGAACCGTTCTTTCGCCGGAAACACCGATTGTTTTAACTTGGGAAAATGAGGCAGCAAAAATTGAACGGACAATTTCATTGGATAATGCCTATTTGATGACTTTTACAGATAAAGTTATCAATAAGTCGACAGCGCCCCTGAAAGCGAGTTTGGTGGGACGTGTTGTCCGAAATACGGAAACCGTTCCCGATAGTCGTTCGACCGTGCATGAAGGCTTTTTAGGCTTGTTTGATAGCAAAGAAAAAGAAAGCCGGTATATGGAAATCACGGCAGAAAAATCTTTTGTAATCGAAAATAAAGGCGGATGGATCGGGCAAACGGATAAATATTGGCAAGCGATTTTTGTGCCGGATCAAAGTGCCGTTTCACAAATGCGGTTTGAACGCGATGGGGAATTTTATCAATCATCCTTTAAAACAGATGCCGATATTGCCGCGGGGGCGAGTTTAACCCGAACAACAAAACTATTTGCGGGTGCCAAGGAATTAAAGTTAATCAATTCGTATGAGGAAGAGGGTATTCCACGCTTTGATTTGTCGATTGATTTCGGATGGTATTATTTTCTGACGAAGCCGTTTTTGTATTTCTTGGGATGGCTGTATAACCTGATCGGAAATATGGGAATTGTGATTTTGGTTTTTGCAACTTTGATACGGCTGGCCATGTTGCCGATTGCAACGAAATCATATGAAAGTATGGCAAAGATGAAAAAAGTGCAGCCGAAAATGGAAGCCCTTAAAGAACGGTTTAAGGATAATAAACAGCAATTACAGATTGAAATGATGAACTTGTATAAACGGGAAAAAGTAACGCCGGCGTCGGGATGTTTGCCGATGTTGATACAGATTCCGGTGTTTTTTGCCTTGTATAAAGTATTGTCGGTTTCTATTTTAATGCGGCAGGCTCCGTTCTTTGGATGGATTACCGATTTATCACAACCGGATCCGTCGTCTGTTTTTACGGCGTTTGGGTATTTGCCGTGGCCGATACCATCATTCCTAAATATTGGGGTATGGCCATTGATTATGGGATTGACCATGGTAATTCAGCAACGCTTGAGCCCGTCGGCGGCGACCAATAAAGATCAAAAATTAATGATGAATATGATGCCGATTATTTTTACCTTTATGTTGGGGAATTTTGCATCGGGTCTTGTGATTTACTGGACATGGAGTAATATTTTGTCCATCGCCCAACAAAAATATATCATGAAAAAAGTTGGGGCGTAAATGGAAGCGGGTAAGCAACTGTTGGAAGAGGGACAGAATCTGTTTTCGGAAAAGCCCGAATTTGTTTTGGGTGTTGTGGATGCAGATCAATTACCGCAAAAACGGTTGCCGGAATTTGCTTTCGCGGGGCGGTCTAATGTCGGGAAGAGCAGCCTGATTAACGCGGTGACGGGGTGTCCGAAATTGGCGCGGGCTTCCAATACGCCGGGGCGGACGCAAGAAGTGAATTTTTTTGAACAAAAAGGGCGCTTTTTTATTGTGGATTTGCCGGGGTATGGGTTTGCCAAAGCGCCGGAAGATAAAGTGCAGGTTTGGACACGCTTAATCCATGATTATTTACGGGGGCGGCAGCAACTGCGGCGCGTATTTTTATTGATTGATATTCGCCACGGCATAAAAACGGTTGATGAAAACATTATGAAAATGCTGGATAAAGCGGCGGTCAGTTATCAAATTATCTTAACAAAAGCGGATAAAGTATCCCCCGTTGAAGCACAAAAAATGTTAAAGATTGTGCAAACATTGGGGGCAAAGCATGTGGCCTGTTATCCCGATGTTTTGGTGACAAGTGCCGATAAAAAAATGAACTTGGATTTGTTGCGAGCTGAATTTGTAAAGGTTTTAAAAGGGATTTAAGAAATGGAAGAGTATAATTTGGCGGATACGATTTATGCTTTATCCAGCGGCCTTGGGAAGGGGGGCGTTGCCGTTATTCGCGTATCGGGAAATCGGGTTTTAGATGTATTAAAAGCCATTGCGCATTTGGAAAATCCTAAAGCCAGATATGCCTATTTTAGGCCGCTTTATCGAGGGGAAGAAGTGTTGGATCAGGCTTTAGTCCTCTATTTTCCGGCACCGAACAGTTTTACGGGCGAAGATGTGGCCGAATTTCAAATCCACGGCGGGCGCGCGGTAATTGCTTCTGTGCTAGAAGTATTGGGCTGTCAAGCCGGTTGTCGGCCGGCCGAGCGAGGCGAATTTTCAAGGCGTGCGGTTATTAACGGGAAAATGGACCTGACGGAAGCGGAAGGATTATTGGATCTGATTAACGCGGAAACGGAACGCCAACGCGGGCAAGCGCTTTTACAAATGCAGGGAAATTTGGGCCGGCTTTATGACGGATGGCGGCAGGATTTAACACATCATATGGCGTATCTGGAGGCCTTTATTGACTTCCCCGAAGAAGAAATTCCGCCGGAAAGATTGGCGGGCATTGATACGGATATCGGGGCCTTAATTCAAAAAATACAGGCGCATCTGGACGATAATCGCGCCGGTGAAAGATTGCGGGAAGGATTTCAAATTGCTTTAATCGGGGCGCCGAATGTCGGGAAAAGCAGTCTAATTAACGCATTGACGCAAAAGGAAGTGGCAATTGTATCTCAAACGGCCGGCACAACGCGGGATGTGGTGGAAGCACATTTGGATGTGGACGGTTTTCCCGTTATTTTGGCCGATACGGCGGGCCTGAGGGAAAGTGTGGAAGAAATTGAATCCGAGGGAATTAAGCGGGCGGTTAAAAAGGCGGCCGAGGCGGATTTAATCCTATTTATTCAGGATAGTCAAAAAGCCCCCAAGGGGGATCAGTTACCGGAAGCATTAAAAAACAAAACTGTGTTAACCGTTTGGAATAAAGCCGACTTAACGGGTGCCTGCGGGGATTTATCGGTAAGCGCCAAGACGGGTGCGGGAATTTCGGAATTGTGGGCGCATATTAAGGCTATTATAGAGCGCGATTTTGCAGGGACAAAAGGCCTGATTACGCGGGAGAGATATCGGGTGGCCCTAAAGGAATGTGTGCGAAATTTAAATCATGCCCTGGGGGTGCGGGAATTGGAGTTAAAGGCCGAGGATTACGCTTGGCCGCGCGGGCACTGGGGCGTATTACGGGGCGAATAGAGGCCGAAGATTTATTGGACGTTATCTTTCGGGATTTTTGTATCGGGAAATAAAATGCTTTACTTTATTCGGCACGGACAGACAGATTGGAATTTGCAGAAAAAAATTCAGGGAATTACCGATATTTCCTTAAATGAAACGGGGATTTTTGAGGCTAAATCGGCCGCCACGGAAATCGGGAAAAAGAAATGGAGCCGAATTATTTCTTCCCCCCTGAAACGGGCACAGCAAACGGCGGAAATCCTAAACCAAAATATCGGATTGCCGATTGAAACGGATGAGAGGCTATGCGAATTTGATTTGGGTGATTTGGAGGGGCAAGCCTTAAGCAACTTGACACCGGCGGTTTGGCAGGCATTGGGGGAAGAACCCCGAAAACTAAAAGCCGAGGGATTAAAAGAAGCATATGAACGTGTGGCCGCCTTTATGCGGGATACTCCGAAAGAACCCGATACATTGATTATTACACATTCGGGACTATTTAAGATTATTTCCTATTATTTAAAATATCCGGATGGGTTTGATTATAATTTATTTGCACCAACCTATCGAGATTTATGGATCCCCAATACGACATTGATCCCGATGGAATAGTTCTTGATTTTTTAGAGAAAATTGTGTATAATAAGCGCTAATTTTAAAGGATAGCCAGATGGTTCAAAATTATGATGTCATTGTTGTGGGCGGAGGACATGCGGGCTGTGAGGCCGCGGCGGCCGCAGCGCGTATGGGGGCCCAGACGGCCCTGGTGACGTTGCATATCAATACCATTGCGGATATGTCCTGTAATCCCGCTATCGGGGGCCTGGCCAAGGGAACGGTGGTGCGTGAAGTGGATGCATTGGACGGCCTGATGGGGCGTGTGATTGACGAAACAGGTATTCAATTTCGAATGTTGAACGCCAGTAAAGGTCCTGCGGTCCAGGGACCGCGGGCTCAGGCAGATAAGCCCCTGTATCGCCAAAGAATGCAGGAAATTTTGCTTGCCTATCCGAACCTTTCGATTATAGAAGCATCAGGGGATGACCTAATTGTTGAAGATAATCAGGTTGTGGGTGTTGTGGCCGGCGGCGGGCAGATTTATGCGGCGGCGGTTATTTTAACAACGGGAACTTTTTTAAACGGAGTCCTGCACGTCGGGGCAGAGCAAACGGCCGGCGGTCGGTGGGGGGAAGAGCCGAGTTTGAGCCTGACACCGGCCCTTAAAAAACTGGGGCTGAAGATGGGGCGTTTGAAGACCGGAACGCCCGCAAGGCTTGATAAAGATACTATTGATTGGTCGAAATGTGTGCGCCAGGACGGGGATAATCCGCCCAAAGCTTTTTCATTTTTAACAAAGGATTTTAAGCCGGATCAAATGCCGTGCTATATTACGCATACGACACCCGAAACGCATAAGATTATTTTGGATAATTTGGATCGGGCGCCTTTGTTTGATGGGCAAATTACGTCCACGGGGCCGCGCTATTGCCCGAGTATTGAAACAAAGTTGATCCGGTTTGCGGGGCGGGATAGCCATCACGTGTTTTTAGAGCCCGAATCACGAACCGGAAACAGTATCTATCCCAACGGTATTTCCACAAGTGTCCCCAAAGATGTGCAAGAGGCCTTTATCCATTCCATTCCGGGGCTAGAGCATGCGAAAATTTTAAGGTATGCGTATGCGATTGAATATGACTATGTTGATCCACGGGAGTTAAAGCCGACTTTGGAGACGAAAAAAGTGCCGGGACTGTTCTTGGCGGGGCAAATTAACGGTACAACGGGATATGAAGAAGCCGCGGGGCAGGGCTTGATGGCCGGTATAAATGCGGCCTTAAAAGCCGGAAAAACCGGAAAAGAATTTATTCTGGATCGGGCGGACAGTTATATCGGCGTGATGATTGATGATATTACGACTTTTGGGGTGGATGAACCTTATCGTTTATTTACGTCGCGGGCAGAATATCGCTTGACGATGCGTGCGGATAATGCGGATTTACGCCTGACACAAAAAGGCATTGATATCGGTTGTGTCGGGGCAGAAAGAGCAAAGGCATTTAAAGCCAAAAAAGAAGCCCTTGAATGGACACGCGCGCAAATTAAAGCCAAAACATATACATCCAAGGAATTACGTGAGAAGGGATTTGTCGTGAATGCGGATGGTGTGAAACGCAGTCCCTTTGACCTGTTGGCATATCAGGATGTGGATTGGGAAACCATAGTAAAGGCTTTTCCGGAATTTGGAACGATTACTCCCGATGTGGCAGAGCAGTTGGAAATTGAGGGGCGATATAGCGGATATTTGGCGCGGCAACAATCGGATATTGACTCGTTTAGAAAAGATGAAGCCTTAAAAATTCCCTTTGATACGGATTTTCGGAAAATTGGGGGATTGTCGAATGAAATTATGGAGCGTCTAAATGAAACACGGCCGGCGAATATTGGGGCTATGATGCGAATGGTGGGGATGACCCCCGCGGCGGTAACGGCGGTTATCGGATATCTGAAACGAAAATAAATTATTCTTTGAATCATCTACCGAATTGATTCTTTTAAATCGTAGACAATTTCACGGCCTTTGGGCGACAGCAATCGGGTAAATTGAAACACGTTATCCCCCTGAAATCAAAATATCTTTAGAATCATTATATACTTTTTGGGGGAACTTACAAGAAAAATCTTGCATTTTGGGGAATTAATGTGTAAAAATTACCCCAGAAAACACCGGTTAAAAATGACGAAAAGGAGAAAATATCATGTCCAGTTTTGAAGCCGACCAAAAAACAGCCGTTCAAACCATCAATGCCGAAATAGAGGCATTGAAGATTTTAAGAGATACGTTAAATGAAAGTCTGACGCAGAGTTTGGATTTACTTCAAAAGGCGACGGGGCGCGTGATTGTGACAGGTATGGGCAAATCCGGTCACATCGGTAAGAAAATTGTGGCCTCTTTGGCCTCAACGGGAACGCCGGCGTTTTTTGTGCATCCGGCAGAAGCCAGCCATGGTGATTTGGGAATGATTACCCAAAATGATGTCGTGATTGCCATTTCCAACAGCGGGGAATCAAAGGAATTGGTGGATATTGTCTATTATTGTAAGAGATTTGACATACCCCTGATTGCAATGACAAAAAATCCGAACAGTTCGCTGGGGAAGGCGGCTATGGTGGTGCTACCTCTCCCGAATACGGGGGAGGCTTGCCCGCTGGGGTTAGCGCCGACAAGCTCTTCAACGGCAACATTGGTGTTAGGGGATGTTTTGACAACTTGCTTAATCGAACGGCGGGGCTTTACCAAAGAAGACTTTAATATCCGGCATCCGGGCGGTAAATTGGGGGCTATCCTAAAACATGTGGGGGACTTGATGCATGTGGGTGCAGAAATGCCGGTTTTGAACGAAAATGTGGAAATGCAGGAAGCCGTTTTGGAAATGTCGCGCAAACGCCTCGGGTGTGTAGGATTTGTGGATGAAAAAGGACTTTTAACCGGTATATTGACGGATGGGGATTTGCGGCGGAAATTTTCGGGCGATACCTTGCATACACCGGCAAAGGATTTGATGACACGAAACCCTGTTACGATTACAAAAGGGGCCTTGAGTGTGGAAGCCATTAAATTGATGAATGAGCGAAAAATCACGAACTTGTTCGTGGTGGAAAATGGTTATCCCGTTGGGACAATCCACATTCATGACCTGTTGGGCCAAGGGGTCGCCTAGGGGCTATTTGGGGCCGTTGCCCCCATTCATTTTGATTAATAAATAATTAAAGAAGTCTCCATCTACATGATCGTATGGGGAGGATTCTTGCGCTTTTTTCGCATCGGCCGTGCGCAAGGTGGCGGAAATGCCTTCCCGTTGTGGCGGTTGTGTTCGCCCCGCCCACAGTTTCTCTTTGTCGGGGTGATTTGATAGGAAAAAAGCAGGCAAGTCCTTTAATAAAGGAACATAAAGTGCTTTCAGTTCTTTATTTATACAAAGGACACCTTTCCCCATAAATTCTAACTTGGGTGCCAAAAATGTGGTTAGACTGCAATTAGTGGATAAACAATCATATCCCATGTGCTTCAAATTAGGTAAAGAAAGTGTTTTTAACCCGATGTTATTTTCTAAAACACCATTTCCCATCTTTTCTAATTCTGGGGCATAGAATTCCGATAAATCATTACATAACCCCAAAGTAGAATTAGCGATACTTTTAACCTTAGGTAATCTGAGGGTTGTCATTTTTCGATTCCGGCTTAAACAATTGTCGTCCATCATTTCCAAAGAGGGTAAATCAAGACTTAGAAGGCCTGTATTACATGATAAAAATGCGTAATCGACTCGTTTAAGACAGGGGGCCGTAAATGACGCTAATTTTTCATTTGCACATAAAAAATAAGAGCCGATTTCGGTTGTGGTGGGGAGATTTAGGGCAGTAATAGCCCCATCTTTAACGGTTAAAATTTCGGTATCTTTGGAGGGATCTTTTTCGCCTTCTTTACGAATGAATAGGTGTTGACCGTCTTTATCTTTTTTAAGGATAACCTTATGGCCTTCAATCTCTTTTAAAAAGACGTCCTTAAAGGCGGTGTCTTCCCCATGTGCCGAACCGGGTAATCCAGGGTAGGAAAGTGTTTTGGTGCGCATATCAAAAATATACGAATCCAACATGATTTCATGGTCTTTAAGACGGTGAATTTCGCCATCCTTTATATAGAAATTAGAACCGAAATAGATGTTGTCCCGCTCATAATTATAGCGAATAATTTGCCCGTTTATCAGGGTATAATCATCATCGGGTAAAGTGGCTTTTTGTGTGGAAAAGTCGGTTCGAAAATGATGTCGCAGAGCGTTAGAAAGCCCTGGAATAATTCGGTCAGGATTGCTACCCAAAGTGTTATCTGGATTTTCCACCGTGTGATTATATCGGTTTTTAATGGAAATAAAGCCACCTTCTTTTAATATTTGAATGGAAAGAACGCTGGTGCCATATTTATCCTCGCGTTGTTCTTTGCCCCGGAAATCTTCACGGCGGATTTGATCAACATCTTTGCGGACCGCGTTCACGATATGATATTTTTCAAATCGGTGCGGATCACGGAAAGTGCAAAGTTCTTCCCCTGGGGCAAAGTATTTTTGAATCGCGTTTTGCTCTTCCAAATTCGTCACGTAATAGGCATCATACCCTGCTTTGTCCAAAAGTGTAATGGGGTCTTGATACACACCTGTTTCTTCAATGTGAACCTTTTTTAGAGATTCCAAATACTCCATAATGGGTTCGGCATCATGTCCGGCATATTTGACAATATCCACAATACCGGGGATATCGAAAATGCCGTTATCATAGCTGCGGATGGTCTTGGCAAACCGTTCTCCATTTTGTTTTTTAATCTGCTCAAAGACACTTTTGGTCATTTCTAAATCTCCTTATTTTTGCGGTAAGAACCAATCACGCAGGCGTTTTAGGGTTGAGGCATCTTGCCTATCCGACGGTTCGACCGATTTTTCGGCGGGCATCACCCCTTGGCCCATGTTGGCGGCGGGTTTTAATTGGGCGGAAATACCCGCTGTTTCAGGGGGGAAGGTGCGCCTATTCCACAAAGTAATCATATCGGGGTGTTGTGAAAGGAGACAAAACGGCGCGGGGTCACTTAATCGCGGCGCATAAAATGTTTTTAATGCAGTATTGGCAGCAAGGGCGGATTCATCCATTTTTTCTAAATTTGGGGCGGAAAAAGAGATTAAACCAGTGTTGCATGATAAGAAATCAGCACCCGCTTTGACTAAACTGGGTAAAGAAAGTGTTTTTAACCCGTGGTTATTTTCTAAAAAGCCATCCCCGACTTGTTCCAGTTTTGGGGCATGAAGTTCTGATAGAATTTCATTACCAATTAAGGAAAGATCACCGATATGCCTAACCTGTGGCAGATTGAGGGTGGTTAGCCTTTTATTCCACGTTAAAAAACCAAAGTCTGCATATTCCAAAGAAGATAAATCAAGGTTTTGGACGTCCGTATTACTGGTTAGAAAACTATTACCAACCTTGACTAAATGTGGGGCCGTAAATGATTTTAATTTTCGGTTTTCCATTAGGAAACCATCCCCAATTTTCGTCGTGGTAGGGAGGTTCATGGCAATGATGGTACCATCTTTTACCGTTATGATTTCCACATCTTTAGAGGGGTCTTTTTCGCCCTCTTTACGAATGAAGATGTGTTGCCCTTCTTTGTCTTTTTTAAGGATAACTTTGTGGCCTTCCATTTCTTTTATAAAAGGTTCTTCGGACTCGGGAACGGGACCCCACTCGGGTTTCCAAAGAGTAGCTAAAGAGGGGGAGAAAAGTTTTTTGGTCCGCATATCAAAAATATATGAATCCATCATAATTTCATGGTCTTTGAGATGGTGAATTTCGCCATCTTTTACATAAAAATTAGAACCAAAATAGATGTTTTCTTGTTCGATATTATAGCGGATAATTTGCCCGTTAATAAAGGTATAACCTTCCGGTAATATTGCCTTTTGCGCGGAGAAATCCGTTCCAAAATGATGCCGGATAGAATTGGAAAGTCCCAGGATAATCCGATCGGGATTACTGTTTAAGGTATTATCGGGGTTATCCACAGTGTGATTATAGCGGTTTTTAATTGAAATGAACCCCCCCTCTTTTAGAACTTGAATGGAAAGAACACTGGTGCCGTATTCATCTTCACGTTGCTCACGTCCCTTAAAGTCTTCACGGCGAATTTGATCGACATCCTTACGCACCGCGTTGATGATATGATATTTCTTAAAGCGGTCCGGATCACGGAATGTGCAGAGAGCCTCCCCATGGACACCGGGGGAAGCAATACCTAATTTTTCTAATTCTGCGGCAGAGGCATAATAGCGCTCTATTCTGTTCTGTTCTTCCAAATTTGTGACGTAATAAGCGTCGTATCCGGCGGCATCAAGAAGGGTTAAGGGGTCTTGATAGGCGCCCGTTTCTTCAATATGGATTTCTTACAGGGATTCCAAGTATTCCATAATAGGTTCGGCCTCGTGGCCGGCGTATTTGACGATATCCACGATACCGGGAATATCAAAAATACCATTATCATAACCGCGAATGGCCTTGGCGAACCGTTCGCCGTTTTGTTTTTTGATTTGCTCGAATACACTTTTTTCAGCCATTTTAAAATCTCCTTATTTTTGCGGTAAAAACCAATCACGCAGGCGCTTAAAGAACGAAGTTCTTTGCTTGGGTTGCTGTTGATTTTGTGGCCCGTTGGCGGATGGTGTTAATTGTGCGGAAATGCCCTTTGGATCTGTTGATTTTTCCGATTCCACGGTGCGCAGGGCGGCGGAAATACCCGCTTCGGCGACGGGAAGATCCTTGGGCAGTTGTTTACGTTTCATCCATATAATCATTCGTTTCAAAGGGGGCATGAAAGGGGCAAAATGCGGTGGCTGCTTTTTTAAACAAGGGGCATAAAATGTTTCTAAAGACTCTGAATAGGATAGGCAAATATCACCCATTTCAGATACTTTTGGGAGGATAACTGATTCCAGCCTCGGGCCGCTGATGCAATCCGGCCCCATAGATATTAGGGCCGGTAAATTGACTGTTCTCAAATCTTCACCATGGAGGCAGTCTTCCCCCATTTGAATTAAAGAGGGCAAATACACTGATTCTAAATTATCTGTACTTTCAAAACATCCCCAATCCATACTGGTTAGGGCCGGTAAATTCACTTTTCTTAATTCGGGAACATAGTGAAAACATTTGAAACCCATCTTGGTTAAGGCAGGTAAATCCAATGATTTTAAATTAGATAAAGAAATGAAACAACCATTTCCCAGACGTTTTAAATTGGGCAGATTTATTGAGGTTAAAGTGTATGTCGCATTGATGCAACCTATACCCATACTTTCCAAACGCGGGGCGGAAAAAGATCTTAGCCGTCTTGCATTATTATTTTGTAAAAAATCATCACCGATTTCTGTGGTTGTCGGCAAATTCAGGGCGGTGATGGCACCATCCTTAAGCGTTAGGATTTCAATGTCTTTGGCGGGATCCTTTTCGCCCTCTTTACGGATAAACAGATGTTGCGTATCCTTATCTTTTTTAAGGATGACTTTGTGGCCTTCAATCTCCTTTAAAAAGACTCTTTTAAATTCCGTATCTTCCTCGGTCTTTCTGCCGGAAGAGCCGGCGCCGGGGTAGGAAAGCGTTTTGGTTCGCATATCAAAAACATAGGAATTGATCATAATTTCATGGTCTTTTAAACGATGAATAACGCCATCCTTTACATAAAAATTTGGGCCGAAATAGATATTTTCTTGCTCATAATTATAGCGAACGATTTGCCCGCCGGCAAGAATATAACCGTCGGGTAATGTGGCCTTTTGCGCGGAAAAATCCGTATTAAAATGATGACGCAGAGAACTGGATAGACCACGTATAATGTTGTCGGGGTTGCTGTTGAAAGTATTATCGGGGTTAGGAACCGTATGATTATAGCGGTTTTTGATGGAAATAAAGCCCCCTTTTTTTAAAATTTGAATGGAAATGACGCTGGTGCCGTACTCATCTTCACGACGTTCTTTACCTTTAAAATCCTCGCGGCGGATTTGATCGACATTCTTTTTGACGGCATTAATGATATAGTAATTTTCAAACCGGTGCGGGTCACGAAAAGTGCAAAGGGCTTCGCCTTGAGCGCTGGGGGAATTGATACGCCAGTTTTCTAAATCCGCGGCAGAAGCGAAATAACGTGCTATCCTGTTTTGTTCTTCCAAGTTTGCCACATAATAGGCATCATACCCCGCTTTATCCAAAAGGGTAAGGGGATCTTGATAAACACCGGTTTCTTCAATACTGATCTGTTTTAAAGATTCCAAATACGCCATGATGCGTTCGGCATCATTCCCGGCATATTTGACGATATCTACAATGCCAGGGACATCAAAAATACCGTTATCATAGCTGCGGATGGCCTTGGCAAAGCGTTCTCCGTTTTGTTTTTTTATTTGTTCAAAGACACTCTTTGCCATTTCTAAATCTCCTTATTGGTGCGGTAAAAGCCAATCGCGCAACCGTTTGAAAAATGAGGTATTTTGTTCGGGTTGTTCGGCGGGCGCTGCTCCTTGGCCCATGTTGGCGCCGGGTTCCAGTTGGGCAGACATCCCTTTGGCCGGTTCGGGCGGAGCGGCCGGCGTATCAGCGGGCGCTTGCTTTTCTGCCTCTGCGGTGCGAAGGGCGGCGGACATACCATCCCTTTTTGGGGCCTCTGCCACTTGTTCTTCAGGGGGCGGCAATTTTTCCCGATTATTCCACAGGGTATCCCCATTGGGATGTGTCGGGAATAAACCCCTGGGCCTTTCCAACAGTAAAGGAGCATAAAATGTTTCCAGTTCTTCATTCGGGTAAAAGGCCGATTTTCCGAGCGATTCCAAACAAGGGGCCGAAAAAGACACCGTAAAAAAGGAATGCGACATAAACTCATCACCAATGCTTCTAACCATCGGCAGGTTCACACGGGGAACACCTAACGTTTCCATGAAACACCTTTCTCCGATATCTTCAACCATCGGCAGATTAAGTTCCCTTAAGCTTCCACAGCGGGTTAAAACACTATCCGCAACGGATTTGGCCTTAGGGGCAGAAAAAGATTCCAGCTTTCGATTATCGGATAAAATGCGTTCTTGAACCTCTTCAAGCGCGGGAAATTCCACGGACCGGAGGCCTAAATTTGAGCTGAGAGACCATGCCCCCAAGTGTTTCAGATTGGGCACATTTAATGTGTGCAGGTCGGTATTTGCCTCTAAAGCAGAATTCCCGATGATTTCTACGGCGGGTAAATCTAAAACACGAAGCCCGTGGTTTTCTCGTAAGAAATCGCTGTGGGCTGCCCTTAATTTTGGGGCTTCCAATTTTTCTAAAACTTCATTGTTTCCCAAAAAGCCGTATCCCACTTCTAATAATTCCGGCAAAGATAGTGTTTTTATATCCTTATTACATTCCAAGAAGGCATTGCCGACATGGACTAATTGTGGGGCGGAAAATTCAGTTAAATGATAATTTAAAGTTAGAAAATTATCTCCCACTGTTTTTAAATTGGGCAGATTTAAAGAGCGTAAATTACGGTTGGTACGAAGGAAATCATCTTTGACTTCCTCTAACAGCGGGATATCCAATGTATCCAAACGATCGTTACTTGATAAGAAATGAGTTCCAACCTTTTTCAAATTTGGGGCCGAAAATGATTTTAATTCTCGATTATTCATTAGAAAGAAGTCGCCGATTCGCGTTGTCGTCGGTAAATTCAGGGCGGTAATGGCACCATCCTTAACCGTTAAAATTTCCACATCTTTCGCGGGATCTTTTTCGCCCTCTTTACGAATGAACAGGTGTTGGCCGTCTTTATCTTTTTTAAGGATAACCTTATGCCCTTCAATCTCCTTTAAAAAGGCCTCTTTAAAGGCGGTATCGGCTTCGCTGTCATTTTCCTGATCGGGATAGGAAAGCGTTTTGGTCCGCATATCAAAAATATACGAATCCATCATGATTTCATGGTCTTTTAGGTGATGAACTTCACCGTCTTTGATGTAAAAATTAGACCCGAAATAGATGTTATTTTGCTCATAATTATAGCGAATAATCTGCCCGTTAATAAAGGTATAACCATTGGGTAGGGTTGCTTTCTGGGCGGAAAAATCCGTACCAAAATGGTGTCGCAAGGCATTAGATAGTCCCAAAATAATCCGATCGGGGTTACTTCCGAGAGTATTGTCGGGATTGTCGACAGTGTGGTTATAGCGGTTCTTAATGGAAATAAAACCACCCTCTTTTAAAATTTGTATGGAAAGGACACTGGTGCCGTATTTGTCTTCGCGTTGTTCATGACCTTCAAAATCTTCACGCCGAATTTGATCAACATCTTTACGCACCGCGTTCACGATATGATATTTTTCAAATCGATGCGGGTCACGGAAAGTGCAAAGTTCCTCCCCTTTGGCATAGTATTTTTGAATCGCGTTTTGTTCTTCCAGATTTGTAACGTAATAGGCATCATAACCTGCTTTATCCAAAAGCGTAATAGGATCTTCATAGGCGCCGGTTTCTTCGATATGAACTTCCTTAAGGGATTCCAAATAGTCCATGATGGGTTCGGCCTCGGATCCCGCATATTTGACGATATCCACAATACCGGGGATATCGAAAATGCCGTTATCATAGCCACGGATAGCCTTGGCAAACCGTTCACCGTTTTGTTTTTTAATTTGTTCGAATACACTTTTTGCCATTTTGTTGTCTCCTTATTTTTGCGGTAAGAACCAATCACGCAAGCGTTTGAAAAACGAAGTATTTTGTGTGGATTGTTGTTGATTTTGTGCCCCGTTGGCAGTGGATTTTAATTGGGCAGAGATGCCTTTTGGATCCCCGGTTTTTGTCGATTCTGTGGCGCGAAGAGCGGCAGATATACCAGTTTCGGCGACGGGAAGATCTTT